>PBOJ01000063.1 GCA_002724315.1 Planctomycetaceae bacterium | reverse complement strand
TTCTCGAGCTCGCCGTCGCATGCCGCCGATCACTTGTCCGTCAAGCAGCAGTATCCGGTCGTCGTAGCCGCCGTGGTCGATGAAAGCCTGCAGGTACAGTACGGCGTTGAGTTGTTCGAGCGTGCGGAAGGTCCTGAGGGCGAGTTCGGGATCGCTGACTCGAACGATGCCACGGCCCTCGGCGCCGAAAATCGGCTTGACCACCACGTCTCCGCCGAGCAAGTCGAATGCTTCCATTGCCGAGTCGGAATTCTCGCAGACCACAGTCGGTGGGACAGGGATCCCGGCTGCGAGAAGCCGGGCGGTTGAGAGGTACTTGTCGACGGCGCACTCGATCGCGCGAGGCGAATTGAGCACGGTGACACCGAGTTGTTCGAGTCGAGCCAAGGCATCCATCCGGAAAACCACCTGTTCCAGGGATCCCGGGGGCATTGTGCGGACGATCACAGCTTCGGCTTTGTCGAGGTGGCCGTCGGTGTCTCGAACGGATTCTCCCGGTCCATTGGCGGCCAGAGTGCCCACGACTCGGGGAAAGCGAATCCCCAGACACTCGTGCCCCCGCTGTTGGGCGGCGCGGGACAAGTCCTTGAGATACCAGCTGCCGGGATTGCTGAGGACGGCGATTTGCACGCGTCGGATGTCCTGGATCGGGATTTGCTGGCAGCCGGCAGCAACGGGGGGTCAGATTCCGAAACTCTCGCAGAGGATCTCGGGGCTGACCTGGCCGAAGGCGTGCACCTGGCCCGTGTCGACGTTGAAGAAACGTATCATGGCCGGGCTGAACAGGTGAGGGTCGATTTGATAGAAGTCGTGTTCGGCGTTGGCGAAGATTTCCAGGAACGGTCGGCCGTGGGCATCGGAGGCTGACGAGGGGACACGGGGACCGATCTCGGTCAAAGAGTCGTCGTCACCGGTGACCCACAAGGTGACGGTGCCCCCGTAGAGAATCGCATCGTTGGTTCTTCCGATGCCGGCCAGGTCGTCGGCAGCTACCGGTGGCAGCGGAGCCGAACCGAAGCCCGAGACAATCCGTGAGACGTCGAAGTCCAGTTCGTGCAGCTTGTGGAGCGCCGTTTCAACGCTGCGAGCCACGACCTGAACGGTTCCAGCCTGGCTGGACGTGGGGGCGACCGCCAGCAAGGTCCGTCCGATTTCGACTCCGGTCTTTTCGGCAATCGCTTCGAACACCGATTCGTCAGGCAGCCCACCACTTTCGATGACTCCCACGCAGACACCGGGAGTCTCCGTTCCGCCGATATCCCCGTAGAGCTCCTCACGGCCGGCAGCCGCCCGCATGGGGCCCGAGCCCATTCCGAAGTAGTCGCCGACGCTGATTTGCCAACCGGCGTACTGGCTGGCCAGGCAGGCCAGCACCGGCGAATCGGTGGCGATTTCGATGGAGGGCCAGTCCCCGGTTGGCTGCGAACCACCAGTGACCGTGACGCGGCCCCGGTTGGCCAGGCACAGGCGTGACAGGTCGAGCCCGGCTTCGAGTCCTCCCGTGACGTTTACGCCCAGGTCGAGCACAATGCCCCCGTTGTCCAGCGTGTGCGACTCTCCACCGAGGTCGCCGATCCGGTCACGGATCCTCTGGGCCAATCTCCAGGCACGATCGTTGAGCAGTCCGCCGGTGTCGGTCACGGCGAAGCGTCCCGATTGGGCGAAGCCGCAGGCTTGGCCTTCAGCTTCGCGTCGGTCCTGATGTAGGACGGCAGATCGCGTGGCTGGAATCTCATTCGGATCGGTCCCTGACAGCACTCGCACCGCTTGATCTCGTACATCGGGATCGAGCAGATGTCGCACCAGTAGTCGAAATACTGTCTGACGGTTTTCTTCTGGCGTTTGTCCGCGCGGTCGATGGTGAAAACCATCAGCACCTGGAGGTAGGGGATGCCATGGCGGCGGTAACCGACCAACTCAACGGGACGGTTTCTCAGCCTTTTGTCCTGGTAAAAAGCCCGTCCACGCCAATCCGGGACGATCGGGATCAACTCGCCGACGGGCGTTTCCAGTACCACTTGATTGGAAAATTCGTCGGTGCTCTTGACCCCACGTCGCTTCAGGGCGTCGCCGAGCATCACCACCCGGCCGGCGAACAGTTCCCTCTTGATTCCTCCGGGCGGCTTGTTCGCCGGCCTCTTGGTCACCGTCTTCTTGGTGGCCGGCTTGGCCGGTTGAGCCGCTACGGCGACCTCGCCGCAAAGTCCGAGGACAAGCGGCACAAGGAAAATTCGGGCCGGACGGATCACGAGGCTACTCCGGAGAACGACCGATCGCGATGAACTTCAGGTTGACGACGGCCTTGGTCTTGGCCTTCGTCTTGGCGGGCGCCGGGACATTGAGGATCCAGAATCCATGATCTTCATCATGAGTCACAGCGGCCGTCTTGATCGGCTTCTTTCCACCGGGCACCATCGAGAAGATGGCCGGATGGGTCGCGCCGGCTGACTGGGCACTTTTCGACGACAGATCTTCAAAACCGAAGATCGGCTTGGGGTCTTGGTCGACCTTGGCGGGCAACGCGAGCAGAAAGTCGGCCAACTCACTGGTTCCCACGTGGTTTCCATCCTCGGGCTGCTGGCCGTATCGCAGCGTGTACACGCCGGGTTTGAGTTCCTGCCCACGGAAATCCGTGTAGCCGGTCTTGGTGTGGACCTGGAGCAGTCCGACGAGTTGTCCGGCGGTGAAGGGGTACTTGACCGAGAGGGTGGGCTTGAACTTGTCACGGATCGGCACGTCCTTGACCAGCCAGATACTGCAGACGGGACCCTTGGGGCTGGCGATTTGGTATCCGGCCTTGTCGATCAGTCCGGCGATCTTGGTGCCGACGCCCTTGGGCAACGCCTTGGTGCGGCCGAGCTTATGGGTTGGGGCGGCGGCCGTGGCCAGCAGGATCCCCGAGGAGATCAGGACCACAGCGGGAACGAGTACGGCAGACAGGATGGGGCGTTTCATCTGGTGAGGCTCCGGTGGGCAGCGGCAGGATCGGCAAAAGGGATTTCAGTTGGAGGCCGAGATCCGAACGACCTCTGACATTGTAGTCGGTCGCCGGACGGTAGTCATTGGCGACCGGTGGTCATTGCGAATCAGTCGGTTCGCCGGTGGGACAAATCAGAAACAGGCGGGGTTCGGCTCGGTGGCCGAACCCCGCCTGTTGTTCGAATTCGTGTCGCTCAGCGACGGAATGTTGCCAGGAATGCACTGCGGGTGCCGAAGTCGGTGAACCGCCGATTCAGGCCCTTGCCCTGGTAGGAGACTTTGAGGCTGAAGGCTGGACTGAAATTCTCGACCTTGGTCAACGGCTGGTAGTAGACCACCTCGTTGGTGCAGACACAGTCGCTCTTCTTCAGAGCCCGGGTCTTGATTTCGGCGACCTTGCCGGCCTTGAACTGAGCCTGCTTGGTCAGGTGATTGTTTTTCAACTCGATCGGAGCGCGTCGGACCTTGATCACGTGCTTGGTGTAGGTCTTGGCGGTGTCCTTGACGAAATCGACCAGTGCGGCGAACTGTTCCGGAGAGGCCTTCTGATCGACCAGGATCACGGCATTCATCTTGCCGGCCCGCAGTGGGAAGATTCCGTCGTACCCGATGGTGTTCTCGGCGGTGACGATCACGGCGGCACCCAGGCCGTCGACGTTGACGCCGTTCCACTGCCCCTTGTCGACCTTCCAGGCCATCAGGGCTTCCTTTCCGGCCAATCCCATCTCGGCGTTGGCGAAGCAGGGGCCGGTGTAGACATTGCAGGTGCGAGCTTCGATGTATTCGCCCGAGATGTTTGCGGCCAGTCCGTTGGTGGCAAACACGAAGAGCAGGGCGAGAGCGAGGCTGAGTTGACGCATGTCCGAGATCCTCCAGAACACCTTGTTTCAGGCAGATGGGTCGTGAATCGATCCTATGATTCTCCCACGGGTCGTCGACCCCGTCAACGTGATGCCGGCAAAAAGCCGGTTCCGCAGTTGGAACCACCGTCGTTGGCCAATCGCCAACCGGAACGAAAACGCCCCGCCGGACCCCCTATGGGGTCGGGCGGGGCGAGGGCTTTCGCGTTTGTGGCCTTCGGGCCTAGGTGGCCTCGTAGCAACTGCGGGTGGAATCCGTGCAGTGCTCCGCATCGCAGAGGCGGTCATCGGGGCCGAAGATCGTCTGGGTCTTGCCGCACCAGAAGTTGCCATCTCCGGTGGCCTTTTCGCCGGGCGGCATTCCGGCGTTGGTGTAGAGCCCCTTGGAAAGGAGCTGTCGGCACCGGGTGGTGGTATTGTCGATCACTTGGAGTTCTTCGGACATGGATTACAGAGCTCCTTCCAGCATGTCGGCCGCCGAGAGTACGGCTCGTTTGACGGCCGTCTTGGCCAGTTGCACCTTGTAGGCGTTGTCCCTGAGCGGGGTGGCCTGTGCGACAGCGATCTCACCGGCTCGGCCGGCGGAGACTTCGTCGACAGGCTGGCCGATCAGGCTCTGGGCGGCTTCGTGCGCGACCCACGGCATCGGGGCGACGTGCCCCATCACGATGCTCGCTTCGCGAACGACTCCTCCGTCGAGGTCGATGGTGGCGGCTGCGGTGGCCAGCGGCCAGTCGAGCCCTTCCATCTGCAGGACCTCGTAGGTCGAACTGACCCGTCCAGTGGTTGCCGGCAGGCGGACGTGAGAGATCAACTGGCCTGGTTTGAGCACCGAGACACCCTGGGATTCGACCTTGGGCGTGACGAAGAAGTGCTCCAACGGCAGCCATTCCGACGAACCGGCGTCGGGGCCGATCACTCGCACGTCGGCTCCCCAGGCGATCAGGGCCGGAGCGAACCTGGCGGCACTGACGAACTTGGCCGGTCCCTGGTTGCCCAGGATGGCGTGGTAACGGTTGTCACCGGCCGCGACCAGCGATTCGCCGTTCTCGAGTGCCAACAGGCCGTAACCGTTGCGGTAGAACCAGCAGTTGGGCAGGTGACAAAGGTCGCCACCCAGCGTTCCCATCTGCTGGATCTGGATCGCACGGACGCCATCGACGACGTCGCCCAGTGACCGGTAATCGGCCAACATGGGGCTCTCGGAAATTTCCTCGAGCGTCGTCAGTGCCCCGATGACAACACCGTCGCCGTCGGCGGCGATGCCCTGCATCGATTCGACCTGCTTGATATCGACCACGCGTTGCGGGGCCTGGAGATCTTCCTGCAGCAGTGCGATCAGATCGGTGCCCCCGGCCAGCACGGCCGTGTTGGCGTCATGGTCATTGAGCAGATCCAGAGCCTCGCTCTCGTTCTGCGGTCTTGCGTATTCAAAAGGTCTCATGCTTGACCTCCTTTCAGAGCCTCGAGGACTCGCTGAGGAGTCAGCGGCTGGACGGGAACGCGAACGCCGGTCGCATTGGCGACGGCGTTGGAAATCGCGGCCCCCGTGGAGATGACCGGAGGTTCTCCCAGTCCCACCACGCCCCGCTCGTACTCGCTGTCGGGTTGGTACATGTGAACCTTCAGTTTCCCGATGTCACCGATCCGCGGCAGCTTGTAGTTCTCCAGGTCGGCATTGATGAACCGCCCGGTGCGGTTGTCCATCACGCGTTCCTCGGAGAGGGCGTAGGCGATGCCCATGATCAGGCCGCCGTAGACCTGGCTGCGTGCGGTCAACTCGTCGATGATCAGTCCACAGTCCTGGACGGCCACCAGTTCGTTGATCCGGACGATTCCGGTTTCGATGTCGACCGAGACGTCGGCCATCTGAATGCCGGCGACGCCCTGGGACGTCAGCCCGTCATTCTTGGGTCCCTGTCCCTGGACTTCCAGGGGCATCGGGCCCAGCAGGCCGCAGGCCTGTTTCCAGGTGCAGACCGACTTGCCGGCCGAGAGGATCTTGCCCCCCTTGGCCGAGAGCGAGTCGGCTTCCACCTTGTACTTGGCAGCGACCAGGTCGTAGATTTTCCACAGCGCCTCGAGTCCGGCCCGCCGGTGCGGTCCGGAGACGCCGCCGACGGTGATCGAGCCGCCCGACGGGTTGGCCTTCGGGTAACTGTTGTTCCCGAGGTTGACCTTCACGTCGTTGATTCCCAGGCCGAAAGTTTCGGCAAGGGTGATCGCGATCACGGTGCGGGTGCCGGTGCCCAGGTCCTGGCTGCCCAGGAAGGTTTCGACCGCCCCGTCGGGATGCACTTTGACGGTGCAGGTCGTGGCCCCGGCACGGCCGCCCCAGCGGTGCAGGGCCATGCCCAGCCCTCGCTTGACCGACTTTCCTCCGCCCTTGCCATGGGCGTGCCACTTGGCCTTCCAGTCGATCAGCTTCGCACCGATCTTCATCTCCTCGGCGTAGACATCCGGCTTGGGCGTCTTGTCGAGGTTCTTCATGAAGATGTCGTAGCTGTTGGCTCCCATCTTCGCCGCCAGGTCGTCGATCACCGTGTCGGTGACCGCACACAACTGCGGATGCGGGGGAGCTCGCCAAGCCCGGTTCGGCCCGGTGTTGGTCGAGATGCCCGTCGCCTTGCGGTTGCGGTTGGGGATCCCGTCGAAACAGTAGGGGAGCTGCCCGAGAGAAATCGTCGAGCCGGCAATCCCGCTGGTGCCCCAGTGGTGGCTGTCCCAGACAGTGATGTTGCCTTCGGCATCGGCCGCGATCGTGACTTCGGCGAACCCGCTCGGACGGGTTCCCCCGATCTTCAGCTCGGTGGCCCGGTCGAGCATCAGCCGGACCGGCTTGCCGGCCTTCTTGGCCAACTGGGCACAGGCCACACCCCATTCATCGGCCGCGAACTTCGACCCGAACCCGCCACCGATGTAGTTGCAGGTGATCGAGACGTTGCTGGCGTCGATTCCCAGCGGGCCGGCGAACTGGCCGCCGGTGCCCGAGACGTTCTGGGTCGAGAGGTGGACATTGAGCTTGTCCTCACCATCCCACTCGCAGTGTGACCCGTGCGTTTCCAGGCACATGTGCGAGATGGTGGCGATGCCGTAGTAGCCCTTGTGGACATGCTTGGCGGCCTTCAGTGCCGCTGCCACATCGCCCTTCTTGTTGTCACCAAGCGGCTTGGTCCGCTTGCCGGCCGTGGCCCCGGGCAGGTCCTCTTCGTCGACCCAGTGGGGCTTGGCTTCGTAGGCGACCTTGATCGCCCGCACACCATCCTCGGCCTGCTCGGGCGTGTCGGCGGCGACCGCAGCGACGATCGTGCCGTCCCAGCGGAGTTCCTTGCCGGCACCGTTGAAGACGTGCACGGCTCGGACGCCGGGAGTCTTTTCGGCGTCGGCAGTGTCAATGCTCTTGACCACCGCAGCACCGCCCTTGAACGTCAACAACCGCGCGAACAGAGTGCCGGCGGTGTTGATGTCTGCGGCGTACTTGGCGTGGCCGGAGGCCTTTTCGACGCCGTCGATCCGCGTGTGGTCACCCCCGATCAGGGTGTTGTCCTTACGTTTTTTCCAGGCAACTTTGCGTTCTGCCATGGCTCACTTGCCCCCTTTCGAGATCTCCAGGGCACATGCCGTGATGCCTTGGTAGGTACCGCAGCGGCAGATGTTGCCGCCCAGCCCCTTCTGGATGTCTGCGAGAGACGCCTTGGGGTTCTTGTCGAGGAAAGCCCGGGTGGCGACCACGAAGCCGGGAGTGCAGAAACCGCACTGCATCGCGTCGTGCTTGACGAATCCGGCGACGACCTCGTCGACCTTCTCGCCCCGCCGCAAAGACTCGACGGTGCGAATCTTCTTGCCCTCGCACTCGATCGCCAGCCGACTGCCCGCCAGGACCGTCTTGCCGTCGATCATCACCGTGTCAGCGCCGTCGGCGGACCGCTCGTCCACCTCCTTGCAGCCGGTCAGGTTCAGGTTGTTTCGAAGGACGTGCAACAACGTCACTCGCGGCTCGACCTTGACCGTGTGATCCTTGCCGTTGACGTTCAACGTCACGTTCTGGGCAGCTGCGGCGAAGACGTTGGTCTTCAGGTTTGCGGCTGCCGCTTCCTCGGAACCCTGCGTGGCCATCGCCGTGGCGGTGGCGGCCGCAGCCGATCCCTTCAGGAAGTCGCGACGATTGAAGCCAGGTCCGCTGCGATTTTGATCGTTTCGATCCCGCATGGACTTCAGTCTCCTCAAGATGTGTCTAACTGCGGACTCGCCTCCGAGCCTCCCGACAGTGCCACGCATCCTACCGGCGGAGATCCGGGTTCTCAAACGTCCGACGAGAAAAAACCGCCGGATCCGAGATCCTCGTCTCGCACGTCGCTGACGAACATGCAGCCCGGTGCGTGCGTGATGGCAAATGGCACAGCCGCCTCCTCGAGTACCGCCTGCGGGGTCACGCCGCAGGCCCAGAAGACCGGCAATTCGTTTTTGTCGACTGGAACGGCGTCCCCGTAGTCGGGACGGTCCAGATCCTCGATTCCCAGCAGGCCGGGCAGGCCCACGTGAACCGGGGACCCGTGGACCTCGGGGAACCGCGAAGTGATCTCGACCGCGCGGACCACGTCGGCCGGCCCGTAGGGCCGCATCGAGACCACCAGGTTGCCACGGAACACCCCGGCCGGATCGCATTCAACCGAGGTTCGGTACATCGGCACGTTGGTCTCGCATGCCTGGTGCCGCACTTCCAGCCCCTCATTGAGCAGCGCCGCCTCGAAAGTGAACGAGCAACCGATCAGGAAACCGACCAGGTCTTCCCGCCAGAGGCCGGTCACGTCGGTCGGTTCGTCGATCACCTTCCCGTGTTCCCAGACACGGAAGCGGGGCAGGTCGCTGCGGATGTCGGCCGACGGGGCGATACGCGAGGGAACCGGGTCGCCCGGAGCTGTCACGTCCAGCAACGGGCATGGCTTGGGGTTCCGCTCACAGAACTCTCGGAAATCCGCCGCCTGGTCGGCCGGCAGGATCACCAGGTTGGCCTGGGCAAACCCGGGAGCCAGCCCGGCGGTGTGGTCAGTCCATGTTCCCAGGCGGCAAGCTCCCCGGACGTCTTCGGGGGTCCCGGGCCGTGTTGGTGCGTCGCTGTTCATGCTGAGAGTCTACCGCCGGACGGAACCGTCTCGCGAGGGTGGCTGCTTTCGCCTGGTCCGTGTCGGGCCTAGGATGTGGTCCGGGTGAGAGTATGGCCAGAGGAAAGGAGCGGGACCGAACAGATGGAAGAACAATTTCCACGCGGGGGCCGTGTCGAATGGATCGGCAAAGCGAGTGAACGCAAGGGGGACGTGGCGTCCAGCGAGGACTGCCTCTTGGAACCGGGGACGGGAATCGATGGCGAGCATCACGCGGTGAGCAGTGAAACCCATCGCGAGGTGACGCTGATCCAGCACGAGCACCTGGCCGCCGTGGCAGCATTGATCGGTCGTGACGCGATCGATCCCGCGTTGCTGCGTCGCAACATTGTTGTCAGTGGCATCAACCTGCTGGCTCTCCAGGAGCGGACCTTTCAACTCGGAGAGGTTGTGCTCGAAGGGGCCGGGCCATGTGTTCCATGCGAACGGATGGAGCAGAACCTGGGGCCGGGCGGTTACAACGCCATGAACGGCCACGGGGGGATCTGCGCGCGGGTGGTTGCCGGTGGCACCGTCCACGTTGGCGACACTGTCAGCGTGCCGTCTCGATAACCCGGCTCGATTCGATCCGGACCTCTTCGACCGGTCTGTCGTTGCCGTCGGTCGGCAATCCACCGATCGAGAGCAGTGTCTGGAGACTCTCGTCGTTGGCCGTCTTGCCGAAGGCGGTGTACTGGCGGTCCAGGTGCGGGACGCGGTCGAGGCAGAGAAAGACCTGGCTGCCGGCCGAGTTGGGGTCGTTGGTGCGGGCCATCGACAACACTCCCGCCTCGTGCAGACGGTCGTTGAACTCGGCGTCGATGGTGTAACCGGGCCCACCGGTGCCCGTGCCCTGCGGACAACCCACCTGTGCCACGAAGCCAGCGATTACCCGGTGGAAAACGATCCCATCGTAGTAACCGATGCTGGTCAATCCGATGATGTTGCGGCAATGGCCGGGAGCAATGTCGGGCCAGAGATCGAGAGTGATCGGTCCCAGTGTCGTCTGGAATTCGATCTGGTAGTCGGTCGTCTCAAAATCGACGCCTTCCAGTGCTTGGTCGACTTCCGCTCGGCGGTTCTGGGTCATCGTGGTCTCGCTTGCATCGTGGGGAGTGAGGAGGAGCAACGAGGCGTATCGTAGGGGGGCACTTCGGGGGCCGCCAGTCACCCCGGGATCCACTCAATCTTGATCTTCCCGTTCTCCGACACCTCCGCCTCCCGGCGTGAGGATCGTCAGGATGTCTCCGGGTGAGATGTCGAGTTGGACCTTGCCACCGAGATCCTGTTCGTTGGATCCGTCGGCTGGACTCAGCAGGTTGTGGCCGATCTGGCCGGGCTGGCCTCCGTCGAGGCCGAACGGAGCAGCCGGGCCACGCCGTTCCGAGAGGATGGAAACTGACAACTGGCGGAGAAACTCGATGCGACGGACGATCCCGTCGCCACCTCGAAATCGCCCATCTCCGCCGGAACCGGTACGGATCGAGAACTCGTGGACCCGTACCGGATACCTCCGCTCAATCACCTCAACATCGGTCAATCTCGTGTTGGTCATGTGCGTGTGGATTGCATCGGTGCCGTCGGCATCGGGAGTGGCCCCCGCACCCCCGCAGATCGTTTCGTAATAACCGAACGTCTCGTCACCGAATGTCAGGTTGTTCATCGTTCCCTGGCTGGCTGCGGCCACGCCCAGGGCACCCAGCAGGGTGTCGACGACCCGCTGGCTGGTTTCTACGTTGCCGCCAACCACCGCCGCACTCCGGGACGGATCGGGCTGCTCGGGAGGATTCAACAGGCACTCGGGAAGACGAATCGTGACCGGTTCCAGCACTCCACTGTTCAGGGGGATGTCCTCGTTGATCAGGCAGCGGAACACGTACAGGCAGGCGGCAGTGACGATGGCCCGGTTGGCGTTGAGATTGGAATCCATGACTTCACCAGTACCGGTGAAATCGACCTCGGCGGTGTCACCGGAGATGGAGATCGCCACCGTGATCTCGGAGCCGTTGTCCAACTGGTCGGTGCGGCTGTAGTTCCCGTCGGGAATCGCTCCCAACGCCAACCTCATTTTCTCCGATGCCGCCCGCTGGATGTGCCTCATGTAGGCTTCGACAACCTCCAGCGTGTACCTCTGGACCAACCGCCCCAGTTGCACCACTCCGCTGTTGTTGGCTGCCACCTGGGCGGACACATCGGCCAGGTTCTCCGCGACGTTGCGGCTGGGGTGATTGCCCGAGCCGAGCAGTTCGCGCAACGCGTCCTCTCTGGAGGTTCCCTGGTCGACCAGGCGGAAGTTGCGGATCAACACGCCTTCCTCGCCGAGGTTTCGAGAGAACGGCGGCATACTGCCGGGGACGATGCCACCGATCTCGGCGTGATGGGCCCGACTGGCGGTGAAAAACAGCAGGCGGCCGCCGTCGACGTGATGGACCGGAGTGACGACCGTCACGTCGGGAAGGTGGGAACCGCCGCGGTAGGGGTCGTTGGTGACGAACACGTCTCCGGGGGACATGTCGGGATTGTCGGCCAGGATTCTCTTGACGGTCTCGCTCATCGCGCCGAGGTGAACCGGGATGTGTGGTGCGTTGACGACCAGGTCTCCGGAGGCCGAGAAGATGGCGCAACTGAAATCGAGCCTCTCTTTGACGTTGGTCGAGAAACTGGTTTTCTGCAGCGTTAGGCCCATCTGTTCGGCGATGGATGCGAAGAGGTTGTTGAAGATCTCGAGCATCACCGGGTCGGCTTCGGTCGAGACGTCCGCTACGGCCTGCTCTCCGGCGCCCTGGCGAATCAGCACTTCGTCGCGCTCGGTGATCTCGGCCGAGTATCCGGGTTCGACGACCACCGTGGAGGTGGATTCACAGACGATGGCCGGGCCGTCAAGCCGGTCTCCGGGATTGAGGTCCTCCCGGAGAAACACACGGGTGTCACGTTCCTGGCCATCGAAGACGGATTTGGTCGTTTCGGCCGGCTCCGGAGATCGTATCACGGTCGTCGAAGTCTCCAATGGCGGGTCGGCCGTGGTGCCGACAACCTCGACTCTCGCTGCGGTGACCTCCAGTTGTCGACCGTCGTGGGCGTATCCGTAGAGTTGCTGGTGCAACGCGTGGTAGCGCCCGGCGTAATCACCGTCGGTGGGGCAGGGGACCGGGATCGCCGCTTCGACCCCCAGGTAGCGGATCTCCAGCGTTCGTCGCGGTTCGCCGATCCGCTCGTCCGGAATTCCCTCGGCGCGGACTTCGTCGGTCGCCCCAGCTTCCAGTTCCGCAAAGATGGTCTCGAGATTGTCGAGTGTCTGATCATCGTAGGGTTGCAGCACGCTGCGTTCGGCAAACCGTCGCACGTCGGCCAGTCCCATGCCGTAGGCGCTGAGGATGCCGGCGTAGGGGTGCACCAGCACATCACGGATTCCCAGTTCCCTGGCGATGGAACAGGCATGCTGGGCACCAGCCCCACCGAAAGTGACCAGCACGTAGTCAGCCGGATCGTAACCGCGTGCGACCGAGATGTTGCGGATGGCCCGCACCATGTTGGCGATCGCGATCTGCAGAAACCCCTCGGCGAGTTCGGTTGGAGTGTAGCGGCGGCCCATCGGGGATTCGGCGATCCGGGTGCAGAGGGCCTCGAGTCTCGAGGTGACCGCGTCGGTGTCGAGCGGAAAGGGGAATCGGTCCGGGAGAATCCGGCCCAGGTGAACGTTGAGATCGGTGACGGTCAGCGGTCCCCCACGGCCGTAACAGGCGGGGCCGGGATCGGCACCGGCACTGGCCGGACCGACAGCGAGTTTCACACCGTCGAAATCGCAGATGCTGCCTCCGCCTGCTGCCACAGTCTCGATGGCCAGCATTGGCGAGACGATCCGCACTCCCGCCTTGGTCGTTTCAAATTCCCGCTCGTAACTCCCGTCGAACCGCGAGACGTCCGTGCTTGTGCCACCCATGTCGAAACCGATTGAGCGGTCGAATCCTGCTCGCTCGGCAACCCGAGAAAACCCGATGACTCCTCCGGCCGGACCCGACAGGATGCTGTCCTTGCCGACAAAACGGTCCGCGTCAACCAGGCCTCCGGCCGACGTCATGATTTTCAGTGAGCTGTCGCCAAGCGAGCCGCGGAGCCGGGTGACGTACTGACGGAGGATCGGGTTGAGGTAGGCGTCGACCAACGTGGTGTCGGTGCGGCTGACGATTTTGATCAGCGGTGAGAGTCGACTCGAGCGGCTGACCTCTGTGAATCCCGCGGCCCGTGCCGCCGTTTCGATTTGCTCCTCGTGATCACTGTTGGCGAATGAGTGCAACAGGCAGATCGCCACCGATTCGATTCCGTCGTCCCTGGCCGCCTGAAGTTTTTGCTGGACATCCTGAAGTTGTGGAGGCGACAGCACGTTGCCATCGGCGTCGATTCGCTCATTTGCCTCGATGACCCGTTCGAACAGTGGCTCGGGCTTGCGGATCACCAAATCAAAGAGCCGCGGACGGTCCTGGTTGCCGATCAATGGCACATCGGCGAATCCCTGGGTGGTGACCAGTGCCGTTCGGGCGCCTTCACGGGTCAGCAGGGCATTGGTTCCCCGTGTGGTGCCCAGCCTCACCGAGACTTCGGGGATCGGGGCATCCAGCCGAAGTGAGAGCACATGGCGAATGGCCAGTATCGGAGCTTCTTCTGGAGAAACCAGCTCGTAGGTCGTCCCCGGTTGGATCGAATCGGGCAACACCTGGTCGATCGTCAACCGGCCGGTCACCGCGTCAAAGGCCGTGACGGTGGCCTCCAGCAACGGATGCCCGTCACGGTCCAGGCACCGCAACGGGTATCCCACCCAGAAGTCGGTCGGGTCGGAAGTCCGCGACAGATCGACCAGCCGGTCGGTGCCCACCACCTGCTGGACCTGCCCCTTGGTGACGGCCGAACTGAGAACTTTCAGTGGGACCAGGTCATCCTCGGGGGAACAGGCAATGCAGTCGGTGAACGTGCCGCCGACATCAATCCAGAATTCCCACGGTTTCATGGACTCCCTATTTACCGACCCGGTGGCAATGGCGGCAAGCCGCCAGCCGCACCCTGCCCGGTTGCTCACGATGATGTTCGTCGGCATCATGTGACAATCGGGCTCGACGACGGAACGGCAGGCCGAGGCGATGAGCACCCAGAGACTGGCGGAAGCGATCGAGAAGCTGCGCGGGGCCTATGGCGGACTCGAAGCCGAACTCGCGGCCCGGCCACCGAGATGCTGGTCCACCCTGGTCGATGTGGTGGCCGGCGGGCCCAAAGCGAAGAGTTCCGATTCGCCTCGTGTCCCGCTGGATCAGCCCGAGCAACTGGTGAAACTTCCGGTGGAAGCTCTGCAGGAAGCCCTCAAGGTGACCGGTCGAGACCAACGGCGTGCCGGTGCTTTGCAGGCGCTGGCCAACTGGTGGCCGGGGGATGATCCGGACGAGTCGTGGTGCGAGGACCACGAGCGGCGTCACAGGGAATTGACCGCCATCCGTGGGGTGGGACACGAACTGGTGGATCGGATCCTGCTGCTGGTGCTCGGACTCCCCGCGATGCCGCTCTCCCGTGCTGCACTCCGCGTCGGTTGCCGTCACGGATGGAGTGGGCTCGAATCCGAGTACGATGAGTGGCAGCACCTGTTTCGACAGGCCGCCGAACTGGCCGACTCGTCACTGCCGGAAGTCTGGTGGCTGATCAACCGGGTGGGCCGTTCGCACTGTGGCAGCCGACCACGCTGTGATGACTGCCCGCTGGAATCCCTACTGCCGGAGGGTGGTCCTTACGAGCCGGAGTGAAAACGGGATCCTGGCTCGTGGTGAAAATAAACATAAGTGTTTTCATATTATGTTGTTACGTCACGAAATGTTCGATTGTCCTGACAATCGCTACAACCGGAAACAACGCCTGTATCTTCCGTGGACTACCCGGTCTTCCCTCCCTTTTTATTTTCCCTGATCGTTTCCATGGCCCATATAGGATTGCGGTCCACGTTTTGTGGGCTGACTTTCCCGTTGGACCAGATCGGCCCGAGAGGCCGTGGAGACTGGCGATGTCGAGCGACCAATCGCATTGGGACCTGGTGGTAATTGGTGGTGACCGGGTGGGTCACGAAGTGGCGCACGAAGCCGCGTCTCGAAGTGCCCGCGTGATGCTGGTGGTTCCGGGCGCAGGCAGCCAGGCGGCGGTCGGCAACGGCCAGGTCCGCGTCGTGATGGGCCTGCCGCGATTTGTGCCGGGTGGTGTCCTGGAAGTCACCACCGCGGCGGGGGTCGACCGGTTGTGTGGTGAGACTGTGGTGATTGGGACAGGCAGTCGGCCATGGTTCCCGTCGTCGTTTGTGGTGGACCAGGACCGGGTTCTCGATTGTGACTCATTCGAACGTGCCGCATCCGTGGAACGGGTTGCGGTCGTTGGTGCGGGGCGAGATGGGCTGCGGGCGGCCACGTTGCTGTCGACGACCGGGGTGGAGGTGACGTTGTTTGACCGGCGTCATCGTCTGCTGGAGGAATGCGATTCGGAACTGGTGGACCTGATGGTCGAGGAAATTGGGCGTACGGGTGTCGTGTTGCGGCTGGGCGAGGAAATTGTCGAACTCGGCCCGAGTCGCGATGGGGCGGCCGTCATCTTGGCCGATGGCGATCTCGAGCGGTACGACCGGGTGGTGGTGGCAGTTGGTCGCAGGGGAAACACGGACAACCTGGGACTGGAGTCCGTCGACCTGGAGACCGACGAACGGGGGCGTCTGTGGTGTGACGACCGATTTGGAACATGGGTTGAGGGGATTCGGGCGGTGGGTTCCGTGATCGGCCACCCGAGCTGGCTGCGTCATTCCCTGGACCAGGGCAAGCGGCTTGCCGTCGACGTGTTGTTTTCTGGCGATTTCGAACGGGGACCGGCAGCTGCGGTGACATCCAGCGGCACAAGGCCGGAAATCCTGCAGGCGGGTCGTACGACCGAGGACCTGATGTCCGAGGGAGTGGACTACCAGGCGGGCCGAGTGGGATTTGCCGGCGGCGCGACCAATTCCATGAAGTTGCTCTGGACCCGCCGCAGTGGACGGGTTCTGGGGGTCCACGCGATCGGACCCGGCGTGGCGGGGTCGATCGGACGGGTGGCGGCTGCGATGCGGCGGCGGCTGACAGTCGACCGGCTGCTATCGACTTGTGGCGACGATGAACTGTTGCGTGAGGCAGCGACATCGATGGTCGGAGTGAATCCCGAGCAACCCGCCGTGCCCGAAGTGGCACCGTCGACTCCTCACGAACGTCCCGCCTGGCGAATCGACGCGGTCTGAGACGTCCGGTCAGCGGCGAGCATCAACCAGCATCTGTGACAGGTCCTCGGGCAGTGGAGATTCGACGGTCAGCGGGTGACCGGTGATCGGGTGCTCGAAAGACAGTGACCGGGCATGAAGAGCGTGGCGGTCGATGACCGGCCACGGAGGATCAGCGGGCGGATCGACCAGCAGTGTTCCGTTCCGGTCGCGACGAATTTCCCCATGCGGGCCGTAGAACGGATCTCCCAGGAGCGGATGACCGATCGAGGCGAAATGGACACGGATCTGATGAAGCCGGCCGGTCAACGGGCGGGCTTCGATCACTGACCATCCGTCGAACTTTTCGATCACGCTGTAGTCGGTCCGTGCCGGCCGGGGGTTGATCGCGTCGTCGGCGGCCGAGACGAGGTGGGATTCCGGGTCGGTGACCTGGCCCAGGGGGGTGTCGATGGTCCCGTCGTCTTTGGCAGGGTGCCCTTCGACAACCGCCAGGTAGGTCTTGCGGATGGTCCTTTCCTGGAACCCGATGGAGAGTCGGCGATGCGAGAGATGGTCCTT
Source organism: Planctomycetaceae bacterium (assembly GCA_002724315.1). Taxonomy (GTDB): domain Bacteria; phylum Planctomycetota; class Planctomycetia; order Planctomycetales; family Planctomycetaceae; genus UBA8437. The sequence continues at coordinate 18,915 of PBOJ01000063.1, read as the reverse complement.
GGTGGCGACTACCACGCCAGAGGTGTCACGGTCGAGTCGATGGACGATGCCCGGACGCAACAGGCCCACAGCGACGGCCGTCTGGTCGAGGTGCCACTGGAGGGCATTGACGAGCGTGTCGGCCCGGTCGACCTCGGCCGGGTGGATGATCATCCCGGACGGCTTGTTGACCGCCACCAACCACTGGTCCTCGTAAACCACCTCGAGTGTCGCTGGTGTCGCCCGGAGCAGCTTGTCGGGAGGCTCGAGCAAACGGACGCTGACCAGTTGGCCGGGGTAGACGCGTTGCCGGATATCGGCCACCTGGCCGTCGATGCGGACGGCACCGGCTCGCACCAGGCGGTGAATGCGGAACCTGGTGTGGTTTCGGAGTTCCCTGCTGACGACCGCGTCGATTCGTCGGCCACCGAGGTACGCGGCGACAGCGAAGCGAAGTTCTGGCGGACAGGACGCTGAGAGCGGGTTTTCGTTCGACATCGAGAATTGCAGCGGGCACAATGACACCGGCCCACGATCATAGCCCGCCGGTGTGGCGGCGTCTCGTGGTCAAGAAATTCACGGGAAATGGGAACCAGGGGGAGAGACCATGTCGGAAGTCAATCGCAGAGGATTCTTGGCGGGAGCTGCTGCCGGAGTCGCGACCGTTGGTTCAACCCGGCTCCGTGGTGAGTCGAAGAAAGCGGGTGCCAACGAGCGAGTGCGAGTGGGAGTGATTGGTGCCGGTGGACGGGCGTTGTCGCTGAACCGTTCGTTTGCCGAAAACGCCAACGCCGAAATTGTCACCATCGCCGATCTCGACCCTCGCCGTCTTCCCCGGGCGGTTGAAGAGGTCTTCCGGCGACAGGGAACGAAACCCAAGACGACCGAGGATTTTCGCCACCTGATCGACGACAACTCACTGGATGCGATCGTTGTGGGTACCCCCGACCACTGGCACGCCATCCCGTCGATCATGGCGATGCTGGCCGGGAAGGACGTTTACGTCGAGAAGCCCGACAGTCACAACATCGTCGAAGGAATGCGGATGGTCGCGGCGATGAAGAAGCACAAGCGAATCTGCCAGATGGGGTCGCAACATCGTTCGACCACGCGGATGCAGACCGCTTTGGCCTACATCAAGACCGGAGCCCTGGGCCGCTGCCTGGTGGCCAAGGCCTGGGAGAGTTCCCGGCAAGGGGCGATCGGGTTTCCCAAGGACAGCCAGGCCCCGGCTGGTGTCAACTACGACATGTGGTGCGGTGCGGCTCCGAAGCGGCCGTTCAACGTCAACCGATTTCACGGTCGCTGGCGTTGGTTCTACGACTACGGCACCGGTGACCTCGGCAACGACGGGGTGCACCGGATCGACATGGCCGTTGCCGGCCTGCAGGCGGCGATTGAAGCTCAGAAAGAGGACCCGTTGGGGCTGCCGACCGGCATCTCAGCCAGCGGCGGCAAGTGGTACTTCAATGACTGCCAGGAGTTTCCGGATACCCTGCAGGTCAACTACGAGTATTCGGGCCGTCATCCCAGGATCCTGACTTACGAGATGCGTGTCTGGTGTCCGTACCAGTACCTGGGCGAGTCTGAAGGGGCCGCGGTCTTTGGTGAGAACGGTTACATCGTGCTCGGCAACCGCCGTTGGCGGGCCTACGATCGCAGCGGCCAGGTGGCCGCCGGTGACGGTGACAGCCACGAGAAGCCTCACGTGCAGAACTTCATCGAATGCATCAAGAGCCGTAAGAAGCCGTACTGTGATCTCGAGACCGTGGGCCATCCTGCCAGTGTGCTGTGCCATTCCGGCAACATCTCGGCCCGCCTGGGTCGAAAGCTCGTGCTGGACACCAAGACGGAGAGCTTCGTTGGCGACAAGGAGGCCAACGCGATGCGAGGCCGGCCCGAATGGCGGAAGCCCTGGGTGTTGCCGGAAGTCTAGAGCGAGGCGGCGGGAGAAGGCTCGGGCAAGAGATCAGTCGTCGATCTCGTACAGGAGTTCCCTGACGGTGGCTTCGAGGATCTCGATCCGCCGGATCGCGGCAGCCAGTTGCTGAACGACCGCCGGTGATGGTGTAGCGGCCCGGCGAGTTCGTGGCCGAGGCCGCGGCCTGGTGGTCTTCGGATCCAGGATCCGAGTCGGTACGGTCGTTCCGCTGATTGTCACCGTCGCTCGGCGCGGCGCGGTGGCGACACTGTTGGGTGGGATTCGGATCGATCCGCGAATTCTGCGGTTCTGGCCATCAGCAGTCTGGACCCGCAAACGGACTTTCTGCTGGCCCCGGGCCGCCAGGCTGCGGATCTCCTTCTCGATCTCCTTGAGATTGGTGACGCCCTGGATCTGGAGCACCCTGCGTTTTCGATCGCTCCGGCCAGAATGACCGTTGCCGATGACCAGTGAGCCGACGCGGATGTCATCTGTTCCGGTCGGAATCGGAGTCACCTCGATCTCAACCGGCTTGCCTTCGCGAATCACCTCGAATCGGACCGGTGTTTTTTTCTGTCCCGCAGCCCGGGCTGTCCTGGTCAGCAGGACGGGATCGATCAGCGGCTTGCCGTCGACCGAGAGGATGATGTCGAATCGCCGCAACCGCTGTTCCTGGTCGGCTGGCGATTCGGGCAGCACGGCGCGGATCATCATGCCGCGGCCGGTTGTCAGGCCCAGGTGAGACGCGAGGGATGGTGGGATGGGGGCGAGCAGGACCCCGATCGGGATGCACGCCAGGGTCTTCTGGCCGACGACGTGCTTTTCGATTGTTGCCGTTCGACCGGAACGGTCGTTGGTTCCGGACGGTTGTTCCTCCCGGGCGTTCGAACGGGGCCCGGAATCCGTCGCTTTGTCTTCCGGTACAGCAGGACCCGGGATTTCCTGAGACTGGACCGTCGTGGCAAGGCCCGCGAGGCACAGCAGGCAGCCGAGCATCCGAGACATGACGTGCTCCTTCCCCACGCGAACAACGTCGAACGAATGGCTGTGACCAGTCGGTGAGTCTACTGGAAACTTCGGGGGCAAAACAGGCGGAAAGGTGGCTGAGGGAGGTCCCCGGATTTCCGCGGACTTCAACCATCGGCGAGTTGCCGAAGGACCGTGTGCAGGATGCCGCCGTTGCGGTAATAGTCGATCTCGACCGGCGTATCGATGCGGCAGGTGACGACGAAGTGCACCATCGAGCCGTCCTCGCGGGTGGCGGTGACCTCGACGGCCTGCTGAGGCTTGAGGTCATCGGAAAGGGAAATGTCGTAGGACTCGGATCCGTCGAGGTCCAGTGAGTCTCGACTCTCGCCCTCGCGGAATTGCAGCGGCAGCACACCCATGCCGACAAGGTTCGAGCGGTGGATCCGTTCGTAGCTGGTGGCGATCACCGCACGGATGCCGAGCAGGTAGGTGCCTTTGGCGGCCCAGTCGCGGGAGGAGCCGGTACCGTATTCGGCACCGGCCAGCACCACCAGCGGCGTGCCGTCGTCCTGGTACTTGCCGGCCGCCTCGTAGACGGACATCTGTTCACCAGTGGGCAGGTAGGTGGTCATGCCCCCCTCGGTTCCCGGTGCCATCAGGTTCCGGAGCCGAATGTTGGCGAACGTGCCGCGAGTCATCACGCGGTCATTGCCTCGCCGGCTGCCGTAGCTGTTGAAATTCTCGGGAGTGACTCCGTTCTCCTGCAGGAACAGACCCGCCGGCGAGTCGGCCTTGATGGCTCCGGCCGGCGAGATGTGGTCTGTGGTCACACTGTCATTGACGCTGATGATGACCCGGGCGGCGTGGATCGATTCGATTGGTGGCGGGTCGTCCGGCATGTCAACGAAGAAGGGCGGTTCCTGCACGTAGGTGCTCTGTGCGTCCCAGTCGAACACGTCTCCCTCGGCCCCGGCAATCGCCTGCCACTCCGGAGGTCCGTCGGCTGACGCTCCGTATCGCTGGATGTACATCTCCGGCGACATCGACCCGGCAATCGCCTCGGCGATCTCTGCCTGGGACGGCCAGATCTCGGAAAGCAACACGGGGTTGCCGTCGGTGTCGGTGCCCAGCGGCTGGGTCGAAAGGTCTATGTCGGTGGTCCCGGCCAGGGCGTAGGCCACCACCAGCGGCGGGCTGGCCAGGTAGTTGGCTTTCACCCACGGGCTGATTCGGCCTTCGAAGTTTCGATTGCCCGAGAGCACCGCGGCGGCGACCAGATCCCCGGAGGAGATCGCGCTGGAGATCGGTTCGGGGATCGGGCCACTGTTGCCGATGCAGGTGGTGCAACCATAGCCGACGGTGTGAAAACCGAGTTGTTCGAGTGGTTCTGTGAGCCCGGACTGGTCGAGGTAATCGGTGACAACACGGCTGCCGGGTGCCAGGCTGGTTTTGACCCACGGCTTGCGTGAGAGCCCTCTCGCGACGGCGTTCCTGGCCAGCAGTCCGGCAGCGATCATCACGCTGGGGTTGCTGGTGTTGGTGCAACTGGTGATCGCCGCGATGACCACCGCACCGTCGGTGATCGAGGGGTTTTCGCCGTTGAGAGGCACTTCGATCGCAGGGGATGGCTCGGGTTTCTCGAATGTCTCGGCCAGGTCCTTGTGCCACTGGGATTGCATGGCGGCGAGCGTGATGCGGTCCTGGGGGCGTTTGGGGCCGGCCAGCGACGGGACGATGGTGCCCATGTCGAGTTCCAGCGTGCTGCTGAAACGCGGGGTGGGCGATTCGGAGGTGCGAAACAATCCCTGTTCCTTCGTGTACCGTTCGACCAGGTCGATCGTCTCGGAGGGCCGGCCCGTCCGTTCCATGTACCGCAGCGTTTCCTGGTCGACCGGGAAGAAGCCCATGGTGGCTCCATATTCCGGGGCCATGTTGGCCAGCGTGGCGCGGTCGGCCAGGGACATCACTTCCAGCCCTTCGCCGTGGAATTCCACGAATTTTCCGACCACGCCGTGGTCCCGCAGCATCTGGGTGACCGTCAGCACCAGGTCGGTTGCCGTGGCTCCCTCGGGCAATTGGCCGAACAGACGGAAGCCGACCACTTCTGGCGTGAGCATGTAGATGGGCTGTCCGAGCATCACCGCTTCGGCCTCGATTCCTCCCACGCCCCAGCCGACGACGCCCAGTCCGTTGATCATTGTGGTGTGGCTGTCGGTGCCGACCAGGCTGTCGGGGTAGGCCACCCCGTTCTCGACCATCACCACACGTGCGAGGTACTCGAGGTTGACCTGGTGCACGATGCCGGTTGCCGGTGGGATCACTCGAAAATTGTCGAACGCCTGTTGGCCCCATCGGAGGAACCCATAGCGTTCCTGGTTCCGCTGGAATTCCCGTTCAACGTTGTGCGAAAGCGCGTCGATTGACGCGAAGCGGTCCACCTGGACTGAGTGGTCGACGACAAGATCACAGGGCACCAGGGGATTGATCTTCCGTGGATCGCCGTTCATGCGGACCATCGCCGAACGGAGTGCAGCGAGATCGACGACGGCGGGGACACCGGTGAAGTCCTGCAACACCACACGCCCCGGCTTGAAGGGGATCTCGGCTGGATCGACGACGTCAGCTGACCAGCCGGCCAATGCCGTCACGTCCTCTTCGGTGACGATGAAGCCGTCCACGTTCCTCAGGCAGGCTTCGAGCAGGATGCGGATCGAGTAGGGCAGGGTGTCGATGTCCCCGAGCCCATCATCGGCGAGCTGTCTCAGGCGGTAGTACGTCACGTCACCGGAGGAGGTCGAGAGCGTGGCGGAGGCGTTGAACGGATTGTCGGAGGGCATTGCGAGGGGACTCCTGTCGATTCGTCGTGTGGTCAACCCGTGATCAGGTGGGTAGGCTGTCGGCCGCCGGGCGAGCGTGATCCCGGGTTGATCGCGACACCGTGTGTGCCACACCCATTGTATGGCTTCGTCGAAGTCGGGCAATGCGGAGGGGCGATGGTCGGAAATGAGCCGGAGGAGAGGCCGATGAGCCGAAACACGAGGAGAGTGTTATCGAGGGACTGGGTGGTTGTGGCCGTGTTGCCGTGGGTGGTGACTGTCACTGTCGCGGCCGACAAGACACCGGTTCCTGCCGATCCGCTTCGGCCTGCGGCGATCGCCACCACTGGTGTGCCGGTGGTGCCGCCCCGACTGGTCGAGCGGATGCGGCGTTACCAGAATGTCCGCAGCGCGGCCTTCCAGGGGTGGTCGCCTGACGGACAGGGCATGTTGGTTCGCACCCGTTTCGCGAACACGTCTCAGTTGCACCGTGTTCATGTTCCCGGAGGACGCCGCCAACAATTGACATTTTTTGATGAGCCGGCCAACGGGCGGTTTCTGCCCGGAGACCATCGGGGGGCCCTGGTGTTGTCGATGAGTCGCGGGGGAGACGAGAACTACCAGGTCTATGTCCTGGGGGCTCACGAGACAGGTCAGCTGCGCCGACTGACCGACGGGAAGTCGCGGAATGTGCTGGGGCCGGTTCGCAGTGACGGGTTGTTCGCGATCGTACACAGCACCCAGCGGAATGGTCGCGACACGGATCTTTTCATTGCCGATCCGCATCGGCCCGGCGAGATGAGCCTGCTGTTGAAGACGACCGGAGAATACTGGCGAGCCACGGACTGGTCGCGGGACGGCTCGAACCTGCTGATCAACCACTACGTGTCGATCAACGAGAGTTATCCGGCGGTGCTCGACGTGGCCACTGGCAAGAAGACACTGATCCCGATCCCCGGGACGCGACCCGCCTCGCACGGGACGCTGGTGTTTGCTCCTGATGGTCAGTCGGCCTACATCACCACTGACACCAACGGCGAATTTCGCCAGTTGGCTCGAGTCAATCTGAAGACGATGGTCTACGAATTTCTGACAGAGAAATTGCCCTGGAACGTGACCGACGTTGTGGTCGAACCGGAACTGGGAATGGTCGCATTCACGACCAACGAGGATGGGGCCAGTGGACTGTACCTGCTGGTCGGACGAGCCTATCGCCGTTACGAGTTGCCGCTGGGCCTGGTCAGTGGGCTGGAGTTTTCCCCGGACGGAACACAACTCGGCTTCACATTCTCGCGGCCTGACGCTCCTGCCGACGCCTGGTCGATGCGGCTGCCGGATGGTCGGTTGACCCGCTGGACGCACAGTGAGGTGGGGGGGTTGGACGAAGACGCGTTCGTGGTGCCCGAGCGAATCCGCTACAGAACATTCGACGGCCGCCGGATCCCTGCCTACGTGTTTCGCCCCGCGTCGGCATCGAAACAGGCTCCTGCACCCGTCCTGATTCACATTCACGGCGGTCCCGAGAGCCAGTACCGTCCGCGGTTCTCTTCGCTGGACCAGTTTTATCTGAACGAACTCGGCCTGGCCGTCGTTCGCCCCAACGTCCGAGGATCGGCCGGTTACGGCAAGACGTATGTCCGGCTGGATAACGGGCTGAAACGCGAGGACAGCGTCAAGGATATTGGAGCGTTGCTGGACTGGATTGCGACCCAGCCCGATCTGGATGCGTCGCGAGTGGCCGTTTACGGGGGATCGTACGGCGGTTACATGGTGCTGGGTTCACTGGTGCACTTCAGTGACCGCCTCAAGTGTGGGGTCGACATCGTGGGGATCGCCAGCTTTGAATCGTTCCTGAAAAACACCAAGGCGTATCGTCGGGACCTGAGGCGGGCCGAGTACGGAGATGAACGGAAGCCGGAGTTGTTGAAGTTCTTCCGGCGGATCGATCCCGTGCACAACGCGGACAAAATCCAAACGAGCCTGCTGGTGGCACATGGTGTCAACGATCCGCGGGTCCCGTTCTCGGAGGCCAGGCAAATCGTGCCCAGGGTCCGAGCGAATCGACAGACCGTCTGGACGATCTACGCCGAAAACGAGGGCCACGGATTCCGCAAGAAGGCCAACCGCGACTACGTGTCAGCGGCGGTGGTGCTGTTCCTGAAACAGCACCTTGTGGAGAGCAAGTAGCCCGACAGCCGGGACCGGCCTCAGATCAACTCGGGCAACGGCCGGTGTATGTTGTGGTCGATCAGGTAGCGGGGGCGGCCGCTGAAGTCCTTGATCGTGTTGACGCTGGTGTCGATCCCGATGTTGCGGTACAGCGTCGCAAAGATCTCCTGGAAGTGGACCGGGCGATCGACGGCGTGTTCGCCGAGCCGGTTGGTGGACCCGATCAGTTGTCCGGTATCCATTCCGCCTCCAGCGAGCAAGGCGCACGAAACCCGGGGCCAGTGGTCGCGACCACCGTTCTTGTTGATCCGCGGCGTGCGGCCGAATTCCCCCCAGACGATCACGGTGGTGTCTTCGTCCATGCCGCGTTCGCGGAGGTCTTCGATCAGCGCCGTCACTCCCTGGTCGAGACGGGGCAGATGATCGCGGGCGTTCTCGAAGTTGGTTCCGTGGGGACGACCGTGCCAGTCCCATCGGCCGTAAGCCAGAGTCACGACCCGGACCCCGGCTTCCACCAGCCGCCTGGCAGCCAGTAGGTAATGGTTGTGCAGAGGGCCGGCGTCACCGTAACCGGCCGGTTCATAGGATCCGCCGCCGTAGCGGGCCAGCGTTTCCGGGCTTTCCCCCGAGACATCCAGTGCCTCGGCGAGGCGGCTGGAGGTGAGGATGCCGAAGGCCTGTTGCTGGAATGCGTCGAGGCTCTCGACCGATCCCCCCGAGTCAGCAGCGGCCTTGAACCGATCGAGTCCCTCGAGCAGGCTCTTGCGGTTGTTGAACTTGTCGAGTGTCATGCCGTTGAGTACCAGGTTGTCGGCACCGTCGGCGTTGGGCAGGAAGGGGGCGTGGGCCGGGCCGGCGAACCCTGCCTGGCCGGGATCCGACCATGTGCTGCTTTTCATCCGCGGCGAGAGTCCGACGAAGGCCGGAGTGCCCGGGTGCACCGTCCCCTGCAGGCGGGAGACGATTGAGCCGAACGACGGCCACCCGCCGGGCGGCTGGTTGTTGACCCTCTGGCCGGTCATGCACTGGAACGCAGCGTGACGCCCCTCGGAGCCGACCACCGAGCGGATCACCGCCAGGCGGTCCATCATCGCTGCCATCCGGGGCAGGTGTTCGCAGATCTGGATGCCGGGAACCCCGGTCGAAATCGGCTGGAATTCACCACGGACCTCGGCCGGTGCCTGCATCTTCAGGTCGAACATGTCCTGGTGCGGAGGACCTCCGGAGAGGAAGACCATGATGACGGACTTGTGTGACCTGTTGCCAGAAGCGGCTTCGGCCGCCAGCAGTTGAGGCAGGGTGAGTCCTCCGACGGCTCCGACCATCGGCAGGCTGCCGATCTTCAGAACGTCGCGGCGGGATAGCGTGTCACAGAACGACCGGGAACTGGAAGATCCGGGGATTGTGAGCATGGCTGAGGTCCGTTGGTCTCGAGGAGACGTTGTGCCAAGGGGGGGCAATGTATCACATCGACTGTCGCGATACGAGTCCTGAAATCTCGGCGAGCCGGACGAAAAAACCGGCCGGTTCCCACGGGGGGGAACCGGCCGGTATCGTTCATCCGAGGGTAATGCTCGGCAAGTCAGGCAACCGGCTTAGAATTCGCCGATCACTTCACTGCCGTACAAGGTTCCCAACGCACCCCAGACCCCGTAGGGGCTTTGGCCACCAAGGTTGGTGGTGGTCGCGTCCACACCCAGGCCAGCGGTGCCGGGCGTTGCGGTGTTGATCGACTCGTTGATGAACTTCACGCTGCCATCGGCAAAACCGACATGAGCACCACCGGGGTGGCGGCTGCTGACAGAGATCATCGAGTAGTCATCCGGGGCACCACAGGACGGGCCGTTGGGCGGCACACAGATGGCGACCGAGTTGAAGTAGGGTGCACCATCGGCCCAGTACTGAGCCGGGCGTGCCGCCTGCGATCCACTGGTGTAGTAGCCATTGAGTGCTGTTGCCACGCAGGCATCCGGCGTGGTCGTTTGCGTGGTCGAAACGTGTCCGATGACATCGCTGAGGTTACCCGGGTTGCCCAGGTCTCGCTCGCCCATCGCAATCGTGTTGCTCGTGCCGTCCTTGAAGTCCCGCATCCGCGTACAGAGACGGTAAGTGAACGGTCCACGGTGACGGAAGATGACGCCCGTACTCGGGTTGATCGACGTGTAGTTGTTGTTGATCGTGTCGCCAACGCTGAACACGTAGCTCCGCTGAGCACTGCCGGAGGCAACGTCCCGAATCGGAACGGTCGACGAGGGGCAGAGGAACACTTCAATCTCGGCTGGCGGGTGCGGGAATGTGGGGTTCCGCGGGTAACCACCCTGGTCACCACCGACCTGAACGCCACCACCGAAGTTGCGAATCCGATCCCAAAGCGGAGCCTGGTCGAGGAACGGCAGCATCATGGCGACGCCACTGAGCCATTCGTTCTGTGATCCGCCTGCAGTTCCGCCACGCAGGGGCGGCCAGTAGTTGAACGCATCGTGGTAGTTGGCCAATCCCAAGCCGAACTGCTTGAGATTGTTCTTGCAGGCTGAGCGACGAGCCGCCTCGCGTGCCTGTTGAACGGCGGGAAGGAGCAGCGCGACGAGAATCGCGATGATCGCGATCACGACGAGCAACTCAATGAGCGTGAAACCTTTTTTCTGGCGTGTCATGAACTACCTCCGATGACGAGAAAAAACACAAGCCGAAATCCGGCTGTAGAGATCTGGGTCCATTATCTGCACGAACGGCGGACAATTGCAAACCAAAACAACGGTTTTTCCGCCCGATGAGAGGTCCGGTTTGGCCCTCGATGTTGCCTTCCACTCGGTTGTGATCTGTCGTGTGAAATCGGGTTTGGGTTTTCGTGGTCGATCCCGACGCGCCATCCTCCCAAAAACTGTTCTCGAGCCAGTTCGGCGAAGGTTGACGCGTTGCGTTGCCACTCTCTAGTATCGCCAATTCGTTGCATTCACCTCCTCCCCGAAATTCAAAGCGAACAAAATCTTCGCGAGCCGTTTGACGGCGTCATCAGGCAGTGGATCCGGCCCAGTGGTCGTACGTTCTGGTGTGGCTCGACATGGCAATAACGGGGTGGACAACGCGGTACGAGGCGCCGATGGCAGTCCCCAAGCGTAGGATCTCCAAGACTCGAGGCCGTAAACGCCGGACGCATATCCGCGCTCGGTCGATCCAGGTCGTCGTCTGCAAGGAGTGTCATCTCAGCATTCCGTCTCATGCGGTTTGCCCCCGTTGCGGGCATTACGCGCGGTTCAGTCAACCGATGGTGCCGTCCGACGATTGATCGGGGCGTCCGAGAGCCGGTTGTAGGAGGAGGGATCGGCGATGCGTATCGCATTGGACGCGATGGGAGGCGATTCAGCCCCCGGGGTCAACGTCGACGGGGCGTTGGCCGCTCTGGTGAACTCGCCTGACCTGTCGGTCGATCTTGTCGGTGATCCCGACGTGCTGGACCCGTTGCTGAGTGCGGCGGAGTTCGATGCCCAGCGACTGAGGGTCGTTGCAGCTTCTGACGTTGTCGGAATGGACGAAAAGCCGACCGAGGCCCTGAGACAGAAACCGGACAGTTCGATCGCGGTCGCCTGGAAGTTGATGGCTTCTCACGAAGTTGACGCGGTGGTCAGCGCCGGTAACACCGGTGCGGTGGTGGCTGCGGGACTGAGGACAAAGCTGTTCCTGGCTGGCGTTCGGCGGCCAGGAATCGCCGTGACTCTGCCGACGATGAGAGGCCGCAGCGTCTTGGTCGACGTGGGAGCCAATCCGGCGGCGCGTCCGGGACACCTGTTGCAGTACGCGGTGATGGGCGTGATCTACGCTCGCGAAGTGCTGGGAATCGAGTCGCCCAGAGTGGGGTTGATGAATATCGGGAGCGAGGACACCAAGGGGAACACCCTCTATCGCGAGGCGCACGTGCTGTTGCAGGAATCGTCCCTGGCCGAACACTACGTTGGCAATGTCGAGGGACGAGGGTTGTACCAGGGTGAGGCCGATGTGCTGGTCTGCGAAGGATTTGTCGGGAACGTGGTGCTGAAGGTCAGCGAGGGGATGGCCGAGTTCCTGATTCGGGCCCTGGCCGAGGACGTGATCGGACAACTGGATTCCGAGCGGGACAAAGCCATGGCGGCTCTGAAGGATGCTTCCCGTCAGTACCATTACCGGGAACATGGTGGGGCCCCGCTGTTGGGAATCGACGGTGTCTGCATGATCTGTCACGGCTCGAGTGACGCCCGTGCCATTGCCAATGCTCTCAGGGCCGCCACCACGCTGCAGTCTCGCCAGGTCAACGTCCAGATCGTCGAAGGCCTGGCGGCAGTCGGTGAGTCTGCCGGGGTGACCGGCGGGGGCAGGCCGTCATGAGTGAAATCGGGTTTCTGTTCCCCGGACAGGGGGCCCAGCATGTCGGCATGGGCCAGAGGCTCTCCGGGGAGTGTTCTGCCGCCGCGGAACTTTACGCTCGTGCGACTGAAGTGCTCGGCTACGATCTCGCGGCCGCGTGTTTCGATGGTCCGCAGCAGCAACTCGACACGACAGTCATCAGCCAGCCGGCGATTTTCGTCACCAGCCTGGCCGCTCTGGAATGGCTCCGTGCGGACCGTCCCGAGTTGGTCGAGGCGTGTGTTGGGACGGCGGGACTGAGCCTGGGAGAGTACACGGCCCTGGTGTTTGCCGGTGTGATGGAATTTGAGGACGCGTTGCGCGTCGTCCAGAAACGGGGCGAGGCGATGCAGGCCGCTTCGGACAAAACCCCCTCCGGGATGGTCAGCCTGTTGTTGATGGAACCCGAGCGGGTAGAGGCAGTCTGCCGCGAAGCGGTCGAAACCGGAGAGGTACTGCAGATCGCCAACTACCTCTGCCCGGGAAACCTGGTCGTTTCCGGGCATCGGTCGGCCTGCCTCCGGGTGGTTGAGTTGGCCGAGGCGGCTGGAGGCCGGGCTGTCGAGTTGCCCGTGGCGGGTGCTTTTCACACGTCGCTGATGGAACCGGCTGACCAGGCGGTGGCCGAGGCATTGGCCGATTGTCCGATGTCGGCCCCACGAATCCCGGTTGTCAGCAACGTGGATGCCGCGGCGCACCAGGATCCCGAGGAGATCCGCGAATTGCTGATTCGTCAGGTCAAGAGCCCCGTGCTCTGGGCCGATTCGATGTCGCAGCTGATTTCGTCAGGGGTTGATCAGTTCTACGAGATCGGTCCCGGCCGGGTGCTCAGGGGGCTGCTCAAGCGGATCGACCGGAAGCTCGTCTGCGAATCGGTCAACGATTCCTAGCGCGGTCACCGGCCACCGCGGTGCTGCCCGAGATTCCCGACGTCGAAGGACGAGACTTCTCTGCTGGATGCAGCCGGCTGGAGTTGCTCGATTCGGCTTTGTCGGTGCATCGCCGACCCCGCGTTGGGTCAAGTGGCTCACAAGGATCTCGAACACGTTGCCGTTTACGGTTTACAGTGACTTGGCCGGGTGGTATATCAACGCCGAGAAGATTGAGCGAGGATGCAGCCGGTATGGGGATAGATCCGCCGACGGAGAGGCGGAGCTGGGGCGGGTGGTCCCGGTGTCCCTGTGGAGTCCGGTGCTTGGTCCACAGGAATTTTTCTACGAGTAGATGGAGGAACGGGGCGTGTCGGTCAGAGAGGAAGTCATCGAATTGGTCGCCGATCAACTCAGCGAGGATGCGGGCAACATCACCCCCGAGAGCAAGTTCCAGGACGACCTGAAGGCTGATTCACTCGACTTGGTCGAGTTGGTGATGACCTTCGAGGACAAGTTCGGCATCTCGGTTCCGGATGAGGATTACGAGAAGATCGTCAGCGTGGGTGATGCAATCACTTACATCGACGCCAAACGCGATAGTGCCTGAAGGCGAGTGATGCGACGTGTCGTCGTCACCGGAATCTCAGTCGTTTCCCCGCTCGGCTGTGAGATTTCCGAGTTCTGGGATCGCCTCTGTACAGGCAAGAGCGGCATCGTTCCGCTGAGACGGTTCGATGTCGACGGGTTCAAGGTGCGTTTCGGCGGCGAGATCTTCGATTTCGATCCTGCCGATCATCTCGATCTGCCGCCCAAGGAACTCCGGCGTCTCGACCGTTTCACGCAATTTGGCCTGGTCGCGGCGGTGAAAGCGGTGCGGCAGTCCGGGGTCGATTTTCAGCAGGGTGACCCTTACCAACATGGTGTGCTGATCGGCAGTGGGATCGGCGGGCTGGAAGAGATCGAGCAGAACCACAGTGTGCTGTACGATCGGGGGCCTTCGAGAGTCTCGCCATTGATGATCCCCAAGCTGATGGTCAATGCCGCCAGCGGGAATATCTCCGTCCACTTCCAATTGCGTGGCCCCAACAGCGCCGTCGCGACCGCTTGTGCTTCGGCGACCAACGCCATCGGTGAGGCCTTTCGGCTGATTCAGTATGGGAAAGCTGATGTGATGATCACCGGCGGCAGCGAGGCCGCGATCACTCCGATGGGACTTTCGGGCTTTGCGCGGATGAACGCGCTCTCGACCCGAAATGATGATCCCGAAACGGCCAGTCGTCCGTGGGACCGGGATCGTGATGGTTTCGTGCTGTCCGAGGGAGCCGGCATCATGGTGCTCGAGGAACTTTCCCATGCCGAGTCGCGGGGGGCCCAGGTCTTGGCCGAAATCACCGGTTATGGCATGTCCGCCGATGGGACTCACATGACTGCCCCCAATCCCGAGGGCGAGGGTGCGGCTCGGGCCATGTCGGCGGCGATCGAAGATGCGGAGTTGTCGGCCGACCAGATCGACTACGTCAACGCCCATGGCACCAGCACCCCGCTGGGTGACGTGGCTGAAACTCGGGCGATCAAGTCAGTCTTTGGAGACCATGCTCGTTCCCTCTGTGTCTCCAGCAGCAAGAGCCAACTGGGGCACCTGCTGGGGGCCTCCGGGGGAGTCGAAGTGTGTGCCTGCGTGATGGCGTTGCAGGACCAGGTCGTTCCGCCCACGATCAATCTCGACAACCCCGACCCCGATTGTGATCTCGATTACGTTCCGGGTGAGGCCAGACCGTGTTCTGTCAATCACATTCTCAAGAACAGCTTCGGTTTCGGTGGCCACAACGCGTGCCTGGTACTCAAGCGGGTGGCATAAACATAAAACAGTTCACCGGTTCCCTTGCGGGGCGGGTTGAATGTCCTTCTCCACTGATCACTCATCCCACAGAGCTCCTCTATCCTTTCTGGTTCCATGAGCAGATCCGAGTCAAACAGTTCGAAGGTTGTCGTCACCGGCATGGGTGTCTTCAGCCCGATCGGGATCGGGCGCGAGTCGTTCGAGCAAGGGGTGTTGGACGGGACCAACGGGATCGGGACAATTGGCCTCATGGATGTGTCGGGAGTCCCCGGTCACGTCGGCGGTGAGTTGCCGGAGTTCACCCTGTCGTCAGCTCGTAAGGAACACCTCTCGCGGCAGCGGAAGAGTATCAAGGTGATGTGCCGCGACATCCAACTCGGAGTCGCTTCCGCGGTGCTGGCCCTGGCCGATGCGGAGATCGACTCGGAGTCGATCGACCGGACGCGACTGGGGGTCGACTACGGTGCCGATCAGATGTTCTCCCATCCGGAATCCCTGATCCGCAGTGCCACCCGATCGTCCTCCGCGGTTGAGGACGGTGAGCTCGATTTCCGGATTTCTCTCTGGGGCGAGAGTGGGATCGGCGAGATGGAGCCGTTGTGGTTGCTGAAATACCTGCCGAACATGCCGGCCTGCCACATTGCGATTGCCGCCGACGCACGTGGTCCCAACAACTCGCTGACTCTGGCCGAAGCATCCGGAAATCTCGCCGTCGGCGAGGCTTTCCGGTTGCTCGTCCGTGGCAGTGCGGATGTCATGATTGCCGGGTCGACCGGGTCGCGGATGCACCCGATCAAGTGTCTGCACGCCGCGATGTGGGACGAACTGGCCGACGGCGAAGGGGATCCGTCAACCTGGTGCCGGCCGTTTGATGCTGGTCGCACGGGGCAGGTGATCGGTGAAGGGGCCTGTTCGCTGATCCTCGAAAACGAATCACACGCACGGGCCCGGGGCGCAAGAATCCTGGGGACGATTCTTGGCTCTGGATCAAGCTGCGTCATCGACCGCAGTGGCTGCTGTGATCCGCGGCAGGCGATGATCAACGCCATGACGGCGGCATTGGCCGATGCGGATCTCTCGCCTGACGATGTCGGTCATATCCACGCTCACGGATTGTCGGCTCGCGAGACGGACGTCATCGAGGCCTCGGCGATCGCGGAGGTCTTTGGCGAGACGGCCGGCCAAGTGCCTGTCACGGCGATGAAGAGTGCTCTGGGGAATTCCGGGGCTGGTTGCGGCACCCTCGAGTTGGCCGCTTCACTGGTGGCGCTCGGTCACGGGGTGGTGCCACGAACGCTCAACTACGAACAACCGGATGACAATTGTCCTCTGGATGTGGTTCACGGCGAACTCCGTGCCGTCTCCAACAAGGTCGTGCTCAATCTCAATGTCACCGGCAGTGGCCAGGCCAGCGCCATCATTGCCGCGGGAGCCTAGAGGGCCCGGCGAGCAAACCAGGCGTCGACCAGTTCGCGGTCGGCTTCATCGGTGAGTTGATCGCGAAACGAATTGGCCGTTTCGCGGTGGGTTTGTTGCAGCGACGATTCGCCGAGCAGGCCGAAGGCGCGTGAGGCCGCATCGTGGGTGAAGGCCCAGTCTAGCGGTTGCATCGCATCGGCAGTCGAGTCGCCCAGGGCCAGAGCCCGTTGTGCGTGATGTGTCGCGGATCCCGGTTCCCTCAGCACGGCATGGACCAGGGCCAACAGGTACTCGGCTCGCTGTTGGTTGATCGGTGTGCCGACCTCCCACCAGTGCCTCCAGGCCGCGTGTGCGGTGTTGCGTAACACCTCGTTGTCCTGGTCGGTTCGAGAATCCGATTCCAGCAGGTCCCACGCCTGGTTGTTCATCTCAACGGCGAACCAACGGTGAGCTTCGTTGGGGGAAAACGTCTGTTCGGCCATGTCTTTTGTCTGTCCTGTGGCTGAGGGATGTTTGCTTTGTAACAGGCTGTCTACAAACAACTTCCGGAAAAAGTGGCCGCTCTGCGGTCGCTTGACAGTCCGAGGGGCATCCAGTATCGTTCACCCGATATTGTGGAAACAAGTTGCCGGTGGGAATTGACTCACTTCATGCTGGGCAGTCGGTGCCCAGCGGGTTCTCGCCGGAGCATACTTTGAGGTTTCCTCCGGGAGCGTCCGCATGTAACTCGGACCCGTTTCCAAGGACCTTGTTGGGCCGGTGCCCTCCATGCCTCGTGTGGTGTGGGAGTTGTCGGTCGGCCGTGTGGGGCGAGAGTCGTCCGCCGTGGCAACCAGTGTGGGTTACCGACCCGCATTTTTTTGTTCCCCTCGGGATCCGAACAAGACAAAAGTCGGTTGAACTGAATTTCAGCACGACCTGAGACAAAAAATACAACCGGGTGTTCCTGGCCTCTCAACTCGGCCTTTTCTTTTGCCGTGTCCTGGTCGCCAACCAGTCGCCCGCAACGTGGATAAACAGGCAGAGAAGGAACTGCGATGAACGGACCCGAACTTCTCCGGCTGGTCGACGCGATCCATCGCGACAAGAACATCGACAAAGAAATCGTCTTCGAAGGCATCGAGCAGGCCATTCTCTCAGCCGCCCGCAAGCATTACGGTGAAGAGTCCGAAGTCGAGGTCCTTATCGACCGCACCACGGGCGAACCGACAGTGCACTGTCCCGGGATCGAGATTGCTCCCGATGACATCGGTACGATTCTCGGTCGCATCTCGGCTCAGACTGCCAAGCAGGTCATGATCCAGAAGATCCGCGAGGCCGAGAGAGATTCGCTGTTTATCGAGTATGAGGAATTGCGGGGACAAATGGTCACCGGGACCGTGACCCGTTTCGACGGCGGTGCCGCCACGGTCAATCTCGGCAAGGTCGAAGCCTTTCTCCCTCGCAGCGAACAGATCCCTGGCGAATCGCATCGGGTTAACGAGCGGGTGCGGGCTGTGATCATTGAGGTCCGGAAGGCTGGCAGCCGGGTCAAGATTATCCTTTCTAGAAAACACCCCGACCTGGTGCAGCGGCTTTTCGAACGTGAGATTCCCGAGGTGGCCGAAGCCATCATCGAGATTCAGTCGCTGGCCCGCGAGGCCGGTTACCGGTCGAAGGTTGCCGTTTCCTGTTACGACAACAACATCGACTGTGTCGGGGCCTGTGTTGGTGTCCGGGGTTCACGAATCAAGAACATCGTCGAAGAACTCGCGGGCGAGCGAATTGACATCGTGCGTTGGAACGAATCGCTTCCGGTACTGGTTCCCAATGCCATGCAGCCGGCCGATGTCGATGACGTCATCGTCTGTGCGCTGCTTGGGCGGGTCCTGGTCTTGGTTGACGAAGATCAACTTTCGCTTGCCATCGGCAAACGGGGACAGAATGTCCGCCTGGCGTCGAAACTCGTCGGTTGGGACATCGAAGTGATGACCACCGAGGAACTGCACGATCAACTCGAGCAGTCGACCGAAGCGTTTGCGATGATCCCCGGAGTCACCACTGACCTCGCCGAAGAACTCGTCGGACAGGGCTTTTTCAGCTTCTTCGATCTTTCGGTGATTGAACCCGACGATCTCGCCGAGATGGGAGGGCTCAGCGAGGAAGAATGCAACGTGATCGTCGCGGCGGCCGAAGTTGAGGCCGAGCGCCAGGAAGAGGAGGAGACGCGAAGGCGAGCCGAGCAGCGTGCCGCCAGGGAGCGCGAACGGCAGATTCGCGTGGCTGCCGAAGAGTACATCGAACGCGGTGAAGAACCGCCGGCCGAACTTCTCGACGCGCTCAGTGAAGAGACTCGAAACGAACTGCTTGGGATCAAGGAAGAGGAAGAAGCCTCGACCGATTCGAGTGAGCCTGACGACGGCGAAACACCTGACGAGTCTGTGGCTGACGAGTCTGTGGCTGAAGAGTCTGTGGCTGAAGAGTCTGTGGCTGAAGAGTCTGTGGCTGAAGAGGCTGTGGCTGAAGAGGCTGTGGCTGAAGAGGCTGTGGCTGAAGAGGCTGTGGCTGAAGAGG
>PBOJ01000062.1 GCA_002724315.1 Planctomycetaceae bacterium | reverse complement strand
GGATTCGTGGGAGCCATCCAGGACAACGGGGCCTACGAGCGAGGTTGGATCCTGGGGTACAACGATCGTCGCTTCAGCCTGGCCGTTGCCGGCACCGGGGGGCCCGACCGGCTGACCTATCTCAAGGCTCCGGCCGACTACCAGCCGCGTTTGTGGTACCACGTGGCCGGCACCTACGACGGGACGACCATGACGCTGTTCATCAACGGCAAACCGGTCGCACGCTCGACCGAACAGTCTGGCCCGATCAAGTATCCTCCACAGGCGTTCTTCGAGATCGGGGCCTACCACGACAAGGACGAGAACTTCCCCCTCAAGGGGAGAATCCACGAGGTCCGCGTCTTCCGCAGGGCCCTGAGCCCGGCCGAAATCGCTGCCGAACATCGGGTGCTGGCCGACCGGTTCCCGTCGGCGGTCCCGGCCACCGAGGCCTGGAAACCCCTGGCCGGACCGTGGTTCGAATTCACGCGCCCCGGCGAGGCGATCGCCAGGTGGACGACTCGTAAGCCTGTCATCAGTCGCGTCGAGATCCTGTCGGGTCGAACAACCCGCACCGTCACCGGAAAAAGCCCGGTGACGACCCACGAACTCAAGCTCACCGGCCTGGCCCATCGGCGGATCCACTCGGTCACGCTGATCGACGGACCCGGAAAGACGGCCCGTCGGTCGGCCGACCACGAACTCGATTCGTACTTCAATTACGCCCCGGCCCCCTGGCCGGTGAGCAACGGCACCACCGGAAAGACGGCCGGCACCATTCTCGCCAGGTCTGGGATCGATCGCGGCCTGTGCCTGGTCGTGGGACTCACCGACGGTCGGTTGGCCGAGGCGTTGGTCGCGGCCAGCCGCCTGAGGGTGATCGCCGTCGATTCGGACCGTGAAAAGGTCGAGTCGGTCCGGAAACGCCTGGTCAAGAACGGTCACTACGGACGACGACTGACAATCCGTCACCTCGACTCGCTCGACCGACTCAACCTGCCCGGGCAATGGGCCAACCTGATTGTCTCCGAGTCACTGATCACGACCGGCCGCCTGCCGACGTCGGCCAAGGAGATCACCACCCAGCTGAGACCTGACGGCGGCGTGGCCTGCCTGGGGCAACCGGCCGGAGCCCAATCGACGCTGACACGCAAACAACTGGTCGAGTGGCTCGGCGACCAGGCCGCATCGGCCCAACTTGAAGATGGGGACACGAAATCCTCCGGACGCTGGGCCACATGGACACGCGGACCACTGGCTGGTTCCGGTGACTGGTCCCATCTCTACGGCCGCGCCGACAACACGGCGTTCGCCGGGGAACAACTGGCCGGCGTCTCGAAATCCAGCGACCTGGCCGTTCAGTGGGTCGGCCGCCCCGGCCCCCGCTACCAGCCCGACCGCAATGGCCGCAAGCCCTCTCCCCTCTCAACGGCCGGACGATTGTTCCTGCAGGGACTGCACAGACTGGTCGCTGTCGACGCCTTCAACGGCTCGATCCTGTGGTCGCTGGAGATCCCCGACCTCGAGCGATTCAACATGCCGCGGGACTGTGGCAACTGGTGTGCCGACCGCGACTTCGTCTATGCGGCCATCCGGGATCGACTGTGGCAGATCGATGCCGGGACCGGCCGGGTCGTCAAACAGTGGGCGGTGCCCGAACCCGAGGGTCGCACAGGCCCCTGGGACTGGGGGTACATCGCCCGCACCGAGAACAGAATCATCGGCACCGCTGTCCGCCGCGCGACGTCGTGGACCAACTTCTGGGGCGGAGCGGGCGCCGGCTGGTACGACGCCCGCAGCGGCGAGGTGACCCACAAGGTCTGCAGTGACGGACTGTTTTCGATCGACCGCAAGACCGGCAAGGTGACCTGGCACTACAGCAACGGTGTCGTGCTGAACACGACACTCAGCATCACCGGCGACCGGATCTACTTTGTCGAGTGCCGGCACGAAACCGTCATCGGCGCTCCCGAGCGACGAGTCGGTCGGCCCGAGCTGTGGAAAAAGATGTTCCTGGTCGCCATGGACGCCAACAGCGGCTCGATGCTGTGGGAACGGCCACTGAAACTGCCCCCCGGCAAGGTGGTCTTCTCGATGGCGAACGCCGGAGAAAAACTGATCATCGCCGGATCGGCCGACGGCAAGTACAACGTCCACAGTTTCCAGGCCGCCAACGGAGAAGCGGGCTGGACCCGTAGCTTCGGCTGGCCGGGTGGCAAGGGCGACCATGGCAAGGCCATGTCGCGACCGGCCATCGTCGGCGACAAGGTCTATCTCAGGCCACACGTCCTCTCGCTGAAGGACGGCACCAACGCCGGCCCGCAGATGCCAGGTGGGGGTTGCGGCACATACGCCTGCTCGGCCGGGGCCCTGTTCTTCCGAGCCGGCACCGTCACCGTCTGGAATCAGCAGGACGGAAAGAGCAGCACCTGGAATCGCCTGCGACCCGATTGCTGGCTGAGCACCATCCCCGCCTCGGGCATGCTGCTCTCGCCCGAGGGTGGCGGGGGATGCAGTTGTGGCACATGGATGGAGACCTCGGTCGGATTCATCCCCCGTCAACTCAAGCGGATCCGTTGAAACCACGCACCTCGCCGCTTGCCCGTCACGACAACCCACCAACTTTCCCCCCGTCCACGGGGTGCTACAATCTAGCTCCCCGACCCTTTCCCTCGTCATTCCCCCCGAACACCGGGCTCGCCAAACGCCATGCCACGTCCCCTCCCCGTTGGCCTGTTCGCCTGCCTGTTGGTCACGTCGACGCTCACCGCAGCCGACAAAAAAACCTCGCCGGCACAGATCGAGTTCTTCGAGAAGAAAATCCGGCCGGTGCTGGTCAAGCAGTGTTACAGCTGCCACTCGGCCAAGGCCAAGATCCTGCGGGGCGGGTTGCGATTGGACAACCGCCAGGCGGTCGCCCGGGGTGGTGAAACCGGTCCGGCGGTGCTTCCGGGCAAGCCGGCCGAGAGCCTGTTGCTGCAGGCACTGAAGTACGACGGGCTCGAAATGCCGCCCAGCGGCAAACTGCCCAAGTCGGTTATCGCCGACTTCGAGACCTGGATCCGCCAGGGGGCACCGGACCCACGAACCGAGGTGATCAAGGCCCGACCGAAGAAGCAGATCAACTATCCCGAGGCGTTGAAGTTCTGGTCGTTTACTCCACCCAGGAAATCCCCTCTCCCGAAACTCTCCGACGAGTCGGACGTCCAGAACGAGATCGATCGGTTCGTGCTGGCTCGGCTGGAAACCGCCGGGCTGAAGGCCGCCCCGGCGGCTGATCGGCCGACGCTAATCCGCCGTGTCACCTTCGGACTGACCGGTTTGCCGCCGACTCCTGAAGAGGTCGAAGCGTTCGTCAACGACGATCAACCGGCCGCGTTCGGCCGTGTCGTCGATCGGCTGCTGCAGTCCCGGCACTACGGCGAACGCTGGGCCCGGCACTGGCTCGACGTGGCCCGCTACGCCGAAGACCAGGCTCACACCTTCAAGGCCCGGCGGTATCCGCATGGACACCGTTACCGGGACTGGGTCGTCCGGTCACTCAACGCCGACATGCCCTACGACGAATTCATCAGCAACCAGGTGGCCGCCGACCTGGTGGGAGACGCCTCCGACCGGCACGACCGCCTGGCCGCCCTGGGCTTCTTTGCCATGGGACCGGTCTACTACCAGGACAACGGCGAAAAGGCCAAGGCCCTGGCCGACGAATGGGATGACCGGGTCGACACACTGACCCGCGGACTCCTGGGTGTGACTGTCTCATGTGCCCGGTGTCACGATCACAAGTACGACCCGTTCACGGTCGAAGACTACTACGGCCTGGCCGGAATCTTCTCCAGCTCCCAGTACCGCGAAAGCCCGATCGTTTCCCAGCAGATCGTCTCGAAAAAACAGAAGGCCGATCAGGCGGTCAAGGACCAACAACTGGTTATCGACCGCTACCTGGACCAACAGGCTCGCCTGCTGCGTCCCAGCCTGATTGACCGCATCCCCGACTACGTCGTCGGCGGCTGGGTGCTGCACAACCGTCGCATCACCGACGGCAAGAACAAGAAACTGGTCGAGAAGGTTGCCAAGGAACTCAAGCTCAGCCAGGAACTGATCAAGCGGTGGGAGAAGTACCTCTTCAATCGCAAGCGGGGGGCCAAACGCCCTCACCTGGCCGGATGGTTCGATTTGCTCAAGGGCCAGGACCAGAAGAAGAACCTCTCCGGAGACAAGGCTCAGCGGCAGGCGGTCAAAGCCGCCGGCGAGGAAATCGCCGAGGCCGTCAAGGCCCGAATGCCGAGGCACGAGGAGTTGTTCGCACGATTCGGTGCCGACGTGGCATTCGTCAAAGCCAACGACAAGGCCCGGGTTCGGCCCGGCCACATCCCGCTGGGCAATCTCTTCGACGACAAGTCCGGCACCTCCCTGGAATCGGCCATCGGGAGCGACCGCTTCAAGTCGGTCGCTTCGGCCGACAGCCTTGGAGTCGATCGCATCGCCGCCGGCTGGGGCAACGTCGCCCAGATCTCACCGGGCGTCCGCTTCCACTTCATCCACATTGGCAGTTCGAGCAACAAGTACGGCCAGATCGTCAACGACGGCTGGAACACCGATGGGGGCATCCGCACCATCGGCAAGCGGTCCCGCTCAAACCTGGGCCGAACCGAACAGGGCATCGGCATGCACGCCAACGCCCTGATCACCTTCGATCTCGACGAGATTCGCAAGGCGGGGCTGTTGCCTGCCGACCAGGCGTTCCTGTTCAAGGTCGATCGCGCCGGGCTGAACGACGATTCGTTCGGCACCGGTGTCGCCAGCGTGCACACCGCCGTGGTGCTTTCCAGGCCACACAGCAAGCCCGAAGTCTACGACGCGATCATTGCCGGGTACGTCAACGGCCGGAAACAGAAGGTCGAGGAGAACGACAAGCAGTACTACTTTGCCGGCCCCCTGCCTCCGCCGCTCAAGGGAGACGGCAAATACGCCTCCTTCGATGTCCCGGTTCCTCCCGAGGCCAAGTTCCTCACGCTGGTCACTACCGGCGCCGACCACCCGGCAGACAACCCGATCAACAGCGACCACAGCGTTTTCTCCGGAGCCCGGCTCGAGATGACACCGGTACCCGAGGCGATCCTCGCCAGGGCCCGCAAGGCCAAGGGCAGGAAGTCCGGCGACAAGGCGACCGAAAAACAGGACCGCGCCGACGCCGTACTGCTCTCCGAACACCTGTTCGACCAGGGACTGCTGGCCCTCCCGGCCGGTGACGCGGCCGGCATATTGCCCAAGCCGGCTGCCGAGGGACTCAAGAAACGGCGGGACCGTTTCGCGGATCTCAAGAAGACTGCCGACGAGATCCAGATCCACGTCGCACACACGCTGGTCGATTCCGGTGGCAAGGACCTTCAGATCTATCGCGCCGGTGACCCCACCAGCCTGGGCGCCGTCGCACCTCGCTCCTTCCCGGCTATCCTGACGGCTGGCAAGCGAACCCCCTTCCAGCCCACCGGCAGCGGCCGACTGGAGTTGGCCCGTTCACTGACTGCTCCGGACAACCCGTTGACCGCCCGGGTGATCGTCAACCGGGTCTGGGCCGGTCACTTCGGCTTCGGCCTGGTCCGCACCCCGTCGAATTTCGGTGCACTCGGCGAACGACCGACCCATCCCGGATTGCTCGACTGGCTTGCCGTCGGACTGGTCGAGAACAAGTGGTCGCTGAAATGGCTGCACCGCACGATCCTGCTTTCGTCCACCTACGCCCGTGCCGCCGATTTCAACGAAAAGAACTTCTCCGTCGACGGTGACAATCGCCTGCTTTGGCGAATGAACCGGCGGCGTCTCGAAGTCGAGCCGTGGCGGGATGCGATGCTCGCGGTTTCGGGCAACCTCGACCTGACGTTCGGTGGTCCGTCCAAGAACCTCGATGACGCCAACAACCGTCGACGCACGCTCTACGGCTTCGTCTCCCGGCACAAGCTCAATGAGTTGCTGAGGCTCTTCGACTTCCCCGACCCCAATATCACCAGCGACCGCCGCACTTCGACCACCGTCCCCCTGCAACAGTTGTTCGTGCTCAACAGCGGATTCATGAACAAGCAGGCCCAGGCATTGGTCAAGCGGCTCGAGAAAGATGTTCCGGACGGAGGATCCGAGCGAATCCGCCAGGCGTACCGGTTGTTGTTCGCCCGCGGCCCGAGTGCGTCAGAAGTGACCATCGGCGAAGAGTTCCTCAAGGAGGTCGCTGCCTCGTCCGAGAAAAACGATAAGCTCTCGCCGTGGTTGCAGTACGCCCTGGCGCTGCTCGGCAGCAACGAATTCACGTATATTGACTGAGAGATCCCCACACGCGGACCACCCGGTCTGCGACAGGAAAAGGACGCGATTCGATGACGCATGACGCCCCGTTGTTTCCGGTCAGCCGCCGCCAGATGCTGGCTCAATCGGGTGCCGGTTTCGGCATGCTCGGACTCGCCGGAGTTCTCGACCAGCAATCGGTCCACGCGGCCGCCAAGGCGCCCGTCGCCCCGGCCGTATCGATCGCCTCGTCCAACCCCCTGGCCGCCAAGTCGCCGCACCACACGCCCAAGGCCAAGCGGGTCATCTTCCTGTTCATGAACGGTGGTCCCTCGCACGTCGACACCTTCGATCCCAAGCCCGAGTTGGTCAAGCAGGCCGGCAAAAAGGGCCCCGGCGGCAAGTGGATGCCGACGCCGTTCAAGTTCGCCAACCAGGGCCAGAGCGGCATCCCGGTCAGCGATCTCTACCCGCACGTTTCCACCTGCATCGACGACATCTGCGTGATCCGCTCGATGTACACCTCGACACCCAACCACGAACCCGGACTGTTCATGATGAACAGCGGTGTTCAGCAGCCGATCCGCCCGGCGATGGGTTCGTGGCTGAACTACGGGCTGGGAACCGAGAACCAGAACCTGCCGGGTTTTGTCGTACTCTGTCCCGGCAAGCCGGTCGTCGGCCCCGCCCTGTGGTCGAACAGTTTCCTGCCCGGCATCTACCAGGGCACCCACATCAACAACTCGAAGCTCGACCCCAAGAAGGTCATCGGCAACCTGACCAACCAGAACCTCGGCCGCACTTCTCAACGGCGGTTGTTGAACCTGATGCAGAGACTCAACCGCGAACACCTCAAGCGACGGGACAGCGACAATCAGCTCGACGCCCGCATCTCCTCCCTGGAGATGGCCTACCGGATGCAGTTCGAGGCCCAGGAGGCATTCGACATCGGCCGCGAGACCAAAACGACCCGTTCCAACTACGGATCCGGCCAGTTCGCCGACGGCTGCCTGATCGCTCGCCGACTGGTCGAGCGTGGTGTGCGGATGGTCCAGCTCTTTTACGGCAGCGGCCAGCCCTGGGATGCCCACGGCAACATCATGGACCACAGGCGGGACGCCGGCAAAAGTGACCAGCCCATCGCCGCGTTGCTCAAAGATCTCAAGTCCCGCGGCCTGCTCGAGGAGACACTGGTGATCTGGGGTGGCGAATTCGGACGGACGCCGACGGCCCAGGGGGCCCGGGGCCGCAACCACCACGCCACCGGGTTTTCGATCTGGCTGGCCGGTGGTGGCGTCAAGGGTGGCATGATCCACGGTCAGACCGACGAGATGGGCATGCACGCCGTCGAGAACCGAATGAGCGTTCACGACCTGCACGCGACGATCCTTCACCTGGCCGGGATCGACCACGAGCGGCTCACATACCGCTACTCGGGCCGCGATTTCCGTCTGACCGACGTGCACGGCGAGATCGCCCACCAGATCATCGCCTGAGTCCCAAGGCCGAGCCCGCCTGATGACCGACACCTCGGCCCCCTGCCAGACGCTGGGCACCGAACCCAGCTTCGGCTTCGGCGACCGCATCGGACTGGCCACCCCCGGCCATGTGCTGGCGATGCAACGCTCGGGCCATGGCATCCTTCCGATTTTCCCCCAGCAGTCCATCCGCGAGATGGCTCGCACCAATCGTTCACCCGGGGACGTGCTCAACGACGCGCTGAACGGCATGCAGGAGGCCGGCTGGACCGGCCCCACCGGCGGCGACGCCGATCACCTCAAGACGACCGACGACGCCGACGTCACCGCTGCCGCCGGCTACAGTTTCTTCACCATCGACCCCTCGGATCACGTCGACGAGAAGGCCGACGGTTACGACGAGGGAACCCTGAGGGAGCGGTTTGCCGAGGTCGAAGGCGAACTGACATGGCTGGGAGAATACCGCGGACGAAAACTGACACTGGAAACCGGATCGGAGATCGAATGCACCGAGGAGGCCTGTCTGCGAGCGGGAGTCAAATACGGACGGGCCATCAACCACGCGATCGAACTGGCCTGTCACATCGCCGCGGTGCAGGGACTGGCCGGGCGGGACTATGAGATCGAACTCTCCGTCGATGAAACCGACCATCCCACCACCCTGGCCGAACACTACATCATCGCCGACCGCTGCCTGACCGACGGAATCCGTCTGATCAGTCTCGCACCCCGCTTCGTCGGCGATTTTGAGAAGGGGGTGGATTTCCGAGGCAACCTCGAGGACCTGGACCGTTCTCTCGCTGATCACGCCGCACTGGCTCGACAACTCGGTCCCTACAAGCTCAGCCTCCATTCCGGTTCGGACAAGCTGGCGATGTACGCGATGCTCGCCCGCGCCACTCGAGGCTGTTACCACGTCAAGACTGCCGGCACGAGTTACCTGGAAGCCCTCCGAGTTGCCGCCAGACACGACCAATCGCTGTTCCGTAAGATCATCGCGTTTTCGCGAGAACGATTCGAAACCGACCGCGCCACCTACCATCTTTCGGCCACTCTCGACTCGGCCCCTCCGGACACGGAGATCTCCGATCCCGTCGAACTCGAACGACAGTACCTGGGCCTCTGGTCCGAAGTTCCCGTCGGGGAAGGATTCACGGGACTGGGACGCCAGATCCTGCACTGCACCTTCGGATCAGTGCTGACCGACCCGGAACTGGGCCCGCTGCTTCGCAGCCTGCTCGAGGCCCACCAGGAAACCTACACCGAGGTGCTGGCCGACCATTTCGAGCGACATCTCGATGCTCTGCAAGCTGGGCTGGCAACTGCCGACTGATATCCCTCTTTCAGTGGACCCAACGCACGATGAGCACCATGCCCATTTGCCGAACGTTTGGCCTGGCTCTGCTTTGGGTCACCACCGCAACGGCCCAGGACACCGGGATCAAGCTGACCGGCAAGCCGTACATCGACATGGACTACGGCGCATTCCTGACCGCCTCGATCGAGGTGGCTTCCGGCAACATCGCCCAGAAAGGCATCGCCATCCGGCTCGATGACGGCCCTGGTGGCGTGTCCCAGGGCAACGCTTTCGTGCTGTTCGACACAGACACAATGCGGGTCGCCGGATTCTGGACCGGGCGAGGATTGATCAACTGGCAGGGCATCGCGATGGACGGTCGCCACGCGACCCACCCGCGACTGGTCGGGAACCTGATGTTCTCCAACGGTAACGCCGCCGGCTGGGCCTCGGCCCGGAAAAACGATAACGGCAAAAAAGGAGACAACTGGAAGGACACGCGGCTCCGGGGAGTCGACGGCGTGGCCTACGGACCGCTGCCCAGAAAGTGGGCACACTGGAAGGGCCTGCATCGCCAGGGATCGCGAGTGGTGCTCGAGTACACCGTCGGCAAGACATCCGTCCGCGAACAACCCCGCCTGGTCACCATCGGAGACCGCCGGATCCTGGAACGCCTGCTGGAGATCGGACCGTCCACCACGCCACAGGCGATCCAGTTGGCTGCCGCCGCTGGAGGAGCCGTCACGGTCGTCGACGACCGTGGGAAACCCCAGAAACAACCCGACCCACAACTCACGAAGTCGATCGCCGTGTTGGCCGCCAGCGGCGGACTCGCTCCCGGACAAATTGGACTGGCCCGGGACTTCACCGTCTCGGCCTGGATCAAGACGATCGCCGGAATCGGCACGATCTTCAGCCGGGCAGCCGTCAGCGGCGAATGGGTGCCCAAGGGGAAGACGTTTTTCGTCCGTGACGGCAAGCTCGGGTTCGATGTCGGATGGTTGGGAGTCGTCACCGGTTCGCGGCCGGTCAACGACGGCAAGTGGCACCACACCGCAGTCACTTACTCGCACAAAAGCGGCCAGACCCGCCTCTTCCTCGACGGCCGTCCCGATGGGGCCAGGGAATTGAAATCCGCCGACGAAAAGAACCACATCGTCCGCCTGGGCTACACCGCCACCAATTTCATGCCGCCGTTCCGTGGCGCCCTGGACGACATCCAGTTCTTTCACCGAACGTTGACCGGCAACGATATTGCGAGACTGGCCAGGGACCAGCAGATCGTCCAGGGACGGGCAGCCAGGTGGACCTTTGACGGAGACAAGCCAACCAGGGGACAAGTGCCCTCCCGTATCGCCAACCTCTCTGGTGGCGGTTACCTGGGTCACAACCAGGGAGGACGACTGGTGCCCGGCTACCGGGGCCTGGCCCTGTCGTTCAATGGCAAAGCCCAGGTTCGCATCGGGCCACGCGACCGTGCCCGCCCAGCCGCCAGGACCAACTGGCTCGAAAAGACCATCGTCGCCTCCATCGTGAAGGGGGCGGCTGGTGCCCGATGGGACAACACCGGAGAAGCAATTCGGCTGGTATTGCCTCCGGCCCAGACAACTCGCCGCATCTCGATCCTCACCTGGCAGGGACCCGGCCAGGACGTTGTCGCCACGGCCACAAAACTGAGGAAGGCACCCGCAAGCCGCTTCTGGGGTGACCTGGCTCGTGGAGCAGCCACCCAGTGGAAAGGAACCGTCCGGACCTCAATGCGACGTGGTGACGCAAAGGCTCCCCTGGCAATCGATGAGATGACACTCCCGTCAAAAAACCCGTGGCGTTGCTGGATGCGACTGGGAGGCTTCGATTATTTCTCCGACGCCAGCCGGGCCGCCGTCTGCACCTGGCAGGGAGATGTCTGGATCGTCTCGGGTCTCGGCGCCGCGCTCGATGGCGATGACAAGTCGACCGCCGGGACACTGACATGGAAACGTGTTGCGGCCGGACTGTTCCAGCCACTGGGACTGAGAATCGTCGATGACGAGATCTATGTTCTCGGTCGGGATCAGATCACCCACCTGGTCGACCGAAACGACGACGGCGAAGCCGACTTCTACGAGAACTTCAACAACGACGCCCAGGTCACCGAACACTTCCACGAATTCGCGATGGATCTGCAAACCGATGCCGAAGGCAACTTCTATTACATGAAGGGTGCCCGACACGCGCTGCCGGCAGTGGTCCCGCAACACGGCTCGGTGATTCGCGTCTCCGCCGACGGATCGACCAGCCAGGTGATGGCCAATGGGTTTCGGGCTCCCAACGGACTGGCTCTCAACGCCGACGGCAGTTTTCTGTCGACCGACCAGGAGGGACACTGGACGCCGATGAACCGGATCAACTGGATCCGCAAGGGCGGCTTCTACGGCAACATGATGTCCTACGTCCCGGACAAGACCGACACCAGCTACGACCCGCCGTTGTGCTGGATCCACAAGCAGACCGACCGCAGCCCCAGTGCCCCGGTCTGGGTGACCAGCGATCGCTGGGCCTTGCCGAAGGGCTCGCTGCTGAGCCTCTCCTACGGCACCGGCCGCATCTGGCGAGTGGTCCACGAACAGGTGGGCAACATCCACCAGGGCGGCATCACGCGACTGCCCCTGCCCGAACTTCCCACCGGAATCCACCGTGGCCGATTCCATCCCGACGATGGACAACTCTACATCTGTGGCCTGTTCGGCTGGTCAAGCAACAAGACCCGACCCGGCGGTCTGTTCCGCATCCGGTCCACCGGCCGCCCCCTCAACCTGGCCGAGGGCCTGTCGGCCGTGCCATCCGGGCTGGTGATCCGATTCCCGAGACCACTCGACCGGAAACTGGCCGTCGACGCGGGCCGCTACAACATCCAGAGATGGAACTACCGACGGGCCGCCTCGTACGGTTCGCGGGACTACAAGGTCAGTGACGGCTCACAGGGTCGTGATCGTGTCGAAGTGACCGGTGTGCAGTTGTCCAAGGACGGTCGCGCCGTCTTGCTGAGTTTTGCCGACATGCGTCCCTGCATGCAGATGAGGGTCAATTACAACATCGCCACGGCCAAGGGCACCCCCGTCGCCGGTCAGATCGAACACACCATCAACGTCGTCAACAGTCCCACGCATCTCGCCTCACTGGGATTCGACCCCGCCGGAGCCCCGGTGCCACGGATTCGCATCGGTCCACCTCGAAAGGGGCTGGCTGCCGGACTCGTGATGACCACCCGGTCGGGGCAGCAACGCGACGCCCGCGTGGCGCGTCTGGCCGCCGTGGCCGTCGAGCCCGGCGACTCAATCTCGCCTCGCCTCTCCGCCGGTGCGTTCACCGCATCGTTCCAGGGGCTACTCGATGTCGAGTTGACCGACAGCTACACGCTCAGTACCGATGGCAACGGAGAACTCGAAGTGAAGGTCAACGGCGAGACCGTTCTGGAATCCCGGCCCGGCGGCAAATCCCGTTCGGTTGCGGTTGCCCTGAACGCCGGCCTCAATCAACTGGAGGCCGTCTACCAGTCCCCTGCGACGGGGCTGGCGCAATTCCGACTTCACTGGCAGAGTCCCCGTTTCGCCCGAGAACTGATCCCCTCTCGGGTCCTGTGGCACGACCCCGGACACGCCGAACTGAGAAAATGGGCGAGCGTGCGACGAGGCCGCGAACTGTTTTCCGCCCACCGTTGTGCGAACTGCCACTCGGCCCGCAACGCCGAACTTCCACTCGAACCAACCATCTCGCTGGAACTCGCCGCCTCACGACTGAACCACAACTGGATGGCTCACTGGATGACCAATCCACAGGTTCTGAGAAACCACACGCGGATGCCTCGGATGTTCGGGACCTCCAGGAGCGAGCAACAGGCAAAACAGGATGTGTTGACATTCCTGACGCAAACCGAGGTCACCCGGCCAGCACCGTCCTCAGGCGAGCCAGAACGCGGAAGCCGTTTGTGGGAAGACCTGGGATGCATCGGGTGCCACACGTTCTCGGCATCCAAGCGGGATGACGACTGGAACCGCACATCGCTGCACCTGGCCGCAACCAAGTTTCAGAATGGTGGCTTGGACCAATTCCTGTCCAAACCACATCGCTTCAACGCAAGATCTCGGATGCCCGACTTCCGTTTGTCCCAAACCGAAACCCGTGACTTGGTGGCCTGGATCAACAGCGAATCCAAGGGGCGGCTGGCGTCGAAACCGAAATCTCCACCCGGCAACCACGATCACGGCCGCCAGTTGTTCATCTCACGTGGGTGCCGCTCGTGCCACGGCATCGGGAGCAAGTCGACCGCCAACCCGAAGCCCGCCTTACGGGTCCCGTTGGTCTTCGGTCGGTCAACCTCCGCCGGGTGTCTGGCCGAAACACCGCCCCAGGCTGACGACAAACGACGTGTGCCGGAATTCGGTTTCACGAAAACACAGCGGGACGACCTGGCCGCCTTCCTGGCACAAACCGTCGATCGATCCTCCGGCAAGTCTCCCCTGGAGTTTGCCGGAACGGTAACCCGTTCCCTCCGCTGTGCGGCATGCCACGACCGAGATTCCGTGATCAGCCCGAGACGTGAAATCATTGCCGAGGAGAGTGAACGGGGCCTGCTTCCGTCGGTATTGCCCAACCTGACATGGGCAGGAGAAAAACTGCAGACCCACTGGACCAGCCAACTGCTGAGCGGTCGCCTGGAACAACCGTCACGACCGTGGCTCAAGGCCCGAATGCCATCCTTCGGGAGCTGGGGAAACCAGTTGGCGCGTGGTCTGGCCGCCGAACACGGCGTCTCCATCGCCAAGACTGCCGGCCCCGACCCCGATTCGGTCCTGGCTGAAATCGGTGACAAGTTGACTCGCAAACAAGGGGGCTTCAACTGCCTGCAGTGCCACGGTGTCGGGAAAAAGTCGGCCCTGGCTCCGTTCGACAATCGAGGTGTGAACTTCTCACGAGTGCCGCAACGGCTGCGTTACGGTTTCTACCTCGACTGGATGTTCGACCCGCTCCGGCTCGACCCCCATTCGAAGATGCCCCGTTTTTCTCCCGACCGAAAGACGACCGCCGTCGGCAACGTCCTCGACGGCGACGCCCGCAAACAATTCGATGCCCTGTGGCACTTTCTGCAGTCCATCGAAGACGACTAGCTCGAGGTCCCAGACATGATTCGCCTCTGCACACTGGTTGCCTCGGCCCTGATCTTCCTCACCCCCCTTTGGGCCGCGGCCGCCGAGCGGCCTCCCAACATCGTGTTGATCATGGCCGATGACGTCGGCTGTGAAACACTGGGATGTTACGGCGGCCAGAGCTACAAGACTCCGCACATCGATCGCCTGGCCAAGACCGGCCTGAAGTTCACCCACTGCTACGCCATGCCGGTCTGCCACCCGACCCGCACCTGCCTGCTCAGTGGTCGCTACCCACGCCACCAGGGCAATCCGCGTTGGGGAACATTCCCCCGCGTCGACGAAGCCCAGACGCTGGCCAAGGCCCTGCAATCGGCCGGATACCGGACGTCGATCTCCGGCAAGTGGCAACTGACACTGCTACTGAAAGATCCTCAGCAGCCACACCGGATGGGATTCGATGACTATTGCCTGTTTGGATGGCACGAGGGACCTCGGTATCACCAACCGATGATCCACCAGAACGGCGCGCTGAGAACTGACGTGTCCGATCGCTACGGGCCGAGTGTCTATGTCGACCACATGGTCGACTTCATGAAACGCAACAAGGACCGCCCCTTCTTCGCGTTTTACTCGATGGCCCTCTGCCACGACGTCACCGACGACCTCAAGCAACCGGTGCCTTACGCCAGGAACAAGGATCACTACGACACCTTCGCCGAGATGATGGCACAGATGGACATTCACGTGGGACGGGTCACCACAGCCATCCGGCGATTGGGACTCGAAAAGAACACGCTGGTTTTGTTCACGACCGACAACGGCACCGCCAAGCGGTCGCTTCACCAGGCGATCGACGGCAAGTTCATCCGCCGCCCGGTTTCGAGCCGAATCGGCGGCAAGCTGGTCCCGGGCGGGAAGGGCAATCTCAGTGACGACGGCACTCACGTGCCGTTGCTGGCCAGTTGGCCGGGACAAATCTCACCGGGCACCACGACCGACCACCTGGTCGACATGAGTGACTTCCTGCCGACATTTCGAGAACTCGCCGGCAAATCCCTGCCGGCTCGGGACCAAGTCAAGATCGACGGGCGAAGTTTTGCCGGAGTCCTGTCCGGCCGGGGTGGCCGCAGCCGTCGCTGGGCTTATGCCGAACGGGGCAACAGACGGTTCTTCGTCCGCACCCAAAGCTGGAAACTCTACAACAACGGCAAGCTGTACCACGTCCCGCGAGACATCAACGAGACGTCCCCGGTCGCCTTGAACCGGGCCCCGAAATCAGCCGCTGCCGACATCCGCCTGCTTCAGCAGGCGATTGCCACGATTGACGATGGGCACGCGTTCCCGAACCGGACGAAGAAGTGACCACCCGGCGAGGGCCGCAAGCCGCAACCAACGGGAGCCGTCACTTGAGAGCGAAGTGCTTCCTCGCAAAGGCGATGTACTGCTTCCAGTCGTAATCGGTCACGTCGTGACTGCCGGTCCTCAGGTGATAACCAATCCGCCCGTGAACCGGAGCATCGGCCTTGGGCATCTTGTCGGTGCCCAACCCTTCGGTGCCGAGCAGCTTGTAGACCGGTTCAGCGTGTAACGCCGAGAGGAACTCACCCCGTGGATCGGCCCAGCGATCTCCGGTGGCACTGGCGATGTAGACCGGCCGTGGAGCGATCAATGCCACGAGCATGTGCTGGTCAACCGGCAACTGGTTCTCCTTGTTGTCGAACTTCTTGAAATTTCCGCAGAACCAGTGCGGGAACGAGTTGTTGATTCGCCAGACGGTCTCGCCGAACCGCCGTCGCGACAACGCGGCCCCACCACAGCCAGAGTTGTTCGAAATCACGATCGCGAATCGGCGATCGCGGGCTCCCGCCCACAATGCGGTCTTGCCCAGCCGACTGTGGCCCAGCAAGACCACCCGTTCCTGATCAATCCTCTTGTCGGTCTCAAAATAGTCCACCGCACGCCCCAGCCCCCACGCCCAGGCCGCGATCGTCCCCCACTGGTTGGCGGCCGGAGCCGTCTGCCCATCCTTGTAGGACAACGGGTGGACACCATTCTTGAACTCGTCGTGGTAATCCGGATCGATGTCACCGCAGTAGATCGTCGCCACACCGAAACCGGATGCCAGGCATCGCTCAACCGACCAGCGACTGGCCGACAAGCCTCGAGACTTCTCGGTCGCCCGGTTGTTGACGTATCCCTGCCCCGCGTTGTCACGGTGCCACGAGCGGGCGAGATGGATGGCCGGATCGTTGTGGATCGCATGGTTGCCGTTGAAATTCAAACCGACGAACACCGGGACTGCCGTCCGGGCTTTCACCGGCAAGTAGATCAACAGGTCCATCTGTGGCCCCTTGTCGGTGCCGTCGAAAAGCACGCGGACCTGCTTGCGGACCGCCTTCCCCCCCAGGGCCTTCTGCGAGGATTCAACCGTCCGAAAGACCATCTTCGACGGCCGGCCTGGAGCCTTGCCGTAGACATGGTCCTGGAACAGCCGCAGAATCTCCGGACGTCGCTTCTGCTTCCACTGCCTGGCGGTTTTGACCGGCTTACCCGAAAGCAGTTTCAATGGGTCCGGCAGATCGAACTCGGGCACCTTGGTTTCGTCATAGTTCGGGACAAAACGCTGAGCCAGTGCGGAAGCCGGTCGGCCGAACACTACGGTCGCCAGCAGGATCACAGGGACAGCAAAGAACCGCAGCGTGAACCGGTGCATGAAAATCTCCGAAAACGAGGCCAGCAGAATGGATTCGACTATGTCGTCTGAAGAAGCCGGTTGCAAATGCGAGGCGACCGCCTTTCCGGCATCACCTCAAGCCGCTACTCTGACCACGGTTCCCTTCTCGGCGGTTCCCCGCCCGGTCAACGGACGACCCTTTCTGACCTGAAAGACGCTCGACGGATAGAGCATGGCTCACGGACTGAATCCCTCACAACTCTCGGCCGTCCAGGCCACCAAGGGTGCCGTACTGGTGCTGGCTGGCGCCGGCAGCGGCAAGACCCGTGTGATCACCTTTCGGATCGTCCACCTGATTCGGCAGGGAATCTCTCCCGAGAAGATCCTGGCGGTCACCTTCACCAACAAGGCGGCCCGCGAGATGAAGGAGCGGACCGAGGGGCTGCTGCAACGGATCAACCGATCGGCCTCGAAGCGCGGCAAGAGCCCCGGAGACAAACAGGGTTCACCCCAACCCCACATCTCGACGTTTCACTCCCTGTGCGTCCGCATCCTGCGGCAGGACATCGAGTCACTGGGCTACCGCAAACGATTCACTATCTACGACCGCTCGGACCAGGAGGGAGCCGCTCGCAAGGCACTCCGCGACATTCACTGCCCGACCTCCGCCCTAAGACCCTCGGACCTGTTGTGGCGAATCGGCAACTGGAAGCAGCAGAGCCTGAGGGCCGAAGCAGCCGGAGAGACGGTCGTCGACGAAACCGACACCCTGGCGGCACTGGCCTACAAGAGGTACGAGCTGGCACTCAAGGCGGCCAACGCCGTCGACTTCGATGACCTGTTGTTGTGCACCGAGGAACTCTTCCGCGATCACCCCGACGTGTTGGCGCGGCACCAGAAACGGTTCGACTATGTGATGGTCGACGAGTACCAGGACACCAACGCCACGCAGTACCGCATCATCTCGTCGCTCGTCGCCAAGCACGGCAACCTGTGTGTCGTCGGCGATGATGACCAGGCGATCTACGGATGGCGGGGCGCGCGGATGGAGAACATCCTGGAATTCGATCGTGAATTCCCGGATGCGACAATCGTGCGACTCGAGGAGAACTACCGCTGTCGCCCGGAGATCCTCGAACTGGCCAACTCCCTGATCGCTCACAACACCGAACGACGCGACAAGACTCTCAAGCCCGCCCGCGGACCCGGCAAACCTCCGAGGTTCCTGGAAATCGACGACGAAGTCGACGAAGCGACCTACGTCGCCCGAGAGATCCGGGCTGCAGTCGACACCGGACGTTTCCGCTACAAGGATGTGGCCATCCTGTTCCGCACCAACGAACAGCCTCGGCTGTTCGAACAGGAACTCCGGGCCAACAAGGTGCCCTACGTGTTGATCGGTGGCCAGTCGTTCTTTGATCGACGCGAAGTGCGTGACATGATCAGCTATCTCAAGGTGATCGCCAACCCTGACGACGAGCTTTCGCTGTTGAGAATCATCAACCGGCCAGCTCGCGGCATCGGAGACGGAACGGTTTCGAAACTGCTCGAACGGGCCGTCGAATCCGGTCAGAGCCTGTGGCATGTCCTGCCGCAGGCCACTGCCGACGGCGACATACCCCAGCGAGGCGCCGAGAACATTGAGCGATTCCGACAGATGATCGATCGGTACCGCAAGCCGATGAACAACGGACAGATCAGCGAACAACTCAATCGCTTGATCACCGAGATCAACTACAAGGGAGAGATCGAGCGACAGTACAAGACGCCGCTCGAAAAAGTGTCGCGATGGAGTTCTGTCGAAGAACTGGTCAACGCCACGTCACACTACGAACGGGGAGCGGAGGAATCCTCTCTGGAAGGGTTCCTCGAAGAGATCGCGTTGACCAACAACGAGGACGAGGTGGACAAGGACCAGCAGTTGAAAAAGAACGCGGTTGCCTTGATCACCCTGCACAGTGCCAAGGGGCTCGAATTTCCCGTCGTGTACCTTGTCGGAATGGAAGAGGGCCTGTTGCCTCACGAACGATCCATCCAGGACGGACACCGGGCCATCTGCGAAGAGCGGCGACTGGCTTACGTCGGCGTCACCCGCGCCATGGACTTCCTCACGCTCTCGTGGGCCAAGCACCGCACCAAGTGGGGCAAGCGGCGGAAGACCAAGACATCCCGGTTCCTGTCAGAAATGAACGGTGGGCCGGTCGGTTTCGATGACGAAACCGAGGAACAGCCAAAGCGACGGCGGGCCGCCCGATCAAAATGAGCCGCGGCGATCGATCAAGCCAACGGCATCGAATTCAACGACTGCCGACCGTCTTCTTCATCGGGACTGGAATCCGCGAAAGCGTCCGCTCCGCTTTCGGGAGACGGAACACTTCGAGGTACCCGTCGCGGCTGCCCACGGCCAGCAGGGACGCGTTCCGATTCAGTGCGACACAATAGACGGGAACTCGGACGTTCTTGACGGTCGCCGTTCGTTTCCGGTCGGCAACCGTGTAAACCCGGACCTCGGAGGCCGCACCGGCCACGGCGATCGCCTTGCGGTTTCCGCTGATTGCGATGTCAATCACCTCACCGGGTTGCCCCTCGAAATTCTTCGCGTACTGGTTTCTTCGCGTGATGGGTTTGGCCCCATTTCCAGCACCGGTGACCGAGATGTTCTGCAGAGCCACGTCGAGTTGATAACCAATCAGCGCACGCGATTTCCCGGCCGACACGGCAAACACTCCGTCAGTCACCACGCTGGACACCCGCTCGGGGGATGAGTCGACGGTGCGCAACAACTTGCCCGTCTGAACGCTGGCCACCTTGGTCGCCTTGTCACGCCCGGCAGTGATCAACTTCTTTCCATCCGGAGTCCAGGCCACGTCAACAACCCAGTCACTGTGCAGCTCGATTCTCCGGACGGCGGATTTTTCGTCGAGAGGGATCACGTAGACCGCACCGTCGGCTCCACCAAGTGCGACCCGCTTCCCGTCGGGCGCAAATCCACCACGAAAAAGCGTGTCGCCGCTGACACGCCTGGCCAGGACGCGCTTCCCGTCGGCCACCGAGAACACACACACCTCTCCGAACCGGGACGGCGTCCCTCCGGCAGCCAGCAGCATCTTCCCGTCGGCACTGAACTCGACGTGGGTGAGCAGATCGGAACGCGTCGGCAGCCGCAGTGGGATCCCGGTTCCGCTGGTCGTCACAACGACCACCTCGCTGCGACACGCACACGCAATTCGCTGGCCATCGGGAGAAAAGGCAACCGCAGTCATCGCGGGAGCATGTGTGTACTCGACGGGAATCACGACTTTCGGTTCGGCAACCGGTGCGACCGAGTCGATTTTCCCTCCCTGGAGAATCCATCGTTTCAGGACATCAATCTTGGCCCGGCTCAGTGGCCGGCCCTTGGGAGGCATCGACGGCTCCTCGCCGCTGATCATCTGGATCAACAGGCTGCGGCCCGGCTTCCCCGGCACCAGCAACGGGCCGGTATCACCGCCGCTGCGAATCGACGCGGCCGTCGCCAACGACAGTTTCCCTTCGGGTTTCTCACCGCTGTGGCAGCCATAGCAATGCCGTTTCAGAATGGGCCAGACGTGACGACGGAAGCTGATCACGTCGTCGGCCGACACGCCCGCCGGTGACGCGGCAACCGTGACAAGTGCGACAAGAATCGAACGGGCGGCTCGCATCAGTGCACCATCATGAATTCGCGGCTGTTCAACAAAGCCCACATGAAATCCTGGGCGGCTTCCTGGCGTTTGTCGCCATAGCTGCTGAAGAACTTGACTGCCACAGCCTGTTCCTTGTCAGTGGGCCGACGACACAGTGACCAGGTGTAGAGTCGCTCGATGAGCCCGACAACCTCCTTCTCGGATTTCACCAGCCCGGCCACGCGGCCGTTACCGGCACTGACACGGCTGAGAATCGACTGGCCATTGATGAAGTGCAGGGCCTGGAGCATGTTGGCTCCCGAATCGCGTTCACACTCACACGCCTCCATACGCTGTGGTTTCCCGAACAGTTTCAGGAAATCACTCTGAATGTTGGCATCAGGCAACTGCTTCGCGGTGAACCCGGCCGGGGCGCCACTGAATTTCTCGGGGACCCCGGTGGCCTGTACCAGGCAATCCAGCAATGTCTCGGCCGGCAAACGCCTCGGGACGAACCTCGAAAAGTTCATGTCGTCGTGAATGTTACTGTTGTTGGCCACGCTGCTGCGTTGGTAGGTCCGGGAACTGACAATCGTCCGCATCAGGTGACGCATGTCGAAACCGCTGGCAATCAGATCGGCCGTCAGCGCATCAAGCAACTTGGGGTTGATCGCCGGATTAGTCGACCGCAGGTCGTCGACCGGATCGATAATGCCACGGTGGAAGAAGTAACTCCAGACGCGGTTGACCAGACTGCGAGCGAAGAACGGGTTGTCCTTTGAGGTCAGCCAGCCGATGTAGGCCTCGCGACGATCGATTCCGCCGGTCGCCAGTTTCGGTTCTCTGCCCCCGAGGAAACGGGGAGGCTGGGCCTGCCCACTGCGAGGATTGGTGCCGAACCCGGTCTTGAGATTGATGACAACCGATTTGGCGTTCTTGACACCCGGCAACCGGGGATCGTTCTTGGTGGCAACCTGGTTGAAGAAGCTGAACAGTCCGTAGTAATCCTCCTGGGTCCAGTTCTCGAAGGGATGCGGATGACAGCGGGCGCACAACATCCGGATGCCACAGAAGACCTGTGTGGTCCGCTGCAGTGTGTCGTGGGCGTCATTGCTCACGGCATAGAAAGCCGCAGTGGGACTTTCCGAGACACCCCCTTGTCCGCCGAGAACTTCGCGAGCGAACTGGTCAAGCGGCCGGTTGGTGGCCACCGCTTCGCGGAGCCACTCCCGGAAGGCAAACACCGCCGGATCGCTCAGCTTCGTCCGACTGTTCTGCAACAGGTCTCCCCACTTCAACGACCACTGGTCAACAAACGCCTCGGTCCGGAACAGTCGCTCAATCAACCGGGTCCTTTTCTTCGGATCCTTGTCCGCAAGGAACGCCTGCAACTGATCGGGTTCTGGCTGGATCCCCGTCATGTCGATCGAGACCCTCCTCAGAAAACCCGCATCATCGACAAGGGCCGACGGGCGGACATTCATCGAGTTCAGCTTCTGGATGACAAACCGATCGACGACGTTGTCGGTCGGCACGGGGGTCGGTTCGAAGTCCTCGCGAGGTTCGAGGACCAGGAACTCGGCAGTGGCGAACGTGCGTTCGAACCGGGCCGATACGGCGGTCTCGCCGAGCATCGATGCCTGCACCAGACCGTCACGGGTCACCGCAGCTATTCGTTCGGTGTTGACCGTGAACACCGACAGCCGCGTCACGTCGCGCAGCGAACCGTCCGAGTAGGTCGCGATCACCTGCAACTGCTGCTGCCATCCCGGCCCGATAACCACGCGGCGAGGATAAATCGACAGGGACTCGAAGGTCGCGGCTCCGGGGGAATCGGCTTTCGCCCCTTCCCGGACCCAGCCGAGCAGCAGTCGGTGTTCCAGGCTGTCAGCTTCCAGACGAACACCACCCTTGTGAGCCACCTCGCCCAGGGGCTTGGTCAGAAACAGGCTTGCCGACGGGTTGTGTCGGTTGATTCGGCGACCCAGGAATTCATCGGTCAATGAGTCGAAATCCGCTTTCGGATCGGCACCGCGAAGCGACAACTTGAAACCGTTCTTGCCCAGGGAGTACCCGTGACAGGCCCCCTGGTTGCATCCGGTTTTGGACAACACCGGCATCACGTCGTCGCGAAAGCTGTGCCGAGGCACTGCGGCGGGCAACTTGACCTCGACCTGGACCACTCCCAGCAATCCGTTCGCCTGAACCTGGATCCTTGCCGTCCCATTGGACACCGCTTCGATCCATCCCAGCGGGCTGACCCGTACCACGCCCGGATCCGATGAACCGAAGGTCGCCTCGGCTGTCAGATCGACGGTTCGTCCCAACGGTGTTCGTGCGGTCACGACCACGGAATGCCCGCGACGGGGGTGAGTCATCACCAGTTGTGACGGCTCCACCGTCAATTGACCGATCACACCCGGCGACTCGGCCTGCACCGACCCGGCCAGTGCCAGCATGCCGAGGAAACCGAGAGCCATGAAAAACGGGCGGTTGGTGGTCATCGTCGCCATCTGTTGGGTTCCACTTGTCGTCAGCTGTGTCGGCAGAAACATCACGGGCGTCCTGGGTTTCCGGTTCATCGTCCAAGCGTCCTGGGGCTCGGTGGTGGCGGAGGCGTCGACTTCCCGTTGGCACTCAGCAGAAGAGAAAACGGCTGCCTGGCCTCGACGAGAATCTTTGGAGCCTTGGGGTTAGCTGGCCCTTTGACCACCAGCACGAGGTTGGCGATTTGGGCCGCGGCAAAACCGGCGGGCACTTTCAGCGGAAGTTCGAACCCGGACGCACCGGCCTTCACAACCACCTTCGGAACAGGAATCCCCTTGGGCTGTCCGGCAATCGTCACGGTGACATCCCCTCCGAACCGTCCATGACGGATGATTTCACCCCGAAGCCGCACGATCGCGTCCGACTTGGCTGTCCGGGACGCACGAACGACCGAATCGTCACGCGCCACGATCTCCAGCGACCGGCGAGCGGTCAGCCTTCGCACCGGGCTGAAGGACCGTGCCAGTGCCGTCTTGTTGTCCATCGACCGCAACTCGGCCACCACCGACAGGTCGTAGTCGACAAGAGGCAGTCCGGGCGGGACGATCACACGGTAGACCGCCTCTCGAGACGATGTGGCAACAGCTTTCCGCAGCACCTTCACTTTCGCGTCACGATCAACGCGAGCCTTGGCGAGTTGTCCCTTGAGTGCCGCATCCGCCCCGCCGGCCGCCGTGACCTTCTTCTCGAGAACGTCCACTGCCGCACGGGCCTTTGTCGCCGCATCCAACGCCGCCTTGACCTTCGCGCTGACCGGAATATCGATCGTGGCCGCCGCACCTCGAATCGCTGCCCCCGCGTTCGGCTTGCCCTTGACCAATGGCACTTTCTGACTGGTCACGAGGCTCAGTCGCACAGGCCCAACAGCTTCGGGATCGCGACTCAATTGAATCGGCAACGGAACTTCCTGACCTCGCCACAGCGATTCAGTGCTCGCCGGCTTCACATCGATTGCGACAACCGGAGAAGGAGGCACCGAGCGTCCCACCACCAGGTCTTCTCGCAGCCACGGCTGCGAGGAGGCCAGGGGATGTGCCGCAATACGCACCGGCCGTTGGACCGATGTCCCGCCAGCAGTCGACCTGCCAACCAGCCGAAAACCGTCCAGTGCCGTTTCCCCCTCGCTGCTGGTATTGACCACGGTCACCAACACACCGGGTGCGCCGGCGGGAATTGACGGCGTCAACAGTCGGAAATGGGACGGTGACCCGATCGTGTCCAAACGGATTTCCCCATTGTAGCCACGGCGCACAACATCAACACGAAACACGTGACGTCCACCCGGAAGCACGTTGTACGAGTTGCTGGC
Source organism: Planctomycetaceae bacterium (assembly GCA_002724315.1). Lineage (GTDB taxonomy): Bacteria > Planctomycetota > Planctomycetia > Planctomycetales > Planctomycetaceae > UBA8437. The sequence goes on along the minus strand of PBOJ01000062.1, from coordinate 46,886 downwards.
AACAACCAGATCGAAATCAGCCACAGCGGGATCGGTAGTACGGGTCACGGCGAGTCGATAGAGATACCGGCGACCACCTCGACCATGACGATCACTGACCACCGCCAGCAGATGCGACAGATTGGCAGGTACCGTGAAGTCGATTCGAGAATCGGAACGGACTGCATCGTCATTGGCGGCCAGGTCGCCGCCGTCGGGTTTCTTGAGTTCGAGCATCGAATCCAGTGGTGACCCCAGGCGGTCTGCAAACACTTCGAACCTCAGCTTCTCGCCCTGCTTGACCGGAACCCGCCAACTGTCGGACTCACCGGCTGCGATCAATCGGCCACTGGCGGCCGACGGCACTGACGGCAATCGCCTTGGAGTCTCGGCCTTGGCCGGTTCGATCACTTCGGGCCATCGACTCACTTCGACCGTGGGTCTCAAGCCCAGCGAAACGGTGTTCTCGGCCCAGCCGACCGGAACCAGCCCACCGGCCTGTCGAGACTCGATCACGCCGGCGGCAATTTCTCGCCCCCCGGTCCCCAGCAACAGCACGGAGCCGGCCGTTCCAAGCGTCACGGCCGGTGGATACACCAGGTCAGCGGTATCAAAACGGCCGATAGATAACCGAAAATCGCCCGGTCCAGCCCCGGCGTACTGCAGGTCGTGCCACTTGAGGGTATAGAGTCCGTCGCGTGGAACGGTGATCGTGAACCTCGTGTCACCACCCAGATCCGACCGCGGCATGGCCAGTTTCATCCGCCGCCCATCGGGTCCGAGCAGATGAAGCACCGGCCGCAGCGCTGACCCCAATCGCCGGGCCATCAGGCCAACCGTCAGCACCTGATCGGCACGACCGGAAAACCGCACGCTGGCGACGGTCGATCCCACCAGGCGTCCGTGCAACGCCACCGGCAGCGCGTCCAACCGGGCAGAATCGACAAACCCCTTCTGTGGCAGTCGGTCGACAGTGATGACCCGGGGTGTCGACACGCCCTGGCCACTGACCGCTCTCAGGTGATACACACCGGGCCGCACGTCACCGGCCAACGTCACGTCCAGGATCACTGCGTTGGCAGTCGGTTTCCCGACGACGACCTGTTTGGCAATCGGCACACCGGCCACAACCCGTGGTGACGGCAAGAGGTTCGCCCCGCTGACGGTCAACCGGGTCGTTCCGCCAACCTGCAGCCCATGGACCGAAAGGTCCGAAATCCTCGGTGGTGCGGCCAACCCCCAGGCCGGCCAGGCACACACAAGCAGGCAGATCACGGGCCGAAGCATGCCACCGAACTCTTGTACCGGGCGAGAACTCCGTCCGCCCGGCCCTCGGTGGCCCCCCGGCGAACTCGAATCCAGAAACAACGCGAACTGAGCCGCGGGTCTAGCCGAACAACTCCTTGATCGGATCGGCCTCGATGAAGCGGACTGGTCGACTGCCGGGTCCGGGCATCATCGTGGTCTCCAGGTCGATCCCCATCGCTGTGTAGACCGACGCGACGACCTCGGGTGGCAACACGGGACGGTCGTGTGGTGCGGCACCGATCTTGTCGGTCGACCCGATCACCTGCCCGCCCTTCACGCCCCCGCCGACGAAGAAGTTGGTCCAAGCCGGCGGGTAATGGTCTCGGCCGCCACGGTTGTTCAACTTGGGCGTCCGCCCGAATTCGCTCAACACCGCCACAACGGTGTCCTCGAGCAATCCTCGCTCCTCCAGGTCCTCGATCAATGCGGTGAAGGCCTGGTCAAACTGGGGACAAAGGTGACGCTCGTAATCCAGGTACGTGTTGTCCAAGCTGCTGCCGTTGGCGTGCATGTCCCAGCAGGTGACATTGAAGACCGTATCGAAGTGATTGACGGTCACGAACCGGGACCCGTTCTCGATCAACCGCCGGGCCAACAGGCAGCTCTGCCCGAACGTGTTCCGTCCGTAACGGTCCCGGAGCTTGTCGGTCTCTTCGGCCGGGTCAAACGCCTTGCGGGTCTTCGGAGACGTCAGCAGGTTGAAAGCCCGGCTGTAGGCGGTGTCTCGCTGGATCGTCGAGGACGTCTCGGTCCGCCGTTGCAGATCGTCAAGTTGCTTCAGCAGGTTGCGACGAGAATTGATCCGGAAGTCGGTCTGCCCCTTGGGGGGCTCGAGGTTGGCCACCTTGAAGTTCTTCACGGCCGGATCACTGCCAAGGAAAAACGGTGCGTGGGCTGTCCCCAGGTAACCGGACGCCTGGCCGTGTGGAGTCGAGGTGCCGGTGTTGCCGATCTTGGCCGGCAGAACAATGCTCGCCGGCAGGCTGGTCTTCTGACCGAAGACCCGCGAAACGACCGAACCCATGTGCGGCTGAATGTTGGCCGCGTTGAAGTCGTAGCCGGTCATCATCCACCGTTGGCCGTTCTCGTGCGACGCTCCGGTGTTGTGGTGCAGGCTGCGGATCAGGGCCACCTTGTCCATCATCCGCGCCATCAGGGGAAAGTGCTCGCAGATCTGCACGCCGGGCACGGCAGTGGAGATCGGCTTGAACTTGCCACGGATGTCGGCCGGCGCATCGGGCTTCATGTCCCAGGTGTCCAGGTGACCTGGCGAGCCGACCAGGAACAGCGTGATGCAGTTCTTGATTTTCTGTTTCTTCGGATCGACCGCTCCGGCCGCCTCCAGTTCCATCGCCGTCGGCAACGACAGCCCCATCGCGGTCGCACCCGCCTGAAGAAAACTGCGACGGCTCACACCGTCGCACAGTGGAACATTGGCCTGGCCAACATGGATCATCGGGGGGAATTCCTTTCGGGACCGGAACACGCCTCGTGAGACGACCGATCGAGTCTCGTCAGATCGTGTAGGTGACCGTGTTCGAGATGTCGATGAACTTGCTGCTGATGAACTCGCGCTGCTTGTTCTTCTTGTAATTGACGTACTTCCACATCTGGAGCACGATCTCGTACTTTCCGGGTGTCTTGTCCGGGTGTTCGTACCGCGACTCGGCTCGAGCCGGTGGAGTGGCAATCACCTTGCCGTCCCGCTTGACCTGCCACTGGAGCCGCAGTCCCCAGTCGTTGGTGACCTCGCCGCGTGACAGCTTGCGGCCATCGAGACTGATCTCAGCCTTCGGTGTGCCTTCGAACTTCTGGTCCATCCGGTCGGGCCTCCGCTTCCGCTTTAGCACCCGCCGCACCACATGTTCACGAACAGCGAAATGGCATCAGCGAGTTTTGATGTTCCGATTCTACACAATTCCGGACCCGATCCCAGAGGTCCTTGCCTCCCGAACCGGATTCCGGTCCCGGATCAGGATCTGGCAAAAGTCGAATGCCGGGTCGACTTGTACGCGACGTCCAGGTGAGGTGTTTGAAGCACCTTCTGCTTGACCATCGATTCGATCGACGCGGCGAGAATTCCCGACACCAGCAGTGTCCGTTCCACGGGATATCCGGCCTTGCCGCTGACGAACATGTCCTCAGCATGTCCCATCAACTCGGCCGAATACTGGACGTTGGGTGTGGGAGGCAGATGGAAAAGAGTCGAGAGCGGTTCCCTGCGGCCACGGAGATCGGCAGCGAAGGTGAAGTCACGGACCAGCCCGTTCATCAACAACATGGTGGCCCGGGTTCCATCGCGGTACTGGTAGCGGTACGCCACCGGCTCCTTGACCATCTCGCGGATCTGCTTCGCCGTGGGGTGCCAGTGAGTGAACGTCGCACGGGGCTGCCCGAGTGTCTGGGTCCGAGTCAGACAGGCCTCGAAAAGTTCGGGACTCCACCCTCCCGCATCGAACGATCCCTTCGACATCGCCTTCCAGAAGGCATCACCTCGCAGACCCTCGACCCACGCCACGCCCGATTCGCCATCGTCCCGACGCTCGGCCATGCACTGCATCGTTTCCAGCGCGTGAAAGTCGTAGCTGTCCACTCCGCCATAGGCCAACCCCATCAGCTCGTTGACTTTCTTGCCACGGGGCAGGTCCACGGCCGGCATCCGCCAGGTCACCGGCAGGCTCGAACCGGCCATGAACGGGAAGTCGAGCTCACGTGAGATGTCGACCATCTCCTTGGCCCATTCCCACTTCCACGAAAGGTGCTTGTCGTTGAAGACCGGTACGCTCAGACCGTCCTCACGAAACACGTCGGTGATCTTCTTGAACAGCTCGTACCGGGGATACTTCTTCTGCCCCAGTTCGTTGCGAGGGTAATTGCCGTGCTCACCAATCAACAGAACCGCATCGACGGCCAGCTTCTTGCCTCCCCGTCGCAGCGTCTCGGCGACGGTCGGAAAGATCTTGAAGCCGAACTCGGCCTGCCGGGCCCGGCTGAGATCATTCTTGGGAACCTGATCGGCGTACAGCGACACGACGTCGAGCCGGGGCTGATTCCAGGTGCCACCGGTCGGGTAGCCGTGCAGGAAACGGTCCCCCATGTGCTGCGAGTGAGAATGGTATCGCCACTCGGTCGAAACAATCGCCATTGTCTTCCGACCCGTTTTCTCTCCGGCTTCGGCCTGGTTCGAGGCGAGTGAAATCGCGGTGGCGGTGGCGGTCCCCTGGACAAAATCTCGACGGTTCAACATCAGTCAGTTTCCTCAGGTCGGTGTCAATTGAGCGGCAAAGAGAATCCGGGCCCCGATGTCAGCGGGACGAAGTGTCTCGGACCGGTGCCAGGATCCGAGACGAGTACCGGCGGGAATGGTGGATCGTGTTGATCGCCTTTCGGGCATCCGAGGGAAATTCAATAGTCGCCGGCTTACCGGTCTGGGGATTCGGCTCATAGAGCGGCGACCCGGTACTGGCAACGGTCACCCGGATGCGATGCCCGGTGTTGAAGATCTGGCTCATCCAGCCCACGCGGAAGCGAACGGGGTACACCCGGTCACGATTCATCAGGACCTGCTTGCGAAAGCCCTCGCGGTACCTCATTCGCCACGGGTAGTCGGCCAGCAGAATCGAGCGTCCGTCGGGATAGACATCGCTGATACGAACCAGCACGTCGGTGTCCGGTGCCGAGGACGAAACATAGAGCTGAACCTCGACGGCACCGGTCCATTCGACCGGCTGCCCAAGCTTGCTGGAGGTGAACGTCAGCACGTCGTCCTGCTTCTCGAAGCCGCTCGCATCACGGGCTCCGGGGAACCCCCGTCCGGGAATCGAGCGGGGATGCCTGGGATCGCTGGTGTAACTTGTTGCCGCACCGGTTCCGTCGGTCATGTCGGGCTCATCCAACCCCAGTCCGCCACTGTGCTGCAGGAAGTACGAGGTGGTTCGCGCCTTGGGCGGGAAATCGTGGGCTTCCCGCCAGATATTGCCCGGTGCAGCGGCTTCTCCGACCGCCCCCATCACGTAATACCTCACGGTGGGACGGGCGGCAGCAGACAGTTTCTTGCCCTTCAGGTGGTGATCAAACCAGTCGATCATCGAACCGTGGACGTCGACGGCGGCATTCTGGGGATACACCAGTTCCCCGACGCGGTTCCCCTTGTTTCGGCGTCCGTGCAACCAGGGGCCGATCAACAGCTTCTGTTGTCCGACCGAGCCGGGACCACCGCGGTTCTGGCGTCCCTGGAAACTGGCAATCGACCCCTGGTTCATGAAGTCGTACCAGCTGCCGATGGTGAAACACGGAACGTTCATTCGTCCAAAATGCCGCGAGCAGTCCTCGGCCTCCCAGTACTCGTCGTAGTCGGGGTGCGCGAACCATTCGGCCATCAGCGCCCGGTTGTGTGCAGGCACGCGGCAATTGGCGTCCATGCCCTTGAACCGATCCGGCCGTGTTGTCCCGCCCAACCGGTAACCTTCCTCGTACAGACTCAGACCGGTATCAACCATGTACTGGCAGGTCAGGGGAGGAGGACGCGTGACGGCGAGGAAATTCTGGGCGTAGCCGCCCTGGGAACTGCCGAAGGTGCCGATCTTGCCGGTGCACCACTTCCGGCCGGCGAGCCACTCACAGGTGTCGTACCCATCCTGCAACTCTCCCCAGGCCAGGGCGCGGTACCCGACCCAGGTCCCCTCGGACTCCTGGGCCCCGCGGAAGTTCACGTGGAGCACCCCGTAGCCTTCGGAGGCCAGCTTCGCGGCCAACAGGCGTGTGCCCTTCCCCTTCAGGCTGGCATACCGCTGTTCGAAGACGCCCGGCCAGGGCCCCTTGCCCTTGGGGAGATAGAGATATCCGGAGAGCCGTTTGCCGTCTCGCATCGGCACCATGACACGGGTTTCGGTGACGTCACCAAAATCGAGGTCATCGGCGGCTGTCACCGTCGACACACTCGAAAGCACCACCACCAATCCCGCCAACACCAAGCGGTTTACGATTGTTCGCATCGCACTCTCTCCCGATCCGGCCCCATCGCCGATTCACGCACCCAGCAGCCGGGCCGCGTTGTTGTAGAAGATGTCCTCGACCTGGCTGTCGCTGAGTTTCTCGCTCCAGCAGGCCCATTTCAGTGACCGAATGTGTTCGAGCCCAACGATCACCGGATCAATCTTCTGGTGCTTCTCACCCCAGACGGGCGCGTCCTCGTGCAGCCAGATGAACGAATCGGCGGCCGAAAGCGATCGGCCGCGGAGATGACTGACCGGCATGTCGGTGCCGTACATCAGCTTGTCGTGCCCGATGATTCGAATAATCGCCTGGTGAGCAATCGGTTCGCAATTGACGCTGGTGTCAAAATACAGGTTGTCGAGCCCCGTGAGTTTGGGCAGGCCCTCGAGATTGTGGGCCGGCTGGAAGCCTCGAGCCGAGTGCGCGAGAATCAGCCGCATGTTGGGGTAGGTCTCGCAGTAGTGCCTGATGCACTCGATGTTGGCCGGATCGGCCACCGCCCGCGCCTTGACCATGTGCAGGGTGATCACCCAACCCTCTTCGTCAGCCACCTTGATCAATGGCTCGGGAAGAAAGGCCTGGATGTCCGCGTCCCACGTCGGTTCGACGTTCGACATCGTGTGGTAGCACTTCAGGCCATGCAGCCCCAGTCGCCGGACCTCCTGGCGGACCCACTCGGGATCATCCTCAGGGTGAATGAAAAAGATCCCGCGGTTGTTGGTGTCGAGAGCCACCTGGTCGCCAACCCACTGGTTGGCTTTTTGCCGACTTTCGAGTTCCACCGAGGTGGTAAACGGGATGAACATCGCCTGCGTGGGCCGCTCGCCATGCAGGTCCTTCATCAGTCGGTTGTATTCGTCAAGCCCCACATCATCGACGGCTCCGGGAGCCGTCCACGCGACACACTCCTTACACCACAGATGCGTGTGAGCGTCGAAGATGCGATCGGGCAAAAACGAGTCAACCTCCCGATGATAGAACTCGTGGTCGACTTCGTTGACGGGCGTGCCGGTGGCGTTCATGAGTGATCAGATTCCAGACAAAAAGCCGAACAGTTTCGCGTGACTCAGGGCATCCTACGATCGCTCCATCGGCATTGCCACCGAATCGAGCAGCGACCGGTTTCGGGATTTGACACCGAATCACGCCGCCGTAAGCTCGATGGACAATGCCGTCCCGAATCACCATTCCCCTCGTGCTGACCATCCTGCTGGCGGCTCCTGCCGGCCGGGCCGCCCCGCCGACTGCCGAGCCAGACCTGAGCTTCCTCGGTCCGGGGGACAAGAGGTCGTTCGAAGCCCGCGACACACTGGCTCCCGGGTCCGAATCCTCGGCAGATGCCATGGACTGCCTGTCCGGGCTGACCTGGCCCCCCGGGCGATTCCAGGTGAGTTGTCAGCCACCGCGAAAGGGTCGAGGTGAAGTGCTGTTGCGGTTTCCCTCACCAGTCCTGACCGGTGACAAGGACAACGACCGCGTGGCGGTCGAATGGTATGTGGCGGGGATGGACAAGGGAGCCGCTCGACGGTCCCGGGCAGTCGTCGTGATCCACGAGTCGGGCCGAGCAATGACCGTCGGTCGACTCTTCGCCCGAACACTTCGCCAGCAGGGCCTGCACGCCTTCCTGGTGCAATTGCCCGGCTACGGCCAGCGAGTCGGCCCCGGCGGCCGACCACCCGACGGTCGGTTCTTCGACCTGTTGCGGCAGGCGATCGGTGACGTCCGCCGAACTCGAGATGCGATCGTCGCTCTCCCGCTGGTCGACTCGTCGCATGTCTCCCTTCAGGGCACCAGCCTCGGTGGCTTCGTGGTCGCCACTTCCGCAAGCCTCGACCGGGGATACGACAGTGTCTTCGTGATGCTCGCCGGCGGAAACCTCTACCAGATGATCCAGAACGGCAAGCGGGACACGGCCAAGGTTCGCAAAAAACTGACCGAAGCGGGGATCACCGGCGAGCGTCTGAAACAGTTGGCGAGCACGATCGAGCCCACGCGGGTGGCCCACCGTCTCGACCCGAAACGCACCTGGCTGTTTTCAGGAGTCCATGACACGGTGGTGCCGATGGCCAGCGCCCTGGCGCTGGCCAAGGCGGCGAAGCTGCCACCCAAACACCACGTCAAGATGCCGACCAACCATTACACCGGGATCGTGCTGCTGCCGAGCATGTGCCAGCTGATCGCCAAGCAGGTCAAGACCCTGAAAGCCCGAAAGCGATGAGCCACCGTCACCGCACCTCGGCAAGCACGCGGGCCAGCCGGAATCCGGCTTCGACCACTCGTTGCCGTGCCACCGCCCGAGCTCGCCGGGCATAATCCCCGGACAACTCCACCGCCGGAATCGCTTTCTCCGGGTCGCTCTCACCGCTTCCGATCGCCGCAAGGATCGCGGAGGAATAGACCACGTCCCTGGCCAGCCGGTGACTTTCGGCCACCCAGGTTTCCCCCTGAAGCCGCTTTTCGGCTCGGCGTCCGGCGGCGACAAGTTTCCGGTCGGCCAACAATGCGGCAGCGCGGCGAACCAGGTCTCCGTCGAGCGTGCGAGTCTGGCCGAACTGCCCGTCCCAGTACATGTGCAGGTTGATGTCCTTCTTGTCGCCCCGGATCGGCACATCATTGCCTCCACGGTCCCCACGGAGGAATCGCCGGGCGGTGAACGACGCCGTTGAATGACACGGCTGGTGGACGTCTCCGACCAGGTGACACAACCACGTCACGCAAACGGCACGTTCGGCTTCGGTCGCGTCGCGGGCGTTCAATCGTTGGCGACACAGCGAGATCGCCTGGATCACGTTCAGGTCCTGGGTCGCCAGGCTCGCACCTTTCGGCAGCCGCGTCGCCAGATTGACGCGTAACCGGGGCTGCAATGACCGGCGAGCCTTCTCCGAGAGGAACAACGGCCGGTTGATGTAGTGCCAGGTCGGACGATCGCGATCGGACTTACGGACAAGGTCGCTCCAGACGGCGGCCTGCGAGATGATCCACTGGTGTCGCAACCGGCCATCCTGCAATCGTGCAGGGGGCGTGAAATACTTCTCGACCTGGGGATGCTCTCCCAGCAATCTGAGCACCCGCGTTCTTGTCGGCACATCCATCCGAGACCAGGCCACAAGGGCCACGAGCCGATGCCCGGAATCCCACCAGGCCGAAGCCATCCCTGGAGTGACAACCAGGATGATCGCGCACAGACAGGCCGTTCCCGGTCGCCAACTGCAGTTCGGTCGCCTCATCGTCGTTCTCCGTCCAGCCGTTCCCCAGGCACACCATGCGTTGCAAGTCGTCGCGTCATTGCTCAGGGTGACGAACCTGGACGGCACATGCCACACCATCTCGTGACCGACCACACGACCTCGTTGACTGAACTCGAGTAATCGCGATGGACATCTCCAGCGAATGGACACGTGAGGCGGGACCGCGGGTCGAGGCCTCCCGCGACCTGGACGCGTCGAAGGTCCAAGCCCCGGGCATCATCGAACGGCCCGGGGGCGGCTTCCGCCTGTTCTACACCGCCGTTGGCCCCGGCCGGCCGTACCCCGAATGCCAGGGATACATTCTGAGCGCCGTCTCCGACGACGGACTCGAGTTTTCTCCCGAACCTGGAATCCGGTTGTGCCCCTGCCCGGACGTCGCCCACATGTCGCTACGGTTGTTGGCCCCCTCGATCGTGCAACTGGCCGACGGCCGATTCCGCATGTACATCGAGGCTCGTGGAACCTCTGATCGCCCGACGGTGATCACCAGCGCCATTTCCGAGGACCAACTCGAATGGCAGCACGAGGAGGGGGTAAGACTGATGACTCCCGACGGACTGGGAGGCCCACGCGTGATCTATCTTCCCGACGGGCGATGCCGGTTGCTGGCCTGTGCCGATGACTACGGAGAGGGTGGACGGGCCGGCGGTCAGCGAAACGGCAAGCACATTGTCAGTGCCATTTCCGAGAACGGTCTCGACTTCGCGTTCGAACCGGGCGAAAGGATCCGCAGCGGACAGGAATTCCACGACGCGATGGGCATCACCGCAGGACAACTGCTTGCCCCATCCGGTCCGTCCGGTGCCTGGACCATGGTCTATTCGGCCTGGCAGGACGCCCCCGCCGGCCGACACGTTCCGATTCACCCCAGTGACCCGTCAACCGCCGACACCCCGCCGGAAGAACTCGATTTCGCCGCCGCTTCGATCGCCGCCGACATCTCTGGATTCCGCTCGAGGATCTTCCAGGCGATGTCGGAAGACGGATTGAGCTTCGGACCACCGGAGTGCATCGTGGCCGGAGGCGGCTACGAAAGCGACGAGCTGGATGCGGTGCATGCCGAAGACATGTCGGTGATCACGCTCGGCGACGGCAGGCGGCGGATGTACTATGCCGCCTGTGACACGGCCGGTCGCTGGCGAATCGCCAGCGCGGTGACCGGATCCTGAAACCCCTGACGAGGACCCGACGTGGACTCGATTGCGGCAATCGACTGGGCCATCTGCGGCTGTTACCTGCTTTTGGTCATCGGCCTGGGACTGTTCTTCTCCAACAAGCAGAAGGACAACGACGACTTCTTCCTTGGCGGCCGCAACATGCACTGGCTGCCGGTCGGACTGTCGTTGTTTGCGACCACCTTCAGTTCGAACTCATTCGTTGGCCTGCCTGCCGAAGGAGCCTTCGGCAACTATCACCAACTGCTGGCAATCTTCTTCATCCCCTTCGTGGTGATCCCCATCACGTGCATCTGGTTCATCCCGTTCTACAAGGGGCTGGGGTTCGTCAGTCTCTACGAGTACCTCGAACGGCGTTTCTCTCGACCCATTCGTCTGATGGCCAGCCTGATCTTCATGCTCTATTCGGCCGGCTGGATGGGCACGATGCTGCTGGCCGTCTCGAGAATCCTTGACGTGGTGCTCGAGACCACCTCGATCCTCCAGACTCTCTCGGTAATCACGATCATCGGCCTGCTGGCCACCATCTACACGGCAATGGGTGGCGTGAAGGCGGTGATCTGGACGGATACGATTCAGGCGTTTGCCCTGTTCGGCGGAATGATCTTCCTGCTGGCCCTGCTGGTTTCGAAGATCGATGGAGGATTCTCGGCGTACCTGGCCGCCGGTTCGGCTGACGGCAAGTTCGAGATGTTCCGGCTCGACGGCGGGTTCGGAGAAAGAAATCTCTTCTCGGCCTGCGCCTACGGTTTCTTCGTCTACATGGGCGGGCAACTGGCCTCCTTCGGGGCTTTCCAGCGATACGTGACCGTCGACACGGTCAGCGAGGCCCGGCGAGCGCTGGTCATCAAGGGCGTCTTCACCCTGTTCTCATGCACACTGTTCTTCATGGTCGGCACGGCGCTCTACGTCTATTACCAGCAGTCGCATGTCGAGATCTACGAGGCCATGAACTCCGGCCGTGGCCGCGATCAGTTGCTGCCCCATTTTGTGATCAACTTCTCCGGCGGCTACGGCATGACCGGGCTGATCCTGGCCGGGCTATTCGCCGCGGCGATGAGCAGCCTGGACAGCGGCATCAACAGCATGACCGCCACGCTGGTCAGCGACTGGTTCGACGGGAAGGAATTCGGCACAACCTTCAACCGGATCATGACCGGCGTCTTCGGGACTGGCGTGACCGGCATCGCCTGTTTGCTGGCCCTGATCAACTCGCCCGTCTTCGACATCCTGCTCTCTATCGCCGGCGCCACGTTGGGATTGTTGCTGGCGGTCCTGATGCTGGGGATGCTGGTTCCGCGAGTGAACACCACCGGCGTTCTGGCCGGCCTGGCGACAGGACTGATGGTCTGGGCCCTGATCCGCGTGGGGTTGGCCGGGCTCGATGACGAATCGCTCGCTCAACTCGGAGCACTGGCCGGATTGAAGACCAACACCTGGTGGGATGGCCTGTTGACGACGGTCCCGGCTGTGGTCGTCGGCATTGGGGCCAGCTTCCTGGCATCGCCACCACGCCCCGAGCAACTCGACGGGTTGCTGCTTGCCGGTCGCTCGGACCCCGTACCCTCGGGCGACGATTAGCCGTCGCTGGATTTTCGCCGATCGCACGGGTGTCCGGCCAGGGAGGAATCCCGGAACGGCAAACCGTCGGACCGGTCAAGAATTCCCCAGGAACCACGGCATCAACCCGCAACCGGGATCGAAGACCAGTGGTGACGATGAGGCGGTGACCTCGTCGTAGCGGAACTGTTCGTCGGGAATCACTGCGGTCCCGCACACCGCCACCGGCACCATACCATGGGCATGCGTCCTGGTTCTCAGCAGCGTCGGGTGGTCGGGTGAGACGAGGATTCTGTGATCCCCCATCTCCGACAGCTTCTCGTGAACCGGCCCGACGATGTTCTCGTCGATCCGCTCCAAGGCGAGGATCTTCGATTCAACGTCGCCTTCGTGTGAGGCCTGATCGGTCGCTTCGACATGCACAACCACCAGGTCGTGTTCGGCCAGCGCGTCGACCACCGCCCGCCCCTTGGCCTCGTAGTCCGTGTCCAGATACCCGGTGGCCCCCTGGACGTCGATCACGCTCCATCCCAGCAGGCGGCCGAGCCCACGAACCAGGTCCACCGCCGTCACCACCGCACCTCGCAGACCGAATCTCTGGTGGAAGGACTCGAGATCGAGCCGGCGACCGAGCCCCCAGAGCCAGACCTGGGTCGCCTGTGAGTCCACGTCCGAATCGGCAAACATCTCTCGACTGCGGTCCATCAACTCCACCAACATCTCGCTCCCCGGACCACTCGGCAAATGATCGGTGACCGGCAGGTCGGTCATGTCATGCGGTGGTGTCGACAGGGTTTCGTCCGAGAAAGGCGGGTCGGCCGAACCGGGCCGGTGAATCAGCAAGTTGCGGTAACCGACTCCGGCATGGTACTGCCAGCCAGATTCCTCGCCGACCGCCTGCTGGAGGTGGTTGATCAGACGGCCGGCGGTTTCATCGTCGATCTGTCCGGCGGTGAAACTCCTCAAACAGCCATCGGCAATCGTCACCAGGTTGCATCGGATCGCCCAGTCGTTTTCACCGAATGCGATCCCCTGTGCCGCCGCCTCGATCGGTGCCCGCCCGGTGTGGTGTACCAGTGGGTCGTAGCCCATCAGGCTCATCATTCCCACATCGCTGCCGCTGGGCAATTTCTCCGGCACGTGGTTGGCTCGCCCGATGACCCCCCTTCGGACGATCTCGTCCATCGCCGGCGTGCGAGCCGCCTGCAAGGGCGTCAGCCCATCCGCGGCGACTTGCGGCTCGTCAGCAGCACCGTCAGGGATGATCAGAACGTATTTCATGAACTCATCGTCGAGCGACCGACGAGTCCCTCGACACGTGAATCCCGATGTTTGCAGGCCTGTGATCGAGTTTGCCGGTCAGTGACTTGCCGGGCGATTTTGGTCACCAGTCCGTCAAAAAAATCCAAGGGGGACAGCGACTTGCGCTGTCCCCCCCGGAAATCAAGCGGAGAGGGAGGGATTCGAACCCTCGGTACCCGTGAAGGTACACCGGTTTTCGAGACCGGCACATTCGGCCACTCTGTCACCTCTCCCTGGTCCCGTCTGAGATGTCACCACCACCGTCTGGCCGCGGCAATCATAGCCCGGGCGGCTCTTTTGCGCCAAGGGGCGCCGATGGCCCCAGACGCGAACTGACCCACGCCTCATCGACGAACCGCTTCCACAGCCATCTCAGGGTCGTCTCAGCCCGCCGAAAGGCCATTTCCTTCTGCTCAGCTGTCGCCAGGGATTCCTCAGGAAACTCAACTCCACTCGGTCCCAGCCTTCCTCCTCCCTCGAGCCTGGCCAGGTCCTGGTTGACCCGTGCCTCGACACGAACCGCCCAGACCAAACCGTAGGTCTGGTAAAAGTCGTCCCAGGCCCGGGCCAGCCGCTGTCCGACGTGGTCGTCGGCTTCCTCCACCCGTTTCCACTGCGGCCGACTCGCCAGCCACATCGCCGTGGCGAGCACCAGGCAGCCGACCGCCCGGATCCCCTCGGTCCACGCCCCGGGAGGAACCGACCCGGTCAACGGCCATAGCAGCGCCAGCACACCGCCGGCTGCAGCGATCACCATCCCGCCCCGTCGGGTCATCACGTAGTTGCCGATCCCCAGCAAGAGCACAACCAGCCAGCCGGCCAGTTCGGGCCAGTCCAGCCGCACGGTTTCCAACAACGGTCCCCGGGCGAGGCCTCCCAGCCTGGCGGCCAAGGCGACACCAGTCACCGGCCATTCGAGGACCAGCAACAGCGGAACCATCACGAATCCGCTCCAGGCCCGCGCCCCCGGCCGCCTCGCCCCCAGCACGGCCACAGCCGGAGCGACCCACAGGACGCACGCGGCGTACCACAGGTGATCAACCGCACCGGGTGAGACACCGTCAAGCAACCCGGCCACCGCGGCGGCACATGACACGGTCACCGCGGCAACCCCCCATCGCCAGGCCGCCCGCAATGACGTCCCGGCCACCGTCCTGCGGCCTCGCCACCAACACCACGCGGCGGCCACCAGTGCTGCGATCATCACGACATGCATAACCGAACCTGGACACCTGTCGGCACAACCGGCCCCGCACCCGTCATTTCCCGAACAGCCGACACACCTCCACCTTGCAGTTGATACGACCGCCACGGCCGTCCCCGGCTACAAGACTAGCGGCCCAGGACATGGGATTCATCGGAAGGAACTCCCCCGACATGACGAAAACACACTCTGTGACGCCCAGCCACATGGTTGGGCCGAGGCGGGGCGAGTCGACGACGGACCCCGAATGACTACACCTCACACGTGTCACAAACCAAGACGACACTGAAGGAGATCTCCGATGAAGTGGACAACTGTGATCGCCGCTGTTGCGGCTCTGTTCGTTGGTACCCAGACCGCCGATGCCGGTCTGTTGGACTTCCTCCGCTTGAACCGCAGCAACAAGTGCGAAGTCAAGACGGCCAAGCCCAAGTGCGCCAAGCCGGCCGCGCCCAAGTGCGCCAAGCCCGCCGCGCCCAAGTGTGCCAAGCCCGCCGCGCCCAAGTGTGCCAAGCCCGCCGCGCCCAAGTGCGCCAAGCCGGCCGCGCCCAAGTGTGCCAAGCCCGCCGCCCCGAAGTGTGCCAAGCCCGCCGCGCCCAAGTGCGCCAAGCCGGCTGCTCCGAAGTGCGCCAAGCCGGCCGCTCCGAAGACCGCCAAGGGTTGCGAGTATGAGAAGAAGACGACGCTGCTGCCCCGGATCCGCCTCCCGCAGATCCGTCGCATCAGCCTCTTCAACAACTAACAAACGCACCTCGCGTTTGAGTTGAATGCTCTGAGAACACGCCCGGGTCGATCCACCAGGATCACCCGGGCGTGTTTCGTTTAACGAGGGCGACTCCCCTGCTACAATCGCCGACGTTCCCTCTCGAGCGACGCGACCATGCCCCCACCACAGGTCACCAGCGACTTTGTCGAGTTGCTCGAGAAAAGCCGCCTGCTGACCCGGGACCAGATTTCCGACGCCCTGGGTCAATTCGAGTTGACCCAAGACGCCTCTCCGGTCGACGTGGCCACCGCGCTGGTCCGATCCGGGCGGCTGACCCGTTTCCAGGCCGATCGCCTGCTCGAAGGCCGACACCGCGGCTTTTTCATCGATCACTACCGCTGCGACCACATCCTCGGGACCGGCGGTATGGGCTGGTTGTACCTTGCCACCGATGTCGAAAGCGGAAACCCTGTCGCCGTAAAAATGTTGCCCAAGCGGCTTGAAGGCGACTCGGGCATGGTCGCGCGTTTCGAACTCGAGGCCAAGGCCGGGCTGCTGCTCAATCATCCCAATATCGTCCGAACCTACGAGTACCAGCGAACCGAGGGGGTCTATGGCGACGTGTACTACGTCGTGATGGAGATCGTGCCGGGACTCAGTCTCGAGGAACTGATCGTCCGAAACGGTCCTCTGCCCTGGCCCGCCGCCTGCGACACGATCCGACAGGCGGCAGCGGGACTTCATCACGCCCACTCCAAGGGCACGATCCATCGGGACATCAAGCCGGCCAACCTGCTGATCGACACCACCGGACACGTCAAGATCGCGGACTTCGGGCTCTCGAAGATCGAATCCGAAGCCGAAGACGAATTCTCACTGCAGATGATCTTCGGACACGATTGCCTGGGTACCGCCGACTACATCGCACCCGAACAGACTCTCGACAGCAGCGCCGTCGACGGCCGAGCCGACATCTACAGCCTCGGCTGTACGCTCTACGCCACGCTCACCGGCAAACTGCCCTTCCCGCTCAAGTCGGTCAAACAGAAGCTCGAGGCTCAAAGGACACGCAAACCCCGGCCGGTGACAAGCCTCGTCGAAGACCTGCCGCCGGAAGTGCCCGCGATTCTCCAGAAGATGATCTCCAAGCGTCCGGAAACCCGGTTCCAGGAGGCCCTGGACGTCTGCCGGGCTCTCTCGCCGTTCTCCGAACGCAGTCCGGCCGAGTTTTCGTTCGACAAAGTGCTGATCCAGAGAGCCGAGATCGCCCGCAAGAAGATCGCCGCCAAGCAAGCCCACCGAACCGGTGGCTCGTCGGTCGTCCTCGGCCGATCGGGAACAACTCAGTCGACGATCGAAACGTCGATCCGTGAGAAGCCCCCCTCCGCCGACGAGCCGGATCGTTGAGCGACGACCCGCGGGGCATCCCCGGTCACTTTCGTTCTGCCCGCCGCCGAGCCTCAACCAGCCTCCGCCGCCAGGCGGCGGTACCGGGTGCCAGATCCAGCGCGGTTTCGAACGCCACCACCGCCTCGGCCACTCGCCCGTCGGCCAGCAGCAGTTCTCCCAGTTCTCCGTGGCCGTCGGGCAGGTCCGGACGAAATCGGATCGCCTGACGGAAACACCGTTCAGCGTCCTTCGCCTTCTCCAGACCACGCAACACCCGTCCCCGCCAGAGCCATGCCTCGGCAAAGTCTGGCTTTCGCTCGATCGCCGCCTGAAAACTCTCCAGTGCCGAACGGAATTCTCCAAGCTCCCCGAGCATCAACCCCAGCACCAGTCTCAACTCGGCCGACTCGGGAAAATCCGCCGCCGCCCGTTCAAGCACATCGCGGGCTCGCGCCGCCTGTCCCGATCCTCCCAGGGCTCGGGCCAATTGCAGGGGAAAACGAACCCGGCCGGGATGCTCGCCGATCACTTTCTCCAGGTACTTGACCGCTCGCTGGGTCTGTCCCTGCTCAAGCATCGTCTGGGCTTTGACGCCGATCCAGTTCGGATCCTGGCGTAGCATCAGAACCTCGGCCACGTACGGATCGTCACTGGTCTCGATCTGAGGGATCATCTCGAGCCGTCTTCGCACGCGTTCGGCCTCCTCTCGCTTCCCCTGCCGGAACAACACTCTCGCCAGCAATTCCTGGATCATCCGACTGTCAGGCTCGATCTCCTCGGCCTTGCGGCACAGGATTTCCGCGGCGGGAAAGTCGTCCGCATCCGATTTCAGCCGTGCCAATCCCAACATGGCACGCGTGTTGAGCGGTTCAAGCGTGCCGGCTTCCCGGAACAGCAGTTCCGCCTCCCGGATCCGTCCCGAGGCTGCCAGCAGTTCGGCCAGTGGCAAACGGGGCAACGCCCGACCGGGCGCCAATTCGAGCGCCCTCCGCATACACGTCTCGGCCTCCACCGGATCCACGTTTTCCAGGCTGACCCCCAACAGGTACGGCCAGCGGAACTCCTGCCGGTCCAGGTCCTGGGCTCGGCGAAACGCCCGGTCCGACTGCAGGTCGAAACCGTGAGCCCGCAACAGCATCGCCAGTTCTCCCCACGCCTCCCCCGATTCTGGCTCGGCTTCGACCCTGCTGCGTGCCTCCCCTATCGCCTCGCGGACCTCCAACGACGCCCCCGCAAAGTCGATCTCCAGGAACTCCTTCGAACCGCCATCCCGCCAGGCCCACCAACCGGCAATCACGGCCATGGCCAGCAAACCGGCCAGGGCGAGAAATTGAAGCGGGCTCGCCCGGCGGCCTGCCGACGCATCCGCCGTTGCCGCCGCGGCCCCGTCGCCCCCGTCGGCCCCGGACAATCCTGGAGTGGTCTCGGTCATTGGGCCGGCTCCTGCCCGGTGCCCTTCGACACGGTCACAATCCGGTCGGCGTCTCCGCCCGAAAACACCTCCCGGGTTCCATCGGGCCAGTCGACTTCGATCGATGTCACCCGATCGACGTCACCGAGTCCGAAGTGCACCCGGGGATCACTCGACGACAGGTAGCTGCTGGCTGGCTGTACCAACCGCAATCCGGTCGTTTCTCCGGCTGTCACCTTCACCCGGGCCCCCAGGGCCATGCGCCCTCCCTGATCGGGCAACACAGCTCGGACGATCAGCCAGTGACGATTACCGGCTGCCTGATTGCGGTAGACCCGAACGGGGCCGGCGGTGTTGCCGACCACCACGTCCAGATCACCGTCGTTGTCGAGATCGCCCGTGGCCAGGCCACGTGACACCTCGACTCGACGCAGCAGCGGGTCGTTCGGATTTTCGCACTGCGAAAAATGCCCCGTCCCATCATTGAGAAACACGTGGTTCCGCTCGGCGTAAATCTTCCAGAAGTCCGGAACCGATTCGTCAGGTGGACTTTCGATCTTGCGAGTCCCCCTCCTGACACGCCCGTTGGCAACCAGCAGGTCCAGGTCGCCGTCATTGTCGAGGTCGAGGAACTGTGTGCCGAAGCCGGTGAAACCCAGGCTCGGCATGGCCAACCCGGCCTGGTGACTCGATTCACGAAACCCGGTGTCGTCGATCCCCAGGTACAGCGCGTTGTTCTCGCCTTCGAGATGCGTCAACAGCAAATCGATGCGACCATTTCCGTCGATGTCACCGCATGCGATTCCCATGCTGGCCTGGGGACGCCCCTGGGCACTCAGTGCGCCACCGCGAAAGAACGCCTCCTCGCGGAATGTGCCGTCGCCGGCATTGATCCAGAGGAAATTGGCGGCGTGATCATTGGCGACGTAGATATCGGGCCAACCGTCATCGTCGAAATCGGCACAAACCACCCCCAGTCCCGGCCCCCCCTGCCGCGAGATTCCTGCGGTCGCACTGACATCGGCAAAACGCGGACCTGGCGACCCGTCATCGCCGGTCGAGCCAACGCCGAGATTCCGGTAGAGGCGGTCAGGTTGTCCGTTAAAGACGTGGGGACCACAGTAATCCGGCCGCCCACTGTTGTCCGGACACTTGGTGTCGGCCCGGTAATCGACGTAGTTGGTCACGTACAGGTCCAGCCAACCATCTCGATCGAAATCCACCAGGGCCACCGAGGTGGTCCAGGAGGAGTTGTCGATTCCCGCGGTGGCAGTGATATCGGCAAAGGTGCCATCGCGTTTGTTCAGGAACAGGCGGTCGGGACCAAAGTTCCCCAGGTACAGATCGGGATACCCGTCGTTGTTGATGTCCCCCACGGCGACACCCATCCCGTACCCGGCATCGGCCAACCCACTGGCGGCGGAAACATCCTCGAACTGGCCGTCGGGATTCTGCCGGTACAATCGGTTGGTGACATCCGCATCGGGAGCAGGCTGTCCGCGGTCGTCGAGCGCTCCACTGTTGACCAGGTAGAGATCCAGGTCCCCGTCACGGTCGAAGTCGAACAACGCCACGCCCGGCGGGACCATCTCGGGCATGAAGTACCGACCGGTGCGACCGGCATCGTGGGAAAAGTCCACGCCCAGATCGCGATTGGCGTCCTCGAACAGAACCGGTTCGGTCGTCGGGTTCCCCGAACCTGCGCCCCCCGGCGGACCGTCGTCACCGCATCCGGCCACCATCAGCAGGCCGGCCAGCAGGGCGAACCGGACCGGTTGGCCCCGAAACATCAGGCGACGATCGGAAGAGCTCATCCCGGCAGTCTACCAGTCCCGTTGATCCGACTGGACGGCAAAACCGGTTGGTCCCCCGACCGTCCTTCAATCCGCAGCGCCCCTGGAGGCCAAATCATCGAAGTGGCTTCCGCACTCGCGGAGGTGATCCATGATGGCACCGAAGTCACCGCCGTGAGCCAGCAACCGCGCGCCCTGGTCGAACAACGGCCCCATCAACTCGGTCGCCGCGGGTCGGCCCCACGCCTTGCCGTGGGCCGCCGCGGCCGCCGCCACACGCTCGGTGGCACTCTCGACGGTCATGTCGGTCGATTCGTCCAGTGCCAATCGCATGCCCAGGTCACCGGGCCCGATGAACAACCCGTCGACACCTTCCAGCGCAGCAATCTCCTCGACGTTCTCCACTGCCTCGCGCGTCTCGATCTGAACCACCAGCGCGGTCTGGTCATTCGCCTCCTGGACATACTCGAGATGCTCGGGAAGCGAAAAGTCGCAGTCCAGCCCGGCGGCATCGATGCCGCGATTGCCGATCGGTGGAAACTTGACCGACTGCACCAGTTCCTGGGCCTTCTCGACGGTCGAAACGTGGGGCACCATCAAGCCCGTGGCACCGTCCTCGAGGAAACGGTACAGCCGGGTCTTCTCGGTGGTCGGAACCCGCAACAGGCAATCGATGTCATAGAGATGGAACAGGGGCAGAATCGCCTGGATCTCACGGTCGGTCCAACAGCGATGTTCGAAGTCCAGCCAGATGCAATCGAACCCGAATTCGGCCGCATGGCGGACGAAGGCGGGGACGAAATGCCCCAGGCAACAGATCCTCACGGCCTCGTCGTTGGCCAAACGGGTCCGTATGCGGCTGCGTCTCATGTTCGTCCTCGAGAAATCCAATCGGGCTGGTCGTTGATCGATCGACAGACGCTACCGGCTGTCCGAACCACATGCAAACCTGCGACCATCATGCCGGTGCGTAGGTGCGAGTGGAGAACACGTTGCACGAGTCCGGTTTTTGTGTCATCGTGGAGCCGGAAGGGTCGGATGCGATTGGACGGAGCCCGCCAAACAGGGGATCGGTGAGATGAGTTTCAACCGTGGACGCTCGTCGTCGTTTCTGTTCTCCGTCACCGTGCACCTGGTGGTGATGGGGATTCTGGCGATCCTGACCCGCCCACTGGTGCTCGGAGAGACGCCGGCGATCCTCGAAACGATCATGGACAACGAGGAACGTGATCGGGAGGAGTTCGAGAAAGAACTCGACGACTCGGAGAAGATCGCCGAGACGATGAACTTCACAGCCGGCAGCGTGCAATCAACCCAGGTCGGTGGTTCCAATGCTCCGTTGGCCCAGCAGACCAAGGTCGAACTCGACCAGGTTGTCCAGGAGCCCGACGTCGAGATCAAGCTGGCCGACACCAGTCTTCCCGGGCTGGACCAGTTGGGTGAGGATCTCGGTGAGGCCGAGGTCACCGGTGAGGTGGGAGCGCTGGTCGCAGGATATGGGGCAGCCCTGGACCGGCTGACCCAGGAACTGCTGCGACTGATGCGGACCGAAAAGGTTCTCGCGGTCTGGATGTTCGACGAGTCGGCGAGCATGAAGGACGACCAGGAAGACCTGAAGGGGCGACTGCACAGGGTCTACGAGGAGTTGAAGCTGGTCCAGGAAGACGCCGAAAAGCTCAACAAGCGTCGTCGTGTGTCTTCCAAGGACAGCGACATTTTGCTGACGGCAGTGACCAGTTTTGGTGCGGGATTTCACGTCCACACGCCCAAGCCGACGGCGGACCCTCGCCAGATCATGCAGGCGATCGACCGTATTCCGATCGACCGGACCGGCAAGGAGAACATGTGCACTGCGATCCAGGCCGCGATGAAGAAATACGGCAAGATGGCCAGGGGCCGCAAGGTGGCAGTGATTGTCGTCAGCGATGAGTCGGGAGACGACGGCGATCCGTTCCTGCCGCCGGCCGCCGACCAACTGGAAAATGCGTTGACTGTGCTCAAGACGCACAGGAGTCCGATCTACATCCTGGGACGGGAATCAGTCTTCGGAAATTTCTACGCCTACGTGCGGTGGAAACACCCTCAGACCGGTTACGTTCACCGTTTGCCGATTCGTCGTGGCCCCGAGGCTCCCTCGGCCGAACAATTGCTCTACGACGGTTTCCGGCGACGGTTCGATTCTCACATGAGTGGCTTTGGACCGTACGAACAAGTCCGCCTGGCCCGCGACTCCGGTGGTATCTTCTTCCAGTTGCCTCACGAGGAAGAAAACCTCAACGACTTCAAGAAGAAACAGTTCGCGGCACTGACCATGCGAGAGTACCTGCCAAATCTCGAGGCGAGACGTGCCTACATCGACCGTGTCTCCACGAGCAAGTTCCGCGTGGCAATCCGCGAATCGATCGCGTTGTTGAACCCATTCAGTCCCCAGAACAAGGGACTGGAAGTTCCCGAGATCGAGCACTTTGCCGTCAACCCGGTCCAGTCAACCAGCAGCGTGCTCAAGCGACTTCAGCAGATCTCACGAGTCCTGCAGTTGATGGCCCTGGCCCATGAGAAACTCGAGACGGTCCGGCCACTCCGCGACGCCGAACCGTCGCTGCGGTGGCGAGCCAACTACGATCTGATGGCCGCCCAGATGATGGCCTACCGGGTCCGGCTGTTCGAATACGGCATCGCACTGGGTCAGTTCGGCAAGAACATGCCCAGACTGATCCCGCGGAAAAACCCACCGCACAACCGCTGGGAAATCCGCCACGGGTCGGACAAACTCCTGATGCCCGACGTGCAACAGGAAAAGGCCCTGGGGGTCACCGCCGACCAGTTGAGGAGTTATCACCGCGAGGCGCTGCAACAACTGGCCTCGGTGAAAGAGACGCACGAGGGCACCCCGTGGGCGATGCGGGCCGAATGGGAGGAAGGACGCCGGTTCGGAGCGACGTTCCGCAGCTGGTACCAGGCTCCCCCCAAGCCTCGCCCGGCCAGCAAGCCCACGCCGAAGCCCATCCCGCCACCGAAGCTGTAGCGGCCCCTCGAGCTCAGGCCACAACCGGGAGCACGTAAGGCCCCTTGGGGATCACCGCGATCTGCGCGTCAGGACCGTAGTCCTCCAGCGCCCCAGCCACCGCGTCCTCGACCGACGTGGCCGCCTCGACGAAGAGTTCGCCCAGTCGCTCGGACGTCAGACCGTCGCTGACAAACGTGACCTTGGCCTTGCGCAGCACCTTGGCCAATTCCTCGAGTTGCCACTGGTCCATCACGAAATAGTCCTTGCCCAGGATCCGTTCCATGAACACGTCCAGGCTCGGGTTCTCTGCGAACAGACTCTCGAACTCCGGACTGCCGACGCCCTCGGAAAGACTGGCAGCGATGATGATGCGTCCGCCCTCCTTGACGATCGGCAGCGCCCCGGTCAGTCCCTTGACGGCCTGGTAAAACGTGGTGTCCAGCGGATAACCGGCCGAACTGGTCACGACCACGTCACAGGCCTCGGGCACCTCGGCGGTCACCACCCCGCGGATCAGTTCGACCCCTTCATGGAACGCTTCGATCATGTCACCGGCCACCACTCCGGTAACTCGCCGCTGCTCATCCAGCGTCACGTTGACAATGAAGTCGCAACCGGCCATCTGCCCGATCGCCGTATTCTCCTCGTGCACCGGGTTCCCGTCCAGGATTCCGCAATCGGCCTTCGGGTGTTCAATGAAGTCCGGTCCGTGCCAGACCTTGACCGTCTCCAGGGCGGCCAACCCCGGGCAGATCAGCTTGCGGCCACCCGAGAAGCCAGCCATCAGATGTGGCTCGATCAACCCGGTGGTGATCTTCAGGTCTGACTCGACATACCGACTGTCGATCCAGACCGGCACGCCACGAGGTGATTCGCCCAGGAAGGTGTGTTCGTCACGGATCGTCCCGTGGTGGTTTTCCACACGGTAGTTGGCGGCAATCTCGGCACCCACCAATTCGACCAGTTCCTCCCCCTCATTGGGACGATGCATGCCGGTGGCGATCAGGATCAGGATCTGATCCCGTGGGATACCCGCCTGTTCCAGTGTCGGCAGCAGGCATTCGAGAATCACCTGGTTGGGAACCGGACGGGTGATGTCGCAGATGGCGATGCAAGCCGAACGCCGCCCCCTCGCCAGTTCGGCGAGCGGCTTCCCGCCGGTCGGGTTGGAGACCTTCTCGGCGACCGCGGCAACAGGGTCCGACAACGGATCCAGCGGCTGGATGGCCAAAGGGCCGACAATGTTTTCGTCGGGCAACTCGACGTCGAGTCCGGTTTTGCCGTAGTCGAGAGTGACTCTCATGGTGAGAAAGCTCGCCGAAAGTGGGGTTCCCTGGTCGGCCTACGATAGCGAATTTCGGTGCTTATCACTCCCCATGAAGCGTCAGCACCAGTCGACGACCTCCGGCATGATCCCGGTGTTCGACCAGGTAGATACCCTGCCAGGTCCCCAGGGCCAGTCGTCCACCGGCCACCGGGATCGTCAGCGAACATCCCAGCAGCGAGTTCTTCACGTGGGCCGGCATGTCGTCGGGCCCCTCGAGCGTATGCCGATAAGGGAAATCCTCGGGAGCAATCGCATTGATCGACGCTTCCAGGTCTCTCGGCACGTCGGGATCGGCATTCTCGTTGATCGACAGCGACGCGGAGGTGTGCTGGATGAACACGTGCAGCACCCCGCAATCGGTCTGGGCCAACTCGGGCACTGCCGAAACCACTGCATCGGTCACCAGATGCCAACCTCGCGACAACGGCGGCAACTGCACTTGGCCCTGTGTCCAGGTCATCGGCCAATGGCCCCCGTCTGCCCGCGCCATCTCAGGTAGTGATCGGCCAACACGATGGCCACCATCGCCTCGGCCATCGGCACGAACCTGGGCAACACACAAGGATCGTGGCGGCCACGCGTCTGGATGGTGGTCTCCTGGCCGCCGGAGGTGACCGTCGACTGTTCCTTCGGCAGACTGCTGGTCGGCTTGACCGCCGCCCGCAACACCAGGGGCTGACCGGTGGTGATGCCGCCGAGCATCCCGCCGTGTCGATTGCTGGCGGTGGTGATCTCTCCTGTTTCGGGATCGGTGGTGAACAGGTCGTTGTGCTCGCTGCCCCGCATCGCAGCACACCCGAACCCGATTCCGTATTCGATTCCCAGCACGGCCGGCAGGCTCAGCAATGCCTTGCCGAGGTCCGCCTTGATCTTGTCGAAGACCGGTTCGCCCAACCCAGCTGGAATCCCGGTCGCCACCACCTCGGCCACCCCTCCCACCGAATCGCCTTCCTTGCGAACCGCCTCGATCAGCGACACCATCCGCGCGGCGGCCTCATGATCCGGACAACGCACCAGGTTCGGCTCACCGTCGGCCAGGGTTTCAACCGTCACCGGATCCACCGCTGCCGGATCGTCAATCTCGGCCTGGATGTCTCCCACCTGGACCACGTAGCCACACACCGCTCCGCCAAACGATTCGGCCAACAACGTCTTGGCCACCACCCCGGCAGCCACCCGCACGGAAGTCTCTCTCGCGCTCGAACGGCCACCTCCACGGTAGTCGCGGAAACCGTACTTGGCGTCGAAACTGTAATCGGCGTGACCGGGCCGGTACTTGTCCTTGATGTCACTGTAATCCCGGCTGCGCTGATCGGCATTGCGGATCAGGATCGCCAGGCTGGTGCCCGTGGTACGTCCTTCGAAGACTCCCGAAAGAATCTCGGGGTCATCAGGTTCTTTTCTCTGCGAGACGATATGACTCTGCCCCGGACGCCGCCGGTCCAGGTCGGCGCGCAGGTCCTCCACCGCAAGCGGCAGCCCCGGCGGAACACCGTCGATGATCACGACGTTGCCCGGCCCGTGGCTCTCGCCAGCGGTCGTCACACGAAATGCCTGTCCGAACGAATTCCCGGCCATGGTGCGATTGTAGTCAACGACCAGGGGAACCGGGCAGGGGCCGGCGATCTAGGTCGCAGCACCTCCGGATCCGGACAGCGGAAGCTCCAACAACCGGTACAACCGGTTCAGCCGCTTCACCTCGTTGGCCTGTTTCTTGGGGTCCAGTCCACGACGATAGACCTCCAGCGGTGCCCAGCTCTTCTTTGTCGCGCAACGCCTCAACACCGCCGTCAACGGATCGGCGTCCCCGTCGACCAGGTCGACCAGCTTCAACAATACACCAAGGCGATCGGCCGGTTTCAGCTTGGCCAACAACACCGCGGATTGTTCACGAGTCTCCAGGCTCCGGCAGCCCATCTCGTATCCGAGCGGGAAAGCCTCACTCGCTGCGAAATCCCACACCACGGTTCCCGCGCCCGTGATCTTCCCGTTGGTCTCCACCACCCGGCCGGGCAAACTCATCGAAGCGTCAAACTGCCGGCTGGTGCCAAAGAGAGTCATTCCAAACAGCGGACGGTAGACCCCCCAGATCCGGGTGGCCAACTGGCTGGTCCGGGCATCGAAGGCCTTTTCGGATCCGAATCGCTTCTTGACCACTGCCTGCCAGGCCGGTGGGGCGCTCTCCTGGTTCACGAAGGCGACGATCTCCGCAATCGCCTCGTCACCGACGGGCTTGCCCGACGAGTCGCGGACGTGTTTCTTCAGCAGCCGGCGAACGAACGGGATGAAGAACTTCTCGGCCACGTCCTTGGGCCACTCCTTCAGCAACCGGCCATCGGTTCCGGTGATCTTCAGGCCGTATCGGGACAGGATGATGATGATCCTGGACTGCAATTGCCGATCATCATGGCCGCGACGTTGGATCGCAACCTGCAAGTCGTAGTCCAGCAGGTCGGCAGCGAATGCCGCCAGGTTGGTGCGGGACCACTTCTCCAGGGACGAAAAGTCGTAGGTCTTCCCGAACTGATGACCGAGCGTTGCGGCAGCCATGTCGATACCGAGCTTGACCAGTTCGTCACGCGCACGACGTCGGTCGTCCAGTTCGACGACATCGACCAGGGTCTCACTCCACGTGTGCTCGACAACCAGCCCCAGGTCACGGCGGTGGTAGCGGCGATCCAGTGTTCCCCGCCGATCGAGTCCGGCAGCCGACAACACGAAGTGATCCGGGATGTCAGCAGCCCGAGCAAACCGACCCCAGGCAGAAAAATGGGCCTTGTCCTTGTTGTCGGCGTCCGCAGCCAGAGGCTTCAATTCGCGAATCGCGGTCTGTCCCGTCGGCTTGTCAACGATGCGAGTCTTCTGCCAACCGTCGTGCCTGGAGACAGCCTCGGAAACACTCGCCATCGGCTGGCAAATGGCTCTCTCGATTGTCCCATCGCTCCGGACCCTTGTCTCGATCATGAAGGTATCCGGCTCACACCCCCCGGTGACACCGATGAGCAAAGCGAGGACGACAAGGTTGCGGCCACTGGCGAACATCACTCGATCTTGTACGACGCGTCCGGAGCAAGCAACGAGATACTCAACCTGGCCTGGAAATTGGACGCCACTTGACGATCAGAAACCGTGTCAGAACAATCGCTCTGCGCCCCAACAATGAGACTCAAAACTCGACCCCAGGACACCGTGATGTTCCAGCAACTCGAAGCCGCACCACCGGATGCCATACTCGGGCTCAACGAGGCCTTTGCCCGTGACACGACCGAGGCCAAGATCAACCTCACCACCGGCGTCTACAAGGATGCCGGCGGAACCACTCCGGTACTCGAATGTGTCAAGGAAGCCGAACGGCGTCTGGTCGAGACCGAAGCGTCCAAGGGCTACCTGGGCATCGACGGGATGCAGGAGTTCAGCGCAGCCTCCCGCGCCCTGCTGTTCGGTCCGGACCACGAAGTGACCGGTTCAGGACGGGCAACCACCGTCCAGGCTCCCGGCGGAACCGGAGCGTTGCGGGTGGCGGCCGAGTTTCTCGCGACCGCGTTCCCGGATTCCTCGATCTGGTGCAGTCGGCCCACCTGGCCCAATCACCCCAACATTTTCCGTTCGGCGGGATTGCCGATCTCCGAATACGGCTACTATGACGAGGCGACTCGAGGTCTCGATGCCCAGGCCATGCTCGATGATCTGGCCCAGATTCCGGCCGGCGACATCGTCTGCCTGCACGCCTGCTGTCACAACCCCACCGGGGTCGATCCCTCACTTGAGCAGTGGAACCAGATCGCCGAGATCGTGGCCGACCGGGAACTGTTGCCCCTGGTCGACTTCGCCTACCAAGGCTTCGGAGACGGTCTCGAGTCGGATGCCGCCGGGCTCAGGGCCTTGGCCCGTCCCGGGTGCCGAATGCTGGTGGCCAGCAGTTTCTCGAAGAACTTCGGGCTGTATCGTGAACGTGTCGGAGCTCTCACCGTGGTGACCGGGGACAGCGACACCGCGTCGGTCGTACTCAGCCGCCTCAAGCGAACCATCCGGTGCAACTACTCGAACCCGCCGGCCCACGGAGCCGGCATCGTGACGACGATCCTCGGCGATGCCGAATTGCGAGCCGGATGGGAGACGGAACTGGCCGAGATGCGGAGCCGAATCAACGACATGCGTCAGGCCCTGGCCGACGGCCTGGCGGCGGCCGCCCCGGGCCACGACTTCAGCTCGGTCACCCGCCAAAGAGGCATGTTCAGTTTCTCGGGTCTCTCCCCCGAACAGGTGGATCGACTCAAAGACGAATTCGGTATCTACATGGTTCGTAACGGACGGATCAACGTCGCCGGAGTCACCACCGACAACGTCGGAAAACTCTGCGAATCCATCGCCGCAGTCCTCTAGGACCCTTCGGCAATTCAGACGGCCGTTGCTTCGTTCCCGCAAAACCCCGACAATGGGTCGTGACGCCCCGGCTCCTCCTGCGGACCCCCTGCATGTCCTCTTGCCGTTTCTCATCCCGAATTCGCACGCCGGCGGTCGTGGCATTTGCGCTGGTGGTGCTGGCGGTGGCTGGTGCTGCCGACAAGCCGCCGATTCGGTCGGGGCGCGATATCGGACAGCCGGTCCCATCATTCTACGTGAGAGCAGTGACCGGCCCGCTGAGAAACAAGTCGGTCTGTTACGTCTGCCGCAACGGTTCGCGGCCGTGCGTGATGATACTGTTCCGGAACACCGGCCCCGCACTCGGAAAATTGCTCAAGGAGATCGACAAGGTCGTCGACCGGAACCGGGTCGCGGGGCTCAGGAGTTTCGGGGTGCTGATCTCTCCCGATCCGGGACGGGCCATTTCCCCGCTTCAGACCATGGCCTTCAACCAGAAGGTCAGCCTGCCGCTGTCGGTGGCCACCGACGTGGTCGGTTCCCCCAGTTGCCAGAACATTCACAGGCAGGCCGAGGTGACAGTGGTGTTGTACCGTCGCATGAAAGTTGTGGGCCGATTCGGCTTCCGGTCCAGGGAACTCGACGACGCCGGCACCCGCCGCGTGCTGGTCGGCATCAAGGGGCTGTTGGGCGAGTCGCAAAACTGACATGACCGACTCGTCCACCCCACCCGCTCCTCCCGTGCCCACACCGGCACCTCGCCGCGCTTCGCTGGGAGTGCTGTTCCTCACGGTTTTTGTCGACCTCGTGGGATTCTCGATCATCTTCCCACTTTTCCCCGACATGCTCGACCATTACGTCGAGGCCGAAGGGACCGAGAGCCTGATCGGGAAACTGGCCGCCTGGCTTGGCGAATTCGTCAGCCACCCGGAGGAAACAAAGCAACGTCTCTACACCACGGCCCTGTTCGGTGGCATCCTCGGCTCAATCTACTCGACACTGCAATTCGTCTTCGCGCCATTGTGGGGTCGACTTTCCGACCGCACCGGTCGTCGCCCGATCCTGCTCATCTCGATCACCGGCCTGGCACTGGCCTACCTGGTCTGGGTCTTCGCAGGCAGCTTCGTTCTGCTGGTCGTCTCGCGTGTCGTGGCCGGGGTGATGGGTGGCAACATCTCGGTGGCCACCGCGGCCGTGGCCGACATCACCGGCGAAAAGGATCGCGCCAAGGGAATGGGAATGATCGGGGCGGCCTTCGGCCTGGGCTTCATTCTCGGACCGGCCATCGGCGCCATGCTCTCAGGCATCGATCTCACCGGCACAGCTGGTCTCCCCGGCCTCAACCCGTATTCGGCACCCGCCCTGGGCGCCCTGGGCCTTTCGCTCTGGAACCTGATCTGGGTCAGCCTCCGGTTGCCCGAAACTCTGCCACCCGAGAAACGTGGTACCAGTTCAACCCACGCCCGCTCGTTCAATCCGGTCCGGTTGCTTTCCGGCGCCAATCTGCCCGATGGCGTCTCGGGAACCAACCTCGTCTTCTTCCTGTTCCAGACGGCGTTCGCCGGAATGGAATTCACGCTGGTGTTCCTGGCCAAGGACCGGCTGGAGTATACGCAGCGAGACATGATGTGGATCTTCATCTTCATCGGCCTGCTGATCGCCCTGGTGCAGGGCGGAATCGTCCGCAGGCTGGCCCCGAAACTGGGAGAGCGCCGGCTGATTCGCGTTGGACTGGCGATGGTTCTGCCGGGGCTGGTGATCGTCGGCTGGGCCACCAGCACGTTGCCGTTCTACTGCGGACTCGCGTTGCTGGCCATCGGCAGTGCCCTGGTGTCTCCGTGCCTCTCGGCCCTCGTGTCTCTCTACACCCCCGCCGACCGACAGGGTGAGGTCCTGGGAGTGTTCCGCTCCCTGGGAGCCCTTTCTCGCGCCATCGCCCCGATCATCGCCGGGCTGGTCTTCTGGAAACTCGGCTCGCAATGGCCGTATTACGGCAGTGCCATCGTAATGCTGGCGCCGTTGCTGTTGTCCGGTCGCCTGCCCCGCCCGGGGGACACCCCGGCCCCTTCCTCGGGCAGCGAGTGATTCGCCGGGCGTTCGGGCAACACACGTTCACCGGTTGACGAACCACCAGCAGGCCCAGCACAGAGCCGGGAAAAGGACGAACATCAGGAGAATGGTCGTCCAGGTGGATCGGCGAGAATCGGGCCAGCGACCCATCGCGGGCTAACCAACGATTTCCGGGTCGGTTTCGGGCGTCGCCTTACTGGCCGGATCGAACCACTCGTCCTTGAACACGATTCGCTTGCGATACTTCATCGCCAGGTTGGCCGTCAGCGCCATGATCGCATCGGCCATCGCGACGACTCCACCACAACGCAACGTATTGTCGTTGGGCTTCTCGTTGCGGATGCAGTGGCAGAAATGCTCCATCTCCTCGGTGTAACCCCGGCTGATGCTCGCTCCCAGGGCGCTGGATGCGACCGCAGCTGCTGAACTCGGAGCCAGGCTGGCGCTGGCATCCATCACCGGACCGCCCTTGCCTCCAATCACGTGCAAACGCTGCTCGGGACCGCCGGCTCCCGTCGACGGACTCCCCTCCTTGTACAACAGTGCCTCCTGTTCCTGCTTGACCACCATCGTCCCACGACTGCCCAACAACGTCTCGCCAAAACTCTCCAGGCGGTTGGTGTTCAGCGACGAGTAGGTCACGACCACCACGTCGTCGGGATTGTCCTTCGGGTGGTAGTTCTTGCCGGGGAACTCGAACGTCACGTAGACGTGATCGTCGATCTCGCGGTCATCGCCCTGCTTGTCCGGCGACCCGACGTTCTGCACACCGTAGAAGTTCTTCCCACCGTAACCCTGCACCGCCAGCGGGTGCACCTTCCCCAGGAAGATGCTGCAGGCGTCCATCTGGTGGCTGCCCAGTTCGGCCATCAGCCCTCCCCCGGTGCGGTTGTAGAGCCGCCAGTTGACCAATTCGTTCATCGACTTGTAGTCGTAGCCACTGATCTTGCTGTCCAATGCAGCGGCGTCGGCCTTGGAGATCGGCTTCCGCCAACTGTCACGGCCGGGGAAACTGTTGTTGCGGTGCCACTGGGCCCGGATGTGACGAATGTCGCCCAGCAGGCCCTGCTTGACCAGGAAGTTGGCGTTGTCGTACAGCACGCTGTAATGCCGCTGATGTCCAACGGCCAGGAAACGGCCTGTCGCGGCTGCCACCTCGATCATCTCCTTGCACTCGCTGATCGAATGAGCCATCAGTTTCTCGGTCAGCACGTGCTTGCCCGCCTTCATCGCTTCGATCGCAATCGGAGCATGATGCGACAGCGGAACGGCAATCACGACGGCTTCGACGTTGGGATCGGCAATCAGTTGTTTGTGGTCTTCATAGACCTTGATCTGGCTGGCCTTCTGACGCCCGAGTTTCTTGTTGAGCCCGGTGCGGCGAGCGTTGCCGTCACCGGTGAAGGCTCGCTGGCGATTGGTCGGTCGCAGGTCGGCGATCGCCACGATGTCCATGTAGGCCGGCGGATGCTCGGTCAGCAGCACGTTGCCTTCGTCACCGGTACCAATGAAGCCGACACGTACCGGGTCGCCTTTGAGCGCGTCGTAGCCGAAATAGATCGACCCCAGCCCGGCCGTCGCACCGGCGGCCCCCTTCATGAAGCTCCGCCGGGACAGCGCCACGGCGTCTTCGAACGTCGAGTCCCCGCCACGGGTCGCCGCCAGGGCCTCGTTGAAATTGTCCTTGCCGGTCTGGACTTCTTCGGGTGTCAGTTGCATGACACGCTCCTCATTCTTTCTCCAACTCGGTGGCCTCTTCCGCTTCGTTTCCGGAATCGCGATCGCCGTCGGCGTCCGCGTCTCCAGATCTCTTCACAGTATCGGTCTCTTCTCCATCCGACTCAACAGCCGTCGTCGACAACCCGGCTGTTACTGTTGCCGGGGTCTCGGCCGCGGAATCAGCCGAACCATCACCGTTCTTGCGCCATTTCAACGGCAAGCGTCCGGTCAACGCATCCAGGCCAAACCAACGGCCCGTCGGCACCGACGCCAGGGCCAACAAGGCGAGTACCTCGATCAGATTCTTGTTGACCCACAGGCTGTGTTCAGGCCCCGGAGCCGGTGGGACGCCCGGCCAGGGAGGCATGGCCAGGTAGAACGAAAACAGCAGCACCGCCCCACCAACGGCAGCCAATCGACTGCAAAAGCCGGCGATCAACAGCGTTCCGATCACCGTCAAGCCCCACATTGTCATCGCGTCGATCTGGTTGATCCGTGTCGGAGGCATCGCCACCGGGCCACGCGCCCGCTGCTCGGGCGTCAGCAACTTCTCGGCCGCTTCAATCAACTCCCGTTCCAGGGCCTTGATCGGCCCGACCAGTGATGCGCGGATCTCGGCTGTGTCACCGTGTCCGGGCACACCCGACTGGCGGACGTGTTTCTGCTGAAAGTCGGTCTCGGCCGATTCCAGGCTCGCTTCATACCGCGCGAGTTGCCGCCGGTAGAGCTCGATTTCTCCCAGCCGAGTCTCGAGTTCCTCCTTGGTCTTGCGGTCGGTGATGGTCAACCCCGCCCGCTCAGGATCGCCCAGCAACGACGCTCGCATCCGCTCCTTGAAGCTCAACCGCGATGACCGGGCAAAGACCTTCTCGATCGCTTCGCGGTACTTCCTGGCCGTCGCATTCGCCTCCCGCTGTTCCGGTGCCGGATTCTCATCCACCGTCACCAGTTTCAGTGCCGCATCCCGCTCACGAGGAGTCAGGTGCGCCTTCCCATCAACGACCAGCCGCTGGGACTCGGCGACGAAGGTCAATCGCTTGGCCAGGGTGCCACGGAACTGCAATCCATCCGGCAATGCCGCCAACTCGGCACGGAAATCCTTGGGGCCGTTGAGCAGGCGATCCAACCGACCGACCTGGCTCTTGTCCAGCCCATGGTCGGCCACAAACTTCCCTTGCCATGTGTCCCATCTCGCGATGACCCAGTCGGCATTCAGCCAATTCAATTCGTCGGGATCCCCGGTCAGGCTGCGAAAGACGTTGCGGAAGGGCCCCTGCGAGTTGCGCAGGTATCCGGCCGACGTCCACGGCTTGGCCGTCTGGCGACTCTGCAACTTCCAGAGCCCCTCGTAAAGGAACTGCCAACCGATGGCGATCCTCAGAATCACCAGCAGCGTGACGGTGACCAGAAATGTCGATTTTCGGTTGTGCAAGCTCTTGTCCCAACGGGTATTCCCGGCCCCGGTGTCGCCACAGGTCGCAGCGTTCAGACCGACTCTTCAAAGAACAACACCTCATCGGAAATTCCGCAGACGATCGGCTCGAGCGTCTGGCCCCGGCGAGGTGTCGGGATCAGCAAGGCGCTGACCCCGTGCCGATTATCGCAACAGGTCCGGGCAAATTCGACCCCTCGGACGAAAAACGCCGTTGAGAGTGCGTCAGCCTCTGCCGCGGTCTCGGCCAGTACCGTCACGCTCAACATCCCCTCGACCGGCCATCCGGTGCGAGGATCAAGAATGTCACTGAATCGGCGTCCTCCGATCCGGAACGACTCGATCCCCGAACCGCTGGTCGACATGGCCTGGTCGCGCAACACCAATGTCGCCAGCCGCTTGCTGGGAAACAGCGGGTTGCGAATCCCCACCGGCCAACCGGCATGCTGCTGGTGCGGACCACGAGCCAACAGGCTGCTGTGCCCGCCGTGCAACAGGTACGCACCCACTTCGGCCGTGAACAACTCGTCCGCGATCCTGTCCAGGGCAAAACCCTTTCCAATTCCTCCGAGATTCAATTCGACACCAGCCCGGCGATAGAAAACCGATCCGGCGCGGACATCGATCTCGACGTCCTCCAGTCCACCCAGTCCCCGCACACGTCGCACCTCATCGTCCTCGGGAACCTGGCCCACTTCACGAGCCTGTCGCCACAATTCCACCAGCGGCCCGGTTGTCGGATCGAACGCTCCGTCGGTCTCCCGGGCGATCCGACACGCCATCGCCACCACGTCAAACAGCACTTCGTCGAGTACCACCTGCGAGTGGGCAGCAGAAGCGTTGGCCCGTGCCATCGGACTCTCAGAGCGATAAACCGTCATCAGGGCTTCGAGGCCATGCACCGATTCCAGAACGGACGAAACCGCATCGAGCTGGTCACGACGATCAACGTCCAGAAACACCGCGAACTGGCAATTCATGGCCCGCGTCTGAATTCTCAGTGTGTCGCCGGCCTGGGGGACTTCAGTCCCGCCGTCAGGCTCGGCCCGCAACGCCGATTGGTCGGCGTGCCCCTTCCCGGCCAGGAATTCCCGCCGACTCGCCCCCACCCCGTCGGGGCCACTCATGCGCCACCGAATCCACTGAGATAGGGAATCGTCGCGGCGGTTTCCCGAATCGCCTCGCTGTTGGCCAGCAACTGGCTCAGGAAGTCCCATTCACCGGAGATCAATGCCGTCCGGGCACTCTCGGCAAGCTCCGCCGTCGCGGTCTGCTCACCCCATCCGACCGAACCGGCCTCCAGGTCGACGGTGATCTCAATCGACGGATCGGCTTCGACACTCGCGGTCAGTTCCTCGAGCCGATCTCGCTCCAACGTCACGGCAGGGACACCCAGCGCCGTGCAGTTGCCGAAGAAGATCTCGGCGTACGACTCGGCCACGATCGCCCGCACTCCCCAACGCATCAGGGCTTGCGGTGCGTGTTCTCGAGAGGATCCGCAGCCGAAGTTCCGTCCGGTCACCAACACGGCGGCCCCGGCGAACCGTTCCTGGTTGAAAGGGTGCCCGGTGTCCTGCTGTCGATCATCCTCGAAGGCATGTTCGCCCAACCCGTCGAATGTCACACACCTGAGAAAACGGGCCGGGATGATCCGGTCGGTGTCGATGTCGTCGAGCAACAGCGGGATGGCTGTTCCACGGACATTGGTGATCTGACTGTCGGACATGGTTTGTGCCTCCAGGGGTGCGACGAATTTCGAG
Organism: Planctomycetaceae bacterium; assembly: GCA_002724315.1. Classification (GTDB taxonomy): domain Bacteria; phylum Planctomycetota; class Planctomycetia; order Planctomycetales; family Planctomycetaceae; genus UBA8437. The sequence goes on along the minus strand of PBOJ01000062.1, from coordinate 11,139 downwards.
TCGGCTTCTCGCCGCGGGGAAAATCTTGTCTCGGAGTGACTAGCTGGCGGCCTCGGCCAGGTCACGCACATCTGTCACGTGGCCCTGGATCGCTGCAGCCGCGACCATGGCCGGGCTCATCAGCAGTGTGCGCCCGGTGGGACTGCCTTGCCGTCCCTTGAAGTTCCGGTTACTCGAGGAGGCGCACATCTCGCGACCTTGCAGCTTGTCGGGGTTCATGGCCAGGCACATCGAACAGCCCGCCGCCCGCCACTGGAATCCCGCCTCGCTGAAGATGCGGTCGAGCCCCTCAGCCTCGGCCTGCTCGGCCACCTGTTGGCTGCCGGGCACGACCAGTGCCCGCACGCCGTCGGAAACGCGGCGGCCACTGGCGACCGCTGCGGCCTCGCGAAGATCCGACAACCGGGAATTGGTGCACGAGCCGATGAAGGCCACGTCGATCGCCTGCCCGCGAATCGGGTTACCGGACTCCAGGCCCATGAACTCCAGGGCCTCTGCCACCCCGGCCTGTTCCTCGACCTCGTAGTCTCCAACGGCGGGAATCGACTCTCCCACCCCGACACTCTGTCCGGGATTGATGCCCCAGGTGACCGTCGGCTCGATGGCCGTCCCATCGATCGTCACATCGTCGTCAAAGGTTGCCTGTGGCCCCGACGCGAGGCTCAACCACCACTCGGCAGCTCGCTGGAACTCTTCGCCCTCGGGCACTGCCGGCAACCCCCGCAGGAACTCGACGGTCTTGGCATCGGGATTGACGTATCCGCACCGTGCTCCGCCTTCGATGCTCATGTTGCAGACGGTCATCCGCTCTTCCATGTTCATCTCATCGAAGACGTTGCCGGTGTACTCGTAGGCGAACCCGACCCCTCCCTGCACTCCCAGTTGGCGGATGATCGCCAGGATCACGTCCTTGGCGAAGACGCCGTCGGACAGCGATCCGGTGACCTCAATCCGCCGCACCTGAGGTCGGTTCATCGCCAGTGTCTGAGTGGCGAGCACCTGGGCCACCTGGCTGGTTCCGATTCCCAGAGCGATGGCACCGAAAGCCCCGTGCGTGCTGGTATGAGAGTCTCCGCAGACCAACGTGATCCCCGGCTGAGTCAGTCCCAATTCCGGACCAACAACGTGCACGATCCCCTGTCGAGGGTCGTCGAGTCCCAGCAATTCGATCCCGAACTCAACACAGTTCCGCTCGATCGCCGACATCATCTCTTCGGCCAGCCCATCGGCAAACGGCCGCGCCTGGTCGTCGGTGGGAATGATGTGATCAACGGTGGCCAGGGTGCGATCCGGGCACATCACCCCCAGGCCGCGGTCCCGCAGCATCTCGAACGCCTGCGGACTGGTCACCTCGTGGACCAGGTGCTGCCCGATAAACAACTGGGTCTGCCCGGAGGGCAATTCACCGACGGTATGCTGATCCCAGACCGTGTCAAACAGGTTCCGGGAACCGGAGGAAGATGCGGTGGGCTGGTTCATCGGGAGCCAAGCTCGTTGGAGAATTCGGGACGCGGAACACACCAGTGTAACAGACAGCCGGTGAGGGTGTGAGTTGAGCGAGCCGTTGTCATGCGCAGGGGAGTGCCCTAGAATTTGCCCTCGGCACAGCCCGTTCGCGCCGTTTCAACCGGCAACGGGTCGCGGCCGGTGTTAAGCCCTGTCGCCTCGACGTTTTCCTGGCGACTGCCAGCCACACAACCCCCCGTGAATCCGGACTTTCTGCACCGATGTTCGAAGGCATCACCGACGGACTGAAGGGCGCGCTGTCGTTCATCGAACGGTCGCGTTTGACCGAAGGCAACGTCCGCGAGGGCCTCGAACAGGTCCGGCAAGCCCTGCTCGAAGCCGACGTCCACTTCGACGTCGCCAACGCGTTCATCGAACGCGTCAGCAGCCAGGCGCTGGGCGAGCGGGTCCTGAAGTCGATTCGGCCCAGCGAGCAAATCGTCGGGATCGTGCACCACGAACTGATCGAGTTGATGGGTCCGGTCGACCCGTCACTGCCGATCCGTCGTGACGGCATCGCCGTGGTCATGCTGTGCGGACTGCAGGGAAGTGGCAAGACAACCACTTGCGGCAAGCTGGCCCGGATGCTCAAGGAGCAGGGTCACACGCCGATGCTGGTCGCTGCCGACCTTCAGCGACCAGCCGCCATCGACCAGTTGCAGGTGATCGCCGATCAGATCGACGTTCCCTGTTACACCGAGACCGCTGACAGCAGTCCCCTGGCGGTCTGCCGCAACGGGCTGAAACAGGCCAAAGCCAATCCGGAAATCCGGGTCGTCATCCTCGACACCGCCGGCCGACTGCACGTCGACGACGAGTTGATGGGAGAGCTCGAGGAAATCGACCGCAAGATCCAGCCTCACCAGGTCCTGCTGGTCTGCGACGCCATGACCGGACAGGACGCCGTCAACAGCGCCAAGGCGTTCAACGACGCACTGGAAGTCGACGGCGTGATCCTGACCAAGCTCGACGGCGATACGCGTGGCGGTGCGGCCCTGTCGGTCAAGGCGGTCACCGGCGTTCCGATCAAGTACGTCGGTGTCGGTGAGGGACTGGATCGTCTCGAGGAATTTCGGCCCGAGGGCATGGCCGACCGGATCCTCGGAATGGGCGACGTCGTCGGGCTGGTCAAACGCGCACAGGAGCAGATCGACGAGGAAGAGGCTCTGGCGCAGCAGCAGAAGATGCTCGAGGGAAAATTCACCCTCGACGACTTCAGCAAGCAGATGAAGATGATGAAGAAAATGGGACCGATGCGAGAGATCATGAAGATGATCCCCGGCGTCGGTGGCATGATCGCCGACAATCCCGAAATGGAAGATCCCGAGGCGGACCTCAAGCGAATTGAAGGAATGATCAACTCGATGACCGCCGACGAACGGTCGAACCCCGAACGAATCGACCGCTCCAGGCGGAATCGCATCGCCAAGGGGAGTGGCAACGCCGCTTCCGATGTCAACAACCTGCTCAAACAGTTCGACGCCATGTCGGGCATGATGCAACAAATGGCCGGAATGGGAATGAAAGACCGGATGAAGGCGGTCAAGGAAATGTCGGACGGCGGAATGCTTGACCCCGGAGCACAGCTCAAAAGGGAAAAAACCCGCAGCAAAAGGGGTCCGGCCGACCGCAGCACCGCCAGGAACCAAAAACGCCAGAAACGAAAAAATGCCCGGAAAGCCCGTCGGAGGAATCGCCGGTAGAGCCTTCGCATGTCACACTAGAGGACCCTGCCTGATGGACTTGTATCCAACAGGACCACGACGGGACCAATTGCTGCGATTCAAACAGAGACCCCATCAAGAAGACACGCACGCCGTCGGATTCGACACCCGGCGGACTTTTCCTACAGGAGAGAGACGAGTGGCCGTTCGAATTCGACTCAAGAGACTGGGCCGACGACACCTACCCTTCTACCGCATCGCGGTGATGGACAGCCGTTCACCTCGCGACGGCCGGTCGATCGAGGACGTCGGGCATTACGACCCGATGATCTCCGACAAGTCGCAGCGGGTGACCCTCAACATGGAACGTATCGACTACTGGATCTCGGTCGGTGCGAAGCCAAGTGACAAGGTCGCCGTGCTGATCGACAAGGTGAAGAAGAACCGGTTCGGCACCGCCAGTGAACCGCCGCCGATGACCGCGCCCAAGGAACCACCGCCGCCACCGGAACCGGCCGCCGAGGAAGCCGCTCCGACGGACGAGGCAGAAGACGCCGCAGCGGCCGACGACGATGCCACCGCCGATGAAGCGGCAGCTGAAGAAGCCGCCACCGATGAGGCTCCGGCTGAGGAAGAGGCGGCTGCTGAGGAAGAGGCCCCGGCTGAAGAAGAAGCTGCTGCCGACGAAGAGGCCCCGGCTGAAGAAGAAGCTGCTGCCGACGAAGAGGCTCCGGCTGAAGAAGAAGCTGCTGCCGACGAAGAGGCCCCGGCTGGAGAAGAAGCTGCTGCTGACGAAGAGGCTCCGGCTGAAGAAGAAGCTGCTGCTGACGAAGAGGCTCCGGCTGAGGAAGAAGCTGCTGCCGACGAAGAGGCTCCGGCTGAAGAAGAAGCTGCTGCCGACGAAGAGAGTAAGGAGGATGGCGAGGAGGGTTGATTTGGCGGCGGTTGTATCCGCCGTTGATCAGATTTCCTTTCGATGCGACCCAACCATGTCCACACGCATCCGGTTTGACGTCCTGACGTTGTTCCCCGAGATCTTCTCGGGGTACCTCGAGCAAAGCCTGCTGAAGCTGGCGATTGCCGGGGGGCTGGTCGACGTTCGGCTGTGGGATTTCCGCAACTGGGCTACCGACCGTCACCGCTCGGTCGACGACAAGCCGTACGGGGGCGGTCCTGGAATGCTGCTCTCGTGCCAACCGGTCTTCGACGCCGTGGAAGCGGTCCAGGCCGACGCCGAGGAACCGGGTCGCCTGGTAATGCTCTCACCCCAGGGACAACCCCTGACCCACGAACTCGTCGAGACGCTGGCCGCGACGCCGCGTCTGCTGCTTCTGTGCGGTCGATACGAGGGATTTGATGACCGGATTCGAGAAGGACTCGAACCCCTGGAAATTTCCGTCGGCGACTTCGTGACCAACGGTGGCGAGGTGCCCGCGATGCTGGTCATCGACTCCGCCATTCGGCTGGTCCCCGGGGTGCTCGGTGAAGAGACTTCGCACCGCTACGATTCGTTCGCCGAGTCGGGCCTGCTGGAACATCCCCAGTACACGCGGCCCCGCGAGTATCGCGGGATGGCCGTTCCCGACGTATTGCTGTCGGGCAACCATGAAGAGATCGCTCGTTGGCGGCACGAACAGAGCGTGCAACGAACCACCGAGCGACGACCCGACCTGCTGTCAGCCGACACCGGCTCGACGGCCGACCCAACTGAAACCCTACTCCAGATGACGGGATTGAACCGATGACGTCCAGGCAGGAATTGCTCACGCACGCCGAGACTTCGAGCTTGCGAGAGGATCCGTTGCAGTTCGATGTGGGCGACACCGTCGACGTGCACACCAGAATTCTCGAAGGCGACAAGGAACGCGTGCAGGTGTTCACCGGTGTGGTGATTTCCCGCCGCGGAGGTGGCACCCGTGAGACATTCACGGTTCGCCGCATCGTCGCTGGCGAGGGTGTCGAGCGGACATTCCCAGTCCATTCGCCCAAGATCGCCAAGCTCGAGATCAAGCGACACGGAAAGACCCGTCGCGCCAAACTGTTCTTCCTGCGAGACCGAGTCGGCAAGAAGACAAGACTGGCCGAACGCCGCGTCGTCGTGCCTGGGACTCCGGCTCCCGAAGAAGAGCCGATCATCGACGAGGCACCCATGGCAACCGAAGAGTCAACCGAAACCGACGAGGATGCCGGTGACGACGAAACTTCACCCGAGGGTGGGGAGTAGCGATCCAGGAGGCCGGGTTTCCCGGGCGGGATTCCCGACCAGCCACACCAGGAATCCGGCATTCCAATTTGTTTGCCGGTCGTTTTCTCGAACAGGGAGTGCTTCGAGTCGGCAGGGGATCGAGGACCAATGGAGAGGTCCGATGACAAACCGGCACCACACGCGTCTGGGTGAGGATGGTGAGAAGTTGGCCGAGAGGTTCCTCGTCGGAACCGGGATGACGGTCGTCGAACGCCGACACCGAACGCGAAGAGGCGAAATCGACCTTGTCTGCCGTGACGGCGAGATGCTGGTCTTTGTCGAGGTCAAGACCCGACGCAGTGAGCGAGCGGGATCCCCGTTGGAATCGATCACGCCGGCCAAACAACGGCAACTCACACGCCTGGCCCTCAGTTACCTCAAACAACACGACCTTCTCGAGTGTCCGGCCCGCTTCGACATCGTCGGCATTCTCTTCGAGGACGACTCCGAAACGCCTCGCATCGACCACTACCGTGACGCCTTCCCCGCAATCGGTGGAGAGTCCTTTTTTTGATCCTTCGATCAGGCCCGTGACCGGGACATGCCCATGAAAACCGGACTCGTCGGATTCCAGGGCGGCGGCAAGAGCACCGTCTTCGAATTGCTGACCGGAACCGCCCCCGATCCTTCCAAGGCCCACAGCGGACAGGTCGGCCTGGCCACGGTCGCCGACGCCCGTTTCGACGCCCTGGTCGAGCACTATCGGCCCGGCAAGGAAGTCCCTGCCCGGATCGAACTGTTTGACACTCCGGGCCTCGACCCGAGACAGCAGGACGTCAACACGCAACGCCTGGGAGTGATCCGCGAGGCCCAGGCACTGGTGCAGGTCGTCGGTGCCTTCAACGGTGCCGACGCGGTCGAGGAAGTCGATCGGTTCTCCGAAGAACTGGCCCTGGCAGACCTGCAGATCGTCTCGAACCGGGTCAGCCGGCTCGAAGTCGATGCCACCAAGCCACGTCCCGATCGGGACGAATTGCAGGCCGAGCTCGAAGCGTTGAGACCGCTGTCCGAAGCCCTGGAACGTGATCTCAACCTGGACGGGGTCGAACTGAATGAAACCCAGGAACGGATCACTCGCTCGTTCTCTCTGCTGACACTCAAGCAACGCCTGATCCTGGTCAACACCGCCGAACCCGACCCGAAACCCGACATCGCCGCAGCCCTGGAGGAGGCCGGCCACAAGGTGATGGTCGCCGCCGTCGGACTCGAACTGGAACTCGAAGCACTCGACGACGACGACCGCACCGAAATGGCCTCCGAACTTGGTCTCACCGGCAGCTGTCGCCAGGAACTGATGCAGGCGATCCTGCGAACCGCCGACCTGATCACCTTCTACACCTGTGCCGAGAAAGAGGTCCACGCCTGGCTGCTCCGTCGCGGCTTGACCGCTGTCGATGCGGCCGACTCGATCCACTCGGACCTCGCCCGAGGATTCATCCGTGCGGAGGTGACTCCGTGTGACAAGCTGTTGGAACTGGGTGGCGAGAAAGAGGTCAAGGCGGCCGGGCTGTGGCACATCGAGGGAAAGGACTACGTCGTCGAGGACGGCGACGAGTTGTTCATCCGCTCCGGTGTCTAGACGACGGCCCCACGGCAAAACCAACACGACCGCGAATTCCGCCGCAGGTCCTGTTGCCGCATCACGAGGGACGCTCCTATAATCCCGCGATTCTTCGGATCACGCGGAGCAGAGTGCCTTGTCGCAAATGGCACTGAGCGAGGTGCTAGAACAGTTGCCGGCCGGTGTGGCCGTCCTCGACCCCTCGCTCGAAATCACCTGGTGCAACGATCGACTCCGTGTGCTCTCGCAGAGCGATGAGCTGCCCGTCGGCCGTGGCTTCTACGACCTGCTGGGTTCGCCGGAGATCCTCGGTCCGGACCTCTGCCCGTTCCACACCGCCATCGGCCGGGGCCAACCGGCACGCAGCACACTGAAGCTCGACGAAAAACGGTTCTACGACGTACATGTCACACCGCTTTTGGACGGTGAGACCGATTCCGACGGTGGCGAAGTCCGCTCACTGGTCGCCCTTGTCCGTGATGTCTCCTCACAGGTCCAACAGCAGGAAAAGCTCCACGCGATCCACCAGGCCGGTCTCGAACTCGGAGACCTGATGCCGCAAGAGATCCTCGAGATGACCGTCGAGGATCGCATCGAGCTGCTCAAGGCCAAGATCTCACATTTCACTCGTGACCTGCTCGAATACGAGAACCTCGAGATCCGACTGACCGAACGGGAGACGCTGGAACTGCTGCCGTTGCTGGCGATCGGCATGAGAGACGACGCGGCCAATCGCAAGCTGTTTGCGCGTCCCGATGGAAACGGCGTGACCGGGTTTGTCGCGGCCACCGGAAAGAGCTACCTGTGCGAGGACACCGAGAGTGATCCCCTGTACCTGGCTGGAGCGCCCGATGCCCGCAGTTCTCTGACCGTGCCGCTGATGCTGCACGACGAGATCCTCGGGACGTTCAATGTCGAGAGTCCCAAGCCCGGCGCGTTCTCAGAAGACGACCTGCAGTTCCTGGAACTCTTCAGCCGGGAACTCTCCGTTGCCCTCAACACGCTGGAATTGCTCGTGGCCGAAAAGGCGACGACGGTCTCGGAAAGCACCGAGCGGATCCTTCGGGAAGTCGCCGGACCCGTCGACGTGATCCTCAACGACGCCGCCTGGGTGCTCGAACGCTACATCGGGCACGAACCCGACGTCTGTGAACGACTCAACCAGATCCTGGAACACACCCGGGAGATCAAGCAACTGGTGCATGAGGTGGGCGAGTCGATTGCCCCACGCCGCAGCCATCTTCCGCCTCCGGGACGCCAGCAACGGCCACGGCTTCGAGACAAGCGGGTGCTGTTCGTCGATGGAGACGACACGATTCGCCGCGCCGCTCACGAACTGCTCGAGCGATTCGGCTGCGATGTCGAAACGGCTCACAACGGCGAGTCGGCCTGCCTGATGCTTCGCCAGTTCCACTATGACACCGTGGTGGCCGACATCCGGCTTGCTGACATGACCGGCTACGAGTGCTTTTGCCAGCTCCGCGAAATCAACGACTCGGTGCCTGTGATCCTGATGACCGGCTTCGGCTACGATCCGTCACACTCGATCGTCCAGGCCCGCCAGGCGGGCAGCCTGAAGGCCGTGCTCTACAAACCCTTCCGTCTCGACCAGTTGCTGAGCGAACTGGAAGCCGCCGTGGGCGAACCGGCCTGAGACGGGCCATTGCATCTCGGCACGCAATCGGGTCGAATGGCTCCAGCCTTCTTTTGCACTCGGAGTTCCCCATGACCTCGCGCCACAAGCACAACCATTCCCGCCGTGACTTCCTCCAGGCCGCCGTTGCCGCAGGCACAACCCTGCCGCTGGCCGGCAACTGGACCGCCGCCGAAGCCGCCGAGAAGCGCAGTGCCAACGAAAAACTCAACCTGGCCGTGATCGGGGTGGCCGGACGTGGAGGCTCCAACCTGGCAGGCGTCAGCGGAGAGAACATCGTCGTGCTGTGCGACATCGACGCCCAGCGACTGGACGCCGCCGCTGCCAAACATCCCAAGGCCAAGACCACCGACGACTACCGACGTGTCTTTGACGTCAAGGATCTCGACGGAGTCGTCGTCAGCACGCCCGACCACATGCACGCCATCCCGGTTGTCGCAGCACTGAAACGCGGCCTGGCCGTCTACTGCGAAAAGCCGCTGACACACTCGATCCACGAGGCCCGCGTGATCTCACGGCTGACCGCCGAACGGAAGGCGGTCACACAGATGGGCAACCAGATCCACAACCACCCGCTGAACAACTATCGTCGCGTGGTCGAGATGGTCCAGGGCGGTGTGATCGGCGAAGTCCGGCGAGTGCACGTCTGGCAGGGCGGCGGTGTCCGCGTCGGGCAACGCGTCAAGCAAGGCACTCCGCCCAAGCACGTCAACTACGACCGGTGGCTCGGCCCCGCACCAGCCCGCCCCTTCCACACCTCGCACTTCCACTTCAACTGGCGCTACTGGTGGGACTTCGGTGGCGGACAACTCGCCGACTTCGTCTGCCACTACATGGACCTGCCGTACTGGTCCCTGGGGCTGAAGTACCCCAGCCGCGTTCACGCCACCGGCCAGAAGGGCCACAACGGCGACAACCAATGCCCAAACAAGATGAAGGTGGATTACCACTTCGATGCCACCGAAGACCGGCCGGCCGTCCATATCACGTGGTACCACGGGGGATTGAAGCCCAAGGGAGCCGAATCGTACGGCAAGAGCTCAGCGGTGCTCTTCGAAGGATCCGATGGCCGTGTCCTGGCCGACTACACGACCCGCAAGCTGTTCATGGCTGCCGGAAAAGAAGCCAAGCCGGTCAAGCCAACGATCACCGACTCGGTGGGACACCACAACGAGTTTCTGCAGGCGATCCGCAGCGGCAACACCAACACCACCTGCAACTTCCGTTACGGGGCCCTGCTGTCCGAGTGCGGTCACCTGGGCAACCTCTCGTACCGGCTCGGCCAGAAGAAGATCACCTGGGATGCCGCCGCCGCCCAGGCCGTGGACTGCCCCGAAGCCGCTGCCATCGTCAAACGAGAATACCGCAAGGGGTGGACGCTGTAGGCCCGCTAGTGCGACACGCTGGCCGCCGCCTTCTCGCCCACAAGACGATCCTCGGCAAACCGGCCCGGAGAAAACGGCTCCAGCCGTTCCGGCGTGCGGCCGCTGGCGATCATCTCGGCCAAAAGGTGCCCCGAAGCAGGCCCGGCCTTGAAGCCGTAGGTTCCCCAACCGACCGTCATGAACAGCCCCTTGACTGACGGATCCTCACCGATGATCGGCGAGTAATCGGGGGTCATGTCGCACAGCCCGGCCCACTGCCGGAGCATCCGGACATTGGCCAGGAACGGGAACAGTTCCAGCAGGTGTGTCGCGGCACTCTCTGCGAATGGCAGTGTGCCTCGCAACGAGTAACTGGCGTAGTCGTCGACCTCCGCTCCGATCACCAGTTCGCCCCGATCCGTCTGCGAGACGTAGACGTGGAGCGTCGAGCTGACAATCACCGAATGCAGCCACGGTTTCAGCGGCTCGGTGACCAACGCCTGCAGCGGGTGAGTCTCGAGCGGGATCTGCCGCCCGGCCATCGCGGCGATCGTACTGGCGTAACCGGCCGTCGCGTTGACCACGGCACCGGCCTTGATCCGGCCCCGGTTTGTCACCACTCCACTGATCGCCCCGTCAGTCACCTCCAGGTCGGTCACCTCGGTCAACTGGTGCACGTGCACTCCTCCCGCATCGGCACCCCGGGCGTAGGCCCACACGACCGCGTCGTGCCGGATGATTCCACCGGGCGGGTGGTACAGTGCGGCCATGACCGGATATCGCAGCGACCCTTCCAGTTGCATGTCGGGAACGTGCTCGCGAATTTCGTCCGGAAAGATCAGCCGCGAGTTGACCCCACAGAGCTGGTTGGTCAGAGCCCGTTCACGAAGACCGCTGACACCCCGTTCGGTGTGTGCCAGTGTCAGGTGTCCCCGCTGAGAAAACATGATGTTGTAGTCGAGTTCACCGGCCAGCTTCTCGTAGAGCTTGACCGAGTGATCGTAGAACGCGATGCCCTCGGGTGTGCGGTAGTTGGAACGAACGATGGCGGTGTTACGGCCAGACCCTCCAAACCCCACGTAGCGGGCCTCGAGCACCGCAACGTTGGTCACGCCCTGCTGGGCCAGGTAGTAGGCCGTTGCCAG
>PBOJ01000061.1 GCA_002724315.1 Planctomycetaceae bacterium | reverse complement strand
CGGAGGATAATAGTCCGATCAAGAGTCCGCTGCTGGTTAAGATTCTTCGTGATGACAACGGGACCGAGAAATCCTCGGCTTCACCGGATGCGGCCGACGATGGCAAGAAGAAGATTCCCTTGCTGCCGCTGAAGAAACCGGCAGCCGAGAAGAAGAAACCGGCAGCCGAGAAGAAGAAACCGGCAGCCGAGAAGAAGAAGCCGGCAGCCGAGAAGAAGAAGCCGGCAGCCGAGAAGAAGAAGCCGGCAGCCGAGAAGAAGAAACCGGCAGCTGAAAAGAAGAAGGCGGGCGAATGAGCCAGCCGGGTGAGGGGTCGCCGATTCGGGTGACCGTCGAGTCCCGGGCTCATGGTTGGCGGCTCGACCATTATCTCGTCCGTCTCTACCCCAACTTCAGCCGTTCCCAGTTTCAGTCCTCGATTGCTGCCGAAGCGGTGACTGTCAACGGGCTGCCGGCCAAGTCCTCTCGACGGCTCCGGGTCAATGACGTGGTCGAGTTGTCACTGCCCGAGGACGCGGCGCCGCGAGTGGAACCCGAGGATCTTCCGCTCTCGGTGATCTACGAGGACGAGCACCTGGTGGCGATCGACAAGCCGGCCGACATGATCGTCCATCCCGGCCGTGGCCAGACTACCGGGACACTGGTCGCTGCCCTGCAGTTCCACTTCGATTCTCTCAGCGATGTCGGTGGCACCCTGAGGCCGGGCATCGTGCACCGTCTGGATCGTGACACCACCGGTGTGATCGTCGTGGCCAAGAACAACCAGGTCCACCACAAGCTCTCGCGGCAGTTTGAACTCCGTGAGGTGACCAAGCGTTATCACGCGATCTGCTGGGGACGTCTCGAGTTGGACAGCGATTATATTGAAACGCACGTGGGGGTCAGTCGACGGAACCGGGAAAAGATGCGGGTGGTGCCGGCCGGTGGCAAGTCGCGACACGCGGAGACTTTCTACGAGGTGATCGAAAGGTTCGACCGCACGTCCTACCTGAGGTTGTCGCCACGGACCGGCCGAACTCACCAGCTCCGTGTTCACATGGCCCACCTCAACCATCCCATTCTTGCCGACCGTCTCTACGGGGGTGATCGGCCCGAGGGGCGCGAGTTGCCGATCCGCCGCCAGGCGTTGCACGCCCGTTCCCTGGAGGTGACCCACCCGGTGACAGGAAAGGCGATCCGTTTCGAGGCCCCTCTGCCGGAGGATTTCTGTCAGGTGCTGGAGTGCTTGCGTAGCGGCGGCGGTCCGGTAGGATCGTGACACCCCGCCGTCGTGCTGCGGGCCGATGCGTTTGGTGACACCTTTTTCTTCCAGAACGGGACGACCGATGAGGCTTGCCAGGGTTCGCACCACCGAGGGGACTGTCGGCGTGGCCGTGCTGGCCGACGACGGTTCCGCACAGCTGCTGGATCTCTCGGGCTCCGAGAGTGTCAATTCACTGGCCGACCTGCTCCATTCGGCCGATCCGGTCGCCGGCGTCGAACGGCTGCTGGCCTCCGGTGCCACCGGCCTGGCCGCGGGTGACTACGAGTGCCTGGCGCCGATCGACCGCCAGGAGGTGTGGGCGGCCGGTGTCACCTACAAGCGGAGCCAGGTGGCCCGGATGGAAGAGTCCGAGAGTGCCGCGACCCACTACGACAAGGTCTACACCGCCGACCGGCCCGAGTTGTTCCTCAAGGCGACTCCCCACCGTGTGTCGGGACCCGGCGACCCGGTTCGCGTGCGGGCCGACAGCAACTGGACGGTTCCCGAGCCCGAGTTCGCACTGGTGATCAGCCCCGACATGCGACTGGTCGGGTACTCGATCGGAAACGACATGTCGTCTCGGGATATCGAGGGTGAGAATCCGTTGTACCTGCCACAGGCGAAGTGCTACCGCGAGTCGGCCGGCCTGGGTCCGTGCGTCCTGCTGGCCGACGGTCCGCTGGATCGATCCACGGTCGAAATCGAACTGGCGATCGAGCGCGGTGGAGAGACCGTTTTCGGTGGCACGATCCAGCTCGACCGAATGGCCCGGACCTTCGAGGACCTGATCGATTGGGTGGGGCGCGAGAATGTCTTTCCCGATGGTGTGGTGTTGATGACCGGCACCGGCATCGTGCCTCCCGATGAGTTCACCCTGGAAGATGGGGACTCCGTCTCGATTTCGATAACCGGCATCGGTACGCTGAGCAACCCGGTGGTCAAGGATCCCGCCTAGGAAAAGTTCGCACCCCGATTTTCGGGTTGGCAGGAGGCCCGCGCTGCGATGGATGCCCCGGTGATTCCCGACGAACTGCTCGGACAGATCCACAACCGGGATTGTCTCGAGGGCCTGGCCGAGATTCCTGACGGGACCGTTGACCTGGCGTTTGCCGACCCTCCGTTCAACATCGGTTACGAGTACGACGAGTACAACGACCGGCGGGATGCCGATGATTACCTGGCGTGGAGCCGACGTTGGACGTCGGAAGTGCAGCGGGTGTTGAAGCCCGAGGGCACCTTCTGGCTGGCCATCGGGGACGAGTACGCCGCGGAGTTGTCGGTGATGCAGAAGCACGACCACGGGCTGGTGCTCCGCAACTGGGTAATCTGGTACTACACCTTCGGGGTCAATTGCACCCGGAAGTTCAGCCGGTCCCATGCGCACCTGTTCTACTTCGTCAAGAACGAGAAGGCGTTCACCTTCAATGCCGACGATCCGGCGATCCGGGTTCCGTCGGCTCGCCAACTGGTCTACGGAGACAAGCGGGCCAACCCGCGAGGCCGCCTGCCGGACGACACCTGGGTGCTGCGGCCGCAGGACATTCCCGAATCGTTCGGTGCTGATGAGGACACCTGGTATTTTCCCCGGGTCAACGGGACGTTCAAGGAACGGGCCGGCTGGCACGGGTGCCAGATGCCCGAGCAGTTGCTGGGTCGGATCGTGCGGGCCTGTTCGAATCCCGGTGATGTGGTGCTCGACCCGTTTGCCGGAAGCGGCACCACGTTGGCGGTTGCCCGAAAACTCGATCGACGTCCGATCGGGTACGAGTTGTCCGAGGAGTACGCCGCCCGGGCCCGCGAGCGTCTCGAATCGATTTCGCCCGGTGATTCACTCGATGGGGCCGAGGACCCGCTGACCAGTTCCCCGAAGACGTCGGCGGGTGTCACGATCGAGGAACGCGTCACCCGAAAGCGGGCCGACGACCGGCAACTGGAACTGCTCTGATTCTCACGACCGGCTGTGCTCAGTCTGCCGTCACCGGTTCATACTGCCCGGCCAGGCGTTCGATCGCGGCATGGGGATCCATGTTGAACATCGCGCGGCCGCCGGTTCCCCAGCGGCCGTTGTGGAAGTGGAAAATCGCCGCGGCGTCGCGGATCAGTCCCACCGACTCCACTTCCTCCATGTCGCCCCCTTCGATCGCTTCGAAACGGATGTTCACTCCGGCAAATGCTGTCAGCATTCCGTCGTCGATGGCACGGCCGAAGGTCACCTCGTCGAGCCAGTCGCATTCGACCCATCGCAGGTCGCGGGGGATACCGCGTCCGCGAGCCAGGTCGAAGAACTTGGCCTCCAGTTGTTCACGCTGCATCCGGAACAGGTCCAGGGCCATGTTCTGCTGACCACGCTGCCAGTGACGCACCAGCAGCGGAGCCGCCAGGACGAAGCCGACCAGCGAAAGTACCACGACGGCGATCAGCACCAGGGTCAGTGTCGACACTCGGGGCGCCTTGAGGAAACTCGGGAGAGACCGGGGCGATCGATCCTAGGGTGGGTGGTCGAGACGACACAAGGGCGTTGAGCCGGCGGCAACCGGACCGGATTCCGTTGACCGGTTGGTTTGAATGATCATCGAGTGTTCCCTAAAAACACGAGGCCTCGAGATCGACGACTGTTGGTCCGTCCGAACTTTCTCCATCTTCAACCGGGACAGACGTTCGCCATGCCACTCCTGGGAGCCCACATGTCCGTCGCCGGCGGTTTTCACAACGCCGTGGATTCCGCCGCCGAGCACGGCATGGACTGCGTCCAGATCTTCACCAAGAACAACAACCAGTGGCGGGCGCGGCCGATGGATCCGGAGGCCGTTTCGCAGTTTCGACTCAGGCTCGATCAGACCGGGATCCGGCTCCCCTGCGCTCACGCCAGCTACCTGATCAACCTCGCCAGCCCTGTTGAGGAACTCTGGCAGAAGTCGGTGGACGCGATGGTTATCGAACTCGAACGGGCCGAAGTGCTGGGATTGGCCGGTGTCGTGCTGCACCCGGGCAGTTTCACGACCTCGAGTGAAGAAATGGGGATCGAGAAGATCGCCGAGGCTCTGGATGTCGTGCTGCTGCAGACCGATGGACTTGGCGTTGAGGTCTGGCTGGAAAACACCGCCGGCCAGGGCAGCAACCTCGGGCACCGGTTCGAACAACTCGAAGCGATCATCACTCGGCTTCCCGAACCGTCCCGGGTCGGGGTCTGCCTGGACAGTTGTCACCTGTTCGCTGCCGGCTACCCGCTCGGGACTCCGGCGGAATATGCCGAGACGATGACGGCCTTCGACCAGCACGTCGGCCGCCACCGGCTGCGGGCCTGGCATCTCAACGACAGCAAGAAGGAGTTCGGCAGTCGAGTGGACCGTCACGAGACGATCGGCGAGGGCCACATGGGACTCGACCCATTCGGCAACATTCTCAACGACCCTCTCTCGGCCGAACTCCCCATGTACCTCGAAACCCCCAAGGGGGATCGCGACGATCAAACTCTCGACGCGGTCAATCTCGAGACGCTTCGCTCGCTGTTGAACTGAATTCTGTTCCCGGCGGCGGCGATTCCGGTGTCCGGATTGGTGAACAACCCGTTCGCGGATGTTCCCGGCCGAAACCCCGCAGTTTTCGTCTCGGGGGGTTCCCGTCGCTGATCCGCAGAATCGTCATATCCCGCTCATGCGGAACTGGCACTGTGCCGATGGGAGACGATGCGGGGGATGGTGGATTGTCGATCGACGAGCGAGAGGAACTCGCATGATTTCCGACCTTCATCTCACCGGCTTCGGCCGTCAGCGTGTCCTGTCGGGATGCCTGTTGTCACTCGCGATGTTG
The DNA here is from genome assembly GCA_002724315.1 of Planctomycetaceae bacterium. Lineage (GTDB taxonomy): Bacteria > Planctomycetota > Planctomycetia > Planctomycetales > Planctomycetaceae > UBA8437. The sequence goes on along the minus strand of PBOJ01000061.1, from coordinate 110,635 downwards.
GTCGGATCCGGATGCACGTCGTCGGTGGCTCTGGGCACCCGGGCGGCGACCGTTCCCCTGGAGAGCGGAGGCGGGGCGGTGTTGTTTCTGAGTGATGCGGCGCCGGGAGCACCTGCCACCGCACGTGTGCGAGCCAACACGGCTGGCGACGTGGTGCCCGTGGATGTTCCGGACGTGGCCGGGGACCTGAAAGTCAACGATGACTCTCCACCACCGGAGAACGTGTCAGGGGCCGCGACGGTCAGCTCGAAGAATTCATCACCCGGTCACAACGACTCGCAGGAATTCGGGAGGATCTTCACGCGGCTCAAGGCCGCGCTGGCCGAGAAAGAGAGCCGCTCGATTGCTCCGCCACCGCCTCTTCCCAGGCCCAAGCGGGACCGTCCCGGCGGCAAGAGGCATTCCCTGTTCAGCGGATCGATCGATCCGGTCGGGGGGGCGAGGACCCGGACCCGTTCTTCGAAGGGGCGGAATCCAAGCCTGTTTGCTGAACCTCCTGGTGAACTCGTGCCGGCACGGGTTGTGGCCGCGGTGGTCCCTCCGGTGGTTGCGGAGGTGGTCCCGGAGGAATTGACCGTCACCGACGCGGGCTCGGAAACGGCCTCGGTTCAGGTCAGCACGATGGGGGTGGCTGATGGAGCGGAGTCGCCGGCCGTCCGCCGCCCGGCACCGTGGTGGATCACCGTGGTCGGGTTGGTCGTGATGGGAGGGTTGATCGGGTTGAGTCGTCGTTTCGGCTGGACCGGCAGCCCGCTCGCCGAATAACCGGACCCCCGCGCTGCACGACCCGTTTCCGATGGTGGCATTGGTAGGGGTCGTTCCATCCAGCCGCCCGGCTCTGCCGGTCGCTGTCCCGGCTGGCAGGATTCGAATCACGGAGATTCGGTCGTTGACTCGATAGCAGACAGAGGCCGCGTGGCGCGATCTCGGCGCACTTTTGTGTGCGGGGATTCTCGATTCACGCCGGCGGCCAGTGCCTCAAAGATTGACCTCATCGACCGTATCCCGGGACGTTTTCCATGCTGCCAGCGTTCTTTCGTCAGCACAGCCGACTGGTGCTGGGCTTTCTGATTCTGACATTTCCCGTCCTGTTGGTGACGTCCGAGTCGCTGACGTCGAACAACGACATCGAAACCTGGCTGCCCGAGAAAGCGCCGGTTCGCCAGGTCTACGACGGATTCAAGGATCGGTTCGGAGCCGAGGAACTGGTGCTGGTGGGGTTGCCCGGGGAAGACACCACGGAGGCGGTCGACGAGGAACTGGTCGAAGCGGTCTGCAAGCGAATCGAGAGCCTTCCGGAGATCCGGGTCTGCTGGAGCCCCTACCGACTGATGTCGATCATGGACGACCTGGGGGTCGAGAGGGACGAGGCTCGCAAGCGGCTCGAGGGACTCTCGGCGACACGTGGTCCTGACGGATTGGTCGGCATCGCGGCGCTGCTCTCGGCCGAAGGCCTCACCGACCGCGCCGCCACGGTCCAGGCCGTCCGCGAGCAGCTCAGCTACTGCCAGCTCGAGGACTCGCAACTGGCCGGTGCTCCGGTGATTGTCTCGGAACTCGACCGACTCGGCAGCCGAGAAAACAACAAGCAGTTCTTCCTGGTCACCCTGGCCGTCTGCCTGGTGCTGCTGTACTGGACCCTGCGGGACTGGAAGCTGACGTTTGGGATTCTCGGGGTGACCATCTGGTCGGTCAATCTGACGCTGGCGACGCTGTACTGGACCGGCCAGGAGATGAACTTCATCCTGGGCGCGTTGCCGATCATGGTGATGGTCTTTTCCCTGGCCATCTCGGTTCACCTGGTCCACTACTCCCGCCACGCCATGGACGGTCCCGATCCGCTGGCGACGGCGCTGAAGCTGGCCTGGAAGCCCTGCTGCCTGGCCACTCTGACCACCTCGATCGGTCTCGCTTCGTTGGTCGTCAGTGACATCGGCCCGGTTCGACAATTCGGCCTGGCTGGAGCCCTGGGTTCCATCGTGGCGCTGGTCACCGGGCTGACCGTGGTGCCGGCACTGCTGACGCTGTTTCCCCCGAAACCCGTGGGATCGGAGGTCGGCCTGCTGGAGGCCTCTCGCGGTGAATCGCTGGCCTCCCGGATCGTCGGTCGCAGTGGGCTGGTCACCGCGTTGACGTTGCTGCTGATCGTCGCGGCGGGTTTCGGAGTGCCCCGGCTGCAAACGCGGATCGATCCGGTGGATTTCCTTCCTGCCGAGGGACGAGTCCGTCAGGACGCAGAGCGGATCGAAGAGGGCCTGACGAGTACGACGACTCTCGAGGCGGTGATCGACTTCGGGACCCAGGGCTTGCCGTTCGTGGCGAAGCTCGACAAGGTCCGCCACATCGAGGAACAGATCCGCAAACACGACGGTGTGCGGCACACGATGTCGCTGGCGGAGTTGTTCCCTGTTGAGATGCCCGAGGACACGTTTGAAACGCTGGCCCTGTTGAAACGTGCCCGGAGTCATCGCGGTGGTGGAGACTACATCTCCGATGGTGAGCGACTGTGGAGAATCAGCGTGCGGCTGAATGACGGGTCGGCCGACGGACGCCGCCGGGTCTTTGACGAGCTGGTCGTGGCTACCGCCGGCATGCCGATTGAATGGACCGGCATCAGCCCACTGCTGGATCACGCCCAGGCACAGATCTTCACCGGGTTCTGGGAAAGTTTCCTGACGGCGTTCGTCATCATCACCGTCGTGATGATCGTTTCGCTGAGGTCCTGGACGACCGGGCTGGTAGCGATGATCCCCAACCTGACGCCGATCCTGTTGGTCTTCGGGATCCTGGGCTGGTCGGGCTGGTATGTCGACATCGGCATGATGATGTCCGGAAGCATCGCGCTGGGGATCGCCGTCGACGGGACGTTCCATTTCCTGATCCATTACCACCAGCGGCGTCGTGACGGTGTGGCCCGGCACGGGGCTTCGCGCGAGGCCCTGGAACGAACCGGGCCTCCGATCCTGCAGGCAGCCATTGTCGCTGCCACCGGAATGCTCGCCCTGACACTCTCCCCGTTCCTGCCCACGATGAGATTCGGCTTGTTGACCGCCGCGATGCTGGTCACAGCGCTGTTGGGTGACCTGGTCCTGTTGCCTGCCCTCCTGTCGCTCTGGAGTCGCGATGATCGGTCTGCAGGGCGAACCGACCAGACGCGACGCAGAAGAACGCCGCACGGACAGCGTCGGCCGCACTTCGTGGCGATCGAGGAACACGCTGCGAAAACGGGTTCGGAGCATTCCGATACCGGGTCGATTCGCGGCAGCCGAGAGGAACGGCGATCTTCGATTCCTGCCTAGGTGCCCGCTCCGACTCAACCCGCGTCGCCGGCGAAATGCCCGTTCGGTTGTGGAACGGCGATCAGGTTCTATAGTCTGGATGAGTACGTCTCACACTCTTCTCCCCTCCTGCGGGATGGCAATGTCGCAATTTGTGCTGTTCACCGGTGGCACCGGGTTGCTTGGCCGGTATTTGGTTCGCGATTTGACCGATCTGGGCGTCCCCCTGGCGCTGATGGTCCGGCGAAATCGGAGGATGTCGGCAGAACAGCGCGTCGAGTCGTTGATGGCGGTGTGGGATGCGAGACTGGGCCGGGAATTGCCGCGGCCTCACGTGATTGAGAGCGACCTCTCTCGGACCGATCTGGGACTCGATGATATCGACCGGGAATGGATCGAAGAGCACTGCGACACCGTATTGCACAACGCTGCCAGTCTGCTGTTTCACGCGACCACTCCCGATGGCGAACCGTGGCGATCCAATGTCGATGGCACTCGAGCAATTCTCGAACTGTGTCGTACTGCCGGGATCGCCAACCTGCATCATGTTTCCACCGCTTACGTCTGTGGGCTGAGAAGCGATCGGGCCTTGGAATCGGAGCTGGATGTTGGCCAGGAGCCGGGCAACGACTACGAGCGGAGCAAGGTGGCCGCGGAGCAAATGATTCACGCGGCCGATTACCTGGCACCGCCGACGGTCTATCGCCCCTCGATCATCATCGGCGATTCCAGCAACGGGTTTTCGACCACGTTCCACGGTTTCTACGCGGCGTTGAGACTGGCCCACACCCTCTGGCAGGCCGCGTCGGACTCCGGGGAGCAACCGGTTGACGGGGACCAGGTGGTGCCCACTCGGCTGACTCTCGACGGTACCGAACGCAAGAATCTGGTCACCGTCGACTGGGTCTCGCGGGCGATCGCCGAGATCCTGGTGCGACCCGAATGCCACGGGCAGACCTTCCATCTCACCTCGCCGCAGCCGGTCACCACCAGGGTGATGTCCGAGGTGCTCGAGCAGGTCATCGACGGTTGCCACAACCGCTTCGTCGGTCCCGGTCCGCTCAAGGACCCCTCGACCATCGAAAAACTCTTCTACGAGCAGATGCAGGTCTACTCGTCGTACTGGCGAGACGATCCCGAGTTCGACACGGCCAACACCGAGAAGGCCTTGCCCGACCTGCCGCCTCCGACGGTGGATCACGACCTGCTGGTCCGTCTCTCGAAAGCCGCCATCGAGATGGGATTCCGCTGGCGGGACCGGTTGCCGGTTTCGCCAGAACCCGCGGCTCGCTAGCCGTTCCGGGTTGGTCATCAGTCGCAGTACCACGGGGGTCCTGACGGCTCTCAGAGCGGCGATGGTCTTCGCAGTTGCAATGGTTTATGCGCTGTGGGACAATACGGGTTGGTCGCGGTTGCCGATAAGTAACTAACGGATAGGCAATCCGCTTTTTGGTCCCTCCCGGATTTTTCGGGTCGGGGAATCCCGTCACGGAGTCGCCATGATGTCGCGGTTTCTGCCGGCTGTGTTGCTGTGTTCTGTTCTGCTGGCTCCGGCTGCCGCCGATCCGCTCGGCAAGGTGCTCGACCAGGAAAACCAGGACAACGGCGTGTCCCGCAAGGCGCTGCCCGGGGTCGATGACCTGACCTACCTGAGGCGGGTGACGATCGACCTGATCGGTCGGATTCCCACGGCCGAAGAGATCTCAGAATACGAGTCATTGGCGCCGTCGACACGGCAGCAGAAGACCGTCGAACGGCTTCTGGCTGATGAACGGTTTGCCGATCGCTGGACCATTTTCTTTGCTGACATGCTGAGGCTGCGAAGCAACGCCGAGGGTGGTGGAGCGTCGATCGCCTTCATCCATCGTGCGGTGCGCGACGGGATGGGCTGGGACGAGATGTCGCGGCGGATGATTGCCGCCAGCGGCAAAGCCGGTGCGACACCCGAGTTGGGCTACATCCTTGGCGACAACGCCGACCCGATGGCCCTGGCCGGTTCGACCGCGCAGGTCTTTCTCGGCGTCCGTGTCGCCTGTGCCCAGTGCCACGATCATCCCTTCGACGTCTGGAAGCGGAAGGATTTCTACGGACTCGCCGCCTATTTCGGCAAGACCCGACGCGTGCAGTCTCAGTTCACCAACACCGTCTATACGACCGAGGCCGACCAGACGACCGTGCTGTGGCCGCCCGAGGGCGTTGAGGACGGGGCTGAGCGGAAGCCGATGGTCCCGGCGTTCCCGTTCGAACTGGACAAGGCCGACCGGCCAAGCCGACCGATCGCTCGCCTGAGGGCGCTCCGGCAGAAGCAGGCGCAATTGGCTGCAGCCAAGACCAAGAGCAACCAAAAGGGCGACGCGGGGCTTGAGGCGCTGCTGGCTGCGGCCGGCACCAAGGCCGACCGCCGCTCCTCGGGGAAGAAAACCGATGACCTGGGCGTGGCCAACGAGGCCAAGCGGGATGCCAAGAAGCTGAAAATTGCCCAGGCTCGTTACCGGGCCAGCAAGCTGCGAGCCGATCTGGCCGCCATGATCACCAACCCGCGCAACCGACTGTTTGCCCAGAGCTTCGTCAACCGCGTCTGGGGCGAGTTGATGGGTCGGGGGTTTGTCGAGCCGGTTGATAACTTCTCGCAGGAGAATCGTGCCAGCCATCCCCGAACGATGGACTTCCTGGCCGACGAATTCATCGCCGGCGGTTTTGAGCTGAAAGGTCTGGTTCGCACGATCGTCAACAGCACGCCCTATCGGCGTCAACATGCGGTCGGTGTCGAGGATCCGGTGAGAATTGAACTCGAGAGCGCGTTCCTGTCGACGCCGATGAGGCGGATGATGAGCGAGGTGCTTTATGACAGCGTCGTTACCGCCGGTCACCTCTTCGACGTCAAGCACGAAAAGGGCAAGAATCTGAAGGTGGTCTGGTCTCGCTCGAGGGTTGCCAAGCGTCCGGCCGAAGGTTCCGAAGCCGCCGTCAAGCCGCAACTGCTCGCCGACGCCACTTCCCGCAAGGTGATGAAGAAGCCGCGGCTGAAGAAGGGCAAGGGGGGGTCGCCCTACGACGTCGAACAGGCCATCGAGCTCGACTTTGACGCCCTGCTGGCCGAATCGAAGCAGGACGGGGTCAAGATCGAGCGGATGCAGGTGATGTCCAAGGAGGAGATCGAGGCGATGCGGATGCAGCAGCAAGCTGCCAACAATCGGCCCGACGTCGAGTACTTCGACCGGTTCATCCGCAGTGTCTTCGATGACAATCCCCGTTTCTCGACCTCGATGCGAATGGCCTCACCGGCCGCTCCCGAGCATTTCCTGAGAATCTTCGGGCAGCCCAGCCGGGCGACACTTGACGAAAAACGGGATCACACGCCCTCGATGCGGCAGGCCCTGATGCTGCTCAACGGTCGGCTGACCCACGAGGCCTCACGTGTCGGGGAACTCGAGCCGATCCACAAGCTGCTCACCGGGGACACCCCTCGCCTGGAGGCTGCGATCCGGCTGGCGTACCGTGAGATTCTCACTCGCAATCCGACAGCGACCGAGATCGCCGAAGCGCGGGAGGTCATTTCAGGAGCCGGTTCGCCTCTGAACGGCATGGCTGACCTCCGATGGGTGATCCTCAACTCGAACGAATTCCGATTCCTGCCATAAACCAACACCCGGCCGGACAAGACGAGTTACCGGAAATCGGGTAGAACCTGACAAAGAGATCAATCCTGATCCGAAGGAGCAACTGATGGCGATGTCTTGCAATGATTACAGGCTGACGCGACGACGCATGCTCGCGACCACCGGTGCTTCGATGCTCGGGATGAGCGTTCAACAACTGCTGGCGGCGCAAGGCAGCAGCCATGCGGCCACTGCAGAACATGTGATCCTGTTCTGGAACGGTGGCGGGATGACCCACCTGGACACCTGGGATCCCAAGCCCGGTCGACCGACCCAGGGTGAGTTCGAGCCGATCGAAACCTCCGCCCAGGGAGTCCAGATCTCCGAGATCTTCCCGCAGTTGGCCAAGCAGATGCACCATTGTGCGGTGGTGCGGTCGATCGCCGGCACCCAGGGGGCTCATGGCCAGGCCACCTACAATCTCCAGACCAGCTACCGGCAGACGGCCAACATCCGTCACCCGGGATTCGGTTCGGTGGTGGTCCACGAGCGTGATCGCATGGGCGATCTGCCCGGTTACATTTCGATCTCCGGCCGCGCCCCCCGGGCCCATTACCTGGGTCAGAAGTGCGAGGCTTATTTCGTGGCCAATCCGGGTGACAAGGACCCGTACCTGGCGTTTCCCGAAGGGATCGGCCAGGTCCGTGGCAACAAGCGGCTCGATGTGCTTGCCCGGTTCAACCGGCGGTTCAACGCCGGCAGCGGCGACAAGAAGCTGGCCAGCAACCAGACTGCCGTCAAGGAAGCCGTGAAGTTGATGCGGAGTCCCGCCCTGAAGGCCTTCGAACTCGACAAGGTTCCCACGACCACGATCAACCGCTACGGGGACACGGCGTTTGGTCGCGGTGCCCTGTTGGCCAAGCGGCTGGTCGAGACCGGTGTGCGATTCGTCCAGATCAACCGCGGCGGGTTCGATACCCACAGCAACAACTTCCCCGCGATGCAGAATCATGGGGACGTGATGGATCCGGCGCTGGCCAGCCTGGTTGAGGACCTGGCCGAGACCGGGATGCTGAAAAAGACCATGGTCATCATGCTCAGCGAGTTTGGTCGCACCCCGCGAATCAATCCCAACGCGGGACGCGATCACTGGCCCAACGTCTTCAGCGGCTTCATGGCCGGCGGAGGCATCAAGGGTGGGACCGTGGTCGGTTCGTCGGACAAGGATGGCATGGAGCCCGACAAGCGGCCGGTGCCCGTCGCCGACCTCCACGCCAGCTTCTGCCACGCCCTGGGAATCGATCCCAACCGCGAGGTGCAGACACCGCTCGGTCGGCCGATGAAGCTGGTCGACAACGGCAATCCGGTTTCGGAGCTGTTTGGCTAAACCGATTCCGAAAAACTGCGATCAGACAACGGCCGAGTCGCCCGTACACGGGGTGGCTCGGCCGTTGCTTTTGCGTGTCGTGTCGTCGTCGGAAGAATGCCCATCGGAGTTTCTCTTTGGGTTTGTATTGGGGTATCGCAGAGGCGAGAATGGTGGGTCTGTCCGTTCGCCATTGCTTGGGCGAGCGGAATGCGAACTACCGTTGCGCAAGGAACTGTTTAATGCGACGTCTACTGGCTGTCGGTGTTTCGTTCGGTTTTCTGCTGTCCCTGGTTGTCGGAGAGGCCACGTCGCAGGATGCGGCCAAGTCGGCGGGACAGGCCAAGAAGAAGAGCCGCCTGAGAGGCTCCCTGATCGAGGACCGCGCGGCCAAGAAGCTGGTCGAGGCGGGTGACGCCCGGCTCGAGGCGCAGGAGCTGAAGAAGGCCGTCGAGGTCTGGCAGAGTGTGATAGAGCGGTATCCCCGGAGTCGTCTGCGGTTCCAGGCCCACATGCGACTCGGAGGCTTCTTTCTCGAACGGGACCGGGCTTACGACAAGGCTCGAGCCCACTTTGAGGCGACCGCTTCCGAGGACAATCGTGACGAGGACCAGCGGGCCGAGGCGACACTCAAGGTCGGTGTCTGCTTTTACCAGGCTCGAAATTTTGGCAAATGTTTCAGCGTGATGCGGGACGTGATCGAGCAGTTTCCGGTCAGTCCCCAGGTCAACCAGGCTTACTACTACATCGGCCTGGGCCATTTCCAGTTGGGTCATTACAGCCGGGCGATCGCGGCCCTGGAAAAGGTCGGAACGAACATGGCCGGTGAGGACGATCAGGTCGCGAAAGTGGAAGCGGGCAAACGGTTCTTTGTCCGGATCGACGATGCCGATCTGGCGGCCCTGGAAACCGGCAAGCCGGTCAAGGTGACAGTGGCCGTCACAAGTGGTGACAGCGAGACGGTCGATTGCTTCACGGTGGGCCGCAACGTGCGGATTGCCCTGGGCAGCATTCCTACCCGGCTGGGACGTCCACGGAAGGGGAACGGACGGTTGGAGGTTAAGGGCGACGACACTGTTACGGTGACATACACCGATGCGCACACAGCCGACAAGAAGACCGATCAACCGGTTCTTAGCCGGGTCAGCGTCGTCGGGGATGGTGTGGTTGCGATCACCGACGGGGCATACGAGGAGACTCTCCAGGGGGCGGTTCTCGGCAAGGCCATCAATCTCCAGGTTTCCGATCCTGACCGGGATCTGACCGACGGAGCGGACGTGATCGAGGCGATTGTCGAGGTCTATCGTCGGAAGACCGACGAGGAGATCGAGGCCGAGCTGCTCAAGAACGCCACCGAGGCCGATGACACCAAGAAGGCCGCGGCCGAGAAGAAACCGGTCACCAAGGACGCGGCCGACGTCGGGGATGAGGATGACGACGACCGTGAGAAGATCGATCCGTTCAAGAAGATCGACGAGGTCAAGGTCAAGCTCGTTGAGGCGAAGATCCAGAGGAAGGTCAAAGGACTCGACGGTGAGCTTCCCGTGGTGCCCAAGCCCGGTGACGATCCCGCCAAGCAACCAGCCGAGAAGAAGGCTGCCGAGAAGAAGGCTGTGAAGGAGAAACCGGCCGACAAGAAAGCTGCTGACAAGAAGGCCATTGAGGAGAAACCTGCCGGGAAGAAGGCCGCTGTGGCCCCCGTGGTCGACAACTCGATCCACACCGGTGTCTTCCGCACCACCGTCACGCTGGGGAAGGCCGAAAAAATCGTGGCCGGTGACCAGGTGTTGCAGGCTTTGCCTGGTGACAAGGTCCGGCTGGTGTATCTCGACGAACGCAACAGCGGCGAGGGGATCCAGCAGGTGCAGTCGGAAGCCCGTTGCATCGAAGGGAACCTGGGTGGCGTTCGAGTCACCCGGGCGGTCATTTCCAACCAGGAGCTCCGCCTGCAAACCGAGTTGAAGACGGCCGGTGCGTTGACGAACATCGCCAGCCGCTACAAGGAGTTCGGTCTCAAGTCCAACGCCAACGATAAGTACCGGCAGGCTCTGGCGGTTTGCGAGGAGGTGGCACGGGAGGCCTCGAAGCTCGGTGGACGACTGCTGGAGGAAACCTACGTCCAGTTGTGGCAGATCTACTTCGAGATGGACCGGCTTGAGTTGGCCGCCGCGATGGCCCAACGACTGCAGCGAGAATTTCCCAACAGTGGTTTTGTCGACGACGCGTTGCTGCAACTGGCCGACGTCGCCCGGAAAGGTGGCAATCTGCAACGCGCCATTGGCATCTACAGCCGCCTGGTCAACATGAAGACCAGTCAACTGCGGGGCGAGGCTCAGTTCGGTATCGCCCAGTGCTACGAGCAGATGGCTACGGGGTCGACCGGAACAGGTGCTGCCCAGCTGCGTGACCGAGCCTTCCAGGAGTACAAGAAGGTCTTCGACCAGTTTCCTGACAGTGGCCGTGTCGGCGAGGCCGTGTCGCGGATGGCCAACTACTACTACCAGCAACGGGATTTCTCCCGGGCCGTCGACACTTTCGAGACGGTGCTCAGTGACTACCCCGATGCCAAGTTTCTGGATGTGATCCTGTTCAACTACGGACGCTGCCTGTACAGGATGAACCGCCGGTCCGAGGCGGGGCGTCGGTTCGACCAGCTGATCCAGGAATTCCCCGAGAGTCCCCTGGCATCGGACGCGAAGAAGATCTCCGACGCGCTTTCGCGGCTGAACCGCCCCAAGCCAACGCCCGCTCCGGGAGACGGTGACGCGACCAAGGGAGCTGCCAAGGGAGCTGGAGACTGAACGGTGAGGAGGATCCGGGCCAGGAATCGGCCGGGGCATGCTGCGGATCACGGCGAAAAAATCCAACAACACCAACGAGCCCGACGGGCACGAATCACGATGAGGTCTGGACGATGATGGGAACGAGCAAGACGCGGTGGGCCAGGCGAGTGGCGAGGTGGACCCGGCGGCAGCAGGTTGTGGCGGTGTCGATGACGATCGCCGTGGCCGGGGCGCTGGTTGCCCAGGACACGAAGCCCTCTGCCAAGCCCGACGCGAAAGCCGCCGGTCAGATCGATGCGATTAGCCAGCAGGCGACTCGCCTCGAAGGGGAACTCGGGAAGTTCAAGGACAGCTCCGCGGAAGCCGCCGATGTGATGGTCAAGCTGGTCGATCTCTATCACCAGCACGGGCGGTTGTTCGGACTGATTCGTGTCGCGCAGCGGTTCGTCACCTCGCACTCGACTGACAAGCGGCATCACGATGTGCTGTTGAAGCTCGTAGATGGCCTGGATGCGGCCAGCCGACACAACGACTTTGTTGCCAGTGCCAGGCAGTGGCTGGATCTCTATCCCAAGGATCCAGCTGCCGCCGGAATCGAGATTCGTCTCGCCGCTGTCCTCGATCGACAATCCGATCGCCGCGCCTCGGGGACTGCTCACGAGGTGGTCTTCCGCCGCAATCCGCGATCGGTGGTCGGGCTGCGTCACGGTGTGATCGCCGTCGAGCAATTCGCTGGGGTCAACAACAAGGCGGTCTACAGTCGGGCCGCGACCCTGGCCGAGGAGCTGCTGGCCATTTTCCCCAAGGGAGTTTCTGCCGAGGAAGCCGGATGGCAGGCCGTGGCGCAGTGGCGGAGAGGAAACGAGTGGGCCAAGAGCAACTCGGCGGCGACGAAGCTGCTGGCCAAGGGGTTGCCGGCCGCTGGCGAGAGAAAACGCCAGCTGCACCTGATGATGGGAGAGAATTTTGGCCGGCTCGGGCAGTGGGCCAATGCCACTGACAGTTACGGCAAGGCTCGAGCGGTTCGCGACGACCGGGACGCACACTATCTGTCCATCACGGCGCTCTCCAACAACCAGGCTGCCAAGCCGGCCCAGATGGAACCGGTTGTCACCGATTACCTCCGAAAGTATCCCGCCCGTGCAGACCGCTTTGACCGCCTCGGTTTGCTGGCCGTCAAGTACGAGCAGGCCAAGGACCTGGCCAATGCCAACCGGATCTTTGCCCAGTTGCTGCCACTTTCGGCACGGTCTCACAGGGCGGCCTCGGCCTTCCTCAGGACGCGCGGAACCGAACCGGCCGGGGGTCACGCCGCCAGCGAGAAAGCGTTGGTTGATGCGATCAACCGCAATCCCAATAACGACGACAAGGCCTACCTGCGGTTCGTGTTGGCCTTCGAGGTTTACCGGGACCGGATGAAGCAGGTCGAGAAGACTCGGGCTACCCTGAGGCAGCTCGTCTCGACGTCACCGAGCAACGAGAGCTACACGACCAACGCGGCCAGTTGGCTGTTCTCCAACGCTACCTCCGACGCCGAGTTCAACGCCGAAGTGGCCCGGTACCTGGTGGCCCGCAAGCGGGTGCCGCACATGACCAGTTTTCGTGGGGTGCTGGCGTCCTGGATCGATTCGGCTCGTCGCAACAAGGACACCAAGAATCGCGCAGCCTCGGCCAAGGCGCTGTTGAAGACTGCTGACGCGGATCCGTTGCTGTCCGCCTGGGTGGCCGGCGAGTCGAACAAAAAGAAAGGTGACACCGCGCGTGAGGGGTTGTTGGCCGGCAACCTCTACAAGCAGCTCTCCAACGATGCGGCTCGCAACCTGCTATCGCGACACGCTTACTATCTGCGGCACAGCGTGCCCGGCAACCAGAGATCCCGTTCAACCGGAGCCTACGGCCAGTTGGCCAAGCGGTTTCCCAAGGAGTTCACTCTGGCGGTTGACTGGCTGGCTGCAGCCACCGACTACGGACCGCCAGAGGCAGCCGCCGAAGCTGCCAGGCACTTGATGTCGTTGCAGGCTCCTTCGAGCAGCTCCGACGTTTTTCGCAGGTTGATGGTTGCCGCCGACACGAACAAGTCGGCTGATCTTGCCCGTGCGGCTCATACCTGGATCGTCGGCGTCGAAAAGGCCCACGGCCCCGCGTTCACTTACGCTTACCAGGTCGGTGACACGCTCAAGAAGTACAAGTTGCTCGACTTGGCCGTCTCGTACTGGCGGTCTCACGTTTCGGTCGATCCCAATCACTACGATTCGATCTACTGTGCCGGGCGGGTCCTGGAGTCGCTCGAGGAGGCCCAGAAGCCCGCTTACCTGCAAGAACTCCTGAAGACCGAATCCGACTACCACGGTTCCTTCGCCGCTCAGTTGGCCAATTGGCACTTCCGTCAGGAAAAGCCGAACCTGGTCGAGTGGGAGAAAATCGTGCGGGCCAGCCGGACCCGCCAGGACACGCGGGCGTTTCGCGGTTGGGGATTTGACGAAGGGCTGGCACAGGGATGGGTCGATGCGGTCCGGGGCAACAAGGAGGCCACTGATGCCCTGAAGCGTCAGGTCTACACCGTCGTGCGGGATCTGCGGCTGCACCGTCCCAGCGCCGCCGCCTCGTTGGCCTTGCTCGAACTGCCGGCGGAAAAACCGATGCCGCCGACCGCCCGGTTGCTGGCCTTCCAGGCCGTTACCACCACGGTCGGCAACAGCACGACCGACTGGGACCGGCTGATGCCCTACGTGCAGAGCGGCCTGGCTCGCGAGGACTACATGGCAGCGGCCTCATTGGCCAGCGGGATGCTCGCCAATATCACCTCCGTCGACGAGGGACGTCGCAAGAGTGGTCGGAACGTGGTGGCTCAGAGCTACTCCCGCGTGGGAGCCGTCGGGCTGACCATCGACGAGGACAGTCCGCTGGCACCGCTGTTGCAGGCCGCGTTGTCGTTGCGGCTGGGGGACCAGGAAATGGCCCTCGAGACCTACAACGCCAACAAGGCGCTGTTTGACCAGTACCGTGACGAGGTGCCGGCCGACTTGGTGCTATTTGTCTGTGAACGTCATATCGCTGCGGGGGGCGACGAGAACCACGACCGGGTCGAGGACATCCTGCGGGGCTGGGTGGTCAAGCACAGCGAGAGCAAGCAGTTCGACGACCAGACCAAGGCCAAGGTCCAGTTGCTGTTGGCCCGCAACTTCGCCAAGTCTCAACGCTATGACCTGGCTCGCAGCGAATTCACCACCGTCAAGAACCGTTATGGTCAAACGCCTCAGGCGATCGAGGCCGAGTTTGGCATCGGTGAGACGTTTCTGGCTCAGAAGGTCTACGACCAGGCTGAACTGGTCTTCGAGAAACTGGCCAACAGCCGTGAACTCGACGTCGTGATCCGGGCCGAATTTCTCCGGGGCGTGTTGTCGCACCGTCGTGGGGACCGCGACGAGGCCCGAGCCATCTTTCGAGGTGTGCTCGATCGGGTTCCCTCGATCACGCTGGCCAACCAGGCCCTCTACAGCCTCTCGGAGGTTTACCGGGATGAGGAACGTTACATCGACCAACTGAACCTGCTGCGGACCGTTGGTCGACTGGGCCGCAACAGCAAGAGAACACACACGCCCGGCCTGCCGCTCTCGATCGTCGTCCAGGACAGCGACCTGGGCATCAGTCGTGGGCACAATCGGATCCCGGTGATCGTGACCACCGAGCCCGGTGGTGACGTCGAACGGGTGTTCCTGATCAGTGGGGGAGCCGGTAAGGGGTTGTTCCGAGTGGACCTGGCGACCGAGCTGGGTCCGGTGAAGAAGGGTGACCGCAAACTGCAAGTCACCGGCAAAGACAAAATCCGCTGTGATTATCCCGACAAGTTCAAGCAGGAGTTCAAGCGGGTGCCGCTGTCGGATGTCGACATCATCATCGCCGCCGACGGTCAGTTTGCCGTTTCGAGCAGCCGGATCATCGATTCGAAAGAGGAGACTTTCAGCGAGCGGCTGGAACGGGAAGCCCGTGAGCGGGAACAGGCCGACTTGCGAGTCTCCCAGCAACGGCCGTCCAGCCAGATCAAGCCCGGCAACCCGATCTACCTGAGGGTCAAGGACAAGGACCGGGACTTCGGTGACGAGTTCGACCAGATCGTGGTCAAGCTGACTGCCGAGAGTGGTGACGAGGTCCAGGTTCAGCTCAAGGAAACCTCGCCGCACTCGGGTGTTTTCGAGGGCACCGCCGCCACCGGCGAACTGCCGGCCGGGGCCCAGGCCAGTGACACCGCCATCCAGCACAGCCCTCTGATGGCGATCGATCGCGATCCCAAGACCTTCTGGCAGAGCGAACCCGATGGGGCGACTCCCAAGCAGCTGACCATCGACATGAAGGACCTGAAACTCGTCTCGCGGATTCGGCTGACGTCACCGGATCCCGAGAATCAGGTTCCCGTTCGGGGCGTGCTCTACGGCAGCAACGATGGACGTTTCTGGTTCCGCCTGGCCGGCAACCCGCCCCAGGCGACTGCCGTCGAGGTGTTCCCGCGTCCGGAGGCCGCAGTCGCCGCCGGCGATGCGGCCAAGAAGGCCAAGAAGGCCAAGAAGAAGAAAAAGGCTGAGCCGGACGCCGCTGCCCTGGACCATGATCAGATGGCTCTCAGGCTCTACAACGGAAATCACACCGGCTTCTCGAACTGGGGCCAGGTCGTCAGCCTGGGTCGCAACACGAAGCCCTTCGAGGCGTCGGCGGTCGACGAGTTGAAGTGGTCGCGTCCCGAGGATGCCGAGGACGAGAAGGCCCAGGCACGGCCGTTCAGCGCGATCTGGTCGGGGCTGCTGGTGCAGGAACGCGAGGGCGCCGCCAGGATTGCGGTGACCGGCCAACGGACTGCCATCGCCATCGACGGTCGACTCGAGTTGCCGGTGGGACCCGGAAATCGCACCGTCGATGTCTGGCTCGAACAGGGCACGCACCGGTTGACCATCTTCGCGGCCACCACCGCCGGAGCCACCGGCGTGCAGGCGACCATTGCTCGCGCCGACCACAACAGTGCCGGTGTCGTGATGCTGCCGTTCCGCAAGCTGGACTTTGATCTCGACCAGAAGTTCGCTCGCCCGGCACTCGAGCGAGAAGACGTGCGGGCCGATTTCAGTGACGGCGAATGGAGCATGCAGTTTGAACCTCGTGAGCTTCGCTATGTCCGCTTCGACATTCTCGAGTACCGCGGCGTGGCGGTGGCGATCAGCAATGTCGAGGTGACCGGTGAGGAGCCCGACCAGAAGTACATTCCGACCGAGGCCGACGTGCTGGCCCTGTCGAACAACTCGACGCTCGAGATCGCCGGAGGTGACGTGGTCACCGCCACCTACACCGACGAATTGACCCAGCGAGACAACGCCACCAGCCGGTTGCTGACCGGCAAGTTGACGGCCACCTACTACAACGGCTCGGTCACTCCGATCGCCTACGATCTCGTGCGAGCCGGCAACGGTGTCAGTGAAATTCGCAAGAGGCTGATGCGGGTCGACGCCGGGGACAAGGTCGTCATCGAGATCGTGGATTACGATCGTGATGCGAGCGAAAAGCAGGACGAGATCACTTTCGACGTGATTCTCAACGACGGGGAAGCGGTCGAGTTCACCGCGACCGAGACCCAGCCGTATTCCGGAATCTTCACCAAGGAGATCTTCACCGGGGACAAGGCGGGCGAGAAGATCGACTTTGTGATCAAGCCCGGCGATCGGCTCTACGTTCGCTACATCGATTCGCAGAACACCTTTCCCGGTCATGCCGTGCCGCGTGAAACCGTGGTCCTGGTCAATCAGCCCAGTGAGGCGCAGGTGACGATCATCGAGAGCCGGTTGGTGCCTCCTCCCGAGGGAAGTGAAGCCGCTCCCCGGGCGGTGTACTCCTACCGCTCCGCTGACCGGGACGTCAGCCGCGTCGCATTTGAAACGCCGCTGACCGTGGAGGTCATCGACCCCGATCAGGCCAAGGACAGCGGCAGTAGCCTGGTTGTTCAACTCAAGACGACCGACGGGGCTACCGTTGATGTCCGCTGCGTGATCTCGGGAGCTTACGGGGACCTGCCGCCAGGCGGACCCGGGTCCGAGGTGGCCCTTGAGGAAGGACGGTTCGTCGGACAGGTGATCCTGCAACTGGGGAGTTCGAGCAGTCCGGCCGTCGTGCCGATTACCGCCGGCATGCCCAGGTCATTGATCGGCGGTCCGACGGTCGCCAAGGAGGAAGGTGATGAAGAGCTCCAGGCCCTGGACAACAGCCTGGTCACCCGCGTGCTCAATCTCACCGGCCAGGACCGCGTCGTGGCCAGCTACAACGATCAGTCTCGTCCGGACGGTGTCGCCAAGCGGCTGGATTCCAGCGGTCGGTTGATTTCCAACGGCAAGCTGGCCGTCACCGATCGTGATTACTTCGAGCCGGTCAACCGGCTGCATGTCGGAGAACGCCTCTTCCTGAAGGTCGAGGACGCCGACCAGGACACCTCTGACGAACGCGATTCTGTCACCGTCCAGATCACCGGGGAATTCGGTGAAAAGGAAACGGTGAAACTGGAAGAGACACTGGTGCACAGCGGAATTTTCTCGGGTTCGCTGGCCCTGAAGTCCAACGACAAGCCCGTCGTCGGCAATCTCGACGCCAAGATGCCCGTCATCGAGTGTTACTTCGGAGACACGCTGCACCTGGTCTACGACGATCCGGTGGCTGGATCCGAGGACGGGACGCTCAAGAGTTCCATCGACATTCCCGTGGTGATCGGCACAGACGGGCTGGTCGCGGCCTTCAGCAAGACGTTCAACGACGAGAACCTGGCAGTCGAGACGAAGTTTCATATTGCCGAGAGTTACTTCGAGTTGTTCAAGAGCCACAAGAAACTCGAACGGGATGACCAGAAGACTGCCGACCTGCGGAACGGGCGACGGGTGCTGCGAGAGGTGATGGAGGACTATCCCGATCCCAAGTACGTGCCGCGGATCAGTTACCTGCTGGGTCAGTTCTCTCAGGAACTGGAACAGTGGGCCGAGGCCATCGAGTCGTACGAGATGATCGTCAAGCAGTACTCCGATCACTCGCTGGCTCCCGACGCCCAGTACAAGCTCGCACAGTGCTATGAACTCTCGGGAGATTTTGACCAGGCACTGGAAGGCTATGTCACGCTGGCGGCGACCTATCCGAAGAATCCGCTGATTGCCAACGTGATGATTCGCATCTGTGACCACTTCTACAAGAAGGAAACCTTCGACGTGGCGGCACAGGTCGGCGAGAAGTTCCTCGAGAAGTTCGGCGAGCACGAGCATTCGGCCCGTATTGCTTTCCGGATTGGCCAGTGCCATTACAAGGCCGAGAAGTACGGCGATGCGGGACAGGCCTTTGACCGCTTTGCCAAGCGGTTCCCCGACGACGATCTCTGTGCGGACTCGCTCTTCTGGGCCGGTGAGAGTTACCGGATGGGGAGCGACAACCGGATGGCTTTCCGCCGTTACAACAACTGCCGTTGGGATTATCCGGCCAGCGATGCGGCCAAGTACGCCCGTGGACGACTCGCCTTGCCGGAGATGTTGCAGCAGTTCGAAGCTGAAGCCGCGTCACTGGAGGATAACCAGTAGGCCGTTGGCTGGTGCTCTGATCCTTCCCCCGTCTCGCGAGGCGGATTTCTCATCCTCCATTGTTGTCCCTTTGAACCCAGATAAGATTTGCCGATGAGATTCCTTGCAGCGGCCTGCCTGGCTTGGTTGATGATTTTTCTGGTTCAGGCGCCTGATGCCATGGCCCAGGAAGCCAAACCGGCGGCCAAGACGAAGACGGGCGACGCCAAAGAGTCCGACGCAAAGAAAGACGACGCGAAGACGGGCGAAGCCAAGAAGTCCGACGCGAAGAAAGACGACGCGAAGACGGGCGAGGCCGAAACGTCCGGCGGGGACGAAAAGACGGAGCCGCCGCCCGGCACCGAGTCGGCTCCGGAGGACGCATCGGGGGGGTGGTTCTCCGACATGATCCATTCCGGAGCCACCGGTCTGCTGATCGATGGCGGCTGGTTCATGCTGCCGATCCTGCTGATGGGGATCGTCGCCGCCGGAGTGATCATCGAACGGTACCGCAGCCTGAAGATGCTGCGTTCCGACACCGGAGACGTGCGGGCGCGGGTGCTCGAGTTGTTGCGAGAAGATCGCGTCGAGGACGCCTTGAGTTTTTGCAATGATCAACAGGGGCCTGTTCCCGCAGTGCTTTCGGCTGGTATCCGCAAGTACCTGATGCTGCAGCAACTCGGACACGACCCCGCCCGGATCGAGGAACAGGTGATCAAGGCGATGGACGATTACGGGGTCCACATCGTCGCTGCTCTCGAACGTCACCTTCCGGTGCTCGGTACCGTTTCCAGTGCCGCGCCGATGCTCGGGTTTCTCGGGACCGTCGCCGGCATGATCACTTCGTTCAATGACATCGTCGAACAGATGGGCGAGACGAACATCGTCGAGGCGGCGTCACAGGGAATCAGCCAGGCCCTGTTGACCACCTGCTTCGGGTTGATTGTCGGCATCCCGGCCTTCATGGCGTTCAACTACTTCACCAGTGTCATCAACTCCTACGTGCTCGATGTCGAGGAATCGGCCACCGAGTTGATCGAGACCGTCACGCAGGAAATGGCACTCAGCCGGCAGTCCGATTCGGAGTCGTCTCCGGAATGAAGATTCGGCGCCGAAGTTCGAACCTGCTCATTGAGCCGCCATCCAGCGCGACCGGTGACATCGCGTTCAATCTGATTGTCTTCTTCCTGGTTTGCGCCAGCGTCCAGCCCGACAGTGGTCGTCACCAGACGTTGCCTCGAAGCGAGGAGACCGAGCAGAAGGAAGAGAAAGACAAGAATATCGAGGTCGTGGTCAAGCGGCAGGTGGCCCTGGTCAACGGGGATCCCGTACAGCCGGGCCAGTTCCAGGACAGGCTGGCAGCGCTGCTGGCCGGCAAACCACGACCGGAGGACAAGGTGGTGGTCGTCAAGAGCGACGACGACGTGCCGTACCATTTCTGGATGACGGTGACCTCGCAGATCGAGGACGCCGGTGGGATCATCACGTTGCAGATCGAGGAAGAGCGCGAAGTTCAAGTGCCCTGACCGGGCCTGGGACCAGACGCCGGGTGACCGACCCATGAAGATCAAACGCCGAGCCACGCGTGCCGACGTGCCGAGCATGGCAATGGGTGATATTGCCTTCAACCTGCTGATCTTCTTCGTGATCCTGGCCCGGGCACAGGATGACAGCCACCTGCAGTGGACCCCGGCCGAAGCCACCAACATCGAGACCGCCGGACACTCGGTTGTCAGCGTCCTGATCGACTCCGATGAAAAGCTCTATCTCAACGGGCAGCCCATCGGTGAAGCCAGTCTCGAATCCAAGATCGATGAACTGCTCAGAGACTTCGCTGTCGGAGACCGGACGGTGCTGTTGAAGGTCCACCGGGAGGCGACGGCTTTGAGATTCGAACCGGTGATCGAGGCGATCAGCAACGCGGGCGGTGAGCTGGTCCACGTCGTCGAAGAAGACCGGGACGAATAAATCATCAACCGAGACCACTTTCCTGATCAACCTGTTGAGACCCATCGGACGCGATCATCATGAGCCAGGCTGAAAACGAAACGGGACAACCCCAGGGGATGTTCAAGGACGTCAAGCGACTCCGATCCGACGGCACTGCCTCGGTGGAGGAGCTTCGGGCTTTCCTCGGTGAACTCAAGGGGAGGAGTCCTCAGGAGATGCTGGGGATCATGGCCGAGAGTGGCCTGGTCCGGGGGATGGTCTCGGCGACGATCGCGACCGTGGCCCTGCTGTTTGTTTTCACGATCGGTCCCTGGGCCTACGGGGAACTGGCCGGTGAGCCGGAACAGGCGAAGACGGCTACCCGGCCCGCGCCTGCCGACAGTGCGGCGGCGAAGGCGGCGGTCGATCCGGCCACCCAGGCGGCTTCGGCTGCCGCTTCGGTTGGTGACCCGGGTTCGACGCCACCGGCCACCGTACCCGCCGGCCAGCCCGACCTGGGGGCCGCGACCAAGGCCCTGGGAATCAGCGAAGCCAAGACCGGTGAGCCCAACCTGGATTCCCTGCTCGACAAGAAACTCGACGACTGACCCGGAAGACCGATCCGTCGGTTGACTCGTTCCATGAATCAGTTCCTCGCACGCCTGATGACGCTTCGCCAACGTCCGGTCCTGGTGACCGTGGTGGTGGCCGCGTTGTGGGGCCTGGCCAGTGCCGACTGGTTGTGGTTTCGTCCCGGTTCGCCCGGGGTCATCACCGCCGTGCTGAGGTGGGGTGCGTTTTTGGCCGCCACAGGCCTGGCCGTCATGTGGACTCGCTGGGCGATCTGGCACGGCAGTGCCGACCCGGTCCGACGTTCGGCGGTCTTCTCGGCCACTTTCGTCGTCGGCTGGCAAATGTCGGTGTTTGTCTCTGACGCGATGGCCTGGCATGTTGTCACCACCCAGTTGGCCCGGGCGGGAACCGTGTTGTTGTTCCTGGTCGGCTTGATGTGGGTTGTCTACGGCGTCGAAATGGCCTCTCAGTTCTACGACCGACTCAGGAAATCCTCCGGCGATCCGGTGGAGCAGGCTGCCGATCTCGGGGGCCTGTTGGGGCCGCTCACTCTGTGGGCGCTGCTGTTTCCTCCGGGCGTGATTTTCTGGTCACGCCGACAGAGGCACCCCCTGCGATGGGTGGCCCTCGGGTTGCTGCCGTGGGCCTCTCTCCACTTTCTCTGTTTCCCCCACTGGCTGGATCAGTTGATCGGTATTGCGAGGTGGTCGATCGCCGGTGGCAACGGCGAGCGGATCTATCCCGTGGCCGACTATCTCGGTGCGGTTGATGACGGCCGCTGGCTGGTCGGGATCGGCTGTCTGCTGGTCGTGCCGGCCGCCTGGAGCTTCTGGGGATGGGACCGCCGTCGCCGGATCGCCGCCGACACCTTTGACCAGTTGTGTGGGACGCCCGGTGACCCGGTCGATCGCTGGTGGAGGAACGACCTGGATGGAACCGCCTACAACTGGAACCCGCTCGACCAGAACGCCTGGTACTACGGGCAGCACAGCCGCAAGTTGAATCAGTCGGTTGCCGCTTTGGTCAGCTACAGCTTCGCTTTTGCGCTGACGTTTCTGCTGCTCGGACAGCTTGGCGGGTGCAGCGAGATCTACGAAATGCCGGCCGGGGGCGGCGAACAGCAGCAGATCGTGCAACAGGTCAAGGTGCAGAAGGTCATCAAGCGGAAGTACATCGTCAACCCGTTCTCGGCGATCCTGTTCCAGGTCCCGCCGATTGATGACATCAAGCTGCAGTTGACCGAGTTGACTCACCATGCCTACAAGGTCGGCTACGGTCAGGGCAAGGGGGCCGGGTACGCCGGCGGGACGAACCTCGGAAAGGTTCGCTTCATCCGGCTCGAGTACTCCGGTGGCGACTGGGACCAGGACTTCGGTATCGGTGCCGACCTGAACATGCTCATCGAGTACAACGTCAGGACCCAGCAGAAAGTCCACAACAAGACCGAGTCCCGGACGGTCAGCCAGTTGAACAACTTTCCCATCGGCAAGAGTCCTCCGATGGTCTACCTGACGGGGCAGAAGAGCATCTCGCTGTCACAGAACGAGGTGAAGGCCCTGCGGACCTACCTGAATGAAAAACACGGAATGATCTTCGGCGACAACGGGGGCAGCGGTCACTTCCACAACCAGTTCATGGCGATGATGCGACGGGTGCTGCCCACCATCGATCCTGTACCGGTGCCGCTGGACGATGTGATTCACCGCATCCCCTACCAGATCCCGTTTCTGCCTTATGTGGCACCTCACGGCGGACAGGTGGCCCTGGGATGGAAGGTTGATGGCCGCTGGGTGTGCTATTATCACCCCGGTGACATCGGCGATGCCTGGGCGGATGGCCATGCCGGGGTGAAGCCGGAGATCTACGAGTACTGTTACCAGCTCGGAACCAACGTCATCAATTACTCTCACGCGGAGTATTCGAAATGGCTCGAAGCACGCAAACAAAAGAAGTGACGGTTCTGACCAGTCGACGCCTGGTCGTGGCCCTTGTCGTTCTGGCCGCTGCCATCACCCCGTCGGCTTCGGCTGCCCGGCTCGACCAGATGTCGCTGGACCGGTGGAAGAAGCTCCGCGAGGTCGAGCGGTATCAGCTGAAGATCGCCGAGAAATATTTCGGTGAGAAGAAGTGGAAGGTCGCCCTGGCCGAGTACGAGAAGTACCTGACGCTGTACGAGGACAGTGAGGCGGCTCCGTACTCCCAGTTGAAGTGGAGTCTCTGCCAGCGGGAACTCCGGAAGCTCAACACCGCCATCAAGGAGGGGTTCCAGTCGGTGCTGGACTACTGGCCCGAGTCGCCCGAGGCGACCGCGTCGATGTATTTCATCGGGCAGACCTACAAGAACATGGGCGAGATCCGACGGGCCAAGAAGGCCTACAAGGAGGTGATCGCGACGTACCCCAAGCACCTGGTGGCCGTCTACGCGATCAATGACCTGATTGCGATCGCCACGACCCAGAAAGACACCAAGACCCGCGTCGACCTCTGGAAGACACTGGCGTTCGACATCAAGCGGACCCGGGAAACCGCTTCGATCTGCCGGAATGCGTCGAAGAATCTCGCCAGTTTTCAGTTCTACTCGGTCGCTTTCGACGAGGGCGTGAAGGCACTCGAGACGACCTGGAAAGAGCAGTCACTGACCAGCCAGGTCGTAGCCCATCTGCACTCGCCAGTCAGAACACTATGCGGTGACCAGAAGCAGCAGGCTCGCGGGCTCAGGCTGGCCGATCAGGGGGTGGCCTGGGTTCGTCAGCAGGTTCCATCGGAGCGGGTGACCGACGAGCAGAAGGCCGCCGCGCGTCAGCACTTCTACTGGATCGCCGATCTGTATCAGTCCTCGGGACGGGACAAGAAGTTCGAGGCGACCTACGCCGAGATCCAGAAGGTCTTTGGCACCGACGACGACCTGCTCGGGAGACTTGCCGGTTTTTACCGGGGCAAGGGGCGTTACGTTGACGCGCGGGCCTGTTACAGCCGGTTCGAGAACCGGATCAACGGGAACAGTGGAATCGCCGAAACGTATTACGCCGAGAAGAAGATCGAACCGTGCGTGATGGCCTATCGCCGCAACGTGGCACTGGATACGAAGAATCCCAACCAGTGGCACTCGACCATCGCCGGGACCTACCGTGCTGTCGGTCAGTACGACAAGGCGATCGCCATTTATCAGGAACTGCTCAAGGCCGATCTCAAGAACACCCAGACGTGGCTCTGGAACATCGCTACCACCTACAGGGACTGGCGGAAGGATAAGGAGGCCATCGGCTTCTTTCGCCAGTGCACCAACTTTCCGAGCAACTACAGCGAGATGGCGATGTGTCACCGGAGGCTGAAGCAGTACAAGGAGGCGGTGACGCTCTACAACCAGATCATCGGCGGTGCCCCGGGTTCGGCCCCGTGGGCTCTTCTGCAGATTGGCTACACCCGCGAATCGGCAGGCCAGAAGGAGCAGGCGATCAAGACTTTCCAGCAGGTCTGCAAGCGGTTCCCGAAGAAGGGTGAAGCCAGTCGGGCTCACGCTCACCTGCAGAACAAGTACAAGATCTCCGTCACGCTTGGCGGGGGCAAGAAAGACAACTAGCCGGGGCTTCCTGATGCCGTCGTTCTCCGCGATCGCTCGTCACTGGTTGCTGGCCACCGGGATGGTCGTGAGCCTGTTGTCGATGTTGCCTGGCTGTGGTGGCGAGGAATCGCCGCCGGATGCCACTCCCGCCCCGGGACCGGGTGCTTCGGTTGCCGACGTGGACATTCCTGATGGGCAGCCGCAACCGTCACCTCCACCGCGTCCGTGGATCGAACCACTTGAGTCCGCGGTTGATCATCTGGACCACGCGCGGCTCGATGAGGCCGACAAGCAATTGCAGGCGGCCGAGACACTTTTGGCTGACGCTGGGGATGGAGACGACACGGACGCTGACACCGGCCGGCTTGAATCGCTGAAGAAACAACTGGCATCGGCCCGTGAAGCCGAGGTGGATCGGCTGGCGGAGGAGAAATCCCGAAAGCGTGCCGAGCGGCTGACCGAAGCGAAGGAACTGCAGGAGTCGGGGAAGCTGGACGAGGCGACAGCGGCGCTGGATTCCGTTCTGTCGATGGCGCCGACGGCTCAGCAACGTGAGACCGTGCGGGAGCTCAAGGACGCGATCGAGACCCACCGGGCGGCGCGGCGGCGGCTGGGTTCGTGGATGAAGATGCTGGCTTCCAAGCAGCGGAGTGAAGTCCGTGCGGCTCAGAATCAACTGAGGCGAGATCCCGACACGGCGATCCCGCTGTTGCTCGAGGCGGTCCGCAGCCAGGACCGGCCGCTGCTGGTTCGGAACACGCTCGAGATGCTACGGCGGCTGCGTCGGCCCGACGTGGCCGTTCCGGCGATGATCGGTGTGCTGTCCCGTGTCGACCAGCAGGCGAGTTGGCCCGACGCGGTGCGCGAGATCAGTCAGTTGAAGGTTCCGGGGGCCGGTCCGTTGCTGCTGCCGCTGCTCCTGAAGTCCGACTCCGCAGCCCAGAAGACCGCGGTGCTGGCCGCACTGGCCAAAGTTCCTGATCCTCCCGCCGACACCTTGACGGCACTGCTGAGACTTCTGCACGCTGACGGTTCGGAGTTGGAGCCGGCCTTGCGAGCGGCTTTCACGGCGATGTCTCGGCACGGACAGGATGACCTGGTGGCGTTGAGAGGGTTGCCGGCCGGCATCGATGATGCCACGGCCGACTTGTTGGCCAAGCTGCCCGAACGGCTGACACAGGTGGCCGCTCGCAAGGGTGATGAGCATGCTGCCGCTGCCGCTGCGGCGAGGATGCTGGCGGTGCTGGTCGGTGTTTCCGAGCCGGCTGTGCTCCAGGGCGTCAAGGTGGCCTCGGCGGTCGGCCAGCTCGAGGACAGTTCCGCTTCGGCCGTGATCGACGGAAAGTGGGACGCCGAGGACCTGAAGACCGGTTGGCGTCACTCGCTGGCCAAACCGGGCACCATCATCCTCGATCTCGGATCCGAGAAAACCGTCGCCGCCGTACGTGTCTGGAACTACAACGGTGGTGGACAGCGGGATCGTGGCTGGAAGGAAGTCGAAGTCTTTGTTTCCAATTCGCGCACTGACCTGACCCCCGAGGCCAGCGGAATCATCCCCCGCGCCCCCGGTGCCAATGACACTCCCGACTTCAGCATCCAACTGCCGGTGGACCAGGTCCGCGGCCGTTACGTGATCCTGAAGGCGAAATCACTGTGGGCTCCCAGCAATTTCGCCGGTCTCTCCGAAGTGCAGGTCATCGGCTACTAGCCCGATGCCGGTCATCGATCGGTTCGCTCCCTCGCTCTCGAGATCCCGGTTCAGCGGGCAGCGGTCGGGATGACGACCTTCAGGACCCGCTTGTCGGATCCGGCGACGAAGACCTCGCTGCCGTCGGGGGCGAAAGCCAGCGATGTGGCTCGCTTGACCGGCAACTGCTGATGGAAGCGGATGTTGCCGTTGGTCGAATCCCAGAGGAAGAGTTTTCCAGAGCGATCCAGCGTAACCGCTCGGTTGCCCGAGCCGTTGAAGGTCACCGCATAGATCGGGTTGGCGTGCCCGGGGAGGTCACGGACCGGCTTCAGCGTGTCCCGGGCCAGCAGTCGCCAGCGGCGGTCTCGGCCAACCACCGAAATGACGTTGCCGTTGGGCGTGATGTCCACGGCCAGCAGGCCTCCCTGGACACCGTCCCGGAAGACACGAACTTCGGCATCTCCCTCCAGTGGCCACACTCTCAATGTGCCATCCAGACTGGTGCTGGCCAGTTGTTTGACCTGGGGATTGAACGACACGCTGGTGACCTGATGGGTGTGTCCCTGGAGTGTCCCGAACGGTTCGCCGGTTTCGAGGTTCCACAACCGCACGGTGCGGTCGCCACCGGCGGTGGCCAGCAGTTTGTCGTCGGGGCTGAACGATGACGCGTAGACCGGCCCGGTGTGTCCAGCCAATTCGGTTCTCGCCTGTCCGCGGGCCGAGAACCAGTGTTGCAGCGTTCGGTCCATCCCCACCGTGACCATGCCGCGACCGTCCGGGGTGACGGCGATAGCCGTAGCGTTCTTGGTGTGGCCATGACCATCCTGTTGAGCCACCAGCGCCGGCTTGCCGGCGACGTTGGCCAGGTTGAACTGGCGGACGACCAGGTCACCGGAAGCGGCGACGGTGGTTCCCGTTGCGTCCAGTGTCACGCCGGTGACGGCCGTTGGCAGGGTCGACTGGGCCAGGGCTTGCCCCTCGGGCAGCGACCAGGTCCTCAGGATCTTGTCGTCACCACCGGCGGCCACCACTCGCCCGTCGCCGCTGACGGCCACCGCCCTGACCGGCCCGTTCGAGCCGGCGAATTCGTTGACCGGTTGGCCGCCCGGAATCATCCAGCGGGCCACCCGCTTGTCGTCGCCGGAGGTGATCAGGTGTTTGCCGTCGGGGGTGAAAACCGCGGCACGCACCGGACCCTTGTGGGCCTCGAATGCGGTCAATACCGATGGGGTCCAACCGAAGACGAACCGGTCGTTGGCTCCACTGACAACTCGACGGGCATCGCTGGACAAAGCGACGGATCGCAGGGTGCTGGCGTGACCGGGCAGTCGCTCCAGCAGTTTGCCGGTCAGCGTGTGCCAAAGCGAGATGACGTTGTCGGCCCCGGCCGTGGCCACGACCGTCCCGTCGCCATTGATGGCCAGGTCGGAGATGGCTGCAGGAGTGGTGATGGCCAGGTCACTGGGGACAGCGGCCTTTCCGGCGTCGGCGGCGACGCCCCAGCCGAGGATCCGGTTGTCGTTGGTCGCGGCGACCATCCGTTTGCCGTCGGCGGAAACGGCCAGGGCCACCAGTGGCTTGTTGCTGCCGGTGTAGGTCCGGGTGGCGGTGCCGGTGGTGGTGTCCCACTGACGCAGTGAATTGTCGGCGCCGCAGGAGATCAACCACCGTCCTTCCGATGACCAGGCGACACCGCTGACGGCGCCTGTGTGGCCGGACAGCAGGTGATCGAGTGACGACCGGACCACCCAGGCCTTGTTGTCGGCTCCGGCCAGGTACAATGTGCGGCCCGTCGAGGTGGCAACCAGGTCAGTGGCCACGGCGTTCGTGACGGATGTCTCCAGCAATCTGCCGGTGGTCGAATCGAACCAGTGCAGGGCCTTGCCCGAATCGGTCACCGCCAACCGGTTGTTGCCTGACATTCCCATTGCGGTGACACCGGCCGGCATCTGCACCGAGTACAACTGCTTGCCGTCGGCCACCTGAAAGCCGCGGACTTCCTTGCTCGAAGAGAGGGGGTCCCCACCGGCGGCAAGCCGTTTGCCGTCGGGGCTGACCGAGACGTGACGGATCGGGGCGGCCAGGGTCGAGAGCGTCTTGATCGGCGTGCCGTCAGAGGACCATTGCTTGAGGGTGCGGTCGGCTCCACCGGTGAAATATCCACTGCCGTCGGGGAGCAGTGCCAGGTCGCCCACGGCGGTGACATCGGCAATGTGCACCGAGCCGGCACTGACGACCACGGCCCGCAGAGACTTGTCGTCTCCGCCGGTGACCAACGTGTCGGCGGACGTCCAGGTCGCCTGCCGAACCGGACCCTTGTGACCGACAAACCACTCGAGCTCGGCTCCGGACACCAGGCTTATCGCCCGGACACTTCCGTCGGCAAGTGTTGCGGCAACGCGGCGGCCGCTGGTGTCGACGGCCAGCCCGAGGACGGCGGCCGGAAGCGTCACGACTGGTCCCACGGCCCCGTTGGAACGCGTCCAGTGGCGGACGGTCTTGTCATCGCCGCCGGCGATCACCCGGTCCTTGGTCAGGGCGATCGCCCTGACAGGTTTGGCGTGGCCCGAATAGGTGCGGACCGCCTGGCCGGTGATGGCCAACAGCTTGACCTGCTTGTCGGCTCCTCCGGTCAGGATCTGGTTGCCGTCGGCTGAGAGGGTCATTGACGTGACACCGCCGGGATGTGCCGCCACCATCACCAGCGGCTTGATTGGCTTGGCCGCCTTTTTCTTGTCCTTCTTGTCTGCCTTCTTTGCGTCACCCGGCTTGGGCAGGGGCAATGCCCAGACCTTGCAGTTGCCGTCAGCGCCGGTGGTGACCAGTCTCTTGCCGTCAGGATGCAGGGCGACGCCGGATACCGCGCCGGCGTGGACGGCCAACTCGCCGACGGCGATTCCATCGGCAGAATTCCAGATGCGAACCTTGCCCTGGTTGTTGCCGGCGACGACCAGGGCAGCATTGCGGTTGAAGGCAGCCGCGGTGATTGTACCGGGCAGTCCGGCCAGGGTTCTTTGCACCTTGCCACCAGCCGATGCCAGCAACCGGACCCGGCCGTCGTTCGACCCGGTGGCCAGTCGCTTGCCGTCGACGGTGCGGGCGATGACGGTGAGCGGACCCGGGTGAGCTGGGAAAGTGGTTGTGGGTTCGGGTTTCCAGGTCCAGGTGCGGACCTTGCCGTCGGCCCCGGCGGTGATGATTGTCTTCCCGTCGGGGAACACGGCAGCGGCGTTGACGGCTCCGATGTGAGCCCCCAGCGTCCTGGGCTTGGCGTTGCCCGTGATCAATTCGAGATGTCCGGCCGTGTCGCCCCGGACCAACAACGTCCCATCCGGGCTGCTCGCCACGACACGAATCGCTGCGGCGGCTGCCGGCCGAGCCGGTCCGGGTTTTGCGTCAGCGGTGTTCCAGGTCCGCAGAGTCTTGTCGGCACTACCGGTGACCAGGGTCTTGCCGTCGGCCGCGAGGACGATTGAGGTCAGTGACATGGCGTGACCGGCCAGGGGCTTGGGAGAGGGGGCGAGTGTCCAGGTGCGGACTGTGCCGTCGGCCCCGGAAGTGGCCAGCCTGCTGCCCTCGGCGGGAGAAACGGCGATTGCCAGGATTCCCTGCTGGTGGCCACCTCGGCCCGACAACTGACGACCCTCGGCCGAATCCCACGCCTGCCAGGCTCCCGCGCTGTTGCCGGTGGCGACCAGGGTTCCCCGGGGATGGAGATCCATCGAGGTCGTCGTGCCCTTCTGCCCGGCCAGCGTCTTGGCGGCCTTACCGGTGGCACCGTCGAATAGCTGCAGTTGCTGGTTTTCGCTGGCGCTGACGATGGTCTTTCCATCGGGCGTGATGGCGACTGTCGGGACATTGGCTCCGTGCTGGACCAGTTGCTTTCGTGGCACCGGCGGCCAGGCGAGTGTTCGGACCACTCCGTCGTTGCCCGCCAGCGCGACCAGCTTGCCCTCGGGATTGACGGCGACGGCGTTGATCGGAGTGGTCTGGATCACGCCTCGTGACTCCCTGCTGGTGTACAGCCACCCTCGCAGGGATCCGTCAACGGCAGCAGCCAGCACGGTGCGGGCGGCGGGTATGAAGGCGACGCCACTGATCGGCGACACGTGGCCGGGCAGATCGTGGATGGAGGACTTCTTCACCAGGGAGAAAACACGGACGATCCTGGCTGAGTCACCCGAGACGGCCACTTGACCGTCCGGCGAAATGGCCACGCAGGTTGGATCGCCGGTGAGGCCAGTCAGCGTGGCCAAGGGGTTACGACGCGGCAGTTCGAAGATTCGGACGAGGCCACGGGTCCCGCTGGTCGCGTAGAGGTTGCCACTGCGAGAGACCGACAGGCCCAGCATTGGGACCGTGGCTGCCCGGAAGATCCGGACCGGTTCACCGGTCTGACGATCCCAGATGCCGATCGTTCCATCGACACCCCCGGCCAGGACGGTACGGCCATCGGGGCTGATTGCCACCGAGTAGGGCCGTTCGGGCAGGCCCTCAAGATACTGGATCTGGGGCGGTGGGGGCTTGTCCTGCCAGGCCAGAGCGGGAGACACCGACAGGACCAGCAGCAGGGCCCCCCCACAGATGCGCCGCGAGTCCATGAGGGATCACTTCTTCTTGGGGCTCTTTGGTGACTTGGGTTTCTTCGGCGTTCGGACGTGAGCATAAAACCCGGCCTTCTGCAGGGCCTTGATCGACTCGGCGAGGCTGATCTCTTTGCCGATCAGTTTCACGGTCCGCAGTTTGCGATCGATCTCGATCGCCTGCAGGCCTGCGACGGTTTCGACCGCCTTTTGGGCTCCCACG
Organism: Planctomycetaceae bacterium; assembly: GCA_002724315.1. GTDB lineage: Bacteria > Planctomycetota > Planctomycetia > Planctomycetales > Planctomycetaceae > UBA8437. The sequence continues at coordinate 79,484 of PBOJ01000061.1, read as the reverse complement.
ACACAGGCGTCGCAACACAGGTGAACGCCACGAAGCGTGTGAGTCTCGCCACGCACGTTCTTCTTGGCACCGGTGGCGGGAAACGGGACCGGCTTTTTCTCGTGGATGGCGGCACCGTAAAAACCCGATTTGGCCAGCGACGCGATACCGGCGGTGACCGCCTTGGTGTTTGCGGCCATGAAGCTGATGACCTTCGAATTGCGGTCGACCGAGGGCTTGGTCAGTCCGGGGATGCCCGCCAGGGCCTTCTCGGCCCGGGTCTGGCAGGCCCCACAGCACAGGTGTGTTCCCTTGATGGTCACCTGGCCGGCCACTGCTGTGGCGGTCGATGAGATCACCAGAAACACGGCGGCGAACAGCGGTGTGAACCTGTGCAGCATGACGGCAACCTCACATCGACACGGGAGATCAGCAACTTCCGATTTGTTGATTCTAGCAAATTGCGGGGTGTGGCGTCGCCGATTGGAGACGAATCGGCAGTCACCTGGATCAACGTGGGGAATCCACGGATTGTCAGTCAGTGGTTCAACACTCGCTGGTAGACCTCGCGCACACGACGGGCCATGTCCTGGTAGCGGAAAGTCCCTATGGACCTGCGGAGGCCCTCGGCGCCCATTCGCTCTCTCAGTGGTTTGTCGCCAACAAGCTGCGTCACCGAGTCGACCAATCCGTCGACTGATCCGGACGGAACCAACAAACCGGTTTCATCGGGAATCACCACCTCGGGTGCTCCATCGATGGCAAAGCTGACAACCGGCTTTCCCGAGAGCATCGACTGGGGCAGAACGCGTGCCAGGCCCTCCCAGAGGCTGGCATGCACCACCAGGTCGGTCGCGTGGATCAACTCGGGGATTCGCTCGGGTGGAACCAGCCCGGTCAACACGAACCGGTCGGACAGCCCGTCGCGAGCGATGTGGTTCTCGAACTGGGACCGCAGTGGCCCGTCGCCAACCAGCAGGAACTTCGCTTGCGGACAGGCCGCGGCAATCCGTCCGGCGGCCTCGAGCAGGAAGCGGTGTCCCTTGAGATCGAACAGTCGGGCGATCTTGCCGATGACGACATCATCGCCGGTGAATCCGAGTTCTGATCTCACTTCCTCCCGGTCTCTCGGCGGATCCAGGAACGGTTCGACGTCCATTCCGCTGTAGATCGTCGTAAACTTCTCGGGTGCGGCGATTCCGGCATGGACGTATTGATCGGTCATGGCGTCGCAGACGCTGATCAGCGCCTGGCAGCGGCGAGCGGCCCAGCGTTCGGCACTGCGAAAGATGGCCCTGGCCAGCATCGACTGGCCGACGTGGAAGGCGGCTCCGTGGATCGTGTGAACGACGGGAATCCGTTGTCGCGATGCGGCGGCCCTGCCAAGAATGCCCGCCTTGGAACTGTGCGTGTGGACGATGTCGGGAGCGAATTCGTCGATCGCCGCGGCGATTTTCCGGTAGCTGATGAAGTCCTTCCACGGGTGGATCGCCCGGCCCATCTCGGGGATCAGTTTCAACTCGAGCCCCCGGTTGTCGGCCCAGTCCACCAGGCTGCCCTCCTCGCCGATCCCGGGTCCGGTGATCACGACCACGTCGTCACCGAAATCCTCGGCCTGTCCCGCCGCAGTCAGCAGGGTGTTCTGCTGGGCTCCGCCAAGGATCAACCGTGTGATGACGTGGGCGATGCGCATGGGAGATGTTGGCTGATGTGAGATGGAATCGGGTTTCAGGAGCTTCCCGGGTCCGGTGACGCGATCGTCTCCCCATCATACTCGACTCGCATCAGGTACAGGCCACACGCGGGGGCCGTCTCTCCTGCATCGTCGCGGGTTCCGTCGGCCAGTACGGCTGCCAGTTGGTCGGCAGTCATTCGCCCGCGCCCCACCTGTACCAGTGTTCCGGTGATGGCCCGAACCATGTTGTAGAGAAAACCGTCGGCGGCGATGTCGATCCAGATGAACGGCCCGTTGTCAGTAACGGGTTCGGTGTCGACGGGCCACAGCGACCAGGTGCTGAACTGATCGTGGCGAGTGACGTCCAGACGGTCGACGGTTCGCACGCTCGAGGCCCGGTTGGGATGTTGTGTTTCGAAAGCTCGAAAGTCGTGTGTGCCAATCAGCCGTTCGGCCGCGGCCTGCATCGCCTCGATATCCAGGTCGGCCTCGTACTGCCAGGCGTAGTTGCCCAGGAACGGATGTCGCGGACGGGCGTTGTGGATCACGTAACGGTACCACTTGCCGGTGGCTGAGTACGTGGCGTGAAATTCCTCGGAGACCTCGTCGACCTCGACCACGACGATCTCGTCGGGGAGGAAATGCTGGAGTCCGGAGCGAATGTTGCTGCAGGGGATGTTCGACGCGGTCGCGAAATTGGCCACCTGCCCGACCGCGTGAACCCCCGAATCGGTTCGCCCGGCTGCGGTGACTCGCGTGGCAGTTCCGGTCAGTTGCTCGATGGCCTGCTCGAGACACGCCTGGACGCTCTGGCCGTTGGGTTGCACCTGCCAGCCGACGTACCGGGTTCCGTCATAGGCCAGCCGCAGACGGATATTGCGCATGGTGGTGTGCTTGTCGGTTCAGTCCATTCCCAGTGCCTGGCGCCAGTGGGTCAGCGAGGCGTTGACCGCGTCGGGTCCGCCCGAACCCTGGCTCTGCAGGATCGCCACCGCGTTGGCCGTTCCCAGTACGTCGAAGACCGATTCGTCGATCGACTCGTGGACGTCCCGAAATTGCTCCAGCGTCAGGTCGGACAGTTTCCGGTTCTCGGATTCGCATCGTGCCACCAGGCGACCGACCGTTTCGTGAGCGGTTCGCATGGGGATCTGCTGGCGGATCAGGTACTCCATCAGCGCGGTGGCATCGAGAAAGCCTTCCTCGAGACGAGCGGTGATCGAGTCGGTATTCAGTTGGGCTGTGTCGACGATCGCCGGAGCCAGTTCCAGGCACGCGACGGTGGTGTCGATCGCGTCGAAGACGGCGATCTTGTCTTCCTGCAGGTCACGGTTGTAGGCCAGGGGCAATCCCTTCAGCAGCACCAGCAACTGGTTGGCCGCAGCGATCACCCGGGCGGACTTGCCACGAATCAGCTCGAGCACGTCCGGGTTCCGCTTCTGTGGCATGATCGAACTGCCGGTGGTGTAGGCATCCGGCAGGATGATCATGTCGAACTCGGTCGAGCACCACAGGATCCACTCCTCGGCCCAGCCGCTGAGGTGTACCGAGACCAGGGCCAGCGCCGAGGTGAACTCGACCAGGAAATCACGATCACTGGAAATGTCCAGGCTGTTGCCGGCCGGCGCGTCGAATCCCAATTCGGTCGCGGTTTGCTTCCGGTCGATCGGCAGGCTCGTGCCGGCAAGTGCCGCGCCACCCAGGGGCGAGACGTTGAGCCGGTTGCGGCAGTCGGCCAGTCGGCCGCGATCCCGGTCGAACTTCTCGCAGTAGGCCAGCCAGTACTGGGTGGCCTGGACAGGTTGCGCTCTCTGCAGGTGGGTGTAGGCCGGCAGGATCACTCCCGCGTCGGTTTTGCCGCGGGCGACGAATGCCCGTTGCAGCTCCAGCAACAGGCCGTCGATGGTGTCGATGCCGTCGCGGACGTAGAGCTTGAGGTCGGTGGAAACCTGGTCGTTGCGGCTGCGGGCGGTGTGCAGCTTGCGGCCCACGTCACCCAGCCGTTCGATCAACGCCGACTCGATGTGCATGTGCACATCTTCCAGCTCGGTGCGGAACGGGAACTCTCCGCCTGTGATCTCCTCGAGGATCCTGTCGAGTTCGGCGACGATCGCGTCTCGCTCGTCACCAGCCAACAGGCCAACCTCGGCCAGCATTCGCGCATGCGCCTGCGAACCGCGGACATCAACCGCGGCCAGGCGATGGTCAAAGCTGATCGATTCGGTGAACGCCTCGACGCGAGGATCGGTCTCGCCGCTGAAACGTCCGCCCCAGGGTTTCTCAGCCACCGGCCGATGTCTCCTTGCTCCAATCGGTTCTCGAGCACTCCGCGTATGGCTCGAACCACCAATCCACTCTAGACGCCGTTTGAGGGGAGGGTCAACCAGCGGTGTTTGAAGGGCGAGGGATCTGTAAGATCGGGGTGACAGGGGGTGCGGTTGGCCTGTTTTGGACAGTGAGGAAAAAGGGGGGGAAGCGGAGATGGCGGGGGAGCGACCGGCGGTCGTGCTGCTCAGCGGTGGTCTCGATTCGGCAACCGTGCTGGCGATGGTTCGGGACGAAGGGTTCCGGCCGTTTGCCCTGTCGTTTGACTACGGCCAGCGTCACCGGTTCGAACTCGATGCGGCTCGGGCAGTGGCCGTTGCCGGTGGGGTTCAACGGCACGTCGTGGTGCCACTGGACCTGCGGGCGTTTGGGGGATCGGCACTGACCGACGACATCGAAGTGCCGAAGGATCGCACGGGTGAGGAAATGGAATCGGGGATCCCGGTGACGTATGTGCCCGCACGCAACACGATCTTCCTGGCCGTGGCGCTGGGCTGGGCCGAGACGCTGGGGGCGACCGACCTGTTCGTTGGAGTGAACGCCGTCGATTACAGCGGGTACCCGGATTGCCGCCCCGAGTTCATTGCCGCGTTCACCGATCTGGCCAACCTGGCGACGCAGGTCGGAGTTGAGGGACGGGGTCGGTTCGAGGTGCACGCACCGCTGGTCGCGATGACCAAGGCCGAGATCATCACGACGGGACTGGCCCTGGGTGTGGATTATGGCCTGACACACAGTTGCTACGACCCCGATGAGCAGGGGCGGTCGTGTGGACGGTGCGATTCCTGCCACTTGCGGCTGAAGGGGTTCACCGAGGCGGGGGTCGAGGATCCGGCGGCGTACCAGTAGAAGCGGGTGGAGGCGGTCGCGATGTGGATTTCGGAGGTCTTTGGGTCGATCCAGGGTGAGGGGCTGTATTCCGGAACGCCCTCGGCATTCGTCCGGACCAGCGGGTGCAACCTGAGATGCTGGTTCTGTGACACGCCCGAAACCAGCTGGCGACCTCGTGGAACGCACCGGGAGTGGGAGACCTTGGTCGAGGACGTCGAAGCTCTCGGGTGTCCTCACGTGGTCGTGACCGGCGGCGAGCCGATGCTGCAGCCTGGCGTGGTGCCCCTGACACGGGCATTGAGCGAGAGGGGTTTCGTGGTGACGATCGAGACCGCCGGGACGGTTGATGCCGAGGTGACTGCCGATCTGATGTCGATCAGTCCCAAGCTCGGAAACTCGACTCCGATCGATGATCCCGTGTGGAAATCCCGCCACGAGGCGAATCGAGATGCCCCCCAGGTGATCCGGCGTTGGCTGGAGGCCTTCGACTACCAGTTGAAGTTCGTCGTCGATCAGCCCGACGATGTGCTGGAGATCGATCGGTACGTCGAGCGGTTTGCCGGTGTGGAGGCCGGGCGAATCTGGCTGATGCCACAGGCGGTGACCGGCGAGCAGATTGCCGAGCGGGCCAGTTGGATCCGCGAGGCCGCCGAGTCGCGGGGCTGGCGGGTGTCGCCGCGGTTGCACATCGAGCTGTGGGGCAACCGGCCCGGCACATGATGCGCAGAAAACAGGGGTCGGACCCGCTCGTGGCAGGTCCGACCCCGGAAATTGACAGCACTCCGGCTAGGCGAATTCGGGTCGACGTTGTCGGAGTTGTCCCTGGAGTCGGGCGACGATGCTGGAGTGCATCTGGCTGACGCGAGATTCGGAGAGTCCCAGCGTGGCCCCGATTTCCTTCATCGTCTGCTCTTCGTAGTAATAGAGGATCATGATCAGTCGCTCGTTGCGGTTGAGTCCCCGCGTGACGAGCTTCATCAGGTCCTCTTTCTGGATGTCCTTGGTCGGGTCCTCACCCTTGCTGTCCTCGAGAATGTCGACCTCGCGGACGTCTTTGTAGCTGTCGGTCTCGTACCACTTCTTGTTGAGACTGACGGTGAGGACCGGGCTCGCGTCGTTCTTCAGCTTGTTGAACTCGATCGCGTTGAGCTGCATTTCCTTGGCGATTTCTCTGTCCGTCGGCGGTCGTCCGGTCTTGGACTGAGCCCGTTTGCGGGCCGCTTCCAGCTTGCTGGCCTTGCTGCGGACCAGTCGGGGAACCCAGTCCATCATGCGAAGCTCATCGAGCATCGCACCGCGGATTCGCGGAACACAGTAGGTCTCGAACTTGACACCACGGCTGAGATCGAACGCCTCGATGGCGTCCATCAGGCCGAACACGCCTGCCGAGATGAGGTCATTGAGATCAACGCCCTCGGGCAACTTGGCCCAGACCCGCTCGGCGTTGTACTTGACCAACTGGTAGTACTGTTCGATGAGCCGGTTGCGAAGTCGCTGGTCGCTCTGGTCTTGCTTGAAGTCGATCCAGAGTTGCTGGACCGCGGGATCAATGGCCTTGACCGCCATGAATTCCTCCGTGAATTGAAGTCGGCAGGTAGTCCGACCGTTCGCCCAGGCGGTCAATCCGTTGAGTAGGCACGTCGTCAACGACGACACCCATCACAACTGTTATCGACTCACCATGAATGAAGAATTGAGGTTGATTTCCGGTTTGGGAGGTTTTTCGGAGCGCGGGGTCAGTCGGTGGGTGGTGGCTTGCCGTGAACGGGCTCTTCGTTGTCGGACTGTGGGAACAGACGATTGAAGAAGGACGGAGAGTCGTTCGAATCGGGTGAGTGGTAGACGAGGCGTGTGGCGAGTTGACCGATGGCCCGCCCGGCTGGGCTGTCGGGGGCCTGGACCAACACGGGCGTGCGGTCATGGATGGCCCGGGCCATCTCGGGATCGTCGGGAATCCAACCGGCCAGAGAGGGTTCGGACTCGAGAAAAATCCGGGTGGTGCGGGCCAGCCGCTGGTGAATGTCTCGGGCCGCACGGGCCGAATCCACTCGGTTGACCAGTGTCAGCAGCTGGGTGCCGGTCCCTCGTGGCATTGACTTGATTGTGGCGTAGGCGTCGGCGATGGCGGTGGGCTCGGCGGTGGTGACGACCAGTACGCTGTCTGCCGCAGCCAGGCAACGTCCGACGAAGGGGTGACCGGCGTGCCCAGTGTCGAGCACCAGGACGTCGTGGGCGGCTTCGAAACCGGCCAGTTGTTCGGCGACGTCCGACCCGAGCCCTTTTTCGGAGTTCCCCACGTCGGCCATATGCCCGGCTCCGGGAACGACGTGGATTCCGTCCGGTCCGTCAAGCGTGATGTCTGCCAGTCGACGAGTGCCGGAGAGGACGTGTCCGAGGTTCCAGTATCCGTTGAGTCCGCACATCAGGTCCAGGTGTCCGAGCCCGAGACTGGCATCGAGCAGACCGGTACGGACACCGAGTCTGGCGAGGGCGATGGCCAGGTTCAGGGCCAGGCTGCTCTTGCCAACGCCTCCCTTGCCGCTGGTGACGGCAATCACTGCCGCGGTGGCAGTGGTCTCGTCGTCGGCCAGGTGCCTGTGTTGCTGTTGCTGGACCATTCCCCGCAGTTGGCGAGCCTGGTCAGCGCGAGTGGTCTCGGCAGTCGTGTCTGTGGCGGTTGTCATGCCTGGGTCTCCGTCGAGCCACCACCGACCGAAGACAGCAGCCGGTCCTGTCCCAGCACGAGCCGAGCTATCCGTTGGGTGTCGGCCGGTTCGATGTCGTCGGGAACATCCTGTCCGGTGGTCAGGTAACTGATCGGCAGGTTGACTCGCCGGGCCAGGTTCAACATCACCCCCAGTTCGTGGGTCTCGTCGAGTTTGGTCAGTACCAGTGACGAGGTGCCGACCGTCGAGAAGTGGTTGACGGTTGATACGAGGTGGTCGAGATTGGCGGTGACGCTGAGCACCAGGTGCACCTCGTCGACTTTGGCGTCGGCCAGCAGGCTCTTGAGTTCCCCGATCTGGAGTTCGTCGCGGGGGCTGCGGCCGGCGGTGTCGATCAGCACCAGGTCCATGTCGCTGAGCTCGTCGAGCGCCCGTCGCATTTCCATCGGCGTGGTGACGACCTTCATTGGCAGGTCGATGATCTCGGCGTAGGTCCGCAACTGCTCGACCGCAGCGATTCGGTACGTGTCGACTGTGACCAATCCCATGCGAACCCCGTCGCGCAGCTTCAGGTTGGCGGCCAGCTTGGCGATGGTTGTCGTTTTGCCGACACCCGTCGGTCCCACCAGGGCGACGACCCGCCGCTGGCCAGGTGTCGAGGTGATCGAGGACCCGGCGTGGAACTCGTTTTCGACCATTTTGACCAGCCGGGCGCGGCAGAGTGATGGATCCGAGAGTTCCTCTGGCAGCGCTTCGCGTTTCAACGACACGACCAGTTCACGTGAGAGTGGTTCTTCAAGCTCCGAGTCGATCAGTTCGGTGTAGAGATCGAACAGTTCGGCAGGGATCGCCGGTTTCTCGTCCGAGTCGTCTCTGTCGAGTTGAGCAAACCGTTGTTCGAGGGCTGCCAGACGATCGGTCAGTCCGGTCGTCAACTCCTCGGGCATTCGGGTGAACGAAGCTGCCGGGCCGGCCGGTGGCATCACATCCGTTGAAAGGCCATCCGAAGACATGGACGGGGAGTCGACGGTTGCCGGTTCGTCGGGTGACGGGACGAATTGCGTGGTCGGAGGGGGAGACGCGGCGGAGGATTGGCTGGCGACGGTCCAGCCGATGCCGGCGGTGACTTCCACTTCCTCCTGGACGTTCTGCCACGGCAGCCACCGGCGTTGTTCGATCTGTCGGGTGTGCAGGATGACGGCCTCGCGGCCGAGTTCCTCTTCGACCATTTGCAGTGCCTGGTGAATCGTCGTTGCCCGATAGGTCCTGATATTGGAATCGGTCATGTGGTGTCTCCCGGTCTGTACCGGATCGTGCTCTCAGGTGATTGGTGTTGTGAGGGGTTGGGGTTCAGGCAGCAAGAAGCTGATGGGTGTCGGCGTCGGGTTCTGTGAGTGAGATGGTGAGCGGTCCGAGCGATTCGACCTCGGTGTCGCGGGAGATCTCCTCGACACTCATCACGATCAGCCGCGGCTGTTGCAGGCGGGCCAGGTGGTTGACCGATGCGCGTGCCAGTGGGCTTGAACAGAGCACGATGATCGGGGGCTCATCGGCTGACAGCCTCTGGCACCTCTCGGCGAGGCCGCCCACCAGACGTTCAGACAACCAGGGTGGCAGCCGGGCCTCCAGGCCACCGTCAGCAAATCGGCAATGCGCCTCGATGGTCTCCTCGAGCAATGGATCGAGCGTGACGACCTGGAGACGGCGTTCGTTGTCTCGGTGTTGCTGGCAGATGGCCCGGGCCAGCCGGTGACGGACCCGCTCGGTCAACTGTGCTGGGTTGGTGATCGAGTTGCCCAGGTCGCCCAGTGTCTCGAGGATGGTCTCGAGGTCACGGATGGGGACCTGGTCGGCCAGCAGGTTGCCCAGCACACGGTGCAGCCGCGACGTGGGAACGACCTCGGGGACGAGTTCCTCCACCAACCGTGACGCCCGCTCGGTGAGGCGATCGACCAGGTGGTGAACCTGCTGGCGAGTCAGCAATTCGGCGGCGTGATGCCGGACCACCTGGCCGAAGTGTTCAAGCAGACGATGGACGGTTTCCGGATGAGCCGGCTGCAGGTGGCCGTCGGCGATCCGTGTGCCCCTGAGCGTGACCAGGTAACCGTCCGGTGGCAGTGACAGGTTGTCGCGGACGACGACATCCGGCAGCAGGAAACCCAGTTCGCCAGCCACCTGTTCTCGGACGTTGCCGATTCTCTCGATCAACTGATGGCCCTGGGCCAGGCCCAGCAGTCCCCCGCCCAGTTCCAGGGCCAATGGTTCGACAAACGGGCTGGGGGCTGTCGTGATCGGATTCGGTGTCGAGGACTCAGCGGCGGCCTGGAGGTTTTCGGGTGGAGTGGTCTCGATGGGATCGGTCGTCGCCGTTCGACGGTGCACGGCGATGCCGGCGAGCAGACAGATGCCGGCCAGTGTGATCATCGGTACGACCGGCAGGCCGGTCACCGCCAATACGGCCAGGAATCCCGCTGCCAGGAAGAGAGCCTCGGCCCGTCCGAACAACTGTTCCACAACCGCGGAGGGCAGGTGGCGGTCGGTTGACGAACGCGTCACGATCAGCCCGGCCGCCAGCGACAGCAGCAACGCGGGAACCTGTGTCACCAGCCCGTCGCCAATGGTCAAGCGTGTGAAGACATCAACCGACTGAGACAGTGGCATGCCGCCCTGGACCATGCCGACAAAAAGTCCACCGCCGATGTTGGTCAGGGTGATCACGATCCCGGCCACCGCGTCACCGCGGACGAACTTGCCGGCCCCGTCCATTGCTCCGTAGAAATCGGCCTGGCTCGCAAGCTCGGTCCGCCGGACCTGGGCCTCTTCGCGAGTGATCAACCCGGCGGTGACGTCCGAGTCGATGGCCATTTGTCGGCCGGGCATCGCTTCCAGTGCGAATCTTGCGGCGACTTCGCTGACCCTCGTTGATCCCCGGGTGATGACCAGGAATTGAACGACGATCAGAATGGTGAACAGGATGGCCCCCACGGCCACCTGCCCCCCGGTCACGAAATTGCCGAATGCTTCGATGACGCCTCCTGCCGCGGACGTTCCGTCGAGCGGAGCCCGTGTCAGGATCAGCCGGGTGGAGGCAAAGTTGAGGACCAGGCGAAGCAGTGTCGCACCCAGCAACAGTGTGGGGAAGACGCTGAAATCGAGTGGACGGGCGACGTAGATGGTCGTCATCAGCACCAGGACCGACAGCGTGATGCTGGCCGAGAGCAACAGGTCCAGCAAGGACGGCGGGACCGGGATGACGATCACCAGCAACAACGAAACCACCCCGGCTGGGACCAGCAGGCCCCGCCATCGCAGCGCAGCGTCGCGCAATCCGAGAGTCGCCTCCGGTGGCATCCATGCCTCCGAGACAGGTGGAATGAGGAGTGAAAAGGCGAGAGGAAACAGGAGAGATGAGTGTGAGAGAACGCGGGTGATAGTGAATAGTTGTGGAGAGTGTCCAGACGGGTTTGGATCGAGCCCGGACCCTTGACCCTCCACCATTCCGCGGGGGAGACTGTGCGCTCCACCTTCGGACATTGATTCGAGCTTGTCGTTTCGAGGCTTTCCTGATGGCAACCTTTTGTTCCGTGCACCGGTTCTTTGCAGTGACACTGGCCTTGGTGCTGGCCACCTCTGTGTGCATGGCGCAGGCTCCGACCTCACTGGAAGGCCACACCGATCCGGTCTACGACGCGGTGTTCACGCCCGACGGCAAGTGGGTGATCACGGCCAGCTTCGACAAGACGTTGAGACTGTGGGACAGCCAGAGTCGCCGGAGCGTGAGGACGATGTCCGGGCACACGGGCCTGGTGCTTTCGATTGCCGTTCACCCCGACGGGAGCCGGATTGCCTCTGGCGCGATGGACAACACGATCAAGATCTGGGATGTGCCGGTCAATTCTCCAGTTGCCAGCCATGCTGGTCACCAGGGAGCGGTTCGCTCTCTGGCGATCACAAAGGACGGGAAGTGGCTCATCAGCGGCGGAACCGACAAGACGGTCCGGGTTCGGGCTGCCGCCGATGGCCAGGCCGTTCGCACGCTCGACGGGCATCTCTCGCCGGTCGTGGGGATTGCCGCCCGCGCCGACAACCTGCAGGTGGCGACGGCGACCGAACTGGGGATGCTGCGACTGTTCACTTTGGCCGACGGGAAGCCTGTCGGTGGAACCGTTGTGGCCCATGCGGGGGCGATCACCGGACTGGTGTTTGCACCCAACAGCAGCTTCATTTTCACCAGCGGGGCCGATGGCCTGGTACGCAAGTGGCCCAAGACTCTGCCGGCGACGTTCGCTGCCACCGGTCACACCCAGCAGATCACCGCTGTCGACGTGTCGGCCAATGGCGCGATGATTGCCACCGGTTCCAGCGATAAGACCGCACGGTTGTGGCAGCGAGCCGACGGAAAACTGATCCGGCAACTCGAGGCGCATCCCGCCGCGATCACGGCGATTGCCTTCAGTCCCAACGGCAGCCAGGTGGCCACGGGCGGGGCCGACCAGATCCCGCGACTGTTCCAGGCCTCCAACGGCAAACTGCTGAAGGCTTTTCCGGCCCAGGCAGGGCCGATCACCGGTGTGGCGGTTTCGGCCAACGGCCAGCTGTTGGCCGCCGGGGACCGGTCGGGTGCGGTGGTTGTCTACAAGGTTTCCGATGCCAGCGTGCAGGCGAAACTTGCCGGGCACACCGGCCCGATCAGCGGGGTGACTTTTACCCCCAACAGCAGCCAGGTGGTGACCTCCGCGCGGGACAAGACAGTGAGGATCTTTGCGTCTGCCGACGGCAAGCCGGGGCGGACGATCAACGTCGGAGTCGAAGCCCTGTCGCTGGGTTTGGCGGCCAACGGGGCCCAGGTGGCGGTCGGTGCGGCTGACAAGTCGGTGCGGGTCTACACGCTGGCGGACGGGAAATTGCTCAAGACGCTTTCCGGTCACGGGGCGGCAGTGACGGCAGTGGAATTCAGTCGTGACGGCGCCAAGCTGATCAGTGGGTCGGCCGATGGACGGCTGAGGGCCTGGGATCTGAAGACTGACACGGTGCTGCAGCATTTCCAGACGGCCGGGGCGGTCTCCGGTGTCGGTTTCAGCAACGACAATCGCACGATCGCGTTCGCCGGGACTGACAAGTCGGTGCACATCGAGTCGATCTCGGTCCAGGCGGTGATTGCCGCTGACGAAAAGGAGGTCACCTCGCTGGGAATCTCGGGAAACAGTACCGTGCTGGTCACCGCGGGGCCGGGTGGAGTGAAGAGCTGGAATGCGGGAAACGGTCAGCCGACCCGGACGTTCGAGGGGCTGGCCGGTGGTTCCCAGGTGGTGGCGATCAACCCCGCGAGCAACCAGGTGGCCGCTGCAAACGTGAAGGCGCTGTGCCTGTGGAATGCGGCCAACGGGGAATTGCAGTTGCAGATTCCCACGTCCTCTCCGTTTGTTCGGATGGCTTACAGCGATGACGGCAAGAAGCTGGTGACCGTGGCCCGCGACCGATCGATCCGCAGCTACGACCCGACCCCCCCGAAACCGAAGCCACCGGTGGCGCCGTCCCGGGACGCTGCGCAGGTGCTCAGCGGGCACACCGGCGACATCCACGCGTTGGTCCTGGCTGCCGACAACACGACAGCGGCGACTGCCGCGGCCGATGGCACGGTCAAGACATGGAAAATGGCCGCGACCGGGTTCTCACAGAACTACAGCGGGCACGGCGGCTACGTGGCCGGGCTGGCTTTCAGTCCCGACGGGACACGGTTGGTCAGTTCGTCGTCGGACAAGACCGTGAGGCTGTGGGACACCGAGACCAACAAGGTCATCCGCACGCTCTCGACTCAGCCGTCGCAGGTCTACGCCGTGGCCTTCAGTCCGGACGGGAAGTTCGTGCTCAGCGGTGGAGCGGACAAGACGGTGCGACTGATCAACGTCGAGACGGGGACGGAAGTCCGCAAGTACACTGGACCGACCCAGTCGGTCTACACGGTGGCTTTCAGCCCGGACGGCAAGTCGATTGCGGCGGCGGGCGTGGGCCTGGGCGGCAAGCGGTCGATTTATCTTTGGGCCATCGCCAATCCGAAGCCGGTCAAGCAAATCGACGGGCACAAGGGCGACATCTACCGCGTGAGGTTCCACCCGACCAAGGCGAACCGTCTGCTGGCGGCCGATTACACCGGCGTGATCCATATCTGGGACACCGGCAGTGCCAAGAGCCTGTTCACGACCCAGCTGGCCAATCCCCCGATTTATTCGGCCGCGTATTCCAGCGACGGCAAGCAGATTGTCACCGGTGCTCGCGACGCCAAGGCCTACCTGATCCCGGTGCCGGCCAACGCACAGTAGTCGGTTGGGTCAGGCCAGCAGTTTTTCGACGACTTCGCCGCCGACATCGGTCAGCCGGAAGTCCCGCCCCTGGAATCGGTAGGTCAGCTTCAGGTGGTCCAGGCCCAGCAGGTGCAACACGGTGGCTTGCAGGTCGTGGACGTGGACCTTGTCCTTGACCGCGTAATACCCCAACTCGTCGGTCTCGCCGACGGTGGTGCCGCCCTTGACGCCTCCTCCGGCCATCCACATCGAGTAGGACTCGATGTGGTGATCGCGGCCCAGCGTGTCACGCGGTTCGCCCTGTGGTGTGCGGCCGAACTCGCCGCCCCAGATCACCAGCGTGTCCTCGAGCAGGCCCCGTTGCTTCAGGTCCTTGACCAGCGCCGTGGTGGATCGGTCGATCTCGGCGCACCGCTGGTCCAGTGGCTTGCCGAGGTTCGTGCCGGGGTTGCCATGGTGGTCCCAGTCGGTGTGGTACAGCTGGACGAAGCGAGTGCCGCGTTCGACCAGTCGTCGGGCGAGCAGGCAGTTGCGGGCGAATGAGGCCTTGGCGGGATCGACGCCATACTCGCTGAGCGTGTGCTTGGATTCTCCCGAAAGATCCATCAGTGCGGGGGCGCTGGACTGCATCCGGTAGGCCATCTCGTAGGTGCCGATCCGGGTCGAGATCTCGGGGTCCCCCACCTGCTTGAGCCTCAGCGCGTTGAGCCGGTTGACGGCGCGGACGAACTGGCCCTGGCTCTCGCGGTCGATGCCTCCGGGGGAGGACAGGTTGAGGATGGGGTCGGCGCCGTTGAGGAAAGGGACACCCTGGTAACGGCTGGGCAGGAAACCGTTGCCCCACAGGGGTGTGCCGCCGCGCGGTCCGCGCGGACCCGAATGCAGCACCACGAAGCCCGGCAGGTTGCCCGACGGGCTGCCCAGGCCGTAGGTGACCCACGATCCCATGCTGGGGCGTCCGAACCGATTGAAACCGGTATTCATGAACAGCTTGGCTGGACCGTGGTTGAACACCTCGGTCTTGACCGTTCGCACGATCGCCACGTCGTCGGCGATCGAACCCAGGTGGGGAAGCAGCGAAGAGATCTGCTGGCCGCTGTCTCCCCAGCGTAGGAACTGGCGACGGGTGCCCAGCAGCTTGGCGTCCTTCTTGATGAACGCGAACCGCTTGTTCTCGACGTAAGAAGACGGGATCACCTTCCCGTCCATCTGTTGCAGCTTCGGCTTGTAGTCGAACAGCTCCAGTTGGCTCGGACCGCCGGCCATGAACAGGTAGATCACTCGTTTGGCGCGGGCCGGGAAGTGGCCGGTTTGCGGGACTCCGGGTCTACCGGGTTTTGTCACTGCCGCGGAGGCGAATTGGCCGTCGGAGAGAAGATGGGCCAGGCCGAGGGATCCGATTCCCAAGCCGGCGTTGCCGAAGAACTGACGGCGCGTCTGTTCGCGCACGAACAACTGTTCGGGGATCGAAGCGGCCTGGGATCTGTCGTGGGGCATCATCAGATCATTCCCTGGTGATGAATTCGTCGAGATTGACCAGCACGCGGCTGACGGCAGTCCACGCTGCCGCCTCCACAGCACTCACGCCTTCGGGTCGCCGGGCCGGGGCGACTGAGACCGCTGCCGTCCTGGACTGGGAGAACCGATTCCGCTGGTTCGAGAGGAACTCAGTCAGTGTTTCCAGTTCCTCGGACGACGGTTCCCGTGACAGGCAGGCCCGGAAACC
The DNA here is from genome assembly GCA_002724315.1 of Planctomycetaceae bacterium. GTDB lineage: Bacteria > Planctomycetota > Planctomycetia > Planctomycetales > Planctomycetaceae > UBA8437. The sequence goes on along the minus strand of PBOJ01000061.1, from coordinate 63,983 downwards.
GAATCGCAGTCGTTGCAGATCGGGTGTCGGTCCGTCAGAGAGGATCCGCAGGGCCACTCCCTGCGAGATTTCGAAGAAGGCCTTGTCGTTGGCCAGTGTCAGTGCCTGCAGTGGTGTGTTCGAGCGGCTGCGGCGAGTGCAGGTGGTCGTGGCGTCGGGTGCGTCGAAGGTCGGCAGGAAGGGGTAGGGACTGGATCGCCAGAAGTAGGTGTACATGCAGCGGCGAAAACGGTCCTCGCCCTTCGCCTCCGGCCACGCTTTCTTCTGTTGGGTCAGGATGTAGATTCCCTCCGGTTGCGGGGGGTAGACGCCCGGGCCGCCGATCTTGTCGGAGATCAGGCCCGCGGCGGCCAGTGCCGCGTCACGGATCGTCTCGGCTTCCATTCTCATTCGGGTCTGTCGAGCCAGAAGCCGGTTCCGTGGATCGCGTTCGAGCAGTTCCGGACGAGTGGCCGAACTCTGGCGGTAGGTCGCGCTGGTGACGATCAGACGGTGCAGGTCCTTGACGGCCCAGCCACGACGGATGAACTCGCTGGCGAGCCAATCGAGCAACTCGGGATGAGAGGGCAGGTCGCCCTGCAGGCCGAAGTCGTTTTCGGTCTCGACGAATCCCAGCCCGAAGAACCGTTGCCAGAACCGGTTGACAGTGACACGAGCTGTCAGGGGGTGCTTGGGATCGAAAAGCCAGCCGGCGAGGTCGAGTCGCGTGCCGACCGGGACGGCGGTTTTCATCGGCGGCAATACCTCGGGCACGCCGGGCAGTACGCGGGCGCCTTTGCGGAGGAAGTCGCCGCGGATGTGAATGTGTGTCTTGCGGGGTTGCTTGCGTTCTCGAAGAATCAGCGTGGTGGGGATCGCCTTGGTGATCGCATCGCGTCGTTTCTTGAGACCGATGAGGGTGTCGGCCAGTTGCTTGCGGCCGGAATCGGTCGCGCGGTAGGCGTCGACCAGTTGGGCCTGCTGGGCCTTGGATCGCTCGTCGCGGGCCGTTCGGGCGATGGCCAGGATCGGGGCGGGGATCTTGAGATCGGCCGGGGTGGCAGCACTGACCGAGACGCGAAAGCGGCCGACCAGGTAATTGGCGGACTCGCCGTTGTGAGCCATGCTGAGCACCAGGCGTGAACCGCCGGGGTGGGCGATCGGCCTGTCAGGGAAGAAGATCGCCTGACGATCGACGTTGGGCGAGCCGGTCGTGGTGTTGATCGCCCAGCCGGTCTTGGGATTGCCATCGATCGTGTTGGAGACCGAATGTCCCTCCTGCGAGTGGTCGGCGACCGCCGAGGTGATCTTGATCGGTGTGGGTTTGGCGTTGCCTCCGGCGGGGGCTGCCGAAATGGTGACTTCACTGAGAATGAAGTTGCCGTTGTCGGCGCGGCCGGGGCCGTTCTTGGGCAGGCTCGTGTGGGTGAGCGCTTCGATGCGGACGGCGGTGATTGATTCGAGCGAGGTGTCGAGCGTAACGGTGTAGGTGTCGTTGGCCGGGACGCTGAAGTCGACGATCAGCGAATGGTCGTCCAGCCGGGTCAGGACGGCCCCCTTGGCAGTGGTCCACTTGGCGGGCTTGAGCGTGGTGAACGAACCCGCATCGATCGAGGCCAGGCGTTTTTCCCATGCGGGCATCCCGGCAGCGAATTTCCGGTCGTGCTCGGCCAGTGGCTTCTCGGCCGAGACGATTGCCGAGGCCAGTTGTGCCTGCTCGGACGCCTGGGCGGGCGAAGGCACCGAGATCTTCGGGCCCAGGGCGTTGGCGTCATTGTTGTCCAGGCAGTTGTTGAACACCGCGAACAACTGGTAGAAGTCTCGCTGCGAGATCGGGTCAAACTTGTGTTCGTGGCATCGGGCACATCCGACCGTGAGGCCCAGGAAAACGGCCCCGGTGGTGTTGACCCGGTCGACGACCGCGTCGACACGAAATTGCTCGTCGTCGGTCCCCCCCTCCTGGTTGACCAGCGTGTTGCGGTGGAAGCCGGTGGCGACCAACTGGTCGAGACGGGCGCCGGGAAGCAGGTCCCCGGCGAGTTGTTCGGTCGAGAACTGGTCGAAAGGCATGTCGGCGTTGATGGCATCGATGACCCAGTCACGGAACTTCCAGATCGAACGGGCTCCGTCGATGGTGAATCCGTTGGAATCCGCGTAACGAGCCAGGTCGAGCCAGTGTCGCCCCCAGCGTTCGCCGTATCGCGGTGATGCCAGCAGCCGGTCGACCAGGCGGTCGTAGGCTCCCGGGGAGGTATCCGACAGGAAGAGGTCGACCTGCTGCGGCGACGGAGGCAGGCCGAGCAGATCGAAGCTGAGGCGTCGCAGCAGGGTCACGCGGTCCGCTTCGGGAGCCGGCAGGAGCTTCTCCCGGTCGAGCCGGGAGAGAACGAAGGCGTCGATCGCATTGCGGAGCCATGCGGGGTTGTTTACCTCCGGAAGCTTCGCCCGCACGATTGGCTGGAAGGCCCAGTGGTCGCTGCTCCGCCGACCGCGGACGATCTTTTCGTCGGCAGGGAACTTGGCTCCCTGGGCGATCCATTCCTTGATCAGCGAGATCTCGGCCGGCTTCAGCGGAGGCTTCTCGTAGGGCATCCGTTCGACGTCGTCGGTGCCGGTGAGGACCTGGAACAGCAGGCTTTTCTCGGGTTGCCCCGGCACGATCCCAGCACCTCGGTCACCGCCCCGGGTGGCCAGCCGCCCGGCATCGGCCCGGAAACCCGACATGACCTTTTTCGCTCCGTGACAACCGTTGCAGTGTCGGGCCAGCAACGGCTTGATCTGTTTCCGGTAGTCGACCTTCGGCGGTGCGGCGTTGGTCGCCGGGGGCATGTGCCACGACACGCCCAGGAGCAACAGGAACAGGGTGGTGGGGCGTGGCATGGGGAGTGGCATCCCGGGGTGTGATGGGCGGAAACCACAAAGGCCCCGCGGAAACTCCATGGTATCACCCGCTGCAACAGGTGGGCAACCGGGGTCAGAGCCGGTGTCCCTGAATCCCATCCGTGTCCAAACTACCGGCGTTTGCTTCGACGAACTGGTCGGCCCACTGGTAGTGGTCGAGCAGTTCGTCAGTGGGTCGGCCCATCAGTCGGTAGGCGGCCCACAGGGCCTCGATGGTCGCCAGGCCCCCGGTGGGGTCTGTGAACAGTTTCGATGTCCGGGGGTAGGCGGTCTGCAACTCCGGCAGGCTGCGAACCGGCATCCCGGCATAATCGGGTTCCATTTTCGAGGCGAGACGCCAGGTGCCGTCCAGAATCAACAGGCCTCCGTTCGCGTCTTCCGGGCCAATCACCGGCCCTCCCATCCCCAGCCGGACGTAACCCTCCAGCGACTCCGGACCCCGGCTCGGAAACGTCCAGAAGATGAACCCGTCCCGTCCTCTCAACGCTTCCACCGAGCACTTGCTGCGGCGTTCCCTGGGATGGACGACGAAGATCGTTGGGGGTGTCGTCGAACACGGTCCCGGTGCGTCACGGCTCACTTGCCGTCTCCGCCACGTTTCAATGACCGGATTTTTTCCAGGTTCTGCTCGATCTCGGCTTCGAGACGTGGGATGTCTGCTGGATCGTCGGGCTGAGTCTTGGCCCCAGCCAATTGCTGACGGAGATTCTCGACTTTCTTACGAGCGACTTCGAGCTGTTTTTTCTGCTTGCGGTTGAGTCCCATGAGGTGTCTCCGCCGGTGTGAGTTGTTGCCGCTGCGGTGGGCGGCTCTGTAGAGTTGGCGAGGGTACCGCCGGGGTGTGTTCGTGCAGGGAGAGCAGTCTAACAGTGTCGGAGAGTGTGAGCGAGATCGTGGAGGTGGTGGGTCGAGCGATGCTCGATTCGACCTGCCACCGTGTGGTGCTGAGCCGACGGCGGGGTGACCAGTCGGGCTTGGCCGACCGGGTCGTGGTGCGGCCGGTGACTTTGGCCGATGGTCCCCGCTACCAGTTCACTTCCGAGACCAACCGGAGCCAGTCTCACGAAAATCTCGAACCCGCAGCCGCGGTGGTCCGGATCGGCGAGTGGTTTCCCGAATGTTATCGCGACCTGCACCTGTTTGGTTCCGATGAGGATGTCTCGGCCCGGGTTGGTGGTGGGGGGCGATTGAAGATCCACCGTGGGCCGGCCACGACCCGTCCGCCCGAATCGACGTCTCACGATCGTACCAAGCAGCACCTGTTGCCCGACGGACAGCCGTGCGACTTCCTCGAAGCGATCGGCGTGATGACTTCCGAGGGCCGAGTGAAAGCCTCGCGACAGGGAAAGTTTCGCCAGGTCAACCGGTTCCTGGAACTGGTCGACGACTGCGTTGAAGGCCTGCCGCAAGAGGGAGAATTGCGGGTGGTGGACTTCGGTTGTGGGAAGAGCTACCTGACGTTTGCGGTGCATCACCTGTTGAGGGAACTGCGGAGCCGTGAGGTGAGGATCGTCGGGGTCGAGCGCGAAGCCGAGGTGGTGGCCGATTGTCGTGAGGTGGCCGAGCGTATGGGATTGGACGAGATCTCGTTTCACCGGTCGGAGATCTCCGAATTTGACCACGACGGACCTGTGGATCTGGCCGTGTCGCTGCACGCCTGCGATACGGCGACCGACGACGCCCTGGCCCGCGCGGTTGGCTGGCAGGCGGGCGTCATTCTGGCGGTGCCGTGTTGCCAGCACGAGTTCGCCGGTCAACTGGCGATCGGCGACTTGGCGGCGGTGCACCGTCACGGCATCCTGCACGAACGTTTGGCGGCGCTGGTGACCGATGCGCTGCGGGCCGAGGCCCTGGAGGTGTGCGGGTACCGGACGCGGGTCGTCGAGTTCATTGATCTGGAGCACACGGCCAAAAACGTTCTGTTGAGAGCAGTGCGCCGCGAGCCGGGTGCTGTTGATCAGCGGCGGCGGGCCGAACGAGCCGAGGCGTATCGTGGCCTGAGGGCGATGCTGGACGTGGAGACGACCCGGTTGGAACAGCAACTGGGGCCGGAGTTTCTCGAGCGGGTCAGCGGCTAGCGGCCGCGGCGGCGTCGGGAACGGGAAGCGAGGTAGCGGCCCAGGGCATGGACATAGGGCTGGCTGGTCGTGACCCGCTGGTAGTCGACGTCCTGGCCGGCGGCGCCCTGTTCGAGCCGGCTGCAGAACCGGCCGAAGTTGCGGAGGTAGCGTTCACGGACGCGGTGCGGGTCGACCAGCACGCGGCGTGAGGTTTGCTCGAGGTCGTGGAACTGTGTCGGTCGAGAGAACGGAAAGTCGACCTCCTCGGGTGCCACCACGTGGAACAGGATCAACTCGTGGCGGGCATGGCGAAACCGGGCCAGGGCCGCGATCAACTTGTCGGTGTCGTCCAGGAAGTCGCTGATCACCACGACCAGGCTCCGTCGTGAGAGGGTCGGCAACACCTCGCCAAGCGATTCGGCGACGCCGCTGGAAAAATCCGACGACGATTCGTCGGTTGGCTGGAGTTGATCGAGCGTGTCGGTGACCTGGGAGAAAAGGGCTTGCTGGGTCGAGGGAGACAGCCGGGTCCGGACGTGGTCGTCGAAGATTGTCAGGCCCACGGCGTCACGCTGGGCCAGCAGCAGGTAGGCCAATGCGGCGGCCAACTGGCGAGCGTAGTCGAACTTTGACAGCGTGCTGTCGCCGTAGGCCATGCTGCCAGACACGTCGACCAGCAACTGGCATCTCAGGTTCGTTTCGTCTTCGAATTCCTTGACGAAGTACTTGCCCGTCTTCCCGTAGGCTCGCCAGTCGATGTGACGAATCTCGTCTCCGGGATGGTACTGCCGATGCTCGGTGAACTCGACACTCGCTCCCTTCAGAGGACTCTTATGCTGGCCCAGGATGTCACCTTCCACGACCAGGCGGGCCACCAGGTCGAGCCGACCGTATTCGGCCAACGCGGTCGGATTCTCAGTCGTCGGTAGGGGCAAACCGACCGACGATTCGGGACTGGGCTGGGACATTCTGGGAGTCGAAAAGGGTGTCAGGCTGTGCGGTGCGGAGGGGTCGTGGCGATTTTCTTGGAATGAGATAAGTCGTGATGCGATGGGACTCTACGACAATTTGTCACAGATCGGTGAAAACAAACTGAAAAACAACATCTTGACAAAATAGAATGCCGATTTATAGTGGCGAGTCTCGTCAGTTCACAAGATGTGGGTGTTCTTGGACTCCTGTCCCCTACACCTTGTGGTATTTGAACCATCAAAACGGGTTCAAATATTGTTCAATTTCACACTTTTGTAGCACATTTTGACGGCATTTTGCCGTTTTTGGCCGGCCCCACTGGGGCGACTGTCGAGATTCCCTAGTCCGGCAACTGGAGAAAGTGGCTACCAACGAAGGGGTGCATGATGCACGAAACGAAGGGTATTGAAGAGCAAGGACGTTCGAACGAGTTGGCCCAGGGGCGGGCCGGAGTGGGTCAGGGTCTTGATGAGAACCTGACCGCGAATCGGGACAACGGAAACGGGCATGCGGGTCTCGGGCAAGTCACGGGCAAGGCCCTGACGTTCGATTCGCAGTTCTGTCCGGCCGAGACCGACCCATTTGACACGGTCGAGTGGGAATCGCGCACGGCATCGATCAAGGACGAGAACGGCGGGGTGCTGTTCGAACAGACCGGTTGCGAGATCCCGGTTGACTGGAGTCCGTTGGCGACCAACGTGGTGGTCAGCAAGTATTTCTACGGCGAGCCGAACACGAGCGAACGCGAGACGAGCGTCCGCCAGGTGATCCACCGCGTGGCACGGACAATCGCCGATTGGGGCAAGGCGGACGGTTACTTTGCCAGTGAAGAAGACGGCGAGCGGTTCTATTGCGAACTGGCCTGGTTGTGCCTCCACCAGCACGGGGCATTCAACTCGCCGGTCTGGTTCAACGTTGGACTGTATCAGCAGTACGGAGTGGGAGGGTCGCGGGGCAACTACCGTTTCGACACCGAGACGAAGTCGATCCGGCGTCCCGAGACGTCCTACGAGTTCCCCCAGGCGTCGGCCTGCTTCATCCAGTCGGTCGAGGACAATATGGAGGACATCATGCGTCTCGCCACCAGCGAGGCGATGCTGTTCAAGTTCGGCTCGGGCACCGGCACCGACCTGTCAACGATCCGCAGTTCTCGCGAGAAACTTTCCGGTGGCGGCACTCCCTCGGGTCCGTTGTCCTTCATGCGGGTCTACGACCAGATTGCCGCGGTGGTCAAGTCGGGTGGCAAGACGCGTCGTGCCGCGAAGATGCAGAGTCTCAAGGACTGGCATCCGGATGTGATGGACTTCATCCAGGCCAAGGCCAAGGAAGAGAAGAAGGCCCGCACGCTGATTGAAAGTGGGGAATACGAGGCCAACTTCAACGGCGAGGCCTACAGTTCGATCATGTTCCAGAACGCGAACCTCTCGGTTCGTGTCAGCGATGAGTTCATGGAGTCGGTCGAGTCGGACGGCACCTGGACGACCCGGTGTGTCACCGACAAATCCGGTGAGGGTCCGACGTACCAGGCCGCCGAGATGATGCACGAGATCTCCCACGGTACCTGGTACTGCGGTGATCCTGGTTTGCAGTACGAGACGACGATCAATCGTTGGCACACGTGCCCGAAGACCGGTCCGATCAATGCATCGAATCCGTGTTCGGAGTACATGTTCCTGGATGACACGGCCTGCAACCTGTCGAGCATCAACCTGCGGAAATTCATGCGGCCCGATGGGATCTTCGATGTCGCCCGGTTCCGCCAGGCGGCGAGAATCTACATCACCGCCCAGGAAATCCTGGTCGATCATGCCAGTTACCCGACTCCGGCGATTGCCGAGAACAGTCACCTGTTCCGCCCGCTGGGCCTGGGGTACGCCAACCTCGGCAGCCTGTTGATGTCGATGGGCATTCCTTACGACAGCGACGCCGGTCGTGGCATCTGTGGCGCGATGACGGCTTTGCTCAACGGGGAAGGCTACCGCACTTCCAGCCACATCGCCTCCAACATCGGGACGTTCGCCGGTTACGCCGAGAACAGCGAGCCGATGCTCGACGTGATGCAGATGCACCGGGACGCGGTCGAGGAGATCGACGATGCGTGTCCGTCGTATCTGAAGGACGCGGCCCGCGAGTGCTGGGACGAGTGCCTGGCAAGCGGTCGCGATCACGGTTTTCGCAATGCCCAGGCAACGGTGCTGGCCCCGACCGGCACGATTGCCTTCATGATGGACTGCGACACGACCGGTATCGAGCCGGACATCGCTCTGGTGAAGTACAAGCAACTGGCCGGTGGCGGGATGATGAAGATCGTCAATCGCACGGTGCCCGAAGCTCTCGAGGTGCTCGGTTACCAGAAGGAGTCGATCGATTCGATCGTGGCCCATATCGACGAGCACGAGACGATCGAGGGGGCCGAGGGATTGAAGGCCGAGCACCTGCCGGTTTTCGACTGTGCCTTCACTCCGGCCAACGGCGAGCGGTCGATTTCGTGGCGGGGTCACGTCGGCATGATGGCCGCCGCCCAGCCGTTCCTCTCGGGAGCTATCTCCAAGACCGTCAACATGCCCGAGGATTCGACGGTTGAGGATATCCAGGAGGCTTACATCGAGGGATGGCGGCAGGGTCTGAAGGCCCTGGCGATTTACCGGGACGGCTCGAAGCAGAGCCAGCCGCTGGCGACCAGCAAGGAAGGGGACCGTGGCGGGACCGAAGACGGGTCGCCCGGTCCGCTCCGCCGCCGCCTGCCGGCCACCCGCCAGTCGCTGACTCACAAGTTCTCCGTCGGTGGCCACGAGGGCTACATCACCGTGGGGCTGTTCGAGGACGGCACTCCCGGCGAGTTGTTCATCACGATGGCCAAGGAGGGGAGCACGATCGGCGGGCTGATGGACACGATCGGCACCCTGACCAGCATGTCGCTGCAGTACGGTGTTCCGCTCGAGGCCCTGACCAGCAAGTTCAGTCACATGCGGTTCGAGCCGTCGGGCTGGACGGGCAACCAGGAAATTCCCAATGCCAAGAGCGTGGTGGATTACATTTTCCGGTGGCTCGGGATCCGTTTCCAACCCGGTTACGGCGAGCCGACCACCGCGGTACCGATTGCGACCGAATCAGCCGAGTCGGAGGTCGCGGCAGCCGAAGTGATTTCGTCGATCGATGACATCGAGCAGTCGGTCGCCGAGACTGTTGCGGCGTACGCCTCCGGTGAGACACCGGCCATCCGCAGCCAGCAGTTTGCCCAGTTCCAGGTCGACGCGCCCGCGTGCGATTCGTGCGGGGCGATCACCGTTCGCAACGGCAACTGCTACTTGTGTCACAACTGCGGGAACAGCATGGGATGTAGCTGAAGGACCGGCGAATCTCTTGCAACGGGCACCCCGATCGAAGGACAGATCGGGGTGCCTTCTTCTTGACACTCGGCCTCCCTGGAGAATCCGGCTGATGACCACCTCGACGCTGACCGTGGACGGAGAAGTTCAGTCTCCCCTGGTGTTGACCCACGAGGCGCTTGCCGGATTCGACGAGTCCGACCAGGTCCGGGACGTCAGCCGGTTTCACCCCACCCGCAGTGGAGACGGTGTGACACTCGAATCCATTCTCGCCAGGGTCGGCCCGACAGAGCGTGCCAGCTACCTGACACTTCACGCGACCGAAGACGACTTTGCCGCCAGCGTTCCGCTGGATCCGATTCGGGGTGAGGGCATCCTGGTCTACAGTGTCGAGGGTCAGCCGATGACCTTGGCCCAGGGCGGCCCGTTTCGGTTTCTGATCAAGGATCCGGCGGCCTGCCACACCGACGAACTGGACGATTGTGCGAACGTGAAATTCGTTGACCGGATCGAGTTGACCTCGGGCCGTGGTCGGGACACCCGGCCGACCGACGACGATGAACACGAGGAACTGCACCGCCGCCAGGAGCAGGCCGGCGAGGAACAGGCGAACTAGTTCTGTAGTCCCAGCAGGCGGCCCAACTGCGGGTTGGCGGCGTTCATGGCCCCGAAACGGGGTTCCACTGACAGTTGGAACCCGGCCGTGCCACGGCTGTTGTCGTAACTGGCTCCGAGGTGGACCAGGAAGTCGCCGCCGATGCGAGTCAGGGTCAGCGACTGGCCCTGGTTGCGGTTTTCTGCCAGGTCGTAGGCGGTGGCCAGTGTCGAGACCCATTTGGGACTCATCCGGTAACTGAGACCCGCGGTGACGATCTGGCTGTCGATCACTCCGGCCCGGATCTGACGGAGGTTGGCGAACAGCGTGCCGCGTGAGGTCCTCTGGCTCAACAGTCCCAGGTTCCACATCTCCGGGGCATCGTCGAAGAGATCCATGTAGGCATCGGCCAGCAGCGTGGTGCGGTCACTGACGTGCCATCGGTAGGCGGCTCCCAGCAGCCCGAAGTCCTCGCCGAAGTTGTCCCGGTCAGGCTTGGGGAACCAGGTGGCTTCCAGGTCGAGAGTCATCCAGTTGCGGATCCGTTGGCGGCCGGGGGCACCGACCTTCGTCTGCAGGCGGTGACGCCAGGCCATCCGCATGGCCTGCTGGTCGGCGACAAGTTCGTGCCAGGGGGCCGTCAGCCCCAGCCCCGCCCCGTTGCGGACGGCCACGCTGCGGGTGTCGAACCCGGTCGGCAGGACGCCTCCGAAGCTGTTGGTCAGCAGTCGGTAGCGGAACCGTTCCTGGGCGTTGTCATCGATCGCGTTGTACTGGGGGATCTCTCCCAGTGCCCGGGTGGTCTCGGTCCAGGCCAGGTCGGTCTCGAACGTCATCTTGTGGGCCAGCCCATTGAGTCCCAGGATCGAACTGCGGATGCCGGGATCGGCCCGCCACATCGAGAGACTGCCTCGGAGTCCACCGCTGAAGAGGTGTCGGTCGATCTCGGTTCCCGACATTCCCTCGCTCCAGTACGCACTCTCGGCCATCACGTACGGAACCAGTGGGGTGGGGCCGAGCATCACCGGCATGGACAGTTCGTGGCGAGACATCAGCACGGCACCGCCGACGTTGGCCGTGTCGGCGAGTGGTGCGAAGAGGTCGGTGGGGTCGAGCGGTGCGTCGGCAGGTCGGAGCCGGGCGTAGCCGGCCGAAGTGTGTGTGGACCAGCTGAGTGCCGGCCACCCGGGCAGGTTGTCCATCAACGGCTGCGAGAAGACGTAGATGTCGCCCCGCGGCAGCCACTCGGTGGTGGTCTCGAAGCCGTTGAGCTGCATTTGTGCCAGCAGGGTCCAGGCGGTGTTCTCGCCCAATTGCTCGAGACGCAACATCGTGTCCTGGTCTTTTTGCTCGTCGAATTCCTCTTCGTAGTACTGTTCCAGCAGGTTGCGGTCGGACAGGTAGCCGACTTCGCCGCGAATCGTGAAGCCACCTGGCACCTCGTGGCGGTGAATCAACCGGCCCCGTCCACGATGGGTCGAGTCGAGGCCAAGATTTCGTCGGTCGAGACCGAGGTTGTCGACACCGCGGTCGTAGAGGTAGGCGCCGTTGCTCCATCCTTCCACGTCGCCGGGCATTCCCAGCAATCCCTCGAGTTCGTAGGTGAGTCCGCTACCGACGAGCGGGCCGCGGTCGGTGAAGTAGTCGGCATGGAGCGACCAGTCGACGCCTTCGGTTGGCTCGATCGAAAGCAGGGAGAACAGGTTCCAGGTCGTCTTGGTCTGGAACCCGAACACGTTGTCCTGCTGGAAATTGACCCGTTGCAGCGGAAAATTGAGGTCCGGATCAGCGGGGCCTGCCAGGTTGGGGAGGAAGAAGAGAGGCGCTTCGCCGAGCAGCAGCCGGTTGTTCTGTGAATGGATCCAGGCCACCTGGTCGGCGCTGCGGCCATCGGTGCGTGTGGCGAGCCACCGCGGCAGGCTCCGGCGATTGAGGAAGACGTCACGGGCTTCGAGCCGGTAGCCGGGGACGCCGAAGGGGCTGGTGGAGGCCCAGGCGTTGTGGGCGTGGAAGCTGTGTTTGCCCTCCTTGCGGATCTTCTCGGCCCGGATTCTCAACGGCACCCGGCCCCCGGGCAGTTTGGCAAGCAGATCGGCATCGAGCATCAGGCCGCGGTGTTCCCTGGCGTCATAGAGTGCTCGCCGGGCACGGATCACGTTGCCGCCGGATCGCACTTCGATGTTGCCTTCCATGTAGACCTGGAACGGTCGCTTGGCCGCCTGGACGAGTTGCGAGGTGACGGGCTGGTCGTCGTCGGACTGTGTCCAGATGACGACCCGGTCGGCCGAAAGATCGACGGTTTCGGCGCCGAAGAGGGCCTGTGTCTTGTCCGGAGTGACACCGTCGATCACGACGTTGACGCCTCCGGTGATCACCACCACCTTCTCTCTGGGCATTGTTCCCGACGAGGGGGCGGTGGTGACGTTGAAAGGGCGATTGGTTCTCGGGAACAGTTGCACCCGCCGGAGTCGCTGTGGTGTGTCATTGGCCATCGGGGCCGGAACCATCTCGGCCTGGTAGGTGACCAGCTTGTGGTCGTCGGGCCGTCGTTGTCGGCGGACGGTGGCGCGGCGGTAAAGCGGGTCGCGATTCAACGGGGTGTCGGCATTCTGCTTTCGGAGGATTCGGACGGTCGGCTTGGAGGAGGAGACGGTCAACTCGTGGAGCAGGACCGGACGGTTGTGTGTCTGGTCGGCTCCTTCGAGCCGAACATTGTTCTCGAGATAGACCAGAACGCGAAACCCGGTCTTCGGCAGCCGAGCCCGGCTGATCCAGGCAATTCCCTGTCCGGCGGTGAGGACCGTGTCGGCTTGCCGGATGGTGACCCGCCGTCTCAGCATCACCACTCTCGAGGAGTCAAGCAGACCACGAGCCCCGGTCTCGAAGCCGAAGTCGGCCGAGATCGAGACGTGGTCAGTGGTCGGAACCGGGTCGGCTCCGTCGGCTCGTTCCGTGAGCGCAACCGCCAGTACGACGACGATCGCAACCAGGCGATGACACTGCGAGGTGGCAGCCGGGCGCGGACGACGATCGGAGGCGGCGTGGATGGGCTTCCTGCCCGGCACGATGGAATCCAGTTCCTTCCGGCGAATGACCGAAAATCCTCCACTTGCGGTGTTCACTCAAACCGTGAGGAACTCGCCGGTTGCGGGATTTTTCCGGTGTGGACCCCGGTCGCTGGCGACACGGGGGCGGGATTATATGTCCACGTTTTCCGGAGTGTCAATAAGCCTCGAGAGTATCGTCTCCCGAAGCGGCGTCGGACGGTTTCCGGACAAGCCCGGCACCGGCCAGCAGAAAGACGATCGGCATCACCGGGGCCCTCATTCGCATCGTCGACCAGAAGACCACATGCACCAGCGAAATCGCCAAAAGGTACAGCAACGGAGCCCGCCATTGAGAGCCCATCCGCCACGGCCCGGACCACAGTCCCCGCAACATGGCCAGCGACGTTGCCGCGTACCATGCCGCGACGGCCCATTTCAGGGCCACCGGCCATGAGGACCCGGGTGCCGATTCTGACGGCCACGGCGTCCAGAACCGCAGCACTCTCAACAGGCACGCTCGCAGAAATCCCGTGGGATCATCGGCGACATTGGTCATGGCCAGCCTGTACATCTTGATGTCACGCTTGCGTTCGGCCGCGACACCCTGCGGCGGAACCCCCAGTCGTTGCTCGAGGCTGTCTCGCCAGTCGGCCGGCGTCCGTCCCGGGTCCGATGTTGTGTCATTCCATGTTGTTCCCAGACGCCGTCGAACCACCTGTTCGTAGAAAACGGGGTTGTTTCCCAGCAGCAGCGTGAAACCACCGTGTGTGGTTGTCAGCACCGGGGTCGCTGAAACCGACAGGTTGCGGATCAGCCAGGGGCCGGTGGTCACGGCGACTCCGACAACAAGGGCGGCCTGGGCCATGCGATGGCGAGACCAGTGTTGCGGTGTTCGTTTCCGGAACAGGTCCATCAGCGTGAGCAGGACGGTTACCGCCGCAAAGGCCCACACCGAGGGCCGGCAGAGCGCGGCCAGGCCGAACAGCAGTCCGAGTGTCAGGCCTCGCCGGGTCGACGGTGTCGAGGTGGCCACCGCCAGCATCCAAACCGCCAGTGCGGTGAAGAGTGTTTCGGTCATTGGCAAAGTGGCACCGACAACCAGCAACGGGTCGACACCGACAGCGGCCGCCGGCCACCAGGCCCTGTGGCCCAGTCCCAGGTGAATCGCGGTTTGCCAGGTCCCGGCCACTGTCACCAGTCCCAGCAACAGGTGCAGAGCCACGATGCCGACCTGCCCCGCCCCACTCCATGAGACGCCGGCGAGCAGCAGCGGGTACAGCGGGGGACGATACGCCGTCGGGGTGCCATGATCCGGATGCACCAAGCCACGGCCATCGGACAGCCCGTCGGCCAGCAGGCGGTAATGGTCACGATCGTCGGACAGAGAATCCCATCGCCACGCCGCCACCGGGAGGCGTATCACCAGCGCCAACAGCACCACCCAGAGCAACGGTGGCAGGTGTGAACGGTGTGTGGGCACGTAGACTCCTGTTGGCCCGTCGGTCCGACCGCGACTATCCTGTACGTCCGCTGGCCTCGACAAGGACTGCCAGTGTAACCGATGACTGCCGACGCGGTGACAGGGCCGGGGATCGATGGACACCAACGGGACCGACCCACAGCAGGATCCGCACGAGTCACCCCGTGCTGGTTGGCTCGAGTGCGTGCTGGCCAACGTGTTGGCTCATCGGACGAAATGGCTTTTGCTGGCGGCCACGGCGGCGGTGATTTCGATCTGGCCGGCCGGACAGTTGCGGTTTGACCAGTCGATCGAATCGCTCTACGCAGCCGACGATCCGCAACTGGCCGCCTTCCGGACCAGCCGTGACCTGTTCGGGGGAGACGAGTTCGTGATCGTCGCGTACGAGGAAGCTCAGCTGTTTGACGACGAGGACGATGAGGACGACGGGGAGAGCGGCCGGGGTACGGCCAGGTTGTCGAGCCGGTTGAACCCCCGGGCGGCCGAGCGACTGCAGGCGTTCGCCGAAGAACTGGGGGCGGTCGACGGGGTCCAGGCCAAGAGTACCCAGCATCTGGTCAAGGCACTGGAGCCTTCGGGGGTGCTTGGCCGGGTGATGAAGCGCATCGACGGACTGAGACGACGCGTGCTCGAACTGGTCGAGGGGGTACTGGTTGGTGAGGATCGCCGAACGGTGGCGATTGTGCTGAGGCTCGAACCGGTCAACGGGGCCGATGCGACACGCAAACGTGCGGCGACCTTTGCGGAGATCCGAAAGCGGGCGGCCCGGCACCAGCCTCCGGCCCAGGTCGTTGGCGAGCCGGTGCAGGTTCACGACATGTTCCGGTACGTCGAAGAGGATGGACGGAAACTGTTCTGGTGGTCGTTGGGCCTGTTGGCCGCGGTGATTCTGGTCCTGTTCCGGAGCATTCGCTGGGTGCTGGTCCCTCTGGCGGTCGTGGTCGTGGCGATCCTGTGGACCGAGGCATTGCTGGTGCAGAGCGGGATGCAGTTGAGCATGGTCAGTTCGATGCTCAATTCGCTGGTCACCATCATCGGGATCGCCACCTGCACTCACGTGACCGTTCACTATCGAGAGCAGCGGCAAGACCACGACCCGGTGGTGGCACTGGGACGGACGATGAGCCGGTTGGCTCCCGCCATCTTCTGGACCGGGGCCACCACGGCTGTCGGGTTCGCGGCACTGTTGTCGAGCAACATCAGTCCGGTCAGAAGTTTCGGGATCATGATGTCGCTGGCGACGCTGTTGGTGCTGGTCGCTGCGCTGCTGTTGCTGCCCGGTGGGATCCTGCTGGGGCGTCGCCTGGTCGATCCCGGTCGGGTTCCCGGTGAAGGGCAACTGGTCAGAGGACTCGAATCGCTGGCGCGTGGAATCCGTCGTCATCCGTTCGGAGTGATGGCGGCAGTCGGGCTGGTCGTACTGGTCGCCGGTTCGGGGTTGTTCCGGCTGCGGGTGGAGACCGATTTCAGTGAGAACTTCCGCGAGGACAGCCCGATCCGTCGTGGGCTGGAATTCGTCGAGACGAAGTTGGGGGGAGCGGGGAACTGGGAAGTCAATTTTCCGGTGCCTGGCGACTTGGACCAGGAGGGGATCGATCGGGTCGAGAAACTGGCCGAGCGGCTGCGGGAGGTCAGTGCCCGGAAAACGACGGCCGACGGTCGCCAACGGCTCACCAAGGTCGTGCCACTCAGCGACGGGCTGAAAATGGTCCCCAGGTTTCCGCTGTTGCTCAACACGCTCACGAAACGGCTCCGGGTACTCGACCAGTCACAACCCGAATACGTCACCAGTCTCTACAATGCCGAGGCCGGCCGTATGCGAGTCGTGTTGCGGGCATTGGAACGCGAGCAGGCGGGGCAGAAACGCGAGTTGATCGAGCGTGTCGAGGAGATCACCCGGGAGGAGTTTCCCGATGTGCCGGCGGGACAGCGGCCGGTCGAAGCGACCGGCTTGTACGTGCTGTTGACGTTCCTGATCGAGAGCCTGCTGCGGGACCAGGTGGTCAGTTTCGTACTGGCAGCGATCGGGATCACCGTGATGATGGCCCTGGCGTTCCGCAACCCGTGGATCGGGCTGGTGGGCCTGGTTCCGAACCTGTTCCCGATCGTGCTGGTGATCGGGGCGATGGGCTGGATGGGCCTGCCGGTCAATATTGCCACCGCGATGATCGCCAGCGTGTCACTGGGTCTGACGGTCGATTCGAGTATCCACTACATCTCGGGATTCCGCCGCGCCCGGGCGGCCGGTGACGACGTGGCGACGGCTCTCGAGCGGACACACGCGGGCGTCGGTCGGGCCGTTGTGCTGGCCAACCTCGCGCTGGTTGTCGGCTTCAGCGTACTGACGCTCTCTCATTTCATCCCGCTGGTCTATTTCGGGATCCTGGTCAGCGTGGCAATGCTCGGTGGCCTCGCCGGCAACCTGGTGCTGCTGCCGGTGCTGCTGGCGTGGGTAGAGGGCCGGCGCTAGGAAGTGGCCGGGTCGTCCGCAGCCGGCCCCGCGATGCGATCCAGGATCACATCGACCAGCGCATCGTGTCGACCCAGAGGGGGTTTCAGTTCCCAGGCCACATCGGGGAAACTCTCGGCCAGACGGTCGCGGTGTTCGGCCAGGTGCAGCGAGGCGTGGCGGCCGGGCGAGAGAAAGAACGGAACCAGCAGCACCCGGTCGGCTCCTCGCTCGACGCAACGTGCCCCGCCTGTCGGGATGTCCGGCTCGGCGATCTCCAGGAAAGCCGTCTCGATCAGGTCGTCGGGGCGTCGGGCGGACAGAGAATCGGACAGCCATTGGAGATCTCGGTTGGCTGAATCGAGTCGGCTGCCGTGGGCGACCAGGAGGATGGCGTTGGTGGGCACGGGGGATATGACGGCGAGAGTTTGGAGGCAGTTGTTGACCGTCAGAATTGTCGCACCATAGACTCCAATCGGCCAGTACTCCCTGTTCGTGAAGGCAGCCGACCGGCAGACACAATGTCCGAATCCGCCATCACCATCGGTCCGTACACGATCCAGGACGAACTGGGTTCCGGTGGCATGGGGACCGTCTACCGGGCTTTTCAGACTGAGACGTCCGATCTGGTGGCCGTCAAGGTGCTCTCGGCGACGATGGCCCGCGAGCCGGGCCTGGTCGAGCGGTTCCGCCGCGAGATCGATTCGCTGCAGAAGCTGACCAATCCGCACATCGTCCGCTTTCTCGACAGTGGCGAGCACGAGGGGACGTATTACTACGCGATGGAGTTGGTTGAGGGGGAGACGTTGACCGAGCGTCTGAATCGCGTCAAGCGACTCGGATGGGAGACGGTGATCGAGATGGCGGTGCAGGTTTGCCGCGCCCTGAAGGCGGCACACGATGCCGGGATCATCCACCGTGACCTGAAGCCGGGCAACCTGATGCTGACCAACGACGACCTGGTCAAGCTGACCGACTTCGGCGTGGCCCAGATCTTCGCTGCCGGCAAGCTGACCGCCACCGGCGGCATCGTGGGCACCGCCGAATACATGTCGCCCGAGCAGGCCCAGGGTCGCAAGGCCCACCGGACCAGTGACCTCTACTCGCTGGGTGCTGTGATGTACTGCATGTTGACGGGCCGCCCACCGTTTTCGGGGCGGAGTACCGTCGAGATCATCCAGCAGCATCGGTACGGGCAGTTTGATCCGCCGCGGTCGATTGTGCCTGAGATTCCACGATGGCTGGACGAGGTGGTCTGCCGGTTGCTGTCCAAGGACCCCGACGAGCGGTATCCAGATGCGTATGTGCTCGGCCTGCGTCTGCAGGAAATTCCGCGAAAAATGGCTCTCTCCGAGGGTAAGGCCACTGTCGCCGACCGGGATGTCACCGAGGCCACCGACGCCACGGCGGTTTTCCGGTTGGCCCGATCCGATGACGCGGCTCCGACCGAACGCATTGGCGACGGGACCGACGGCAGCGCCGATCTGACGATGCAGGCCACTGCCGTGACGGCCCAGGCCGCCGGCGGATCCCCGTTGGTGGGGGGGGCGGGAGAGGCGACGCTGGCCCGTGACCTGATGAAGTTCGAGATCGAACGGCAGGCCCAGAGGGGACGATGGGCTGGCTGGTGGAACAGTACGGCCGGCCTGGTTGTCGCCCTGGCACTGGTCGTGGGGATCGGCACAGTGATGTGGCAGCGGAGTCGCCTGAGTCCCGAAGATCGGTTTGCCGAGGGCGTGCGGCTGCTGGAATTGGCCGATCCCGACTGGCAGACGGCTCGCGACAGGTACCTCGCTCCGTTGGTGGCCGAGGATCCCGGGCGTTGGAGTGGTCCGGCGGCTCCCCACCTGGAGCGCATCGAACAACTGGCTGTCGAGTCACGGTCGCGACCGGCCAAGAGGTTGCGGACCGGCGATGCGACCGAAGTGAGCCGGTTCCTGAGATTGGCCCGGGAGTACGAGAGGTTGGGTGACCGGGCTCGGGCGATGAGCATCCTGGAGTCCGTTCTGGAACTGGTTGAAGGACAGAGGGAATGGGAATCGGAGCGGAAGGTGGCTCGCGAGTTGCTCGAGGAGTGGCGGAAGGGGCCGGTTGGAGTGGCCGGCCAGTGGAAATTGGCGTCGGCTGCAATGGCACGGGCCGAGCGGGCTCGTGAGGATGGTCGGATTGAGGATGCACGCCGGGTGTGGGAAAGTATCGTGGAGTTGTACGCAGGCGACGCTCGGGCTCGTGACGTGGTTGCCGAGGCGCGGCGGGGACTTTCTGAAACCGAAGGTGAGGGCCGATGAACGACAGCAACGGCGGACTGGATCTCAAGGCACACATTCGCACGGTGCCCGATTTTCCCGTGCCGGGGATCCGGTTTCGTGACATCACGCCGTTGCTGGCCTCTCCGGAGGCTTACGGCGACGTGATCCGGCGACTGGCCGACACCTACCGTGACGGTCGAGTTGACGTTGTGGCCAGTGTCGAGGCCAGGGGGTTCCTGTTCGGCGCGCCCCTGGCCCTGGAACTGGCGGCCCGTTTTGTGCCGGTTCGTAAGCCCGGCAAGCTGCCACACGAGACCCGATCACACTCCTACCAGCTCGAATACGGTGAGGACACTCTCGAGGTTCACACCGATGCGGTGAAGCCCGGTGACCGGGTGCTGATGGTCGATGACCTGCTGGCCACCGGCGGGACCGTTGCCGCGTGCAACCGGTTGCTGGTTGAGGCGGGAGCCGAGGTGGTCGGTTGTGCGGTGGTGATCGAACTGGAAGGGTTGGGAGGCCGTGAGGCGCTGGCCGGCTGCGAGGTGACCACGTTGATGACCTACAGCGAAGACGAATGACATGGTGACAACCGAAGACCAGCTCAGCGAGATCGTTGACGAGTGCCAGGACGTGATGGCGCACGCCTGGATGGTCCGAACGTTCGTCAAGCACAGCGAGGAGGTCGAGGATTTTCCCGAGTTGATGGGGGTCGTGCGGGCTGTGTTCGACACGTCACGTGCACTGGAGACGCGGCTGCAGGACCCGGCTGGTTACATCAAGATGCTCGGCAAGAAAATCGGCCGGATGCGGCGTGCGACCGAGCAGTTCCGGGGAGACGCTCCGTTGGCCTCGACCCACACCAACTTCGTCCAGGCCGTTCGCTCGATCGATCTCTGTGTCACCCGTCTTGAAGAGTTGCTTGTCGCGGGACGCGACATTCAGTCGGCCTAAGTCACCTTCGCGCCGTCCTGACTGCGGGGATATACTGCCGCGGCTCGGGACTGGGAGACATGCGTCAAGCGAGATGATCAGGTGCGGACGATCGCGGTGATGAACCAGAAGGGGGGCGTCGGCAAGACGACCACCACCGTCAACCTGGCGGCCGGGCTGGCCGCTGCGGGTCGACGCGTTTGCCTGGTTGATCTTGATCCCCAGGCCCATTCGTCGCTGCACCTGGGCGTCGAGGCTCCGCCGGGCACTCCCAGCCTTTACGACGTGATGTTGGGACATCGGCGTCTGGTCGATACCAGGCGGCAGGTTTCCGAGCGGTTGTGGGTCGTTCCCGGCAACGTCGACCTGGCCGGTATCGAGCGAGAACTGTCCGGAACAGAGGGGCGGGAGACGGTGCTGCGGGGGGCGCTGGACGAACTGGAATCCGGTTGCCCGCTCGACTACTGCCTGGTTGACTGCCCGCCGTCGCTGGGTGTGTTGACCATCAACGCCCTGGCGGGCGTCCGTGAGGTGTTCATTCCTCTCCAGCCGCACTTCCTTGCTCTCCAGGGACTCTCCAAGTTGCTCGAAACCACAGCCCTGGTCACGCGTCGGCTGAACCGTGATCTCCGGGTCACTGGCATCGTACTGTGCCTGTTCGAAACCGGCACTCGGTTGGCGGCCGACATCAGTGATGACCTGGCCGGGTTCTTCGCCGGCAGCGATCCGCACGCTCCCTGGGCCGACGCGAAGATCTTTGAGTCACGAATTCGACGCAATATTCGGTTGGCCGAGGCGGCCGGGTTTGGGAGGTCGATCTTCGACTATGACCCGGCCTGCAACGGAGCCGTCGACTATGGTCGCCTGGTCGAAGAGGTGATCGCCGGCGAGCCGGAGGTCGTGATGGCCATTGCCGGATGATCCCGGGATTCCCAGTGGCGATGACCCGAAACTTGCTCCGTCGACAGGGGCTGAATGCCCGGCGAATCGCCACAACCGCCCCATTCGGACGTTTTTGACGTCGGTCAGATCCCGAAAAACCCGCAATTCGTTGCAACCTCTGGTGCGGGTTCGGCATCCTAAAGTAAATTGGCAGGTGGAATTTCTTGCCAGGTTTACCCAAAACACAGAATCACTCTATCTTTCCAGTTGCAGCAATCGCGGTCCGGCCGCAGTAAGCGGGGGGCATCGACGTTGCAGTGAAGTTGTTGAGACGAGAGGCAGGGGAGAAGCTGAGATGCGTGTCGTTGAAACGGTTGTCTTCTGGATGAGGTGGTCGGTGACGGCTGCGGTTGTTGCCGTTTTGTTGCTGGCCGGAGATCGGTCAGTGGCCCAGGACGAGATTCGTCGGGCCGCCACCCAGTCACCTCCGGTTGAACCGATCGCAGGACCCGCAGCAGCCAAGGACGAGAAATTCGAGCAGTGGATTTACGTCCCGTACCGTGACCTGAAGTCGGTTTTTGAGAAGCATCCCTCCGCGGTCTTCCTGCCCTACATGGAGTACCTGCGTTTGTGGGAGCGGGCTGGTGCAGCTGATCGCGTTGCGAAGGGGCCACCGGTTTCGGGTGTGATCACACAGGCCGATTATGTGGCCACCGTTGACGAGAATCTGGCCCGGATCACTGCCACGCTGAGCGTGCAGGTATTGGGCAAGAGTTGGTCGGAGATTCCGATCCGGTTTGGCCAGGCAGCGATTGGCAAGGTGACGGCGATCCGCAATGGCAAGGCGACCCAGGTGCTGTTGCGCGGTACCGGAGCCGGCCAGTACGCCTTGCTGTTCCCCGAACCGGGTACCCATGCCGTGACACTCGAACTGACGGCCCGCATCCGTGCATCGGCTGACGGACACTCCTTTGATTTCGACTGTCCGACGGTGGGGATGACCACGTTCGAATTGACGGTTCCGCGACCCGAGCAGGCGGTCGATCTGACGCCTCGCCTGGTGGCATTGCCGGTCAAAACGGACAAGGGGCAGACACGAGTTCGGGCCCGGCTGGGCGCCACTCCCAAGATCTCGGCCCTGTGGTACCCCCGTGTCGGTCAAAAGCCGGACATGGACCTGCTGACCAGTGTCTCGAACTACCAGCATGTCTCGGTGCGTGACGGCTTGGTGCACACCGACGTGTTTCTGCACCACGAGGTGCTGCGTGGCGAATTGACCCAGCTGAGGATCGCTGTTCCCCTGGGCCACCGGATTCTGGATGTTGCTTCGACCCAGGCCAAGATCCGCAAGTGGGTGCCGGTCGACGACGAGAAGCGGCAGGGGGTCACCGTCGAGTTCATCGGTGCCGTGCAGGGCAAGTTCGTGCTCGAGGTGCACACCGAGCGTCCCGCTCCGGCGATGGGCCAGGTCTTTGCCGTCTCGGGTGTCGATACGGCAGGGATCGAGAAATCGACGATCGATGATCCCGGCATGACGATCCACGGCATCCATTCGCTCGACGCGGTCCGTGAGAGCGGCCAGGTCGTCTTGACGCACGGAGCCGATCTGACACTGAATGTTGTTCCCCCGCGAGGATTGGTTCGGATCGAACCCAACGAGGTCTTCCAGGCGATCCGGCGTCCCGCCGGACGATCTTACAAGTACTTCAGCCCGCGGTTTGATCTGCGGGTGTCTTATGAACCGGTGCAGCCCCGGATCACCGTCGACCATGCCACACGGCTGATTTTCCGTGACGACGAGCTGAGGTCGGTGTCGCAGTTGAAGTACACCGTCGAGCGGGCTGGTGTCTTCGAGTGGAAGCTGAAACTGCCAGTTGGCCTCGAACTCGATGCAGTCACCGGCACTGCTTACAAGGAGCACAGCTTCGAAAAGACTTCGAGAGTCCTGACAGTCGTGTTGGCGCAACGGCGGCAGGGTGCCTTGAGCCTCACGATCAATGCCCATCAGGCATTCGACGGAGAGGCCGAAACGGTCGATGTTTCGTTGCCGGTAATCGAGCCCGTCGGTGTTGTTCGCGAGGACGGGTCGATCCTGGTCTATGCCCCGGACGCGTTCGAGGTGATCACCGACGAGGAGAAGCTCTCTGGGATCCAGCCCAACCGAGGTGGCCAGTCGGGGGCCAAGATCGGCCGCGCGCGGTTGGCCAGTGCCTGGCAGTACACCTCCTACCCGTCTGCCGACGCGGCCCGGGTGTTGGCTCTGCCGGTGACCACTCGGCGACGCCCCACTAGGCTCTCGGCCACCGTTGCCACCACGGCCAACGCAAAGCAGCAACTGGTCGAGGTCGATTCGAGAGTGATCTTCACCGTCGAATACGCTGGCACCGACACGTTCCGGATCCGCGTCCCCGAGTCGATTGGGCAAGAGCCCCAGATCGCCACCAGCACCGTCCCCGGTGGTGCTTCGAGACCGGTGCCGATTCGCGAGAAGATCGCCGGCGAGCCGGAAGATGGCTGGGTGACCTGGACCATCGTGATGCAGCAGGAGTTGACCGGCCCGGTGGCATTCGATGTCAGCTGGGATCTGAAGACCGGGGACGGGGATGCGAGTGATGAGGGCGAAAGCGACGGTGACGGACAATCTGCGACCAGCAACCAGGTGCAGGTCCAACCGCCGATCGCACTCGATCTCGACAACGACAACATCACCGGAGAACTGGTAATCCGAAAGGACGACGCGCTGGAGGTCACGTGGTCCGACGATGGGCAACTTGAAGGTCTCGAATTCATCGACGTGCGGGAATTGAAATTGTTGCCGACAACCGGATCGGCCGCGTTCCGTTTCCATGTGCAACCGGTCAGCCTCGAGATTGCGACACGGAAGTTCGAGTCCGAGAAAGTGGTGCAGACCGTTGTGTCACGAGCGCTGGTCGAGATGGTGATCAACAAGAACGGCACCGCCAGCGTCCGTGCCCGATACCGGCTCAAGAGTAGTGAGCGGCAACGGTTGAGGGTGGACCTGCCCGGTGAATCGAATGTCTCGGAGATCTTCGTTGACCAGGGACGGGTGCCGGTCGAAAAGGCTGGTGAAGACCAGGAGGCTCCTGAGGGTTGGACGGCCTACTCGCTCAACGTGGCGGGTACGACGACCGACGAGGAATTCTTCCTTTCGATTCGCTACGACCTGCCACAGGAGTCGTTCTTCGACAACTGGTTTGGCAGTAGTGAGTCGATCAAGTTGCCACAGGTCGGGGGCGTGGAGTCCGACGAGCGGGAGGTGGTGACGCAGGAGCTGCGGACCGCCGTGTTTGTTCCAGAGGAATACAAGCTGGTTGGAGTTCCCGAACACTTCGCGATTCTTTCGACACCACACGGTCGGCTGGAACGTTGGTTCGATGACAAGAAACACACATCCAACCTGGGCTATCTTCCCCTTCAGGGCCGCCCGATCGTCTACGGCAACCTCGGGGGAGCCGAATCCCTGGCGGCGACGTGGTGGGAGACATCGTCGATGGCCGCCGGAATCAGTGTTCCCATTTTCGCCATTGGTTGCGTTCTGCTTTGGACTCCGTGGAGCAATCGGCTGAGTGTGGTGTTGATCGCCACGTTCATCGTCTCGTTGATGTCGTTGTCCTATGCTGACAGTGTGGCCGAGGCCCTGCTGGCCGCCCGATGGGGGATTGGCTTTGGAGTTGCCGCGTGGATGCTGGCTTCGGTGGTCGGTTTTCAGCATTCCTCCGGGTTGGTTTCAGTCTTCCAGAAGGCCACCGCCAAGTCGTCCACTGAGTCCGGCGAAGAATCCGGCGAAGAATCCGGCGAAGAATCCGGCGAAGAATCTGACGAAGAGTCTGACGAAGAGTCTGACGAAGAGTCTGACGACGTGACGGAGTCGTCGAAGTGAATCGACTGCAAAAGAACAGATGTCAGATCCTGTGGGGTCTGGTAGCGATGCTGGTCCTGGTCGGGTCATTGCCGGCCCAGATGCCGGCCGTTGCGGAGCGACCGCGGCGGGTCTTCATCCCGATCGAGGATCTTGGGGTGGTCATCGACCGAGATCGCCGCGGCGTGATGCTCGAGAAGGCCGAATACAACAAGTTGCGCACTTTGGCGGCCAGGAATGAACGGGATCGGCCACGGACTCCGGCATCGCTGGCGTTGCGTGAGGTTGTCTATACGGCCCGTCCCAACGGGGACCGGTTGTCGATCGACACGTCGGTCCGATTCCAGCAGTTCGTCCGTGGCTGGCAGTCTCTGAGGTTGCCGCTGCGGGGCGTTTCTGTCGAGAAGGCCGTGCTGGCGGGACGGGCGGCCCGTGTCGCTCGTTTCCAGTTGACCCGGAAGAAGGAATCGGTGTCCGGGCTGGAGTTGTTCCACAACACGGTCGGTGTCGCCACGCTGGAACTGGGTCTTTCGACTCCGCTGGCGGCGGTGGGAAGCGACAGGGTGGCGGCCTTCGGATTGGTACCGGCTGCGACGGCGTCGCTGATCATACATCTGCCGGCCGGTAAGCATCTGCTGGTTGACGGGCTGTCGGTCCGTCGACCGGCGGCGGCTGATCAACCGGCCACCTACAACCTGCCGGTTGGAGGACGAAGTGAAATTCGGCTGGCGGTCACTGACCGCCAGGCCCAGCGGTCCGGCGACGCGATGGTGTTTGCTTCCACGGCCTTCGGTGTCGGAGTGTCTCCCGGTGAGGTGACCTGGCAGGCAGTGACCGGCCTGGAGGTCTTCGGTAAGGCCCTCGACGAGTACGTGGCGACAGTGCCACGGACGCTGGAGATCACCGAAGTGGCCTCGAGCGGGCTGGAGAGCTGGGAACTGGCCGACGACCCGGACAACGCTCAACTGACGCAAATCACTCTGCACTTTCGGCAGAGGTTTACCGGATCACGACGAGTGAGTTTTCGTGGCGTGATGACGACACCAGTCGGTCAACTCTGGCAGGTCCCGAGGTTGAGCTTCTCGGGAGTCACGTCACACATCGGCCAACTGCTGGTCCATACGCCTCCCGGTGTCCGGTTGCAGTCGGGGCAGGCGACCGGAGTACGTCGTGTGCCCGATGTCATGGTGCTCCAGAAGATTCTCGAGAAGATCCCCGCCGGCAGCAGTGCGATGCGGTTTGACGCTTGGCGGGAGGACTTCACCCTGTCGTTTGCCACCGAGACAAAACGCCAGGAATTGCAGGCGGCGTTGGCCACCCTGCTGAAGATCTCGGACGACGGGCTCGACCTGGTCACCGATGCGAGGATCGAGAGTCGGTTTTCTTCATTGTTCCAGGTGGTGTTTTCGATTCCCGATGGCTGGAACATCACCGGTGTGCGGGTGGCCGGCCAGTCGGCCCCCTGGCAGCGATTGCCCGGCGCCGACGGTCGCCAGCGGCTGCGAGTGGGTTTCGCCAAGGCGGTTCCCGAGGGGTCCGAGGTGAGCGTGAGTGTCCTGGCACACCGTGACCTGGAGAACTGGCCGTTGGGCAGCGCCAACAGTCGTGACGTGGCGTTGCCGGACATCGCCCTGGAGATTGCTGGAGAAGGCCGGAAGGATCAGGCGGGACTGATCGTCGAAGGTCGGTACCTGATCCGTGCTTCCGATGAGTTCGAGGTGGTGGCCGACGAACTGGTCGGGCTTGACCACGCCAACCTGAAACTGGAGGGGCAGCGTCTGGGATACAGTTACCAGTCTCCGCGGGTTTCTGGCACGTTGCGGATTGGGCGGCGCCCGGCCCGTCTCTCGGCCGAATCGCTGACTGTCGCGCGGCTGGATCGTGAAACGCTTTCGGCTCATCTCGAGTCGCATCTCGACATCCAGGGTGGTGGAGCCCGCCAGGTGATTATCGACTTGCCCGAGTGGGCCGGAGAGGACCTGCGGTTCCGGTTGCTGGGTTCGGCGAATCGGATCGTCGAACAGTTGCCGGCCGCACCGGTCGATGGACGTCGTCGCTGGACCCTGAAACTCGACAAGTTTGTCCGCAACCGGCTGTCTCTGTCTGTTGACCTGACGTTGACCCGCGAGATGGTGTCCGACGGCGGGTCGGGATTTCGGTTGCCGGCCCTGGCGGTGATCGGTGCCGATCGCGACAACGGTTACGTGGCGATTGAGGCCGCCGACGATCAGCAGGTCGACGTGACGGCACTCGAGCAGATGGCCGTCGACGGAGACCGGTCCGCCGAACTGGCCGAGATCGATCCGATCGACCTGCCGACGACGCAGTACCGTCCGCGGGAAAGGGTCGTGAAGGCTTATCGCTACCTGGTCCCCGGATACCACGTCACGCTGGGCGAGGCCCGATTCGATCATGGCAACGTGGCCCGGGCCATCTGCCATGGCAGCACGGTGACCAGCGTCCTGGCCCGGACCGGAGAAATGCAGCACCGGGCTTCGTTTGACCTGCCCGCTGCCGGTGTGCAGAGCCTGCTGGTCGACCTGGGTGGGCGACCCGGGGAGCAACGATCATTGTGGGCGGTCACGGTTGACGGAAAGCCGGTCAAGGCACACCAGCAGCAAAGTGACGTTGACCAGCCCAGCATGATCTTCGTGGTGGGTTGGCCGGTTGATGACCTGGGAGCCGGTCGCCACTCGCTGGAGGTTTTCTACCGTTCGAAGGTCAGGTCGGTGCGGAGATCCGATCGGCTGGTCCAGGATGCACCAGTGGTGTCGCTGGGCCGGGGATCGCAAGACTCTCGTCCGATCGAAGTGCTCGAACAACACTGGGTGCTGCACCATCCGTGGCAGACCCTGGTCGTGGAGTCCGATGGCCGTTTTGTTCCCAGCGAGGGCCTGAGCCAGATCAGTCTGCTGGGAGCCTTGAAGGACTCGATGCGAAATCTCTCGCCCACCAATCTGCTCTCACGACTGACGGTGCTGTTGATCGTCACCGGGGTGATCGCGGTGCTGACACTGGCGTTTCGACGTCGTCGGTTTGTTGGGTTGCTGGCCGGCACCGCCGTGCTGCTGGTGCTGGGCGTCGTGTTGCCCGCCATGCTGTTGACGGCACAGCCTCCGACGGCCTTCCTGAGTGAATCCGGGGATGCAATGGTCGATTCGCAGATGGTGGCTTCACCGTCGGCTCCATCGTCGGCAATCAGTTCCGACGCCGTGACCAGGAAAGGTGACGCTTTCGGGAGGGAGGGGATCGGTGCCGTGGGCGGCATGGGAGGGGGTGGCGGAGGTGCAGTCCCACCGCCGGGCGGTTTCGGTCAGTTGGACAGGCTCACCGAGGCTGAGCAGGACCGGCCCGTCGGCAGTGTCGCGAAGCCTGGTTCTGACAAGGGGCGACTTCGGAATGACGTCAAGTTGGCCGAGCAGGGGGCCATCGACGGTCCAGATCTCAACCTGGGGACGAGGACCGTAAACGAGCCGTCCCAGGTGGAAGTCGCCGCCGAAACGGCGAAAGCGAAAGCGAAACCCGAATCTGCCAGTGGTGCCGTGATGTCACTGGCGCTGGACCTGAGACCACCGGCGGGAACCGTGGCACGGGAATTCCACTTCCTGGGCAGCCGGGAGCCTGGCGAGATCTCAGACCTGGACATTGCCTATCAGGATGTCGAGTCACAGACGACCGGCCGTGTCTTTTTCGTCGTGCTGGTGGTGATCGCCTGCTGGTTCTCCCGGCGTCGCTCCGCCGTTGAACGGTCGGTGGCGATGATTGCCTCGCTGATCGGGCCGCTGGCCCTGGTTACCGTCCTGCCGGTTTCGTGGCATATTGTCTTGGATGGTCTCTTCCTGGGCGCGGTGGCGGGCTCGGCGCTCTGGACGGTGATGGCTGTGATCGGTCGGGCGGGAGATGGCTGGGGATGGCTGCGAGCCAACCTGACCCGAGACATTTTCCGGTTTGGTGGCGGATTGTGGCTGGCCGTTTCACTGCTGTCACAATCGGGCTGGGCACAAGTGAAGGTTCCGTTGAGACCGCAGCCACGGTCCCAATCCGCATCCCAAGTCCGCCAGCGAAAAAGTCTACCGGTACCGCCAGTGGTGCGACCGCTGGAGATCATCCCCATAGAGCCGGGGCAGGATCCCCGTGAGGCGAATCGTGTTCTGGTTCCCCGGAACGAGTTCCTGCGGTTGTGGAATCTGGCTTACCCTGATCGCCAGGTCCTGGCTCCTGCGCCACGATCCGGTGTGGTGGCTGATGTTTCGTGGAACGCCCGGGTTCTTCCGTCTGCGAACGGTGTGGCTGCGCGGATCGCATTGCGGGGCAACCTGCAGATGTACAGTTTTCGCGATGGCCAGGTCGTATTGCCGATTCCCATCGGTGCGGTTGCGGTTGTGGGTGGCCGGCTCAACGGCAAGCCCGCTCCGATCGTCACCCGAGCCAAGTCCCAGTCCCAACCCCTGGCGGTGGTTCTCGACCGGCGTGGGGCTCATCGCCTGGAAATCGACTTCGAACTGCCGCTGGTCCGCACCGGACCCGCCGGTCGCTTCTCGGTGACCCTGTCACCGGTCCCTGTCGGTCGGTTCCGGTTCGACCTTCCCGATCGCAACCTGCTGGTGCGGGTCAACGGGTCTTCGACCCGTCACCGTCACCTCGTGGCCGACGGGAACGAGTCGATCGAGCTGGGTGTGGATGCCGGTGGTCCGCTGCAGGTCTCCTGGCAGCCGAAACAGGCGGCCGACGCAGCTGATGGGCTGGTGCAGCTCGAGTCTTTCACATCGATTCACGTGTCCGATCCCGGTGTCCGTCATCGGGGTCACTATCGTTTCCGCGTTCGCCAGGGCAGCCTGCCGGAGGCGACGTTTGTGCTGCCGTCCACGGTCAGCGTGCAGCGGGTCGTCGGCGTGGATGTCGGTGGCTGGGATGTCGAGACCGAGAACGGGCAACGACGGCTGCGGGTGTTTTTCCGCCGCCGGGTTGACGACGAGACGGTGGTGCGGGTCGACCTGTTCCAGGACCGACGAGTCGGTGACCGATCGGCCGAGCTGGTGGTCGAATCGGTTCTGGTGCAGGGATTTGACCGGGACAAGGGGCAGTTGGCCGTTTTCGTCGATGACCAGTTCACCGCGAGAGTGACCGACAATTCGAATCTCCGCCAGGTCGACGTCGCCTCGTTGGCTCGGCCGGGCTGGTGCAAGCCGAGCCAACCTCGTGGTGACGGAAAGGCTGTGCCGCTGGCACGGATGGTCTTCGGCTACATCACTCGTCCGTTTGGGCTGACGTTGAGGTTGACACGGCGGACGCCCCAGGCCAATGCGGTGGCGCGTCACGCCGTGCGAATCGAACGTCGCAAGGTGCGGCTGGCGTCTCAGATCAAGTGGCAACTCAGCCAGGCTGCCCGTGGCAGTGTCACCTTTGGCCTGCCTCCGAAGTACCTGCCTGTCAGTGTCGAAGCCACGTCGTTGGCCGACTGGTTCGTGCATGCTGACGAGAACGGGAATCGGCAACTGACGGTAGAATTCGATGGGCCACGGACAGGGGCGCTGGAGGTGGCTCTTGAAGGAGTGCTGCCGAGGTCATCCGACATCGAGGAATTCCAGCTCCGTCTGCCTCGTCCTCTGGGCGTGGGGCGGTTGGCCAGCCAGGTGATGGTGTGGCTTGACGAGGCATTCTCGGCGGGGATTACTGACAGGGGCGGGTGGCGGTCGGTCAATCCGGCCTCCGCCGCGTCGGAACTCAGGCAACTCGATCCCCGCAAGGCACGCTTCGCCTTCGTCTCGGGCGGGATCTCGTCCGAGCCGGTCGTGCTGGCGATCAAGCGGGCGGTGCCGGGGATGCAGGGCACGGTTGTTTCCCTGGTCACGGTCACCGATACCCTGGTCGACCATACCCTGGCGCTGTCGTGGCAGATCACACAGGCTGCCGCTGACGAATTCGTGCTCACGACGCCCGGGTGGTTGAAGAACCATCTGAGATTCCGTGACCCGAGAATTCGTGAAGTCCGGTCGGTGGCCGTCGACGACGACGAGGCCGATGCGGTTCGCTGGATTGTCACCCTCCGACAACCGGCCCGTGAACGGCTGTTCCTGATCGCACAGGCCACTCTGCCACCACCCTCGTCGCGCTCGGCTACCGTTGCGTCACCCCGCGTTGTCTTCGAACAGTCGGTCAGCAGCACCGGCGACCAGGAAGATTCGTCGGTGGCCTACCAGGCTGTGGAGACCCAGCAGAGGTACGTGATCCTGATCAACCAGTCCACCGGCACGTTGAAGCTGGAGGGCGAAGCGGGTGTCGAGCGGGTCGAGAAGGACGACCTGGGGCGATTGCCGGTTCGGATCGATTCATCGTTGTACGACCAGGCGACGGGGATGTGGAGAGTGTTGTCGCGGGCGTCGATGCCGGCGTGGAATTACACGAGATCCCAAGCGCTGCGGCAGACAACCGGGACGGTGCAACTGGCGGAATTGGTGACAGTGCTGGCGGCGGATGGCAGTTGGCGAACCGAGGCAGTTTACACGATCCGCAACCGTGCCCAGCAGTTCCTGGCGGTCAGTATTCCCGAGGAGTCCCGGGTGCTGGCCGTATCCGTCGGCGGCGATCAGTCGCGACCGGTCGATTCGGACGAGGCCCGAAAGGAAAGCGTCGTTTTGGTGGCGCTGCCCAACACAAGTGAAGGCGATCTCTCGTTCCCTGTCAGAATGATCCTGGCCGGCCGAATTTCCGGGGGCAAGTTGCCGACCGGGCTGCACCTGATCGCCGACAGGCGACACATTCCGGTTCCCACGGTGGTGACACCTCGACAGGCGGCCGATCGGGACGGAGATGAAAATGGGTCGCTGTTCCGGGAGCACGGAATGAAGGTCGAGGAGACTTCGTGGACGGTGCACCTGCCGAACGAACTGGATGTTGAACCGGTCGACGGCAAGGGGACCAACCTGGCGATGGTCGGCAGTGACAGGATCGAATTGAATCAGCAGAGGGCGACACTGGACGATGCCAATTACCTGCTGGGCGTGCTCGAGAGCAAGTCGAGCGGCAAGGCCAAGTACAAAGCCGCTCGCAATCTCGAGAGCCTTGGGGTTGAACTGAACAACTACATGACCGGAAATGGACGACGGAATCGGCCGCGTGGTTTTTCCGGTGGTGGTGGGGCGGACTTCACACTTCAGGGTCGTGATTTCCAGGCCCGGTATCGCAAGGCGTTGGAACGGATCCAGGTCGATGACGGCAAGCAACGGGTGACCAACAGCGATGATTCACGGAATCTCGAGGGCCAGGACGAAGCGGTCCAGAAGGCTCAGATCCTCAAGAACAATGACCGGTTGTACCGTTTCAATGCGGTGTTGCCAGATACCGGGCAGAAGCAGGAAAAGGGTCGCAATGTTCAGGAGTTCAACTTCAAGCTGAATCTGGCCCCGCCTTCCGGGGAAGCCAAGAAAAGTGCTGCCAAGGGCAAGAAAGCTCCGAAGGCGGCTGCCGGCGGAAAGCTGGCCACACGTGAACTCCGGAAGCGCCGTCGCGAGCAGAGTCTCAGCCAGATTGCCGGGCTGAACCGGGCCGCCGAAAAGGCGGAGCAGCAAGTACAGCAGGAGGTGCCGCACCAACCTCAGCAGAACAACGCGGTGGGGCAACAGACGTTGGCAGCCGCACAGGATGGCGATGGCCGGGTGCCAGGGGCCGGAGAGTCCTCTCTCGTGACTCCTGCCGACCAGCAGGGCCTCGCTGACGTTGCCGGTGGACTCTCGGTTGACTTCGAGATTCCCACCGGAGGTCAGACGCTGCGGTTTGCCACGACCGGTGAGAACCCAAAGCTGGAACTGTCGATGCGACCCCGCGAGTCAATTCAACGGGGTTTGAACCTGCTGTGGACGATCGCCTGGCTGGGTGTGGCAATCGGGGTGATTGTGGCACTGCGTCGACCCGGGACATTGGGTCTGTTGCGTCGGCACCTGGCCAAGGGGCTGCTTGGCGTGGGCCTGATCAGCTTCCTGTTGCTGCCCGGTGGCCTGGCCTGGCTTGGCTTTGCCGTGTTTCTGGCCGGCCTGGTCATCTTTGCCTTCCAGAATCGCGTGGCCGGTGTCACGGGTAGCTGAGGCGTCAGTCCTTCGAGCGTCTGGTCGGAACTTTCCAGCGGGCGAATTCGAGTGGCACCGGGACCTTGATGATTTGGGTTGGGGCCTGGTAGACGAACCGCCAGTCGCGTGGCTGACCCTGGAGGTTCTTGAAGTGGTAGGCCAGTTCCGCCGTGCCATCACCCAGGCGGAGAGTTTCGAAGCGATCGTAAGCGACCTGGCGAACGGGTTTCTTGTCGGAGGACGAGGTGGGGACCAGGTGGGCCCGATTGTAGAGCATCCACAGACGGTGGGATTCGAATGCCGGTCCGCCCGATTCGTACTGGACGGTGATCCCGAAGGTGGCATCGAACCGATCGCCGTTGGCGGGAGTGTGTCGGATGGAGGTCAGCACGACGGCGATGCCGGCCCGTCTGTGTACGACCGGCTTGGCTGCGACCGGACCCTGGAAGACGAACTCCTGCGACCCGGCAGCCAGCCAGACATCGGCTGTTCCCGCCAGTTGAATTTCCCTGGGAATCTGGTCGCCGGGGGTCTGGAAGTCGATCCTGAGTTGCAGGTCGGGGTCGCTGCCTTCCAGCGGCAATTCGAGCGTGGCTTCGGGGCTTCGTGGGTCCAGTGATCTTGTGCGGTCGTTGTCGAATCGACCGGTCGCACGGAAGTTTGCCGGACGACAGACAAGGTAGAGCGGCCGCAGTCGAGGTTCGGCCATCCATGACAGTCTCACCGGCAGCAGCTGGCGATCGCTGTCAGGGATTGGTTTCGGAGTCGCCGTCGTTGCCGTGACCCGAAAGGGACCCGAGAGGGCGATCGATCTGTCAGTCTTGCGGTTGCCACGAGCGATCAGCGTGGTGGCTCCATTGCGATGGACCAGGTCGAGCTTGGCGCGTGACATCACGCTGTCAATCGCTTGCCAGTAAGTGGAACGGATCAGCTTGATGGGCACCGGTCGCTGACGCTGTCTGGAAGACAAACGGTGCATCGTCAATCGGTTTCCCGTTTGCTTGGAGATTGAAGCGACCAGCGTCTCCAGTGTTGGGCGGCCACTGATGGTCACCTGGGATGCCCGAGCCGAGCGGGTTGCGGTGGTGCGTTCGAGTGTGCGAATCAGGCGGCGGATGGCGACTCGTGTGGCGACACTCTTGACCGTGTTTGGTGCGGGCAGGTGTTCGAGAATGGCCGGCCCGAGCGCCAGAAGTCGTCGTCGCGCACTTTCGCGAATCGCTCGTCTGTTGCTACCGAGATCGTTGACCAGTCGTTTGACCGGACCGGAGAGATCCGATTTCCCTTTTGCCGGTCGTGGTTCGGTCGCGGGGAGCACCCGCGAGTACGCCGTGACGACACACAGGCTCACCATCGCGGCAGTCGAGAATCGGGCCAGCGAGAATTCAGACCGCATGAGAGCCAGTCCGTGTCAGGGAGCAGATCGCCGGGTTCGACGAAAATCGTGCTGCTCAGTCTACGACAGCGGGCGGTGTGATGCACGGTGCGTTGGGTGACGGTGATTGACTCGAGCCGGGACAGGGACTGTAATCGGGGACCGAGGAGCCGTGTGAATGCCGAGCCTGACCGTCGAGAATTACCTGAAGGCCATCCTCCAGATCGGGTTGCGCGAAAGTGCCGAATGGGTGTCTGCCGGCCAGGTTGCCCAGGCACTGGGTGTGTCTACGGGAACGGTCACCACCATGCACAAAACCTTGGGGGAAGCCGATCTGGTCGTGTATCGACCCTACGAGGGTGTGTGTCTGACCGAAGCGGGGCAGATGCTGGGAATGAGGGTGCTGCGTCGGCATCGGCTGATCGAGCAGTTCCTGGTCGAGACGTTGGGATTGTCGTGGGACCAGGTCCACGAAGAGGCCGAACACATGGAGCATGCCGTCAGCGACGACCTGGTCGATCGGATCGACGAGTTCCTGGGTCGACCGCGGTTTGATCCGCATGGGGACCCGATTCCCACCGCCACGGGCACGTGGCCCGAGACGGCTGAGAGTGCAACAACGCTGGCCAGTTGTCCTCCCGGCAGCACTGTGCGGGTGGTGCGAGTGACCGAACAGGGAGCCGAGTTCCTGCAGTTCCTGACTCACAATGGGGTGGCGCTGGGGGTCGAGGGGCGGGTGGTATCGAACAACTCGTCCGCGGGCACGGTGACGCTGGAAATCGATGGTGCGGCTGTGTCACTGGGTGGCCAGGAAGCCGCACAATTGTTGGTCGACCGCCTGTAGAGACCGGCGGGATCGGTTTCACTTGCTCGATTCTTTGAGGATCGTCAGGTCGACGGGTCGTCCGGAGTCGAGCACGACCTTGGCGGCCACCTTGGCGAAGATCGTCCCGATGGTGTCCAGGTACATGCGTCTCATGGCCAGGTGTCGAACGGCGGCGTAGTCCTGTCGCCCACTCTCAGCTTCCGTCTGGATCTGGGTCACCAGCTGGTTGAAACGGGCCGCTTCACCGTGCGCGGCGGCCACGGTCCGGCTGCGGTAGCCTTCGGCTGCAAGCCTGGCCCGTTCGGCCTCGGCCTCGCGTTCGAATGCCCGCTTCCCCTCGTAGGCTCGTGCGTTGTTGATGTGTGTTTCCCGTTCGGCCCGCGCGTTCATCACTTCCAGGAACTCGGCCTTGGCCTGGATCGGGGGATACACGGCTCCCACGGTGACGTCGTCGACGACGAGGCCGAGTTCCTGTTCGGGGAGCGTGGCCGACAGGCGGCCGACCAGGACGTTGCGGAGCCGATTTCGTCCGTGGACGTAGACGAAGTCGACACCGCTGCCGCTGACGGTGTCGGCGACCAGGGATTCGACCAGGGATCTCAGCCGGGCACGCGGTTCCGATTCGCCGAACAGGAACCGGTCGATGGCATCAACGTGGTAGTGGACGGTGACTTGAAGATTGAGGATGTTGCGGTCACCGGTGAGGAACTGGGACTGGTGGGCAGGGTCGACGTCAGCGAGGAAACTGTCTGCTGCGTCTCCGTTGAGCTCAGGTCCGAATTCGGGCAGGCCAATCGTCAGCGTGCGGACTTCGTGAGTGTTGACACGGTCGACTTGTGCCAGTGGCCACGGAAGGTCCCACCGTAGGCCACTTGGCGAGATCTGCACTCGGCCCGCGTCGTTGCGCACCAGCCGGCCGAAACGACGGACCACTCCCTGCTGGTTGCCCTGGACGATGTAGAATCCACTGACCAGCCAGGCCATCAGCACGGCTGCTGCTGGCAGCCACAGTCGCGGACGGATCTGGTTCCGGGGACGAGCGTCCTGGTTGGGACGATTGGTCATCGATCGTCCTTCTGGCTCGAGGCCGACGTGGCAGGAGTCGCCACTGGTGGTGGTGAACTGGCCGACGGTGCGACGGGGACTCCGCGGGTCAGCAGTTTCAGCAATTCGCTGGATCCCGACAGCACCAGGGTGGTGCGGTCGTTGAGAATGCGGCGGTAGCTCTCCAGTGTGCGAGTGAAGCGATAGAACTCGACGTCGCGACGGTGAGCCTGGTTGAGAATCGAGAGACTTTCGGCGTCGGCGTCGGCCCGGATCAACTCGGCCTCCCGACGCGCGTTGGCCAGGATCTGGCTGTACTGCAGATCGGCCTGGCTCTTGATCTTGGTGTTCTCGGCCAACCCGTCACTGCGGTACTGCTCGGCGATCTTCTTCCGCTCCGTCTTCATCCTCTCGTAGACGGCCACCTGGTTCTGTTGTGGGAAGTTCAGCCGCTTGATGCGGACATCGATCAACGTGATCCCGTAACGGTCGTGGACCAGTTGAGACAACTCGTCACGAACCGCCTGCGGGATCGCCACCAGGCGGCCCGCCTCGGTTTTTTCCGGACCGGACTGGGAATCGTCGACATCAACCAACTGGTCGAACTCGGTCTCGCCGAGCTTGGTTCTCAGAGCCGGCAGGACATGTTCGGAGAGGCGAACCTGGGCAGTCTCGGTGTTTCCGAGCACGGTGAAAAAGCGATAAAGCGGTCGGGATGACCAGTCGGAATCGCTGTCGTCGGCAGTGTCCGGAGTGGCGATTCTCCAGCAGAGATAAGCGTCGACGGTGATGTTCTTCTTGTCGGAAGTGACCATTTCGCCACCGGGAGGATCATAGATCCGGGTGCGGGCATCGAAGGGGCGAACGGTTTCGATGGGCCAGGGGAGTTTCCAGTTCAGGCCGCGGTCAACGGGTTGGTCGAGGACGCGGACGACCTGCCCGAGCCGTTCGACGAGTACCCACTCGGATTCGTCGACGAACGTGCACGAGGATCCGGCGAGACCGCAGGCGATGGCGATTCCGACAAGCGCCAGTGGGACGCGTGCACGTGAGGGGCGGTTGTCATCGATCGGTGTGGTGGTGTTATCGTTCATCGGAGTTCTCTCGGTCGGTTGTCGCAGGTCGGGGTGGCGAGACGATCTGTTCGTCGTCGTCGCCAGGTGCGAGCGAGGGAGAAAGCATGGGCAGTCCGCGGGTGCGGGGATCGGTCAGCATCAGGTGCTTGCGACCGGTGGCACGGGGGTCGAGCACGGTCAGAGGTCTTCCGGACAGCGCGTCTTCAATGGCCTGGAAATAGAGGTGCAGTTTCGAGATGTCGCGGGTTTCCGGTGGTTGCGTGCCGGCAGCGAGCAGTTTGTTGTGGCGGTTGGCCTGGGCGTGCGCCTTCGACCGCGTGTCGGCAGCGTCGGCGCGTGCCGAGTCGAGGGTGGCGGCAGATTCGCCGGAGAGCATTTTTCCGTCGAGCAGAGCTCTCCATGTGTCGGGATCGGAGAACGACCAGTTCGAGATTTCGAGTTGGTGTCCCGTGGCGGTGGCAGTGTCGCCGGTGTGGACAGTCGAATTGAGGAAAGAGATGGCCCGGGCACCGGCAGCGGCGAGCAGTCTTCGTGCGTAATATCCTTCGGCTTCATTGATCAACCGTTCGCGTTCTTCGAGTGCATCGGCAACCTGTCGGTAGGCGGCAACGACCTGTCGAGGGGGATGGACGTCCAGCAGTTGGAGGTCAACGATTTCCAGTCCGAGCCGGTAGGGCGTGGCTGCTTGCCGGACTGCGTCCAGGCAGTCGGTTTGCAGTTGCTCCCGTCGGTCGGTCATCAGGTCGGCGAGCGAAGCGGTGGCCGCGATTTCGCGAATCGCGCTCTCGGCTGCCGCTCGCAACAGTTGTTCGGGAGCCGCGGTCTCGAAGGCGTACCGTCGCAGGTTGTCACTGCTGCCGATCCGGTATTCGACCACCGCGGTCAACTCGACCAGAACCTCGTCTCCGGTCACCAGTTGAGATTCGTCCAGCAGAGACGATTCCCGATCAAGTCCGTCACCGTCATCGGCTCGATCGTGCCGGCTGTTCCATTCCACCGGTGAGACGTAGACCGCCGATCCGTTGACGGGTGTCCCCGAGGGGGTGTGTCGGAATCCGATCGGCAGAGACCGGATTCGGAACAGCTTTTCCCGATGAACGACTTCGAGAGGTTCCGGCCACCGCCAGTGCCATCCGGGGCCGAGGTCCTTGTGCCAACTCCCGAATCTTGCGACCACGGCACTTTCGTCCGCGGGGATAACGGTGATGCCTGAGACACACCAGGCGAACAGTAGCGAGGCGGCGACGAGTTTGAGTCCAAGTTGCCAGTGGCGGAGAGCGTGGAAGGTGAGTCGTGAAGGCGAGAGTGTCTCGGTGATTCTGGTGGCGGCGTCACTCAGAGAGCGTGCCAGGGCATTCCATCGGGTTTCGTGCCAGCGTTGGAACCAGAGAAGCCGCAGGGCGTTGAGCATCACGGCCAACGAGGAACACTCGTGGAAGACGGCCGCGGCGGCTGGAGTCAACAGGCCGATGGCTCCCAGCAGGATCCCCAGTCCGTTCATGCCGAACGCGAACAACCAGATGCTCTGACGGATTATTCGGACGAGTTGCTTCGAGAGCAGGAACAGGCCGGGAAGTGGCCTGAGGGGGTCGCCCATCAGGACCAGATCACCCGCCTCCGCAGCGATGTCGCTGCCGACTCCTCCCAGTGCGATGCCTACCGTGGCCGTGGCCAAAGCCGGTGCGTCATTGACGCCATCGCCGACCATCGCCACCTGACGGCCCTCCTCTTCGGCCGCCGTGATCCACTTGGCTTTTTCAGCCGGCAGCATCTCGCTCTGGACCAAGTCGAGAGCCGTCAGCCCTGTTGCCACGGTGGCCGCCGGTTCTGGCCTGTCCCCGGTCAGCAACACCACCTGGTCGATGCCGTTCTGCTTGAGCTGGTCGAGTACGCCGGCGGATTCGATTCTCTGATCGTCGGTCACTCCGATGGCCCCGGCCCAGCGGCGATCGATGGCGACCTGGATGACGGTTTGTCCGGAGGAAATGAGCTCCTCGGTCACGTTCTCGGCCGATTCGTCGATCTCCACGCCGTACTGTTCGAGCAGCCGACGATTGCCGACAAGGACGTTGCGGGATTCCTCACCGGGTCGGTCGGGCGACATCGTAGCGGTGACACCGAATCCGGGTTCCGCCGAAAAGCTCTCGGGGGTTGGGACGACCATCCCGCGGTTCTCGGCTTCACGAACGACCAGCCGGGCCAGCACATGTTCGCTGGTCCGTTCGGCTGATGCGGCGATGCGGAGCAATTCGTCGGGCTCGAGTCCGCTGCCTGGCGCGGGCCGAACCAGGCCGAGTGTGGGTTCCCCGCGAGTTAGTGTCCCGGTCTTGTCGAAGGCGAACGTGTCGACCCGTGCAAGCCGTTCGAGAGCTTCCGAGCCCTTGACGACGACTCCCTCGCGGGCCAACCACGCCATGGCAGACATCACCGCGCTGGGGGTGGCCAGAATCAGTGGGCAGGGGCAGGCGACCACCAGCACCGCGAGAGCCGGCAGATAGCCGGATTCCCACGTGCCCGCCTCTCCGAGGAATCGCCAGCCGACGATGGTCAGCAGTGCGGTGCCGAGTACGGCGGGCAGGAACAGGCGGGCCAGCCGGTCGGCGGTCCGTTCCAGCGGCGCCTTCTGCTGGGTGGCCTCGGTAACCAGGGCGATCACCTGTCCCAGTGTCGACTGGTCGCCGATTCGTTCGGTGTTGATCACCAGGGCGCCGAACTGGTTGAGCGTACCGCTGTAGACCGAGTCACCGGCCACCTTGTCGATGGGAAGACTCTCGCCGGTCAACGCCGACTGATCGACCGATGAGGTTCCCGAGTGGACTTGTCCGTCGACGGGCATCCGTTCACCGGGCCGAACGACCACCTGGTCGCCCACGGCCAGTTCTTCGACCGGTACGTCGGTTTCCACGTCGCCCACCAGGCGATGTGCGATGCGGGGGCAGAGTTGAAAGATGCCGCGAATGGCCCGTTGTGCCCGGTCGACGGTGTACCCTTCGATGCTCTCTCCGCAAAGTGCTACGAATACCACCAGTGCCGCGGTGACCGGTTCACGAAGTAGAATGGCCGCCAGGCAGGCGATTGTCAGAGCGAGGTCGGCACCGATCCGGCCGGCGAACAGTCCTTCGAGTGACTGGAACAGGATCCGTGAGCCGCCAAGAACCGCGGCGAGCAGTGCCAGACGGAAGCCGAACAGAACCTGGTATTGGGCCCAGTCGGTCACACCGGCCGCAGCGATCGAGCCGGCCAGCAGGTCACCGCCCAGCAGCAGACCGACGATAGCCGTCAGCAGGTAGATCGGCGCCGAGCGGTAGTGGAAACCCACCTCTTCGGATGGCATGGTGCCGGTCGAAGAGGTGTCGTCCTGCAGGAATTCCCGCGCCGACTCGGGGACGTAATGCATGGGGCTTGCGCGTCCTGGACCACGTGTGGCCTCCATGCACCACTTCGGCGGTCCACGACCGCCGATACTCCATCCTAAACCCCGCAACGAGAGGTTGCCAGACGCGGTCTGGGTGTTGATGCCGCCGGGATAGGCGGTTCGCTACAATCGAGGTGGTGGGACGGGCAGAAGATGATGATTTCCCAGGCCGGGACGCAAGCGATATGTCGGAATTCGAGAGCTATCAGAACCCGTTGAACACGCGGTATGCGTCGGCGGAGATGAGCCGAATCTGGTCCTCCCAGGTCCGCCATGCGACCTGGCGACGGTTGTGGGTGGCGTTGGCCGAGTCGCAGCAGGAACTGGGGCTGGAGATCAGCGACGAGCAACTGGCGTCGTTACGTGAGGCGATCGACGACATCGATTTCGAGGTGGCTGCCGGTTACGAGCGGGATCTCCGGCACGACGTGATGGCCCATGTGCACGCCTACGGAGACCGGTGCCCGGAGGCCCGCGGGATCATTCATCTTGGAGCCACCAGTTGCTTCGTCACCGACAACACCGATCTGCTGTTGCTGGGACAGGCCCTGGAACTGATCCGCGACCGCTTGGTCGGCGTGATCCATCACCTGGCGGTGTTTGCCGCGGGAAACCGTGACCTGCCCTGCCTGGGTTTCACTCACCTGCAACCGGCCCAGCCGACGACCGTCGGCAAGCGGGCGACGCTGTGGTGCTATGACCTGGTGATGGATCTCGAGGAACTTGAGCATCGCCTCGAGAGCCTGCGACTGCGAGGTGTGAAGGGCACCACCGGCACACAGGCGTCATTCCTGTCGCTGTTTGACGGCGACCACGACAAGGTGTCTCGCCTGGAACAACTCGTGGCCGAAAAGATGGGCGATGGCCGCGTTTACCCTGTCACCGGACAGACCTACTCGAGAAAGATCGATGCCCAGGTGCTGGGAGTCCTCTCGGGCATCGGCATTTCGGCCCACAAGGCGGGCAACGACGTTCGCATTCTCCAGCACCGCAAGGAAATCGAGGAGCCGTTCGGGAAGAAGCAGGTCGGTTCCTCGGCGATGGCTTACAAGCGAAACCCGATGCGGTCCGAACGGATGTGCAGTCTCGCGCGTTACGCGATCTCGCTGCACGACAGTGCCGCTGACACAGCGGCGACCCAGTGGATGGAACGGACACTCGACGACAGTGCCAATCGCCGCCTGACGTTGCCGCAGGCCTTCCTGGCCATCGATGCGGTGTTGATTCTCTTTCGCAACATCGTTGACGGCCTGGTGGTTTATCCCCAGGTGATTTCCCGGAGGCTGGGTGAGGAACTGCCGTTCATGGCGACCGAGGAGATCTTGATGGCGGGCGTGCGGGCCGGTGGCGACCGGCAGGAACTGCACGAGGCGATCCGGGTCCACAGCCAGGCGGCCGGCGAGGAGGTCAAGCAGCGGGGTGGCGAGAACGACCTGATCTCCCGTTTGCAGGGCGACCCGCTGTTTGCCGATGTCGATCTCGAAGGCACGCTGGACGCCCGCCGGTTCACCGGCCGGGCGGCCGAGCAGGTGGACGAGTTCATCGCGGCTGTGGTCGATCCGATCCGTGATCGGTACCCGTCGGCCCTGCAGGCCGATGGCGGCGAAGTGACCGTCTAGTGGTCGCCTGCCGGGTTGACCGGCGCGACCTGGACGGCGCAGACCTTGAACTCGGGGATCTTCCCGTGAGGGTCGAGCGCGTCGTTGGTCAACGTGTTGGCCGCGGCCTCACGGAAGTGGAACGGAACAAAGATCTCGCCGGGCTGGACTCCCTGGTCGGCCCGGGCGGCCAGTTCGATCGATCCGCGTCGACTGGTAATTCTCAGCCACTGACCGTCGTTGGCATCGAGTTGCTCCAGGTCGTCCGGGTGAATCGCGACAAACGCCTCGGGTTGAATCGCATCCAGTGCCTTGCTGCGGCGCGTCATGCTGCCGGTGTGCCAGTGTTCCAGCACGCGGCCGGTGTTGAGCACGAAGGGGTATTCGTCGTCGGGCAGCTCGTCGGCCGGCTGGTACGGACAGGGCACGAACCGACCGCGGCCGTTGTCGGTCGGGAAACCGTCGCCAAAGAGAATCTGGGTCCCGTCGTCGTTTTCCGGATCCGGACACGGCCAGAGTCGCCCGGTGGTGCCGAGGATCTCGTGTGACAGGCCCTGGTAATTCCGGGTCAGGGACGTGAACTCGTCAAAAACGGCCGCAACGTCAGCGTAGTCGGACTCGAGCCCCACTCGACGAGACACCTCGCAGAGGATCTCCCAGTCCTGTCGGGCGTCGCCGGGCGGATCGAGCACCGGACGGCCCAACTGCACCCGGCGATCGGTGTTGGTGTAGGTGCCGGTTTTTTCGAAGTAGCTGCTGGCCGGCAGGATCACGTCGGCGAACTCGGCCGTCTCGGTCAGAAAGATGTCCTGGATGGCCAGGAAGTCGAGTTCAGAGAGTGCCCGGCGGACCTTGTTGGCGTTGGGGTCAGAGATGAAGGGGTTTTCGCCCATGATGTACATGCCGCGAATCGACCCCTCCAGTGCCCCTTTCATGATCTCCACGACCGTCAGTCCCGGTGTGGGATCCAGGTCGTGACCCCAGGCCTGGGCGAACTTCTGCCGGTGGGTGTCATCGGTGACGGACTGGTAGTCGGGGAAGACCATCGGAATCAATCCCGCGTCGCTGGCTCCCTGGACGTTGTTTTGTCCGCGAAGCGGATGGAGCCCGGTGCCGGGGCGACCGACGTTGCCGGTGGCCAGGCACAGCGAGATCAGACATCGGGCGTTGTCGGTGCCGGTGACATGTTGCGAGATGCCCATGCCCCAGAAGACGATCATTGATCCGCCGCCACCGGGCGGCGTGGCGCGACCGATCGTGTGGGCGATCGCTTCGATCTGCTCGGCCGGCACACCGCAGACGGCAGAGGATTGCTCGGGGCTGTAATCGTTGGTGACCAGGGCCTCGAGTTCGTCGAACCCCTCGGTGTGGGTTGCGATGTAGTCGCGGTCGAGCAGTCCATCGCGGCACAGCACGTGCAGCAGCGCGTTGTAGAAGGCGACGTCAGTGCCGGGGCGAATCTGAGCGAAATGGCGAGCGACATCGGCGATCGCATTCCGTCGGACGTCGACGACGATCAGGTCGGTGCCCGCCTTGGCCGCCTGCTTGATGAAGGTGGCGGCCACCGGGTGGTTGGCGGTGGTGTTGGAGCCGGTGACCAGTGCGACGTCAGCCCGGGCGACATCGGCAAAGACGTTGGTCACGGCTCCTGATCCGATGGTCTCCATCAGCGCTGCCACGCTCGACGCGTGGCACAGACGCGTGCAGTGATCGACGTTGTTGGTGCCCAGCCCGGCACGGATGAATTTCTGGAACAGGTAGGCTTCTTCGTTGGATCCCTTGGCCGAACCGAAACCGGCCAGGGAATTGCTGCCGTGGGTGTCACGGATCGAGGTCAATCTGTCTCCGACCAGTGCGAGTGCCTCGTCCCAGGTCGCTTCACGAAAGGCGGGCAGAACAGTTTCGAGATCGACCAGGCCACCGGGCTTGCGGCCTTTGCCCGGCAGCGATGTGACGACCTCCGGCGAGAGTGGTCCCTTGGGATAGGCCGACTCGCGACGGATCAGCGGTGTTTTCAACCGGTGCGGGTGCAGCGTGTAGTCCCAGCCGTAGCGGCCCTTGACGCACAGTCGTCCCTGGTTGACCGGACTCTGGCGTCCCTCGAGTTCGACGATCGTGTCCTGGTGGGTCCAGGCTGTCACCGCGCAGCCGACGCCGCAGTAGGGACAGACGGTTTCGACCCCCGTCATCTGGTCACGACTGACGACCGGCAGCGTCAGGGTCTGCCCGACGAGTGCCCCGGTCGGGCAGGCTGCAGCACACTCGCCGCACGAGACGCAGGTACTCTGGCCCATCGGCTGGTCGAAATCGAAGGCGATCCTTGCCGTGGCACCCTTGCCGGTTCTCCCGATCACCTCGTTGGACTGGATGTCGTCGCAGGCTCGGATGCAGCGGTCGCAGAGGATGCAGGCCTGGTGGTCGACGGCGATGACCGGTGACGAATGGTCGAGCGGGCGATCGGGAGCCGAGCAGGAGGGTTGGGAAGTCTGGTCGGGGTCGAGCAGGCCGAATTGTTGTCCGAGTTGTTCGAGGCTGCAGTCACCGGTCCGCTGTTGCTGCTGGCAGGGGGACGGGTGTTCGGTCAGCAGCAGGCGAGTCAATTGTCGCCGGTGATCGTTGACCGCCCGAGAGTCGGTCTCGACGGTCATTCCCTCCGCACACTCCCGAACGCAACCGGCTGCCAACACCCGTTCACCGACGTCGACCACGCACATG
Organism: Planctomycetaceae bacterium; assembly: GCA_002724315.1. Taxonomy (GTDB): domain Bacteria; phylum Planctomycetota; class Planctomycetia; order Planctomycetales; family Planctomycetaceae; genus UBA8437. Next base: position 19,115 of record PBOJ01000061.1, on the reverse strand, counting down.
CGGCAGACACCAACCGGTTCCAGGCCCGGCTCGTGGCACAGCGCGGGAATCTCGATTCCTGCCGTCCGGGCCGCCTCCCAGATCGATGTTCCGGCCGGGACGCGGAGGGGCTGTCCGTCGATTGTCAGTTCGACCATGGGGGTGTCGGAGATCATGTTCCGGACACCTCGTCGGGGAAGTGCTCGAGCATCGAAAGGACAGGGATCAGGGCGACCTGGCCAAGTCCGCAGATCGAGGTCTGTTCGAGCGTGTGGCCGAGCTCGGGAAGCTCTTTGAGTACGTCGGGATCAGCTGATCCATCGGCGACCGATTCGAGCAGGCCGACGGCGTGATGGCTGCCGATGCGGCAGGGAACACACTTGCCACAGGATTCGTTGCGGAAGAACCGCACCAGGTTGGTGGCCAGATCGAACAGGTTGTGCCCCTCGGTGATGACGATGACAGCGCCGGTGCCGAGCATGCTGCCGGCCGCGGCGATGGCATCGAAATCCAGTGGCGTGTTGAGCCGATCGGACGGCAGGAATTTTGAGCTGGCCCCGCCGGGCAGGAACGCCTTGACGGCTGCACCGCCGGGAACTCCACCGGCCTGCTCGATCAACTCGGCTACCGTTGTCCCCACGGGAATTTCGTAGACTCCCGGCTGGTTGATGTCTCCGGAGATCGAAACGAATTTCAGGCCCGAGAAGTTCTCGGCCCCTTGGCCGGCCCACCAGTCGGCACCGCGGGCGATGATCGGGACGGAAAGGGCGAAGGTCTCGACATTGTTGATCAGTGTCGGTTTCCCGTGCAGCCCGACCTGGCCGGGGTAGGGCGGCTTGTTTCGGGGTTCCCCGCGGCGATCCTCGAGTGCCTCGAGCAGAGCCGTCTCTTCGCCCAGGATGTAACCGCCGGGTGAGACAAAGATCTCGATTTCGAACGCCCGGCCACTGCCGGCGGCGTCGGGGCCGAGGATGCCTCTTGCGGTGGCGTCTTGGATCGCGTCCTGCAGCACCTGCTGCTCGACCGAGTATTCGTGGCGAAGGAAGATGATGCCCTGCTCAGCTCCGATCGTCAGCCCGGCCAGGACCATGCCTTCGATCACCAGGTGGGGCAGGGTGGCCAGCAGCACGCGATCCTTGAAGGTCCCCGGTTCGCTTTCGTCCGCGTTGCAGATGACGAACTTGGTGTCGGACGATTCGCCTGCGACCAGGCTCCACTTCCGCCCGGTGGGAAATCCGGCCCCGCCCATGCCACGGAGCCCGGCATCGTTGAGGCTGGTGATGCAGGTCTCGGCCAGCGTCGGCTGATCGGTCGCAAGTCGTCTGAGAGTGGAGTAACGGTCGTCGGCGGAGTCGTACGGATCGGCTTGCCATTCGGAATCCGCCTGGGCGGTTCGCCACGGGACGGTGTCGTTGGCAAGCAGGTTTGTGGCCGAGGCAGCGGGGCCGGCTGGTCGATCGTCGACGGACACAGCCGGGGCGTGGTCGCAACGACCCAGGCACGAGACTTCGACGATCTCGAGTTCATCGTCGGTTTCGGCGAGTTGTTGGAGATCTGCCAGCAGGGTGCCGCAACCGTGCATGCGACAGACGACATCCCGGCAGACGGCAATCTGCCGCTGGCGCGGCGGAGTGCGTCGGAAGTGCGTGTAGAAGCTGACCAGTCCCTCAATGCGATACCGCGGGACACCTCGCCTTTGGGCCAGGTCTTCGAGGTGTTGGTCGGAAAGGTGGCCGTGCCGGTGTTGCAGGTCCAGCAGTTCGCGCAGCAGCTCCAACGTGGCTCTCCCGCGACATCGGGTCGACGGCTTGGCCTGTCCCGAGTTTTACCGCTTGGCGGCTTTCAGTGGACGGGGCTGGCAGTATTTCAGTGCGAGCAGGATGTAGGCGGTCGAGAGGTTGGGGTCACCTTCGTACCATCGCGGGGCGCGATTGACAAAACTTCCATTGGGTCGCTGCAGCTTGGCGAGCTGGTCGAACAACTCCAGCCGCCAGTCATGCTTGACCCCCGCGGAGTCTTCGATGTGGTCAAGATTGATCACGGACAGCGACTTGGCGAAGGTGTGGTAGTAGTAGTAGAGACCCTGTTGGCCGAGTCCGGGATTGAGCCGGACGGAATAGTTCTTCTGGATCCAGCCCAGCGCGGCCTTGATTCTCGGGTCGTCGGGTTTCACTCCGGCGTAGATCATGCTCTTGAGTCCCGCGTAGGTCATCGACCCGTAGGATCTCAGGCCGCCGTTGGCAGCGAGTCCAGCCTGGGAGGTGCCACCGGCAGCGGGCGTGTAGTAGAAGCCCCCGTCACCGATCTTGCCCGCGAACGCGGTGGTGTTGTTTTCGGACTCGAGGTTCTGGCAGCGGCTGACAAACAGCAGCACGTTCTTCATTGCCGGGTCGTCTTTCTTGACACCAGCCGAGAGCAGGGCCTCCTGGAAGAACTGCGTGTTGGAGAGATCGGGGCGTTTGTGTTTTCCGTAACCGGCTCCACCAAATCCCGGGTCGGTGGTCTCGAGCCCCTCGCCCTTGTCCCACTGGAGATTCTTGAGAAACTTGCGGGCTCCGGAGATGTGAGCGGCATACCGCTTGCGAGCGGCGGGCGTGGCGGACGAAGACGCCGCAGTCATGGCCAGCATCGCGATACTGGTTTCGTAGTTGCGATGCAGTGTCTTGGGGTGGTAGATGCCGCCGTTTTTCTGGGCGAGCGATTCGAGGTAGGCGAGGCTGCGGGCGACAACGGGGTCGTCGGCCTTCAGACCGCTGTCCAGCAACGCGGTGGTGGCCAGCGCGGTGAGACCGGCGGCTTGGGGTGAGGTCCAACTGCCGTCGTCATCCTGGGCGGATTTGAGGAAGTTGACGGCGCGGGTTCGGACCTTCAGCCACTTCGCCCGGTTGGGTCCGATGGTGTTCGTCTTGTCGGCGGCGAAAGTGGTGCCCACCAACAGCAACGTGGCGATCACGACGCGAGCGGGTCTTGTGCAGTGGAGCCGGGGCATGGTCGAGGTCCCAATTCGGGAGTGTCCTTTTGGAGTCTCCAGGCGACGACCGTCTGGGGCATCACCTTATGCTAGCACAAACCCGGGACGGGTGTCTGTCCTCGAAGACCGCCTGGAGGCTAGCGACGATTGGCAGTGCGGTTGGGCACCCAGGTGCTGGTGTGGTCCTTCATGTCCCTGAGTTGTTCAGCGGTGGGAGGCTGGTTGCTGTCGAAGGTGGTTGCCGGGTCATTGCGTCGCTTGAGAATGATCTCCGGTTCGGGCGTCTCGGTTCGTCGACGAAAGACTGACCACCACGAGCGTTGTTTTTCCCCGACACCGGCGGGTTGGGATCTCGCCAGGAACAGCACGATGCAGAGCAGGACGACCCCGCCGGCGACTCCACCGAGGTACGGACCCGGGCGATCGCTGCCGACGACGATCACGAACACCAGGGCCAGGACGCCACCAATCACCACCGCGATGGTGGCCAGTGCGCTGACGGCCTCGCGTCCCATTTCCTTGTTTGGCGGCATGACAGGAATCTTACCCGAAGATGCTGTCGATGACCCGGTTGACGGTGGGGACCGGTTGGAGGCCGGGAATGGTCACGATGACCACATCCGCTCGATGTCGAGAAAGATCACGGTGACCATCAACAGCAGAACGAAAGCCAGGCCGAAGTAGGTGGCCGCGATCAGGACCCGTTCACTGGGTTTTCGCCGTGTGATGGCCTCCCAGGTCAGGAACACCATGTGGCCGCCATCCAGGACGGGGATCGGCAGGAAGTTGATCACCGCGAGGTTGAGGCTGAGGAAACCGAGAAAGATCAGCAGCTTGGAGACACTCGTTTCCGCGACACTGTAGGCGGCTCGCGCGATGCCGATCGGCCCGTGGAGTTCCGTGACCGAGATGTCGCCGGTGAACAGGCTCCGCAACGTCAACCAGATCCGTGCCAGGGTTGTCTCCGCGTGGTTGACGGCCAGGCCCATCGCGTCTCCGATCCCGGTGGCCTGGCGGATCTCGTTGAGTGGGTAGTGACGGGTTCCTCGTTTGGGCAGGTACCAGTCTCGGTCGGAATTGCGCCAGGGCGTGACCCCGATATCTCGTTCCTTGCCGTCGGCCCCGACGACGTGGAGCAGGACCGGCTTGCTCTCATCGGATCGCTGGATCATCCAGATCGCGTGGGCCCAGTTGGCGTTCTGGTCGTCGAACGTGATGTCGAACGTTGTCGGCTCGGTTTCGGTTGGGAGTTGTTTCAGTGTGATTGTGGCCTGGCTGATCTGGTCTCCGGACTGGATCCCCGCTTTCTCTGCCGGGCTGCCGGGTGTGACCGCCAGGATGTTGACGGTGCAGTCGTAGGCGAGGCCCAGCGAGGGAATTGCCAGGGGGGAACTCTGCTGTTCCGGCGGATTGAGCCAGCCGGGCTGGTCGTCGGGGGTCACAGTCAGGGCGATTGTCTCGGGTTCTCCGGTGGGCTGTGGTCGGAGGACCTCGATCTTGACGTCCTGTCCGCTGAGCTTGGCCAGGACATTGGGGAGTTCCAGGGGATTGATAGCCTTGCCGATGTCACGTCCGTTGACGGTGATCAGCTTGTCGCCGATCCGTAGTCCGGCGGTGTCGGCTGGCGAACGGTCACGAATCGAGGTGACCTGGCCGATGTCCATCGAAATTCCCAGTGTCAGGAAACGACTGGGGGGGACGGTGATTTCGACCGGCCCCGCTTCTCCTTCGCGTTCGACCTGGTACACCAGTTCCTGGTCGGCGTGACGAGCCTGGTACTTGCGCATCTGGGCGACGCTGGTGATCGGAGTGTCGTTGATCTGCTTGAGCCGGTCCTTGTCCCGCAGGGCGGGCTTGGCCCGGGAAGCTGGCCAGCCAGACGGCCCGGTTTCCGGGGCCAGGAATTGCGTGTCGTGTTCGGGCCCCAGGCCGATCTTGCGTCCGGTTCCCTTGCCTCGGGGGAGAACGTTCCAGGTCATTGACTGAACGGACGCTCCAACGCTCCTGCTGCCTTCAATTTTCAGCATGTTGCCGGAAACGGCGAGGCCGGATCCGGACCTGGCCAACTGGAACAGAGTTGTCGATCCGCTCTTGATCGACCACTGGCTAGACGTGTCGGACACGACGATGGCGTCGTGGGGCAGCCGTATCCGTCGCTTGGCGAACCGGGATCGCAGTTCTTCGTCGACCGGCCCGGGATCGAGCAATCCCATCAGATCCTCGGGTTCCTCGAACAGCAGCCGCTGGCTGGGAGCCAGCGCGACGCTGAGGATGATGTCTTCGAAGGACGAAATGGTATCCCCGTTGATGCGCCGGATCCGGTCACCCGGTTCCATTCCCGCTTCCCACGCCGGCAGCCCAACCTGGACCAATCCAACGATCGGTTGTTCGGTGCCGACACCCAGCCCGTAGGCACAGGCGAAGAACAACAGGCCGGTGATCAGGTTCATGATCACCCCGGCCGAGATGATGGCCATTCGCTGCGGGACGTTCTTGGCCGAATAGCTGCGAGGGTCTTCGGCGATCTCGTCGCTGGTCAACTGGCTGGGATCGATGTCGTCCTGGCCGAGCATCTTGACATAGCCGCCGAAAGGCACGATCGAGAGCACGTACTCGGTTTCGCCCCACTTGACTCGCCAAATGACCGGCCCGAAGCCGATGCTGAAGCGTTCGACCGAGACGTTGCACCACTTGGCGACGGCGAAGTGGCCGAGTTCGTGGAAGAAAATCACCAGCCCGATACCGGCGGCAACGTAGAGCACCGAACCGATCGATACGGCCAGCAGGTGGGCCAAGATCACCAAAGTTCCGCCTCCGCCCGTGCCCGGCGATCCTGCCTCAGCAGCTCGTCGAGATCCGGGGATGGATCAAAATCGTGGTTGTCCAGGAGGTCCTGGCACAACCGAGGAATGTCGTTGAATCCGAGTCGCCCGTCAAGGAAGCGCGCGACGGCGGCTTCGTTGGCGGCGTTGAGGACCGCTCCGGCGGTGCCACCCCGACGCGCCACCTCGAATCCCAGTCTCAATGCGGGAAAGGCATCGAGATCGGGGGGCTCGAAGTCGAGTGAGAAAGGGGCGGTGAAGTCGATGGATCCGGTGGGCGTGGAAACCCGGTCGGGGTAGGTCAGTGCATACTGGATCGGCAGTTTCATGTCCGGAGGTGACATCTGGGCGATGACCGATCCGTCGACGAACTCGACCATCGAGTGCACGATCGACTGCGGGTGGACGGCCACTTCGATCTGGTCGACCTCGAGTTCGAACAGCCACTTCGCCTCGATCACTTCCAGGGCCTTGTTCATCATCGTCGCGCTGTCGACAGTGATCTTGGGCCCCATCTGCCAGGTTGGGTGGGCCAGGGCCTGCCGGGGAGTCACCTCGGACAGCTGTTGGGCCGTGCTCCCGCGAAAAGGTCCACCGCTGGAGGTCAACACGATACGGCGAATTTCCCGTGAGCGGCCTGCCTGCATGGCCTGGAAGACCGCACTGTGTTCGCTGTCGACGGGGATCACCTCCGCACCCCGTCGCCCGGCCAGTTCCATCACCAGGGGGCCGGCCACGACCAGGGTCTCCTTGTTGGCCACCGCCACCCGTTTGCCACTTTCCAGGGCCGCCCACGTGCCACGCAGTCCTGCGGCTCCGACGATCCCGGTGACGACCACGTCGGTCTCTTCGTCGGTCACCAGCTGCTGGATGCCCTCGTCGCCGAACAGCAGTTCGGTGTGGCCACCGAAGACGGAGGTGTCGACCTGCCCGGCCAGCGATTCGTCGCAGAGCACCGCGTAGCGGGGAGCGAAGGTGGTCGATTGACGACCGAGCAGTTCCCAGCTCCGGTTGGCCGAAACCCCCACCAGGGTCATATCCGACGGATGCGCCGCGATCACCTCCAGGCAACTGGTTCCGATCGAGCCGGTGGAACCGAGAACGGCGATACGGTTCATTCGGAGAAGACAGCCGGAGACGGGGGGAAACGGGCCACCGTCATTCTAGGACGCGACCCGCAAAGCCGACAAGCGGGGTCTCGGCCTGATGACCGGGACGATGGTTGACCCTCCCCCCCCGCCACTCCTAAAGTGGAAACGCACCCCCCAGACGGCGATGTCGATGAGCGACCACGACCAGTCCCCACCGCCCACGCCTCCACCCGATTCGCCGCCTCCCGGTGATCGTCGGCCCGATTCCGGAGGGCCTCGTCGGGGCGAGCAGAAGCCATCGAGCAACCTGTTCTGGTTCCTGATGATCGTCGGTGCGATCGCGCTGATCGTCTTCAGCGTTTCCAACCAGAACCAGGCTCGTGAAGAAGTGACCTTCAGCGAGTTTGTTGGAGAACTCGAACGGTTCGACGCCAAAACACGTGAGGCCGTGGGGCGATTCAACAAGTCCAACGTTCACGAACTTGTCATCGGTGCCGATTACATCCGATTCCAGGACACGGCCAAGGTGAAGGACAAGCCGGACGCCGCCACGACGAAGTTCTACCAGGTTCCGTTCCTGAAGCCGGCCGAAGGTGACGTCAAGCGGTTGACCGACGCGTTGACCAGGGAGGGGCACCGGATCCCCTACGGTTACGCGCGACCGCCGTCGGAATGGCCGTCGCTGTTGGCCTTTTTTCTGCCGATCCTGTTGCTGCTATTCCTGTTCCTGATACTGTTCCGCCGGGTTGGCGGAGCCGGGACCGCGATGTCGTTCGGCCGCAGCCGTGGACGGCTTTATGCCCAGGAAGACATCGATGCGGGCTTTCAGCACGTGGCCGGGATTGATGAGGCAGTCGAGGAACTGCGGGAGGTGGTCGAGTTCCTGCAGAATCCGAACAAGTACCAGGCTCTCGGTGGCCGAATTCCTCGCGGCGTGCTGCTGGTCGGCCCTCCGGGTACCGGCAAGACGCTGCTGGCCAAGGCAGTGGCCGGCGAGGCCGAGGTGCCGTTCTACGGGCTCAGCGGTTCGGACTTCGTCGAGATGTTCGTCGGGGTTGGAGCGGCCCGGGTGCGCGACATGTTCCAGCAGGCCGCGGCTCGCTCGCCGGCGATCATCTTCATCGATGAACTGGATGCCCTGGGGAAGGTCCGTGGCAGTGGAATGCCCGGGGGCCACGACGAGCGGGAACAGACTCTCAACGCTCTGCTGGTTGAGATGGACGGATTTTCGACCGAGCAAAGCGTGATCGTGATGGGAGCGACCAACCGGCCCGAAACATTGGATCCGGCGTTGCTGCGGCCGGGCCGCTTCGATCGTCACGTGCTGGTCGACCGGCCCGACATCAAGGGCCGCGAGGCGATCCTCAAGGTCCACGCCGGCAAGATCAAGATGGATGACAGTGTCGACCTGGGTCGTCTGGCCAAGATCACTCCGGGATTCGTCGGTGCCGATCTGGCCAACCTGGTCAACGAGGCGGCGTTGCTGGCCGCGCGTGGCGACAAGAAACGGGTCACGATGGAAGAATTCGAAGAGGGCGTCGAGAGGGTGATTGCGGGGCTGGAGAAGCAGACGCGGATCATTCATGAAGACGAGAAGCTGCGAGTGGCCTACCATGAGTGCGGCCACGCCCTGGTCGCCAGCGTGTTGCCCAACACCGATCCCGTCCACAAGATCTCGATCATTCCCCGTGGTTACGGGGCGCTGGGCTACACCATGCACCGGCCCGACGACGAGAAGCAACTGGTGATGCAGTCGGAACTCGAAAACCAGATCTGCTGCCTGCTGGGTGGGATTCTCGCCGAGGAGATCATCTACCAGGAAACGTCGACAGGGGCCCAAAACGACCTGCAGCGAGCCACCGACATCGCCCGACGAATGGTCACCGACTTCGGAATGAGCCAGAGGATGGGACGGGTCTTTTACGGGGACAAGAACGTTGGCCCCACCTTCCTGGGGCCACAGGCATTCCGCAACGAGACGGTTCACAGTGCCGAGACGATCCGCGAGATCGAGATCGAGGTGAAACGGATCATCGACGAGGCTTCGGCGACGGTCAGTGATGTGCTCAATTCACGCCGCGAACTGCTCGATCACCTCGCTCGCGACCTGGTCGAGGTCGAGGTGATGGACTCTGAACACCTGAAGAGAATTCTCGACGAGCACACAACCGGCCCACAGATCAAGCCGGGGACATTTGTCACGCCGAGCGCCCCCGGGGATCCTGACGCGGTTGAGGAATCCGAGGCGGATGAGAGTGGTGAGGCGAGCGGGGCCTGAGTGGGTCGTCAACCGACCAGTTGCTGGAACCGGCGTACCGCCTCCTCGACATTGGCCCGGCTGTTGAAGGCGCTGAGCCGAAAGTACCCTTCGCCGGCGGCACCGAACCCGCTGCCGGGAGTGCCGACCAGGTGGGCTTTGTCCAGCAGCTGGTCAAAAAAGGTCCAGCTGTCGACTCCTCCGGGTGTCTTCAACCAGACATAGGGGGCATTGACTCCGCCGTAGACGGTGATCCCGACGGCTTCCAGACCCTCGCGGAGCAGCCGCGCATTGTCGAGGTAGAAACGGATCAGGTCGGCAACCTGTTGCTGGCCCTCGGGGCTGTAGGCCGCCTGGGCGCCACGCTGCACGGGATAGGAGACCCCGTTGAACTTGGTGCTGTGCCGACGGTTCCACAGTCGATGGACGTCGATGCGTTCTCCCGAGGTGGTGGTGCCGGTCAACTCGTGAGGGATTACCGTACAGGCACAGCGGATGCCGGTGAACCCGGCGTTCTTGCTGAAGCTCCGGAACTCGATCGCCACTTCTCGGGCGCCGTCGATTTCGTAGATCGAATGCGGAATCTCGGGGTCGGTGATGTACGCCTCGTAGGCGGCGTCGAAGAGAATGATCGCATCGTGTTCACGGGCGAATTCCACCCAGGCGGTGAGCGTCTCGCGGCTGGCCACCGTCCCGGTGGGATTGTTGGGGTAGCAGAGGTAGACCAGGTCGACCGGTCGGTCGGGCAGGGGGGCCACGAAGTTGTTTTCGGCGGTGACCGGGAGATAGACCAGGCCCTCGAACCGTCCATCATCGGTGGCGGATCCGGTGCGGCCGGCCATCACGTTGGTGTCCACGTAGACCGGGTAGACCGGGTCAATCACCGCGACGGTGTTGTCGGCACCGAAGATGTCCAGGATGTTGCCGGTGTCGCATTTGGACCCGTCGGAAATGAAGATCTCGTCGCTGGAGATCTCGACCCCGCGTGGAGCGAACGCCCCGTCGACCAGGGCTTCGCGGAGGAACTCGTACCCCTGTTCGGGACCGTACCCGCGGAAGGTCTCGCGGTCTCCCATCTCGTCCACGGCGGTGTGCATCGCGGCGATGATCGCCGGCGGAAGTGGTTCGGTCACGTCACCGATGCCCAGCCGGATCACGTCGGCCTCAGCGTGAGCGTCGATGTAGGTGTTCACTCGGCGAGCGATTTCCGGGAACAGGTACCCGGCCTGGAGTTTCAGATAGTGGTCGTTGACCTGGGCCATGGGAAGTCCTCTCGAAACCGATCTTTTGCGACGGATCGTCGGTTGTAGACCGGCTCCGGTGGTCGTGCAACGCTGGGCGTCGCCGCTCAGACGCCGTGGAGGTCAGGGACCGCGGCGATGCCGTCGACGGAGACGGTCCGATCGGTTCAGGCCAGTGGTGGCGGAGGTGGTGGAGGTGGCGGTGGTGTCGCGAAGAGACCCGCCAGTTGCGGAACCTGCACGGCAGGTGTCCATGCGGCCATGCCCTGGCTCCAGACGAGCGTTTCGGGTGTGATCCTGCCACCCAGTTCTGAGACCGGGAACGGTCCCTGCGTGCTACCTCCGACAGCCACATGGAAGCCGACCGAGGGCAGGGGCGGTGGAGTGGCACCCGCCTGTGCGGTTCCGACCGCTCCGGCCATTTGACCGGCCATTGCGAGTCCCATCCCCAGACCCATCCCGTCGGCGGCCGTTCCGCCTCCCGGGTTGCGGGCGATGTCGGGCATCGCGTTCCCCATCTGGTACTGCTGGTACTGCTGCATGTTGCCGATCGCCCCCATCGCGGCTCTCGAATCGATGGCCTTTTCGACCTCGGCGGGAAACGACACGTTGACGATCATCAACTGGGTGATTTCCAGCCCGTACTCGTCGTCGATTTTCTCGCAGACCTTTTCCCGGGTCGCCTCCGACACCTCCGAATAATTGGCTGCCAGGTCGAATGCGGCGATGCTCGACTCGGCAACGTGTTCACTGAAGGACTGCACGATCAGGCTGCGGAGCAGAGTGTCGACGGCCGAAAAATCGAATTGTTCCTGCGATCCGGCCATCTCCTGGAGAAGCGGCTTGGGATCGATGACCTTCAGCGCGTAGCTTCCGAAGGCACGGATCCGAATCGTGCCGAAGTCGGCGTCCCGCAGTGGCAACGGGTTGGGGGTGCCCCACTTGAGGTCAGTGGCCTGGCGGGTGCCGATGAAGAAGACGTCGCACTTGAACGGGCTCTGGAACCCGTGTTTCCAGCCCTGGAGGGTGCTGAGGATCGGGATGTTGTTGGTATCGAGTTCGTAACGGCCGGGGTCGAGGACGTCGGCGATTTGTCCTTCGTGGACGAAGATCGCCTGTTGCCCCGGCCTCACGATCAACTGGGCGTTGTTCTTGATCTCGTTGTTGTATCGGGGGAATTTCCAGACCAGTACCTGTGGTTCCTGGTTGTTCCACTCGATGACATCGATCAACTCGCCCTTGAGCTTGTCGAAGAAACCCATGGTGGCTGTCTCCGGGGTGTTTAGTTTGAGTTCGGGTCGGTGACCGCACGCGAATTGTAGCCCTTGTCCCGATGGTGCGTCCAACGACGTCACGGCACGATCGGGGGGGCATCGGGTGGTTCGTTGACGGCGACGAAGTCTTACCGAGATTCGGGTTGTCCGACAGTGTCGAAGCGAGGTTGACCCTTGGAAGCAGCGTGAACTAGATTCCGCCGCCCCGAAAAGTTCGGGGTCGGCCGGTGACGGTCGAAGAAGAGGAATTTTGCTCTGGCGGTGCTGAGGATCGGCAAGATGGCCCAACAACCCGAGACGCAACCCGATGTCCCCAACCAGCAGATCGTGAGTTGGGCGAAATCTCGCCTGGCCCTGGTCTCCCGGTCACCTCGACTGGTACTGGCCCTGGGGGGAACGCTGGTTGTCATCGTGATTGCAGCGGTGGCCTTGCAGATGCGGACGCCGGCCAAGGGAATTGCCCAGGTCCAGTCGTCTGCCAGGCCCGGGAACACCGGCACCGCCCGTGTGCGGCCGGTCCGCAAGGTGCAGCACATGGCCCGGATCGCGACCGCGGGTGGTAAGACGGACTTTATCAGCCGGGACGAGTTGGCCAAGGAGTGCATCGCGCGGGTCGGGGCTGAAGTGCTCGACGAACTGGTCAACCGGAAGGTGATCGAACTGGAATGTGCCAGGCGAGGAATCACCGTGACCAACGCCGAGGTCAAGCAGGAGGTCGTGCGGTTGTGCAAGGAAACCGGGATGGAGCCTTCACAGTGGTACCAGATCCTCAAGGCTCGTCATAACATCACGCCCGAGCAATACCACCGGAACCGGATCTGGCCCGCGATGGCAATGAAGAAGTTGGTCGGAGCGTCGGTGGTCGTCAAGGAGCAGGATCTCAAGACGGCTTACGATCACCACTTCGGCCCCAGGGTCAAGGTGCGGCTGGTTGTCTACGAGAACATTCGCCGGGCCAACGAGGCCTGGAACGCCCTGCAGAAAAATCCGGGAGATTTTGAACGGATTGCCAAGCGGGATTCCATCGAACCCAACAGCCGATCACTGGGTGGGTTGATTCCACCGATTCGGCGTCATCACGAGTTCCCCAAGCTCGAGGCGGCGGCGTTCAAACTGAAGCTCGGTGAGATCTCGGCGATTGTCCAGTACGGTCCCCCAACACAGTCTCGCTACGGGATCCTCAAGTGCGAGGGACACACCGAGCCCGAGTTCGAGATGAAGGACGTGCGGGATTACCTGGTCAAGATGGTGACCGATCAGAAGTCACAGGCCGAGATGGCCCGTCACCTGCTTGCAATCAAGGGACGCACCCGTGTGGACAACTACCTGATGAACACCACCACCGGCGCGGTGGCTCGCAAAACCCGGCAGGCGGGTTTCAATCGTCCGGCTTCGGCCAAGCCTTCTTCGGGAGTGCGTCCCGCCGGAGGCGCCGTGCCTCGCGGCACACCTCGCTCCGCGCCACCGACGCGGCGATGAGTGTCGTGCCGATGTGAGGACGGCAGAAGAAAACGATCGAGGCCCGGAACCCTGCGGGAGTTCCGGGCCTCGATCGTTTGTCGCGTTCTCGACGTCGTGGGACCAACGCCGAAGTGGACGATACTGGATTTGAACCAGTGACTTCCACGATGTCAACGTGGCGCTCTAACCGGGCTGAGCTAATCGTCCTCGACACGCAAAGCTACCGTCTGTTGCGCCGAGCCGTCAAGGAAGGTGGACGGCGTCGTTGGGGACGTCCGGGCCGGTGTTGACGCCTTCCGGGGAACTCCCTTACATGGACCCGCGAACCCAACACACCGACTCGTGCGGCGGCCTTTCGTAGCGGCCGGGTGCGGATCGGAGAGAGTCGAGGTGACGATGATCCAGGTACAACTTCCCGACGGCACCCTGCAGGAGCATCCCGACGAGGCGACGGCACTGGACGTCGCGGCTGGAATCGGCGAGCGGCTGGCGGGGGCGACGATGGCAGCCGAGATCGACGGAATGGTCGTCGATGCGATGCGTCCGCTGAAGCAACTGACCGATGCCGATCCGGTTCCTCTGAAGCTGCTGACCAACCGCGATGCTGAGGCCCTGGGCGTGATGCGGCACAGTTGTGCCCACGTGATGGCCCGTGCGGTGATGAGGCTTTTTCCCGGCGTTGGCCTGGCATTCGGGCCGACTGTCGCCAACGGGTACTACTACGATTTCGAGCTGGACGAGCCGATCCGCGAAGACGACTTCGAACGGATCGAGCAGGAGATGCGTGCGATCGTCAAGGAGGCGGAGCCGTTCGAGCGGTTTCACCTGGGTCGTGATGAGGCCATCGAGTTCTGCGGGGAACTTGGGCAGGCGCTGAAGGTCGAGCACATCGAGACGGGTCTCTCGGAACATCCGGACCTGAGTTTTTACCGGCAGGGCGAGTTCGTGGATCTCTGTCGAGGTCCGCACGTGCCCGACGCCGGTCGGATCAAGGCCTTCAAGGTGCTCAGTGTCGCTGGTTCCCACTGGAAAGGTGACGCCAGCAACGGCCGTCGACTGCAGCGTCTCTACGGCACGGCCTGGTTCAGCAAGAAGGAGCAGGCGGCATATCTCGAACGGATCGAGGAGGCGCGTCGCCGTGATCACCGCGTGCTGGGCAAGCAGCACGGGTTGTTCTCGATCACCCCGGAGGTCGGGCAGGGGCTGTGCCTGTGGATGCCCAAGGGCGCCAGTGTGAGGAGCCGGCTCGAGGATTTCATCAAGGCCGAGTTGCTGGCCCGTGGCTACGATCCGGTCTACTCGCCGCACGTCGGCCGTGTCGAGTTGTACGAGACCAGCGGGCACTTCCCCTATTACCGCGATTCGCAGTTTGCTCCGCTGTTCACCCACGACGCCGGCCAGTTGGTCGACGGTTGGATCCGAAGGCTCGAGGGTGGGGCGCTGGGCGAGCAGGACGAGCAGGCGTTGTGTGCTGCCGCGGCCGTGCTGGGGTGCGACACGTCGAGCTATCCGGCCAACGGGACCAGGGACGAGCGGGTGGCGTTCCTGCATCACTGGGAGCGGACGCAGGAACGATTCCTGCTGAAGCCGATGAACTGTCCGCACCACGTGCAGATCTACAAGTCCCAGCCTCGCAGCTACCGTGAACTGCCTGTGCGGCTGGCCGAGTTCGGCACCGTGTACCGTTACGAGCAATCGGGTGAACTCAACGGAATGCTGCGGGTCCGCGGCCTGACCCAGGACGACGCGCACCAGTTCTGCACGCCTGACCAGGTCGAGCAGGAGTTTCGCGAGACGCTCGAACTGGTCAAGTTCGTGCTCGCCTCGGTCGGACTCGACGACTATCGCGTGCAGCTCTCGCTGCGTGAAACCGGCAGTGACAAGTACGTGGGCAGCCAGGAGAACTGGGACCTGGCCGAGCGAAGCCTGCGGAACGTGCTGGAGGAGACGGGTCTGGACTACGAGGAGTGTGCCGGCGAGGCGGCCTTTTACGGGCCCAAGGCCGATTTCATGGTCAGCGACTGCATCGGACGCGAATGGCAACTGGGCACGGTGCAACTGGACTACAACCTGCCCGAACGTTTCGACCTCGATTACATTGGTTCCGACAACCGTCCGCACCGTCCGGTGATGATCCACCGGGCACCGTTCGGCTCGATGGAACGTTTTGTCGGGATGCTGATCGAACACTTCGCGGGGGCGTTCCCGTTGTGGCTAGCTCCCGAACAGGTGCGGGTGCTGCCGATCAGCGAGGATCGGCACGCCGAGTACGCGGGACAGGTGACCGAGCGGTTGCAGGCGGCCGGGTTCCGGGCGACGACGGACCTCAGGAGTGCCAAGGTGCAGTCGAAGATCCGCGACGCGCAGCTGGAACTGATTCCCTACATGGCCGTGGTGGGCGACAAGGAGGCTGCCGAAGGTTCGGTCGCGTTGCGGGATCGGATCGATGGCGACCTGGGTATGATGCCTGTCGATCAGGCAGTGGCGAGATTGCGCGAGGAGATCGACGGGCGGCAGGTTCGTCAGGTGGTCAAGAGCGAATTCAAGGGTTTCGAAGGCGAGACGGCTGCCGACAACGAGTATTAGTCGGGTTGATCAACTCGCATTGCCTGGCAACTCCAGCAGATCTCGAAACCGGCATCGACGTCGCTGCCGCATCGCGGGCACGTCCACGCGGCCCCGGTGGTTTCCTTTGACGGCTCGTTGGCGATCAATTCACGGGCTCGCTGCAGATCGCTGTCGGCGACCTGCAGCTTGACGCCACCCAGGGCTGTACCGACCTGGAAGAGCTGTCCGGCGGTCAGTTCTTCCTGCATCCACGAGCGGATGCCGGCCTGGTCGAGTCGGCCACGGACGATCGATGCCTCGGTGATCGACGGGTAGACCCCAACCGTCTCCATGGTCCGGTCATCGGGTGGCCGATCTCCGTCGGTCACTCGGCACCCTCTTCGGGTTCGACTTCCGCCAGGGCCTCTTCGCGGGTTTCGAACAGCGGCCACAGACGGCCGATCTGGATGCAACTGAGCACTTCCTGTACTTCGCTGCTGGCACAGCAGAAGACACCCTTGCCTCCCAACTGACGTGACTTGGTCAGCACGCGGAGCAGCGAACTGATGATGATCGAGTCGATGTAGGTGACGGCCCCGAGATCGATCAGGACATTCTTGAGCTGCGGTTCGTCGATGATTCGAAAGAGCTCGTTGGATTCCAGGTGCACATCGGTGTACTGGAATTTCAGCGTCGCCCCCTGTGGTACGATCACCAGGGTCTGGGGCAGCCGGGCGATCTGGAAGACTTTGGTCGGGTCGGGCATGACGGTGAGTTTGATCGGGGTCGGGTGAACTGGAACTGCGGTGCCGGAGGTGACAGTGGGCAGCCAGCACCACATTGTCCAATTCTTGTCCGGGGCGGTTATGATGTCGAGCCGTCAGGTGGGGAATTTGAGGGGAGCGAAGATGATGAACCAACGCGACCACGATGGGACCGAGCAGGCCGTGGAGCCGACGCGGTCGACCCGACGCGGATTCGTCCGCACCGCGGCACTGGGGGCGGCCGGGCTGGCCGCGAGTGGAACGGATCGGTTGGCCAATGCCGTGGAGGCGAAAGCCGGTCCACGGCCCAAGACGAAGATTCGCATTGGCACACGTGTCAATCAGTCGTGGATGAAGAGCGAAAACGACAACGATCTGCGGTACCTGAAACAGATCGGTGTCGACTACGTCGACATCACGCTCGACATGATCGAGGGGTACGCCGAGCACGGTGAGTTCACCCGCAAGGCCCTCAAGACACTTGTGGATCGGCTTGGCGGGCTGGGCCTGAAGATCGAACGTGCCAATTCGCTGGGGCCGTTCTACCTCAACGCGCACCTGGCTCGACCCGAAGGCCAGAAGGAAATCGACAAGTTGAAGCGGATGGCCGAGTTGCTGGTCGATTTCGAGATCCCCGTCTACGGGATCCAGGCTTGCCAGGCGCGTCTGCACCTGGCCAATGACAACAATCGCTGGATTCGACGCCGCGGTCGAGGCGGGTACCAGTACCTTCATTTCGATCTCGACCGGGTTCAGTCCCTGGGCCTGAAGCCGAAGTACAAGGTGACCAGTGACCAGTTGTGGAAGGGATTGTTGAACATCTACCGCCAGGTGATCCCGATCGTGGACGGATCCAAGACCAAGGTGGCGATGCACGGCAACGATCCGCCGTTGCACAACTTCGTTGGCAGTCCACAGATCCTGTGTCGTCACAGTGACTTCGACCGCTTGTTCTCGGAGGTGCCCAGCGCCAACAACGGAATCACGTTCTGTTGTGGAACGCGTTACGAATCCGGTGAAGACGTGTTGAAGGGGATCGAGCACTTCGGGAAGAAGAAGCAACTGTTCCACGTTCACTTCCGGAACGTCCGCGGTACGTTGCCCGACAACCGCGGCTACTCGGAGGTCTTCGTCGACGACGGTGACATGCAGATGGGCCAGGTCGTGCGGGCCCTGGACGCGGTCGGTTACGACGGCGTGATCGATTTCGATCACCCGGTCGGGATTACCGGTGAGGGCCGCCTGCCCAAGCAGTACATTTCGTTCGCCGTCGGCTACATGCGCGGCCTGCTGCACAACCTGTAGGCCGCCCCGTTCTACCCGGGGTGTTTCCTGGCCCATTCCAGGTACAGGCCCTCGGAGTGCAGCAGTGACATCTCGAGGTGGTTGCGGTTCCTGGGCAGCCAGTAGTACTTGCCGCAGGCGTCGGTGCTCAGGTAGGTCATCTGCCCATAGAGCAGTTGCCGGGCCTGTTCGAAGCCGAACGTCTCGTGCACGTGGATCAGCGCGGGGACAATGCCGGAATTCTGCCGTGCCGTGCCGGGCTGACCATGGTTGAAGGGGAAGCCCCCCGCGGGCACCTGTTCGCGGATCATCCGGTTCAGTGCGGCGATGACGTGGCGCCGGAGAATCGCTCTCTTGTCATCGAACGGTTTCGTTTCGGGCAGTGTCTCGTGCAACCGGCACAAAGCCGACATGTTGGCGCAGTGGTAGCCGATCCGAGAGTTGTGTCCTGCCCAGCCACCCCATGGACGCTGCTCGCGAAGAGTGCTCTGCAGCATCTCCGTCTTGAGCCTGTTCGAGACCGACTCGAAGTTGTCCGTTGACTTGGCCCAGGCCAGGGCGGCTTCGGTCAGCATCATGTTGTAGTTGTAGTTCCAGGACGGCTCGACTTTGTTGAAGTGGCCGACCACCCGCTTGACCGGATCGAGAAACTTCCTGTTCCCGGTCTTCTGCCAGGTGTGGATCAGCGCCACGCCGGCCTGGCCGGAACTGTAATACGCGTCACCGATGATCCCGTTCTCCTGCTGCACCCTGGTGAGGTGTTCGGCTCCCTCGATGGCACGTTGCAGGTAGATCTTCCGACCGGTGTGGGCGTACGCTCCCAGGTATCCCTCGACCCGCTGGTAGGTGGCCCGCAGGTCCGGTGGTTGCTTTTCGCCGCCGGGTTTTCCGGACAGCGTGCCCCGGCTCTCCCAGGCCCCGTTGCCGCGATACCGTTTCTCCGAGGCGGCATGATGGGCCGTGAACCGTTTCACCACCCCGGCGGTGTCCGGCCGGTCGAACTTGTGTTTGACCGGCAGCAGCCGGTTCATCGACACCGGCTGATCCCAAGGACCCAGTTCCAGAGTTCCGGTTTCTTCGAGACGCACGTCATCGATATAGAGTGTGCCGATGTTCCAGCGGGTCTCGATGCTCAACACCGTGTAGTGCGAGTGGCGACCGGTCTGAAACACCAGGGATTTTTCGAGCCACTTTCCGGTCGGCTTTTCCTCGAAGCGGATCGTGGCAAACGCCTCGTTCTGCCGGTGTTCCCCGGCCATCGCGTAGAGAAACGCGTAATCGCCCAGGGCCTCGGCGTCCTTGTTCAGCACCTTCATCGACATCGTGTATGTCGTGAACGGCTTGGTCGGCACCTTCTGCCGGTAGGACATGCCCTCCCATCCCTGGTTCCAGTTCTTGCCCTCGTTGTTCTTGGGCACCGAAAT
>PBOJ01000060.1 GCA_002724315.1 Planctomycetaceae bacterium | reverse complement strand
CCTCCGCCGAAGGTCCCAGACCTTCCTTCTGACGAGGCGGACCTGGGTGATGTGACGCTTCGGGAATTGCTTGTGCGTCATCGGAAAGTTGCCGCTTGTGCTGCGTGTCATGCCCGTTTCGATTCGTTCGGCCTCGTGTTCGAGGGCTATGGGCCAGTAGGTGAGCGACGAACAAAGGATGGGGGCGGTCGGTCTGTGGATAATCGCGCAGAGTTTCCGGGGGGAGGGCGAGGCGCAGGACTGGAAGGTTTGCGGCAACACCTGGTGGAAAAACGTCGTGAACAGTTCGTCGAAAACGTTGTGCGACGGCTGTTTGCCTATGCACTCGGCCGCCGTTTGATGCTTTCAGACCGGCGAAGAGTCGAGGCGATGAAATCAATGCTGGTGAAGGATGGTTATCGAATCCGAGGGCTTGTCGAGCAGATCGTTTTGAGTCGGCAATTTCTCGAAAAACGTGATCGGGAGTTCCGGGTGTCGCGATGACGCGGCCAGGCGTCGGATATTGCCGATGTCCTCCGGACCGACTCTGCTATAGTACGGGCGAAACGTCCAGGCCTTGGGTTGGAGTGTCGACACGATGAGTGTTGAAGCGATGCGATCGCAGCGACGTGCTTTCCTCCGCGGTGCCGGCGTGACGATGGCGCTTCCGTGGCTCGAGTCGATTCCCACATTGGCCGCTCCCGCCCAGAAGGCCGGGAGTCCATATCCGAAACGGTTCGCAGCCTTGTTCATGGCTAACGGCGTGAACCCGTTGCACTGGTGGGGGCGCGAGACCGATTCGGGACTGGAGCTTGGCAAGAGCCTGAAACCACTGGATCCGGTTCGCGGCAAGGTCAACGTCATACATGGGCTGTTCAACAAGAACGCGACCGGCGTGGGCATTCATCCCGGCCAAACCGGCAACATTCTCTCTGGGGTCTCACTGCAGAAAGGAGCGGTGATCCGCGGCGGCGTCAGTATGGACCAGGAAGTGGCCCGCCGGTTCGAGGATCAGACGATCCAGCCAAGTCTTGTGCTGGGCTGTGAACAGCCGATCACGGGGTATCACGAGACGAACTTCTCGATGGCCTACAGTTCGCACATCTCGTGGCGGGATGTGACCGCGCCGGTTCCAATGGAAGTGTACCCGTCATTGGCTTTTGACAGCCTGTTTGACAACAGGGGCAGCCGGCGGACGCAGAGCATCCTGGACCGGGTGCGTTCGGAAGCGTCGGGGTTGAGGCTGAGGGCCAGCTTTGCTGACCGGGCGAAGCTCGATGAGTATCTGACCAGCGTGCGGGAGATCGAGCGACGGATTGAACGGGTCAGGAAACTCAAGGACCGGGCCGAAAAGAATGCCGGCAAGGCGAACAAGCCACTTGTGGCCATGCCCCGTCCCGATGACGGACTTCCCGAGGACATTCGGGAGCACATGCGATTGATGTGTGACGTGATCGCCTTGGCGTTCCAGACAGACAAGACGCGGGTGGCCACACTGTTGCTGTGCCGTGACATTTCGGGGTTGTTTTATCCGTTCCTGGACGTGAGGCGCAATCACCACACGTCCTCCCATTACGACAATTCCGACGCGTACGAACGGGTCTCACGTTACTACTGCAGCCAATTGGCCTACCTGGCCAAGAAACTCGACGCGATGCCCGAAGGGGACGGGACGGTGCTGGATCACTCGTGCCTGTTGTTCATCAACAACATGTGGTCGGGCAGCGCGCACGATTCGAAGAAGGTGCCCTTGATCCAGGTTGGTGGTCTGGACGGAGCGATCCGGACGGGCCGCGCGCTTGATTATCTGGAAAAGGGTGACGAGAACCGGAAACTGTGCAGCTTGTATCTCTCGATCATGGATGGTCTGGGTGTGAAATTGCCTCGTTTCGGCGATGCCGACACGCGACTGGCCGGATTCTAGGGAAACCTGCGGAGTACGGGCGACAGGCCCGTCCCGCCCCAGGGCCTCGCACGTAAATACTCATGTCCGACAGATCCGACCCATTTCCGCGGATCGTATTGGCGTCGACAGATCCGGATCTTCCCGACGATCTTCCCGTTGGTGCAGCCAAGTATCGGGATTTTCAGCCGATCGCCCGGGGAGCCAAGGCCGAGTTGCGTGCGTGCTGGGACACGCTCATGGGGCGACGGGTGGCCATGAAGACGTTGTTGCCGGATTGTGCCGACGATCCAGACGAACGCCGGAGATTTCTGCGCGAGGCACGCGTCACCGCTCAGCTACAGCATCCCAATACCGTGCCGGTTTATGAGATCGGGCGGCACGAGGACGGGTGGCTGTTTTTTACGATGAAATGCATCGCGGGCGAGGACCTGTTCAAGGTCCTGCAACGGCTCAGTTGGGCGGACAACGTCACGGTGGAACAGTTTCCGACCGGGCGGTTGGTCGACATCGCCGTGCAGGCGTGCCAGGCCTGTGCTTACGCACACGCGCACGGCGTGGTGCACCGTGACCTGAAACCGGAAAATATCTGGGTGGGTGAGTTCGGCGAGGTGATTGTGCTGGACTGGGGTGTGTCCAAGGTGTGGGGAGCAACCGATCCGGTTGTCGACGGACTGGGCACTCCCGTGCTCGACACCGAATTGGACCAGGAGCTTTCGCCGCTCACGCGTGTCGGACAGCGGCCGGGAACCCCACTGTACATGTCGCCGGAACAGGTCCTGGGCAAGCACTCGATTGACGAGCGGTCCGACGTGTTCAGCATGGGCGTGGTCCTTTACGAAATGCTCGCATTGCGAGAACCGTTTCGGGGCCGAACGGTGCGGCAGACCTTCGAGAATATCTTGCACGATGAACCGCAGTCGCTTCGGGAGTCCGCTCCCGAACGAGGGATCCCCGAGTCCCTGGAGTCCATCGTCCTCAAGGCCATCGCAAAAGATCCGGCCGAGCGGCATCAATCGATGGTCGAATTGATAGACGGGCTGGAATCGGTCCGCCGTGATCTGTCGCTGGACGGAAAGTGAGGCGGTGACCGGCGGCTTGACATCGGAATGCCGGGTCGGTGACAACTGTTCGACGCCGCAGGAACGTCGTTGAGGGGAGTGCAATGAAGGCGATGAGCGATTCGAGTGGCCGATTGTTGGCCGGGCTGCTTTTGGCTGGATTCATCGTTGGAGCCTGCCGTGCCGATGGGCCGGAGCGAAAACGGCCTAACGTCCTTTTCCTGGTCTGTGACGATCTGAATTGCGACGTGGGCTGCTATGGCCATCCGCAGGTCAAAACTCCACACATCGACCGGTTGGCCAGCCGCGGCGTTCTCTTTTCGAGCGCGTTTTGCCAGTTCCCGCTTTGCGGTCCGAGTCGAGCGTCATTTCTGACCGGGATGTACCCTGACCAGACCCTGGTTCGACGCAATGCCATCTACATTCGCGAGCACATTCCCAATGTGGTGACCATGCCGCAGATGTTCCGGCGCAATGGGTATTTTGCGACCCGGATCGGGAAGATGTACCACTACAACGTCCCGAAACACATCGGCACCAGCGGTCATGATGATCCCTATTCGTGGAATCAGACGTTCAATCCTCGTGGCCGAGACGTCGACGAGGAATCGAAAATCTTCAGCCTCCGCAAAGGACAGTTCGGTGGAACGCTGAGTTGGTTGGCTGCTGAGGGGACTGACGAGGAGCAGACCGACGGAATCGCCGCGACGCTGGCTGTCGAACGCCTGAAGGACCACGCCAAAACCGGCAGGCCATTCTTCTTGGCCGTCGGTCTCTACCGGCCACACACGCCCTATGTGGCGCCCAGGAAGTACTTCGATATGTACCCGGTAAAGTCTATCCAGGTCCCGAAGGTTCCCGAAGGGTACTTTGACACGCTTCCGATGGCGGCACGGCAGACGATTCTCAGAAAGCGTGACCAGGTCAATCTGCCCGAAAAGCTGGCTCGTGAAGCCATCCAGGCTTATTACGCGTCGATCACCTTTGCCGACGCCCAGATCGGTCGGATCCTCAAGGCTCTGAAGCAGACAGGCCTCGACAGGAACACCGTGGTCCTGTTCACCTCCGATCACGGTTACCACATGGGTGAGCACGGGCACTATCAGAAAACGACTTTGTTCGAGAATTCGGACCGGGTTCCGTTGGTGATTGCCGGGCCAGGAGTGACGGCACGAGGAACCACTCATCGTCATCCCGTTGAAATGGTGGACTTTTATCGGACGCTGGCTGACCTGTGTGAACTGAAAACACCGGGGACCGTTACCGGTCTCAGCCTGGCTCCTGCGCTGGTCAAACCGTCCAGGGCGATTCGGTCTTCGGCTTTGACACAGTACTCGTCGGGGTACAGCCTGAGGACGGCTCGGTATCGGTACACTGAATGGGGACAGGACGGAGCCGGAGGGGCCGAGTTGTACGATCGCTACGAAGACCCTGAGGAACTCGTCAACCTGGCGGACCGAGAGGAAATGGCGGCTACCCAAAAGGGGTTGTCCGGCCTGCTGCGGGAGCGAGTGTCCACGGCGCGACAAAAACCCAAGGGGTTGGTCCAGATCGAGTTCAAGAACCGACGGCGGGTACGATGACACGTCCGATGTGGGAACTGACAGTGCTGCTGGTGGCGATGATGGTTTCTCCCGTTGTCCTCCGCGGCGAAGATATGCCCACTGTTCCAGATGGGTTCAGGATCTCGCTGGTTGCCAGAGAACCGCTGGTTCGCAATCCGTGTGCGATGGTCTTTGACGCCCAGGGCCGGATGTGCATTGGGATGGGCCCGCAGTACCGAAGTCCCAGGCCGGAGACGCCTGGTGACAGCGTGTACATTCTCACCGACAGCGACAACGACGGTGTCTATGACAAGCGTCACGTCTTTGCGACGGGTTTTAACAGCATCCAGGGAATGGCGTGGCATGGTCGCGACCTGTGGATCGCCAACTCGCCAGATCTGACCGTTGTTCGCGACCTGGACGGCGATGATGTGGCCGACCGGTACACCCGCCTTTACACAGACCTTGGAAATCTTGAGCACGGTCTTCACGGACTGCATTGGGGGCCCGACGGCCGGATGTACATGTCGAAGGGCAATTCCAAGGGATTGACTCGCCCGGGGCGGCTGGCCCCCCTGCCCTTCCGCGAACTCTGGGGCGTCCGGTCTCCGAAGAACTCGCCGAGTTTTCCCGCGCCGCGTGTATCCGGGCCAGAGGATTACGAAAAGAACTACCACGATCCCGCTGATGACTGGGGGCGAGAGGGGGGCGTTCTGGTTTGTGATGATGGCGGAAAGAACCTGGAGATTGTGTCGCGAGGATTCCGCAACCCCTGGGATATTGCCTACGACAGCGGGTTCAATTTCCAGGGCACCGACAACGATCAGAACGAAGGCGATCGAGTCTTCAACCCTTTCTTTGGGTCTCATTACGGTTGGGGGCATCCGTGGAGTTCGCACTGGAGTGGGGAGGCCCACCTTCCGACATCGCGTATCACCGGCCCTGTGTTTCACGGGTCCGGTACAGGAATCACCTTTTACGACGACCCACACTTTCCCGAACCGTTTCGGAAGGTGTGGTTCTTCAATGACTGGTTGAGGCGAACCACCTATTATTACCGGCCAGGTTGGCGCGGGGCTCTGATTGAACCCGAAGGAGGCCAGTGGCGAGAATTTGTTCGCGGAGGCAAGTCGCTCTTCAAGCCAACGGATGTCGAGGTGGGACCGGACGGATGCCTGTACATCCTGGGCTGGGGGACCGCCTATGGTGCGGTGCTGGACAAGCAGGGCCGGCAAATCAACGAAGGCCGCGTGTTCCGCGTGACATGGGGTGACCGAGGCCGCGACGTGCAGCCGATGCTGTCCGACCTGGCGAGGCTGGCGCCCGAGACGTTGATCAACGGATTGGGGAGTTCGATTGAAGCGAGGCGCGTCGATTTGCAGGAGGAGTTGATCCGACGTGGTTCAGCGGTCGTCGATCGCCTTGCTCGAACTGTGGATCGCGAGAAGGTGTCGGAGAGAGTGTGTACGTGGGCGGCCTGGGCGCTGGGCCGGATCGGACTGAGCGATCGCTCGATCGATGGCCGTGTTGTCGAATGGGTCAGGCCGGGCCGGCCGACCACACTTCGGGTGCAGGCCCTGCGAATTCTATCCCATCGGGTGCGACTCACTGGAAGGAACCGTCCACTGCCGGAGGCTGTGTCAAAAGCACTGAACGATTCCGAGGCGAGAGTGCGGATGGCAGCCGTTCTGGCAGTGCGGCGCAGCCACGATCTGGCCAAGTTGCCGACGCTACTGCAGCGGATGAAAGTCGAACGCGATCGGACTGTCTTTTATGTGGGCTGGCAGGCGATGCGGCAGTTGATGACCAAGGCGGCGTTGCGGACGACGTTGGCACAACGGGAAGGTGGGGTCCGCCTGGCTGCCCTGTTGGCGTTAGCGGAAGATCACGCGGTCGACGCCGTGGCTGTGAAGCCGTTGCTCAAGGATGGCGATGCAAGAGTCAGGGGCGTGGCGGCCCTGTGGATGGCCCGAGGGGCGGGCAGCCCGTTGGTGCGAGTCAATCCGGCTGGCGGAGAGTTTCGCGACCGCGTGAAAGTGACGGTAGAGGCCGGTGTCAAGCCGGGGGTGGTGTATTACAGCGTCGACGGCACGGTGCCGACGATGCGGTCTCCCAGATGGGGTGGGGCTCGTGTGTTCTCTCGCAGCCTGGTGCTGAAGTTGGCGGTGTTTGTCGGAGAACAACGGGTTGGCCCTGTCGGCGAATATCGATTCACGCGAATTTCCATCAGTGAGGCTGCGAGCCGCAGTGGTGTGATTGCCGCAAGGGCACGCAGTGGCCGGGCGTATCGGATCGTCGACGGCGGCCTGCAGAAGGGGCGATTGGCATACACCGATCGTTCGTATGCGTTCAAAGACATCCCCTCCGGCTTTGCGGGTTCGTTGATTGTTCAAACGGCCAACGAAGATGCATCCTCCAGGGGTGACGAGTTTCTCAATATCGATACGGTTATCCCGGTGACGTTGTATCTTGGTCACGACACACGGGTCTCCCGTCCTCCGGGTTGGATGCGGGGGAAGAAGAAACAGCAGTTTCGCAGGACCAACATCATGGTCAGTACCAGTGATGCCACCTTCCGGCTGTTTGAACGCAAGTGTCCGGCAGGACGGATTGTGATTGGCGGGAATACCGATGATGGCTTGGACGGAAACAAGTCAAACTTCCTGGTCATCATTCGCCCGGCTGGACTTCCTCGCCTGGAGAAGCAGACCACGGTGAAATCCGTCCTGCCGTTGCTGTCCCGTGGAAAGGCCGAGCGAGGGAAAGCACTGTTTTTTTCCACCGGTGGTGCTGGATGCGCGAAGTGTCACCGGACGGATACGAAACAACCTCCCGGCTTCGGTCCTGATCTGGCCAGTCTGCTCAAACAGGCCGACCCTACGAAGGTCGTGACGTCGATTCTGGATCCCAGCGTCGAGATCAAAGAGGGATTCACGATGCTGTTGATCGTTACCGACGAGGGAAAGACACTCACGGGCATCCTGGCCAGTGAGACGGGAGCCACGTTGACTTTGCTGCAGCCCAATGGTCGGACGGTGGTCGTGCCGAAGGGATCTGTCGATGAGCGAATCAGCCAGAAAGTGTCACCAATGCCCTCGTTTGAGCGACTGTTGACACCGGGACAGGTGGCCGACGTGACGGCCTATCTGATGAGCCTGCGTTCGGAGAGGTCTCCAGGTAGCCGATAAGCCTCTGGTTTCCACTCACTTGGCGGCGGTGCATGGCCAGGAGTGTGTTGCGGTCGGGGTGATCAACACCGCCCATGCGATCGGATTGGACAGATGGACGAGTGGTCACCTTGAACGGAACGGGGCCAGCAGCCAGGTCAGGTGCAACGAGCAGGGCCAGCGAGAGCAATGCGAGCGTGCGAATTGCCGCGATGATCATTCTGGTTCGGCTGGTTACTGGTGTGCGATTCGAACCGGGGGCAATTGATTGACGAGGCCGGCCTTGGTCCGTTTCAGTTCTTTGATCGTGTTGCGCCGGAACCGAGAGAGTCGGCCTGAGTGGGCCGGGTCGAGAGCAAGGTTGTTGAGTTCGTCCGGGTCGGAGATCAGGTCGTAGAGTTCCTCGATCTGGTTGTCTTCCATTGTGCGGATGTACTTGTACCGGCCCTTGGCCAGTGAAACCCACCAAGGGACGCCACCACTGTCGAGCTGTGATGAGTTGGGCGGGATCGCGTTGGTGTCGTCCCCGTATTTCCGCTGCGTGTAGATGGTCAGGGTCGGATGGGACCATCTCGCCCCCGGTTTTCTCAGCAGTTTGGTCAGGTCGTGCCCGTGCATCTTCCATGGCAGTTCGATGTCAGCGAACTCGAAGAACGTCGGGACCAGGTCCACGCCGGCTACCGGGTGCCGGCAGACCTCTCCCTCGGGAACCCGGCCGGGCATGCTGACGATCAGCGGCGACCGTATGGTTCCGTCATAGGGGGCGATCTTGCGACAGAATCCGTGCTGTCCCCAACCAAAACCCTGGTCCGCAGTAAACACGACAAGGGTGTTCTCGTACTGGCCGGTGGCTTTGAGTGTCTGGATCAAGGTGCCGACTGACTCGTCCAGGGCGCGGACGCCCTGGTGATACTGTCGAACCCAGTCGGTCAACGTGTTGCCATGGATCCCCCTGGTGCCTTCGACCGTCTGGCCGCCAAAACTTCCGCCTTTCAACTCGGGGCGACCGTTCGCGTCTTTGACCCAGTACTCGATCCTTTGCATGTAATCGGGCTTGCCTGGCCGCGGAGGAAAGATGTCCTTGGGCGTGGGGACCCGGATGCCGGGGTAGATGTTCAGGTGCCTTTTGGCGGGCGTGAAGGGGCCGTGGACGGCTCCGTAGCACAGCCAGAGGTACCAGGGTTTATCCGCCTGACGGTTGGCACCGCGAATGTAGTTCACCGCCCACTTGGTGTAATTGTCGGTTGAATACCCTTTTGTGAGCTTTGCTTTGCCACCGTTGGTTTCGATCAACTGGTCGTAAAAGTAGTTGCCCGAGTTGTCTGGATGTCTGGGGCGATTCCAGACAACCTGGTAGTCCCAGTCTCGGCCAAAACCGGTGTCGGTTCCGGTGTGCCACTTTCCGATCTGGGCAGTCTGGTAACCATTCTTGCGGAACACCGATGGCCAGAACGGGGCTTGTTTGGGGTCGTAGGTGCTGCCGGGGTACTTGCCCTCCATTTTCAGCGACTTGACACCGTAGGGATGGTGGCCGGTGAGCAGGGCAGCCCGTGAAGGCAGACACCAGGTGCCAATGTAGGCGTGGGTGAACCGGACCCCTCGTTTGGCCAGGGCGTCGATGTTGGGAGTGTTGACGAACTTGTAGGCCTCGGGGTAGCAACTGACTGTTCGGTACGATTGATCATCGGTGTAGATGAACAGGATGTTCGGGCGGTCTTTGCCCACTGCTTTCGGAGCAGGCCAAAAGGCAATCGCGACAAGGCAAAGAGGAATAAGGCGGTGCATCAGGCTCCCTTGGGGCGTCCCCAGTGGTTTCTGTAAGGGCGTGACATAAGGTTGTCGGCTTCAGCATCGCCGAGCACGCGTTCGGTGTCGGGGTCGAATCGGAATGACCGACCCAGCCGGGTGGCGACGTTGCCCAAGTGGCAAAGCGACGTGGTCAGGTGTCCCAGTTCGATGTCGCCGTTGGGGACCTGGCCGGTCCTCACACAGTGCAGAAAGTTCCTGACGTGTTTTTCGGCGTTCTGTGCCTCGGGAACGACCTTCACATCGATCCGTCGATTCCTCTCTCCGTAGACGGCAATTTTTCCGCGGCGGCTGAGAAACATTTGTCCCTTGGTTCCGTAGAACTCGGCACCACTGTCGACATTGTGAGGGTAGTTCGTCGACCAGAGCCGCTGCTCGTACATCAGGAGTTTCTGGTCGCCAGTTGCTCCGCTGCCGGGGTACTGGAAAGCGACTTGCTGGGTGTCCGGGAACTGTTGGTCGTCATCGAAGAAGAACTTGCCGCCAGAGGCCGACACCATCGACGGATGTTTGTCGACACCCAAGCCCCATCGGGCGTAATCGATGTCGTGGACACCGTCATTCCCCATGTCTCCGGTGCCGAAGTGGTACCACCAGTGCCACCCCGACGGCGTTCGGTTCGCCTGGTATGGGATGAACTCGGCCGGGCCGACCCAGTTGTCGTAGTCAAGCGTGGTCGGAGGGCTGCCGGGCTTGCCCTTGCCGATGTTGCCCCGTCGCTGGATGTTCCAGGCTTTGCAGACCTTGACGTCGCCGATGATGCCATCGCGGAGCAACTTGACCGCATCGATCATCATCGTGGTGCTGCGCACCTGGGTTCCGTGCTGGACAACCCGTTTGTTGCGACGTGCCGCTTCGACAAGCAGGCGGCCCTCCCGAACATTGTGGGAGCACGGCTTTTCGACGTAGACGTGTTTTCCGGCCTCGCAGGCGAGGATGGCCGCTGGCGAGTGCCAATGATCCGGGGTGGCGACGATGACGGCATCCAGCGTGTCATCAGCAAGGACTTTTCGGATGTCGTCGCTCGTTTTGACTTTTTCACGAGCCAGTTTTTGGCCTCGTTTCAGTCGGCCCGTGTCTACATCGCAGACCCAGGACAGGCTTACTCCGGGGTTCGACTGAAAGACACCGGCGAGGTACGATCCGCGTCCCCCGCACCCAATCAGTGCCACGGACAGAGGCTTTTTGGCATCTGCTGCGCCGGCGTGGTGAACGTAGGAGGCGAGGGACAGAGAGGCGGCTGCAGTTGAGGTGGCCTGCAGAAAGTTGCGGCGAGTTGGAGATGTCATGACCGTTGTTTCCCGTGGGAGTCAAAGTCAGGTAAGGGGCCTCTGTGGTAGGGATTCTACGAATCCTTCGTGAGGAATGTCACGGTGGGGAGTCCAAACGAATGACGAGGGTCAATTCCTCGGCTGGTGTGGAGAATGTTTCAGGTGGCGGTCCAGAAACCTGTCGGCCAGTTGTCGCGACGATGGGGGAAACGAATGGCCGATACCGGGGTAAGCCGCTTGCAACCGGGCGCGGGCTGCGAAGAGACCATAGACCGGTCGGGCGGCGTCAACAGAATCCAGAACACCGGTGTAGTCAAAGTCAGTGTCGCCTCGAGCAGCAATCGCAAGAAATGGCCTGGGCGCGAAGGTCCCGATGATCTCAGGGAAATCGAATGGCAGGCGGTCGGCGTTGTTACCGAAGTGCGAACGGATTCGAGGCATGTACCGCGGACCGGTCCACGACGGAACGTCGTCCTTGTGAAAACGGGTGAAACCGCAGTTGGAAATGATCACGCGAATCCGTGGTTCGAACGCCGCCGTGAAGATAGCGTTGTGCCCACCCAGTGAATGTCCGATCACGCCAATTCGGGCAGGGTCAACTCTGTCTAGTGTGGTGAACAGGTCGACGGCGCGGATGTTGTCCCAAATCGCTTTCATGGTTCCGCTTGCGTATCCGTGACGTGACGAAAAGTCGAACGTGGACTCGCCGAAACCGGGGTAATCGGGAGCCAGCGTGACGTAGCCTCTTCTCGCCAGGTGAACGGCGTGAGCCAGGTCCGGATTGCCAGCCAGGCCTGCGGCTTCCAGTTTTCCCACACGGTTGGTTTGTTGAAGGCAGAGGATGGCTGGATGGCGGCGGGCGGGTGTGACATGTGCCGGCAAAAACAGGTAGGCGGCCACTCGTCCGCTCCGATCGCTGCGGAACGTGAGCTTGCGGCGGGTGATCGCGCCCAATTGGACGGTCTCGGAGATCCGCACGTCCAGTGGAACTCGGGACTCGCGGTCCGGGAGTTGACCCATGACCTGTTGCAACCCGCTGAGGATATGTTGACGGCGGATACGCCAGTCTTTCAGTGATCGGACAGGCCTCGCGTCTCCGGCTTTGTTGCGAACGACCATCAGGTTCTGGTGTTGACGGTAAGTCACCTTCGGACGAGGTGGCGCCTCAGATGGAACGGGTGGCGTGGTTTGACCGAAGACGGGCGACGTGAAAAGAAGACAGGCGATGACGACGGTGTGACGCATGTTGGACTCCCAGGCCTTGCCCTCCTAGATTACCGGGATGTTGGCCATATCGCATATCGTCCGATAGCGTGCGGTCATGCGTGGTGGTTCTTCGAATCTGATCCGCAAAAATCGTTTGCCAGATAGAGAGTGATCTTTGAGATGACGTTGCACCCCGAATCACGTCGCTTGCTGGACGAATTGGAGCAACTGGCTTTGCCTCCGATCCAAACACAGACACTCGAAGAGGCTCGCAAACGGCTGGTGGCTCCGGAAGAGCCGTTGGAAGTGGTGGGGGAGATTGTGGACGAGGAGTTCGACGGTCGCGGTGGTTCGGTGCGGGTTCGCAGATATCATCCGCGTCACGGCGGGGCCGGACCGCTCAACCTCCTGGTCTTCTTTCACGGTGGAGGTTGGGTGATCGGGAGCATCGAGACGCACGAGAATCTGTGTCGCCAATTATCCAATGCGTGTAACGCGGTGGTGGTGTCGGTCGATTACCGGCTGGCGCCGGAATCCCCTTTTCCCGCACCTGTTGAGGATTGTGTCGCAGGACTGGAATGGGCGGTGGCGTGCCGCGGCACCTGGGGTGTCGACGGGATTACCGGCGTGGCTGGTGATAGCGCGGGGGGGAACCTCGCTGCGGTTGTGGCGTTGAATGCTCGCGACAGTGCCGCATCGCGGGTTGACTGCCAGATCCTGCTCTATCCAGTCACCGACCGCAATTTGGATACCCGTTCCTACCTGGACATGGCAGAAGGATACGGACTCACACGCAAGGCGATGGCGTGGTTTTGGCAGAACTATATGGGCGAGCAAGACGCATCACAGCCGTTGGCGTCACCATTGCAGGCTGAGTCGGTAGCGAATTTGCCTCCGACGTTCGTTGTGACGGCAGAATACGACACGTTGCGAGATGAGGGCGAAGCCTATGCCGACCGCCTGCAAGAGGCCGGCGTGAGTGTTCTGCGAGAATGCGTCCCCGGGATGCTGCATGGTTTTCTGATGCATCCTGGCCGATTCCCGGAAGTCGGACAGGTGATCGGCCGCATCGGGAAATGGACACAGCAATGCGAACAGGCAGGTGCTACTTGACGGGGCGACGTCGGAAATAGTCCAGCCGTCGTGCCACCTGGCCACCGGTAAAACGCGGTCGGAGACGCGTTGTGTCGATTGTCAGGCCGCGATGGTCACGGAGATAGACGAAGGTATTGAGTACCAGCAGGGCCTCGGTTTCGGAGGGGACGGTGTTCAGTACGTCGTAAAGGACCGGCAGTGGGTCAGGATTGCTGGTGGTGTCAAGGATGGCCAGGCATTCGGCCGCCCGGAGCCGGACCATCGGGTGCGGGTCAGTGAGACATGCCGCGATCTCGACGGAGACCGCTCTTGCGGGAGCGCCGATGAGAGAGGCTGACTGGCAGGCCCAGTAACGATGCCAGGGATTCTTTGAGAGAAGATGGGCTTTGAGTTTGCGCAATGCGGTGGTCGGAGGGGCCAGTGCCAGGTCAGAAATGTCCCGCAGTTGGGCAATTTCGTCTTGGTGCGCCGCGCCAAAGCCAATCGGGTCGTCGAGCATGTCGCGGACCTGGTGGCTTTCTGGGTAGAAGCTCAGGTCGTTGATCTCGACGACCTTCTTTCGGAGCCGGTTACGCAGATCCAACAGAACCTTCCGATGGCCGGGTTCGGAAGAGAGATCTTTGACCTGGTGCGGGTCGGTTTGGATGTCGAAGAGTTGTTCGGCGGGGCGAGGGAGAAAAAATTGTTTCTGGGCGGTGTTGAGTGCCCCGGTCTTGTGCAGTGACCGCCATTCCTGGAAGGCCAGCATTCGGTACCTGTAGTTGTTCTGGAGACCGTCGGGATAGAAGCCCTGGTAGTTGCGGATGTACGTATAACGCCCTTTGCGGAGGGTTCGTACGTGGTCATATTTTTCATCAAAACGGTCCGCGTGCCCGAACGCCTCGTCGCGGGCAGCGAGGTCTTTGGCAGAGACGTTCGGGCCGAGGAACGGGGTGCCGTCGAGCCGGTTGTCGATCTCAAGGCCGGCCAGATGCAGCACTGTCGGGCCGAAGTCGATGAAACTGACAAATCCACCAAGCCGAGTGTTGGGCTTGTGGTCAACCAGGTGGCGAAAGTTGGCCGGAACTCGGATCACCAGGGGCACGTGCAGCCCGCTCTCGTAGGCATAACCCTTGCTGCGGGGAAGCACTCCACCATGGTCGCCAAAATAGAAAATGAACGTGTCCTCGAGGAGGCCGTCTGCTGTCAGTTGCCGCACCACTCGACCGATCTGTTGATCGATCACCCCCATGCGATCGAAGTATCGGGCGTGGGTGTAACGGAACGTGGGCGTGTCGGGGTGGTACGGTGCCAGGCTGACCACATCGGGCGGAACCGTGGTCGGCGTGTCGAGCTGTTTGCGCGGGAAGTGGAGAGAGCTTTCGTGTGATTGTCCGAAGGACTGCATGTGGAAGAACGGCGTCTGTTTGTCGGGACGTGTCCGCCAACTGGCCTTTGGCGACGACACATTCCAGAGACGTTTGATCGGGAAGCGAAAGTTGTAGTCCGTCTTGCGACGGTTGGTCGTGTAATACCCGTTGTTCTTGAGGACCGCCGACCATGGCAACAGTCCCTTCGGCAGCGAGGCCTGGCGCATCTTGCGGTGGTATTGAAAACCGCCTCGCGGAGCATAAATGCCAGTGGCCAGGGTCGAACGGGCCACCGAACAGACCGGGCTGCACGAAAACGCGTGGTCAAAAACCAGCCCGTGTTGTGCCATCGCAGAAATGTTGGGCGTTGAACCGTGACTGGCACCATAAAGGCGGAGGTAATGGATGGAATTGTCTTCGGAGACAAGGAACAGAAAATTCGGACGTGTGGCAGCCGTGGCCGAACCGGTGGCCAGCAGTAACGACGCGAGAAGTGCCAGGAGTCGTGTCATGGTCGGTTCCGGCGGAGTGACGGGTGCGGGGAACAGGTCAGGCGGTCGGTATGACGGCGACTCGGAGATGGGTTTGGGAATGGGCTGCCTCGATGGCATCGTCAATGCCCGACAACGGGAAACTGGCTCCGACCAGGGATCGTGAGGCAGCGCTGCCGGAGATGTCGCCGAGGAATGCGAGTGCGGTCTGCAGGTCGTCTGGTCGATAATTGTGGAGACCGGAAATTCGCAACATTCGTCGGACGATCACCTGTGGGTCGAGAGGGATGG
>PBOJ01000037.1 GCA_002724315.1 Planctomycetaceae bacterium | reverse complement strand
GATTTCGACGGCTGTCAGGATCCGGATTTCCTGCCGCAGGGCATCAAACGCCTCGGTTTCGGTGGCACCGATTCTCCGGAGTGTCCGGTTGTAGAGTGTCGGACCAAGCCGGTTGCCATTGGGAATCTCTTTGGCCATTGCCATTAGATCGGTGGCCGAAAATCCAGGGTCGCCCTTTGTCCGTGGCCTTGTCCGTGGATTGAAGAGTTGTTCTTGCATTTGGGGACTCAGTTGTCCCTCCATATTCTTGAACATTTCCCTGTTTTTGGTGGCCTTCATATTCAACCGGAGGGCCTGGTCCAGAATGGGGATCTTGGCCCCCTGTCCGGCGGTGAAGCGTTCGATGTAGGCCGTGACCGCGTCGTCATCGATCTCGAT
The DNA here is from genome assembly GCA_002724315.1 of Planctomycetaceae bacterium. Classification (GTDB taxonomy): domain Bacteria; phylum Planctomycetota; class Planctomycetia; order Planctomycetales; family Planctomycetaceae; genus UBA8437. Next base: position 40,000 of record PBOJ01000037.1, on the reverse strand, counting down.
CCCCATTCGATCGGCCTCGCGACGGAACAACTCGCCCATCACGACATCCTGCTCAAAAGTCAACGGTTGGCCGAATCTTCGGCCGATCATGAAGTGTCCCTGCATCTGCTGTGCGGACTGGGGATCGACGGCCGAAACCAGCGAGACGAGAAAACGCTCTGCCAACTGTCGTCGCTGCTGGAGTTGCTGCAACTGGACGAACGAGATGGGCTGGCCGTCGATAGTCGCCGGTGATTCGGGGCTGCCGATCGCCCTGCCGAAGATGCCGAAGATGCCGCCCATCAGCAGGCCGGTGATCACCGCCGAAACCCAACCGTTCATCGAAAAACTTTTTCCCGGCCACCAGGCGATCGCGGTTTGGTCTGCGAGTCGTGTTTCCAGCGATCGGTCGGCCCCGGTCGAGTCCTGGCTGGCAGCGATATTCCAAAAACCGAAAGCCACGACACCCAGACCACCGATAAGGACCGCATAAGACATTTCTACCGAGGAAATACGCCATCCGGCTGCCACCACGAGTCCCCCGACAGCTCCCCAGAGGGCATATTCTGTCGATCGGCCGCTGCCGGCCTTGATCGTCCAGGCCAGTATCGCTCCCAACAACGGCAACAGGAACAACGAGAGCTGCGTCAGTTGGCCCGGGTTCTGGGCTAGCTGCATCAGGGGTTCGAGGACAATGAAGGATGCCATCGAGAGCCCGATGAGAACGACCATCATGATCGCGGTGTGCTTACGGAAAAACTGGAACGGCGAAGCCATCACGATCCTCGATCCGAGAGCGGTCCATGGTGGCGTGGAACAGGCCAGCCACTTGACAGGAGCCTTGTCAATTGTTTAACGGTCGCCCTTATCAGGACAACGGCGGGCCATTGTAGTGATCCTGAAAAAAACGTGACAAGGCCAGCAGCCGGTTCTACGGTCAGCTTGTCCCAACCATCGAAAATGATCCATGGCGAAATCCACCACCAACAAGACGGCCAAGAAGAAGCCGACTGCCAAGAAGTCGGCTTCCAAGACTGGCCGATCCGCATCCACGGGCGGTGACGGTGGGCGGCACCTGGTGATTGTCGAGTCGCCGGCCAAGGCGAAGACGATCAACAAGTACCTCGGCCCGCGGTTCCAGGTCGAGGCGTCGGTGGGTCACGTTCGTGATCTTCCGCGTCGCAATCCGGCAGGAATGGACCTGCCTGTTCCCGGGATCGATCTCGACAATGACTTCCAGCCGATCTACGTCCCGATCGACGGCAAGCAGAAGACGATCCGCGAGTTGAAGAAGGTTGCCAAGAAGTCCGATGACATCTGGCTGGCGACCGACCTCGACCGTGAGGGCGAGGCGATCGCCTGGCACCTGGCCGAGGAACTGGACCTGCCGCCGGAGCGGTTCAAGCGAGTCGTCTTCAACGAGGTGACCAAGCAGGCCATCGAACGTGCGTTCGAGAATCCTCGTGCGATCGACATGGACATGGTCAATGCCCAGCAGGCCCGCCGTATCCTCGACCGCATCGTCGGTTACCAGGTCTCGCCCCTGTTGTGGAAAAAAGTTGCCGGTGGGCTCTCGGCCGGACGTGTCCAGAGCGTGGCGGTGATGTTGATCGTCGACCGCGAACTCCTGATCCGGGCGCACATGCCGGACGAATCGTGGGAGTTGACGGCGGTGTTGTCCTGCGATGCTGATGCCGCGGCCGGACTGGTGACGCCCTACGCCGAGTTGCTCGCGTCGCGGGACGAGAAGAACAAGGGACCGACGCTCAAGCAGCGGTCGGCCTGGATTCAGCAACACCAGTCCGTGGCAACGCAACTCGTGTCGATCTCGGACACCGCCCTGGCGATCAAGTGCTCCGGGACTGAGCCGCGGGACCTGTCCGCGGAGGTGGTTGCGGCCGCCGAGGCGGTGGGGCTGGTCGATATTGAGACCAGCGTGAGCGAGGATCCTGACGCGAAGGGAGCCGCACGGTTCCGCCGCGAGGTGACCGGAAGTGTTGATCCGGCCGTGCGGTATCGCGTTTCGGACATCTCGACCAAACCCTCGACCTCCAAGCCACCCAAGCCCTTCCGCACCAGCACCATGTTGCGTGCGGCGCAGACGTTCCTGGGTTTCAACGCGGGCCGAACGAGCCGCGCGGCCCAGGGGCTTTACCAGGGAGACGCCCTGGCCAGCAGCGACATCGGCGGGCTGATTACCTACATGAGGACCGATTCGACGCACCTGGCTCCGGAGGCGATCGAAGCCGCTCGGGGAATGATCGAATCCAAGTGGGGGGCCGAATATCGCCCGGATTCTCCGCGGATCTACGAGACCGACCGGTCCGATGCCCAGGAGGCTCACGAGGCGATCCGTCCCACCGATGTCAACCGCACGCCCGAGAGCCTCAAGGGAAAACTCGGAGAGGATCAGTGGCGACTGTACGAGTTGATCTGGAAGCAGTTTGTTGCATGCCAGATGACCGACGCGAAGTGGGAGTCGACCACCGTGAAACTCGAGCGCACCGATCAGCCCACCGGAGCGGTGTTGGAGGCCAGCGGTCGTGTGCAGCTCTTTGATGGTTTCCAGGCCGTCTCGGGTGTGCCTGAGTCGAACGAGCCGACGTTGCCGGCGATGAAGGTTGGTGACGTGTTGGCCCCCTTCGGGATCTCGCCCCGGCAGAAGTTCACCAAGCCGGTCGCGCGGTACAACGAGGCCTCGTTGATCAAGAAACTCGAACAGGAAGGCATCGGTCGCCCCTCGACATACGCCCAGATTCTCAAGACCGTCCAGGATCGTCGATACGTCGAGAAGCGGGGTTCGGCCGCGCTGTTTCCGACCGATCTGGGCGAGGTCGTTACCGAGAAGCTCCGGGAGGGTTTCCCCCGCATCATGGAGGTGGGGTACACCCGCTGGATGGAGGCGCAGCTCGACGAGGTCGGGGACGGGAAGGCCGACTGGGTCGATTTTCTCAAGGAGTTCTACGACCCGTTCAGCAAGAGTCTCGATTCGGCTCACGAGGCGATGAAGCACGCCAAGGCCGAGCGGCAGATGGCTCCCGATGAGTACCGTTGTCCCGACTGCAACAAGCCGACCGAGTACCGATTTGGCAGAAACGGCAAGTTCCTCAGTTGCACCGGTTTCAACGTTCCCACCATCCCGACCGAGTACACCTGTCCGGAATGTGGTGACCACCCACTGGCGGTCAATCGTCGCAAGACTCCCAAGGGACGCCCATTCCTGGTCTGTCCGGGCTGTTTGCACAAGCAGAGCTGGCGGAAGCTCTCTCCCGAACAGAAAGAGGTGGTGACCGAGATCGAGGCCAGCATCGATGAGCCGTGCAAGTACGCGGCTCCGATCGATCACCAGGGGCGGCCGATCGAGCCCTCGCAGACCGACGTCGCCTGCCCGAAGTGCAGCGACGCGATGATCCAGCGAACCGGCCGCTTCGGTCCGTTTCTGAGTTGTCCTCGGTATCCGGAGTGCGACGGGGTGGTGAATCTCGACAAGAAGACCGGCAACGTCAAGTTGCCGACTCCGCCGCCGCTGGAAACCGACCTCGAGTGCTCCAAGTGCGATCAGCCCCTGTTCCTGAGAAACGGCAAGCGGGGGCCGTGGCTGGGCTGTTCCACGTTCCCCAAGTGCAAGGGACGTGGTGGCTGGGCCAAGCTGGAGGACGAGATCAAGGACCGCTGGGGAAAAGAACTTGAGAGATGGGAAGCCGACAACCGACCGGCCGACCTGTTGACCATCGACGGGGAGCGAATCGAGGAAGGGTTTCAGCCGGTTGTGCAGGGTGACGACGATTCCGACGATCCCGACGACGAGTCGGTTCCCGGGCCCGAGGACGACTAGCTGACGGTGGTGTCCGGCGGTGCGTCGGGATGGCCCCACCGCCGCGTCAATTCGACCTCGACTCCCAACTGGTCACAGATGCGACCGACGACGAAGTCGACGAGATCCGCGATGGTCTTCGGTTGGTGGTAGAATCCCGGCGAGGCTGGCAGGATCACGGCTCCGGCGGTCGCGACCGACCGCATGTTCTCGATGCCGATACTGCCCAGCGGCGTTTCCCGCGGTACGAGCACAAGGCGGCGGCGTTCCTTGAGATGCACATCGGCGGCCCGGTGGATGAGGTTGCCCGAGTTTCCTCCGGCGATTGCGGCCAGCGTGCCCATCGAACAGGGGCAGATGGCCATTCCCGCGGTCAGGAAACTCCCACTGGCGATTCCCGCGGTGAAGTCTCCGTGATGGTGGTAAACCAGTTCCCCGGCGGACGGCTCGTCGCCCAGCAGGTCGGCGGGGTCGAAGTGTTCCAGCGAGACCCTGCGATCGAGTTCGTGGGCGAGCACCTGGGCACCAGCGGGGCTGATCGTGAGGTGAACCCGTCGTCCGGCGGCCAGCAGGGTCTCCAGCAGCCGGGTTCCGTAGATCGATCCGCTGGCTCCCGTGATCGCCAGCACCAGGTCACTCGACATCTGTCATTTCTCCGGTGGCATCCGCCTCGACCGGCCATTCTAGCTGATCCCGGTTCGGTACGCAGCCGGCCACGACACGACCCAGCCTCGGGCGTTGCGCTGTCACGAACGGTGGTGCTGCTGTAGTCTGGGCGACCCAACGAGTTACGAGGTGGCGGTCGGATTTACGAGGTGGCGGTCGGATGCCTGTCGACAAGTCGCAACAGCGGATCCGGCGCATGTTCGGCGCGATCGCTCCGCGGTACGACCGAATGAACCGGCTGATGACCTTCGGACTCGATCGCCGATGGCGAAACCGGACGGTCCGCAGCGTTCCGACCGATCCCGTCGAACCCGTGCTGGACGTCTGCTGTGGAACCGGGGACCTGGCCCTGGCGTGGGCCGGCCGGCTCGGACCGAACGCCCGGGTCGTCGGCTCGGATTTCACCCACCCGATGCTGGTACGGGCCCGCGAGAAGACCGGCAGCGGTGCTGACTTGCCAGGGGCGGGGCGGGTGTTCTACGTGGGAGGTGATACGTTGAAGTTGCCGTGCCCGGATGACCGGTTCCAGGTCGTTTCGGTGGGCTTTGGCATCCGCAATGTCGGTGACACGCTCGGCGGGTTGGCGGAGATGACCCGGGTCTGCCGTCCGGGCGGACATGTCGTCGTGCTCGAGACGTCCGTGCCACGCATTCCGGTCGTCGGTGGGCTGTTCCGTTTCTATTTCAACCACGTGGTTCCCCTGGTCGGCCGCTGGGTGGCTCCCGATCCCGATGCGGCTTACTCCTACCTGCCGGCCTCGACGGCCGAGTTTCCCCAGGGGGAGTCTTTTGCCGAGTTGATGCGGTCGGTGGGCCTCGAGGAGATCGTGGTACGTCCTCTGACGCTGGGATCAGTGACGCTTTATGTCGGCCGCAAGCCCGGCTAGCTCCGCCGTGAACGTTCACCCCGGTCTTGGCTGAATCCTCCACTTGCCGTAGACTCCCGTTTTCCAGGTCTTTCACAGGCGGCCCGGTGGCCGGAGGAAAGGACTCCTCCCCTTGCCCGACCAGCGCAATTTTTCCTCGAACCCCCTGGCGTACCGGCTCGGTCGTCTTGCGTCGGTGTTCGCTGTGCTGTCGGTGGGTGTCGGGGTGGAGGCCACGGCGGCTGAGAATTTTTTCGAGAGTTTTGAAGGCCGCAGACCGACCTCGCGGGTCACATTCTCTTCGGAGACCGCTGAATTGGCCGTGCATCGTCGCGAGCCGGTCGGCGGGATTGATGCGAGGGGCTGCGAGCGGGTGGTCGTTCGGACCCGGCGGTTGGGAACATCGGTTTCGTGGGAGCAATCGATTCCGGCTTCGCGAGTGATCGACGACCTGCGGGTGACCGTTTCAACGTGGAGCCGCTTGAGGGGCCTGCAGCTTGCCGTTCGCGTTGTGTTTCCCCACGAGGTGGATCCCCGGACCGGTCGGATGTTGACCGACCTGGTTCCCGGTCCCCGAGTGGCCCGGGCAGGGCGCTGGCAGCAACTGACATTGACAGGGCTTCCCGACCGCCTGCGGGAACGGTTGGTGTTGTTGCGTGCTCGCTTGAAACAGCCGGGTTTGAAGGGGCGAGATGCCTACGTTGACCGGGTCGTGTTGCGGATCGATCCCGATCCGGGTGCGACCGAATGGCGGGTAGATGATCTGAGAGTGGGGCCGATTGTGCCGCCACGGCTGAGAGTGACGGCTGCGGTGAACGCCGAGTCTGTGCGAGAACCGGTCACGCGGCCGCGATCGCCTGCTGTTGTTCAACTTGATCGTCTCCTGGTTGACGATTCGCCCTTCTTGCCACGCGTGGTGACCTACCACGGCGAGTCACCGGCGGTGCTCAAGGCGGCGGGGGCGAACCTGGTGCTGGTTCCCGATTACCGCGACCGCGAGTTGATCTCGCGGTTGCGCGAGGCCGACCTGTGGGCGATGGCGGTTCCACCGCGACCGCCCACCATCGACGGGACAGTGGTTGATGCCGGAACCGCGGCGCTGGTGCCGATCGGACCCGAGTCTGATGGGGTCCTGTGCTGGTACCTGGAACCGCATTCGGCGGTCACGGCGGGCCTGGTCACCGAGGACGACATCAGGAGGCTGGGTTGGAATGCTCTGACCGGATGGGTCGATCAACTCCGTGTTGCCGACCGGAGAATGCGGCGACCGATCGTTGCCAATGTTGTCGGCTACGAACACGTGATCTCGCGGCAGAGGTTGCTGCCGGCAATCAGTCGCGAGGTGATCCAGACCGGATTGCCGTTGAAGCTCTACCGACAGTGGCTGGGCGAGCGCCGCGACCGTGTCCGGCCGGGCGCCCTGGCCTGGACCTGGGTCCGGGCCGACTCACGGTCATTGACCGTCGAACCCGAGCAGATCGAGTTGCAGGTCCGGGCGGCACTGGCGGCCGGCTACCGGGGACTGGGATTCCGGACCAGCGGCCCTCTGGACAGCGATCGGCCCGCATCGACCGAACGCCTGTTGATGCTCGGCCTGATCAATCTCGAACTCGATTTGCTGTCCCCGTTTTTGGCGACATCCAACCGGGTGGGCCGACTGCCGGTAACCGTCGGGCTCGGTGTGGATCCCAATGACTCCTCTGTCCGGACGACGTCGGCCAGTAGTCGCAAGTCGTCCTCGTCCGACCGTCTTCGGCGACGCAGGCGGGTGGTGGCGTCCAATCCGACCGGGGCGTTCGATCCGGACGGCCCGCGCGCCGATCGCCGGGTCCAGGCGGTTTTGTTCAGTACCGGGTACGGGCGGTTGCTGATGACATCGTGGGTCGGTGACAGCGACCAGTTCGTCCCCGGACAGATGGCCGTCTCCGATGTGTCACTGGTGGTGCCCGGCGGTGGAGAAACGGCCACGGCGTGGGAGTTGACGACAACGGGGCTGCGGAGCGTGCCGACGCGTCGGGTAGCCGGAGGCGTCGCGTTGCGGCTGGATCGTTTCGATCGTGGAGCCAACATTGTGTTCACCTCCGATCCCGATCTGGTCAACTTGCTCCGCCGACGGGTCGCAAAGATGTCCGGCCGCGCCGCACGGATGGCCCTGAAACTTGCCCAGTCCCGTTTCGATCGAGTCCGCCAGGTCGACGGTCTGCTGGCCAAGATGGGGCACCCGCAACCCGACGCGCGGCAACTGGTGACACTTGCAGCGGACTACCTGTCCCGGGCCGCCGCTTCGCTTGACCAGGGAGCCCTGGACGCATCCCGGCGTTACAGCGACGTGACCCTGCAGACGCTGAGAATCCTGCAGCGGGCTCACTGGGAGCAGGCCGTTCGTGAAACGGCCTCTCCGGTGGCCAGCACATGGTCGCGTTGTTTTCAGACGCTGCCCCGCCACTGGGAACTGGTGACCTCGATCCGATCGGCGTCGACCACTCCGGAACCGCGGCTCGTGGGAGGCGACTTCGAGGATCTCGAAAAGATGGTCCGGTCCGGCTGGAGCAGCCGACGCGCAGAGATTGCGGGCATGACGATGACTGCGGAAGTCTACCGCGGGAGCGCTGGTCGCCAGGGGGTGAGTGGGAGTTGCCTCAGGCTTTTGGCTCAACCCGACCTGCGAGCGGCCGAGCCGTCCCGGCTGCCATCGCGGACGGTGATCGTGGACTCCCCACCGGTTCCGGTGACCTCTGGTGACGTGGTCCGTATCAGCGGCAGGATCCGGCTGGTCTCGGCCCGACCCGGGTCGCTCGACGGTGGGGTGATCGAGGACACTCTCGGAGGTCCAGGAGCCGGCCTGCATTGTCGACGACCGGGCGGATGGCGACGGTTCGAATTGCTCAGACGGGTCGACAGAGGCGAGGATATGCGGATACGCGTGGCGCTGGAAGGTGTGGGCGAATTGCGGGTCGATGACCTGCAGGTCGAGGTTTTTTCCGGCGGGTTGGCAGTACCACGGCGATCGCCTACAGTCGATGCCCGCGTGAAACCGACCGCGCGGCCCGACCGCGTGCTCCGCTGATTCGGCCAGATTTCCCTCGTCTTTCTTCAACGGATGGACACCGATGCCTGTCGCCACGCCCTCGCAGTACGCCGCGATGCTTGATGCTGCCCAGCAGGGTGACTACGCCTTCCCTGCGATCAACGTCACCTCTTTGGTGACCATCAACGCGGCATTGAAGGCGTTTGCCGATAAGCGGTCCGATGGCATCATCCAGGTCTCGCTGGGTGCCGGCGCATTCGCCTCCGGCCTCAACCTCGCCGACAACGTGCTCGGTGCGATCGTGCTGGCCGAGGCGACTCATCGGCTTGCCGACCACCACGACATCCTCGTGGGACTCCATACCGATCACTGCCAGCCGGACAAGGTCGACTCGTTTCTCAGGCCATTGATTGCCGCGACGGCACAGCGCCGCGAGGCGGGGCACGGCAACCTTTTCCAGTCACACATGCTGGATGCCTCGGAACTGCCTCTCGAAGAGAACATGGCGTTGTCGCGGGACGTGCTCGCCGAGTGTGCGGCCCAGGAGATCATTCTCGAAGTCGAAGCGGGGGTGGTTGGCGGCGAGGAGGACGGTATCGACAACACCGACATGCCGGCTGAAAAACTCTACACCTCCGCACAGGACATGCTCTATGTCCACCAGCAACTCGAGGGGCTTGGCCGCTACCTGTTCGCGGCGACTTTCGGCAATGTTCACGGTCACTACAAGCCGGGAGTCGTTCAGCTGCGGCCGGACATCCTGCGAGACGGCCAGGCGGCGGTCATCGCCGAACATGGTGACGGGGCCCGATTCGACCTGGTCTTCCATGGGGGATCAGGGACTCCGGTTGACCAGATCCGTGAAACGCTGGAATACGGCGTGGTCAAGATGAACATCGACACCGACACCCAGTACGCCTTCACCCGCCCGGTGGTCGATCACCTGATGAAGAACTACGACGGCGTGTTGAAGATCGACGGAGAGATCGGTGTCAAGAAGGCCTACGATCCTCGGAGTTACCTGAAGGCGGCCGAAACGGGCGTGGCCGAACGGCTGTCGGCCGCCTGCGACGACCTGCTCTCAAGCGGCAAAACGCTCGCCGGACAGGTCTAGCCGGAGCCGACTACTTCGGGTTGTCGTCGGCTGTCCGGGGAGGGAGCTGTGGCGACTTCGGCACACCGGCCAGCCGGGCCACCAGCAACTGGCCGCGGCCGTCGGAACTGGTGAAGAACCGGTGGCCGATCGATTCCGACGAGTCGGTCGGGGTCGAACTCACCACCGCCATTTCGCCCTCGGTCAAGTCGACGGTGAACTTCAGGTCGTACAGGGGGACGATCTCCTGACGCGTTCGCAGTCCCCAGCCGGCCTCGGTTGCTGTCGGCTGCAGCCGGCGGCGTCCGTGGTGGACCTCGGGAAGGCATTCCAGCCGCACCCACCCTTCGCGCAGCTGCCGTGCCCGGATTCTCAACAGGTAACGCACGTTGTGAAATGTCGTTGTCGAATCGTCTCCGTTCAACGACAACTCTTCNGTCGCCAGTGGTTCATCGTGNAGCATCACCTCGGTGTCGCCACCGTCCTGCAGGAAGACTCGCCAGCCGTTCAGGTCACGTCGGGGCGGCCGGCCGCTCGGGNTGTCGGTGTCATGNTCCGGAGCCGAGAGACCGAGCAGTTCTTCGAGTGGAGGTGGTGGGGTGGCACCGACCTGGCCGACCCGGAGTCCTTGGCTGGAGAGGGCGGACCGCATCGATGCCGGCCGTCTGCCGATCGTGTCGAGTCGATTCCAGAGTGATTCGCCCAGCAGCGGATCGCCTTTCGGTCGACGAACCGACATGAACTCCAGTTGGATCGCGTTCCGTCCGGCTCCCAGTGTCTGCCATCTCAGTCCGAATCGGTCGAGTTTCTCACCGGTCTGGCCGGACAGCAACTGGCAGCCGGGAATAGTCGAAAGGACCACGACCCAGAGAATCGTCGGCAACAGGAGTGGCCTGACGATTTGATGTCTCGGCGAGGAGGGCATCGGGACGTTCCGGGAGAACGTGACAGGGGCCGCGGGAGAGAAATGCGGCGGGAGTCTAGGAGAGTGGTCTGGAGAGTGTCAATCCGGTCTGGAATCACTCGCGTTGTCACGATTCGAGCGGACCGCTATCATGCCCGCGGCACGTCGGCCGGGGCGGTGAAATGGGGCGTCGAATCGCCTCGCGTCCGGACGATGGCCGTGTTGCTGTCGCAGTCTGCCGCCGGGGACCAAGCATGCGGGTCGGGATCGGCCACGACACCCACCGTCTCGAATCGGGACGACCGCTCTGGATCGGGGGTGTCCAGGTTCCCAGTGATCGTGGAGCGGTTGGGCACAGTGATGCCGACGTGCTGCTTCACGCCGTCACCGATGCGCTTTTGGGTTCCGGGGGTCTTGGAGACATCGGCCAGTGGTTTCCCGATACCGATCCGCAGTACGCCGGTGCCGACAGCAGCCGGTTCGTGGAAATCGCTCGTGATGAACTGGCCGGCCTGGGCCTGGCCGTCGTCAATCTCGACGTGATCGTCTTTGCCGAATCGCCTCGGCTGTCGGGGTTCGCCTCGGCGATTCGTGAACGGTTGGCGACGTTGCTGGAGACCGACATCGACCGGATCAACTTCAAGGCGAAGACGGGTGAGGGCGTCGGGCCGGTGGGGCGGGGTGAGGCGATCGAGGCCACGGCCGCGGTGCTGGTGGATGGACACGGAGCAGATCGGGAGGCAAGTGAAACGACATGACGCTGCGAGTCTACAACTCGTTGACACGGACCAAGGAACCGTTCGAGACGGTCGTGCCGGGGCGGGTGGGGATCTACTTGTGCGGTCCCACCGTCTACAAGCCCGCTCACATCGGGCACATGGTCGGTCCGGTGATCTTCGACACGATCAAGAGATACCTCGTCTACAACGGCTACGACGTGTGCTTCGTGATCAATATCACCGACATCGACGACAAGCTGATCAACCGGGCGGCCGAGGAGGGGACCGAGGTGGCCGAGTTGGCCGAACGCATGACACGTGACTACCTCGAGAACCTGGCCACGATTGGAGTCGACGGGGTCGACCATTTTCCGAAGGCGACCGACCACATTGACGAGATGCAGGCAATGATCGGTCGGTTGATCGGGGCCGGGCACGCCTACGAACTCGAAGGCGATGTCTATTTCGAAGTGTCCACCGACGACGATTACGGCAAGCTCAGCGGACGGTCCGTCGACGAGACGCTGGCCGGGACGCGTGTCGAGGCGAACCAGCGGAAGCGGCATCCGGCCGATTTCGCGTTATGGAAGAAGTCCCGCCAGGGCGAGCCGGCCTGGGAGAGTCCCTGGGGACCTGGGCGGCCGGGGTGGCACATCGAGTGTTCGGCGATGAGCATCAAGCTGTTGGGCGAATCTCTGGATATCCACGGCGGAGGACTCGACCTCCTGTTCCCACACCACGAGAACGAGCTGGCGCAATCCGAGTCGTGTACCGGGCAGCCCTTCGCCCGTTTCTGGCTGCACAACGGGTTGATGCAGTCGGGAGCGACCACCGGCAAGGTCGGCGGAGAGCACGACCGGCATGGGGATCGCCCGGATGACGATTCGACGATCGAGGCCGAGTTCGATCAGCAGGTTGCCGGAAAGCTGGCCGGATCGGCGGGAGCCGCCTCGGTCAAGGAACTCTTTGCGGTTCACCATCCCGAGACCGTGAGGTTCTTCCTGCTCGGGACCCAATATCGGAGTCCGATCGAGTTGAGTGACGATCAGATCGCCGAGACCGCTCGCAGCTTGCAGGGGTTTTACCGGCTGCTGGAAGCGTTCGAGAGGATCACCGGTCAGTCGGCTTATGATCTCCCCGTGGGAGTCACCCGCGAGACGTCGGTCGAGGTGGTCTCCGAGTTCGGAGCTTTTCGTGACCGTTTCCTGGATGCGATGGACGACGATTTCAACACCGGAGGGGCGGTGGGTGTGCTGTTCGAACTGCGGACGGCGATCAATGCGTTCATCTCCGACCGCGGGCTGGACGACGGGGGCGGGGCGACCGATCAGGATGGCATCGCAGGTCTGACGTCGGCGGTGACCCTGCTGCGCGAACTGGGCGGTCTGCTGGGAGTTTTTCGGCAGCCACCGGTCGAGGCGGCCGGGGATGGTGGAGACAGCTTGGTCGACGAACTGATGCAGTTGCTGATCGACCTGAGAACCGAAGCCCGTTCGGAGAAGAACTTCGAGTTGTCCGATGCGATCCGTGATCGGCTGGCTGATCTCGGTATCACGATCGAGGACCGCAACGAACAGACATCCTGGCGACGCGAATGACCCGGTCCCGACCCGACTCATCCGATGCCCAGCACGACGGCGAACGGGCTCACGTTGTCGGGATCGATCCCGGCCTGAACCGGACCGGGTACGCGGTCATGTCCCGCTGTGACGGGAAACTGGTGCTGCACGAAGCGGGCGTGGTCCGGTCGACGTCAGGCGGTTCACTGGCCGAGCGGGTTGCCGAGATTGGCAGTGGGCTTGCCGAAGTGCTCACAGAATATCGGCCGCAGGTGCTGGCGATCGAACAGGTCTTTTCCCTGACCCGCAACCCGAAATCCGCATTGCTGATGGCTCACGCTCGTGGAGCGATCCTGATGACGGCGGTCGGATGCGGGGCGGAGGTCATGCACTACACACCGACGCAGATCAAGAAGCTGTTGACCGGCAGCGGGAAAGCCGACAAGGACCAGGTGGGACGGGTTGTCCAGGCCGAACTGGGGCTCGATGCGCCTCCGAGTCCACACGATGTGTCCGACGCCTGTGCAGTGGCGATCTGTCACCTGCACAGCCACCAGGACTCTGGCAGGAGACTCTCAGCGTGAGAACACGTATCAACGGCCGTTTGAGCGAACTGGGTGACACCGAGGCCACAATCGATGTGGGAGCTTTCTCCTACGCGGTCTACGTGCCCGACTTTGTCCGCCGACAACTCCAGGGGCGGGAGGGCCAGGAGATCAGCCTGCGGACGATCGAATATCTCGAGGGGAATCCCCAGAAGGGGCGGATGACGCCCCGGTTGATCGGATTTACCAGCGATGCCGAACGGGAGTTTTTTGAGCTGGTTTGTTCGGTTGACGGGGTCGGTGTCAAGAAGACGCTCAAGGCGATGGTCCAGCCCGTGTGCGATGTGGCCGAGGCGATTGTCGAGAAAGACACCGAGAGGCTGACGTTGCTGCCGGGCATTGGGCCGGCGGTCGCGGACCGGATTATCGCCAAACTGCATCGCAAGATGACGCCATTTGCCCTGATGGTCGGTGGCGAAGTGGGGGCGGGATCTGCCGAGTCGAGCGGAGATCTGATCGGTGAGGCGTTGCAGGCCCTGGTTGGCCTCGGGCACTCGACGGCGGATGCCCGTAGCAAACTCGAGGCGATCCTTGGGTCGGGCCAGTCGTTCGATTCGGTCGAGGAGGTGCTCCGCGAGGTGTACCGTCAGCAGCGGGCAGACGGATAGACAGCCAGAAACTGGCCCTCGTCGGACGGTGTGGCCGTCAAGTTGAGAGAAATCGTTTTTTCCCGCAGATCTTATCAAGTCCCCGCAAGGCGCGTGCCGATCCTTCCCATACGAGACGAGCCAAGATGGCGGCCGTTCACTGGGATGGTCACGGGGCAGGGAAGCCCTCGCTTTGTTGCTCGTCGAGTCATGGAGGACACGATGATGCGACCGCGGTTGAGGATCTACACGGGCGAAGAGGATGTTGCGACGCTGCCGGAACCGGCCGTGAACATCCCCTTTGCGGAATTCACTCAGATTCTTTCCGACGCCAGTCGCACGGATCGCACCTGGTTGCAGGACTTTGCCGAAGACGAGATCGGTGTTTCGCCGGATCTCTATGAAGTTCTCTGTGCCTTCCGACATCTCCGACCCAGTGCCTGATGCTCGACGTGGCCTCCGGTCATGCACGCTCGATCTGGCAGTCGGGCGTCGACGCGGTTGATTCTGGCCGACTGGTCAGACGGGCGGTCAGTTGTGACGGAACGACGCTCGAGGTTTGTGACCGCCGGTACGCGTTGGATACGCTCAAGCGACTGATCGTCGTCGGGGCGGGCAAGGCCGGTGCCGGGATGTCGGCGGCCCTGGAAGAGCTGTTGCCCGCGAAATTCTTGGCCGAGCGTGTCAGTGGCTGGGTCAACGTCCCGGCCGATTGCGTCAGGCCTCTCGAGCGGATCCGGTTGCACGCGGCCCGTCCGGCCGCGGTCAACGAGCCGACGATCGAGGGAGTGGCGGGAGCGGAGGCCATTCTGAGGCTTGTCGGCGAAGCCACTTCGGAGGACCTGGTGCTGGTCCTGATTTCCGGCGGTGGCAGCGCCTTGCTGCCGGCTCCGATTTCCGGCATCACGCTTGAGGACAAGTTGGCCGTCACCCGTCTGCTGATGCTCTCCGGTGCCACCATCAACCAACTCAACTGTGTCCGCAAGCGGCTCAGTGCGGTCAAGGGCGGGGGGCTGGCTCGAGCGGCATCGACGGCGGGAGCCGTCCAGGGATTGCTGATCTCTGACGTGATCGGCGATCCGCTCGATATCATTGCCTCCGGGCCGGTCGTCGCCGACAGCGGTACCGATACGATGGCCCTCGAAGTTCTCAAGAAGTTCGCGGCGCGGATCGACGATGTGCCCGAGGTCGTCTGGAGGTGCCTGGAAGCCCGGGCTGCTGATGCGGATGGCCTCGACGAAGGCATTCCCGAAACGGTCACCAACCACGTGATTGGCAACAATCAAGTGGCGGTGGCGGCGGCAATCGCCCGAGCCGAGTCACTGGGCTACCACGTCCATTCGCTGGGGTCAGACAATCTCGGGGTGGCTCGTGAGGAGGGCGTGAGGCTTCTGGAAATGTGCCGCCAAATCCAGGCGGGGACAGGGCCTGTCGATGTGCCCGCCTGTGTGATTTCCGGAGGCGAACCGGTGGTGAAGTTGAGCGAAACCGATCAGCCACGGCGAGGCGGTCGCAACCAGGAACTGGTCCTGGCGGCGCTGGACGAGGCCTGGGACAGCGGACTGGATCGCGTGGTCATTCTGTCGGGTGGTACCGATGGTGAGGACGGTCCGACCGATGCGGCCGGAGCGTTTGTGGATCAGGACCTGTGGCGGGCCGCCCGCACGCGGAAACTGTCCCCCGAACCGTTCCTGGCGATCAACGACTCGTACACCTACTTCGAGAACATCGGCGGACTGCTGCAGACCGGGCCGACTCACACCAATGTCATGGACCTCCGCGTCGCGCTGATCCTGGCCTGATACTGCCAGACAGTCCTAGGGCCTTGGCGTCTCGATGTCATTGCCGGCCCAGGCGGTGTAGCGGAGCAACAGGCCGCCGACGATCAGTCCTCCGCCGATCCAGGTCACCGTTTCCGCGGTTTCCCAGCCGGCCATCATGACCCAGACCGGCGTGAGGACCGGTTCCAGCAGCGCGATCAGCGAGGCTTCCTGGGCCGAGACGGAATTCAATCCTCGAGCGAACAGCAGGTAGGGGATCGACATCTGGACGATTCCGAAGGCGGCCAACAGCAGCCATTGTTCGAGTGACAACGAGGGGGGATGCCAGGCCAACCATGGCAACAGCACCAGGCAACTGGCGGACTGGTTGACCAGTACCAGGAAGATGGGCGATTCGTCCCGCAGATGTCTGAGCGAGACGATCACCGCCGCGAAGGCCAATCCGCTTGCGATCGCCAACAGGTTGCCGGTGGCGGTCTGCTGGCCACTGCTGCCGGCGACGATGACCGCGATTCCGGACACTGCCAGCACGACCGCGGCCAGATTGCCCCTCCGCCAGGTTTCGCCGAGCACCGCCAGTCCCAGGACGAAAGACCACGGTGTCGCCGTGTATTGCAGGAACACCGCTGCTGCAGCGGTGGTCAGTGTCATCGCTGTCAGGAACAAGACGTTCATCGCGGCGAATGCGCCGGCCATCGGGACGAGGCTGGGGCGAAAGCGGATCGACGCGATCCGGACAAATGGCACCAGGCAGGCTGCGGCGAACAGGGCCCTGAGGCAGGCCAGTGTCGGTCCCGGAATCTCCCGCAACGCGGCCGCTTTGACGAACAATCCGGTCGTGCTCCACAGCAACGCCGCTGCCACCAGCAGCCAGCGGCCGCGGGTCACCGACACCGAACGGGACTCGTCGTGAGGAACAGTCATCGCTGCGGCGGATCATGGTATAAGGTCCTCGCCGTGTTTGAAACGTTCGACCACACCGCCGACCTCGGGTTGAGGGTCACCGCCGGTGACCTGGAGGAGTTGTTTGCCGAGGCGGCACGCGGATTGACTTCCCTGGTTGTGGATGACCCCGAGACGCTGAGGTTGAATCGGGCAACGGAATTCCGGATTGAAGGTGATGACCTGGACCTGCTGCTGGTCGATCTGCTGGGCGAACTGCTGTTCCGGTTCGAGACCACGGGATTTCTCGGTCGCGACTTCACGACCGTTCGCACAACGGGGGGGCTGGATGTCGAGGCTCGCGGGGAGAAGATCGCAGGCCAGGACCACCGGTTGGCTCGCGAGGTCAAGGCGATCACCTACCATGGCCTGAAGGTCGAACGGCAGGACGGTCGATGGATGGCCGAGGGGATTGTCGATATCTGAACAGTGTTGGTGGTTGGATGACCAAGCCCGCATTCCACGGTCCGCTTGAACGGGTCGACGACTGCCTGTGGCGGATTCCCCGGTCGTACAGGCCCGAGATGCGGGTCGACGGGTTGATCTTCGCCAGCGACGTGTTGATGGAACACATCCGCGGCGACCAGGCCCCCGAACAGGTCGCCAACGTGGCGACGTTGCCGGGGATCCAGGTGGCCAGCCTGGCGATGCCCGACATCCACTGGGGTTACGGTTTCACGATCGGAGGTGTTTGCGCGACCGATCCTGAACAGGGTGGAGTGATCTCCCCGGGCGGGGTCGGCTACGACATCAACTGTGGTGTGCGGCTGGTTCGTTCGACGATCCGGGAAGAGGAACTGGAACCCCGGCTCGTGAAGCTGGTCGACGAGTTGTTCGCGACCGTACCAGCCGGAGTCGGTCGGAGTGGTCCGTTCCGGTTCAACCGCTCCGAGTTGAAGACCTTGATGGCCCTGGGTCCGTCGGCGCTTGTCGAGCGGGGGCTGGCGACCGGAGAGGACATCGAGATGACCGAAGCGGAGGGATGCCTGGAGGGGGCTGAGCCCGATCGTGTCAGCCAGAAAGCCCTGGCCCGAGGCGTCGACCAGTGCGGGACCCTGGGTTCCGGGAACCATTTTCTGGAGGTGCAGGTGGTCGAGGAGGTTGTCGACGGTGATGCCGCGGCGGCCCTGGGACTGTTCAAAGGTCAGATCTGCGTGATGATTCATTCGGGCTCGCGCGGCCTGGGTTACCAGGTTTGCGATGACGCGTTGCGGGCCCTGCGCGGTGTTCCCGGAAAGTACGGGATCGTGCTGCCCGACCGGCAACTGGCGTGTGCCCCGGTGCTCAGCCCCGAGGGGCGAGCCTACATCGGAGCGATGCGGGCGGCAGCCAATTACGCGTGGTGCAATCGGCAACTGCTGATGCAACTGGCCCGGCAGGCGTTCTCGAAGGTGCTGGGATCGAGCTGGCAGGACCTGGGGATGGACCTGGTCTACGACGTGGCCCACAACATCGCGAAGTTCGAAGAGCACATGATCGGTGACGAGTCGCGGCGGGTGTGGGTCCATCGCAAGGGAGCGACCCGGGCGTTTCCGGCCGGGCACCCGGAAATTCCCGAGCGGTACCGAGGGGTGGGGCAGCCGGTGCTGATTCCCGGTGACATGGGGCGAGCCAGCTGGGTGCTGGTCGGTCAGCCGGGCAGCATGCGGCGCACTTTCGGGACCACCTGCCACGGAGCTGGTCGGAGAATGAGTCGGACCAAGGCCGTGCGTCATGCTCAGGGACGACAGATTGACCGGGAACTGCTGTCACGGGGTGTTGTGGCGAGATGCCGCAGCCGGAGAGGACTGGCCGAGGAGCAACCCGACGCGTACAAGGACGTCAATGACGTGGTCGACGTGGTTGACTCGGCCGGACTCTCACGAAAGGTGGCGCGAATGCGGCCGGTGGGGGTGATCAAGGGTTAGCAACCCGTTAGTGTGGACCCCCCGGACGTTCTTGTCCGAATCCGGCGATCGTCGACGAGGAGACCCTGTTGGAACCGTTGCCTGTCATCGTTGGCGGCTTGGGACTGGTCGTGGGAGGGGTGTTGGCCTGGGTGGTCCGCGGTCGGCAGCTGGACCGTCAGGGGCGGGCTCATGTGGCGCGAAGCCGGGAGTTCGAGGAAGACCTGGCCGCTCGGCAGGTGCGGATCGAAACACTCGAGGCCGATCGTGACGCCGTGCAGGCGGAGCTGGAGCGGACGTGCGTGGCGATGGACGAGGTCGAGCAGGCGTGGTCACGAGACCGGGAAGTCTCTGCCGAGTCGCTCAAGAGGATCGACGAACGTATCGGTCGGCTGACGGCCGAACTCGGACAGCTTCGCGAACAACTCGGCCAGGCCCACCGTGACATTGATCTGCAGAAGCAGGCCGGCGCCTCTCTGGAAGAACAACTCACCGACGCACGGCAGCAATTGGAGATTGCCGGTGAGAAACTGGAGGCGGTCCAGGGGCAGCTGGTCGTGGAGCAGCGGCAGCGGAAACAACTGGCCCAGCAACTCGGTGAGACCGGCAGGTCGGTGGAGAACGACGGAAAGCCGGGCCGTCGCTGGCGGATCAACACGTTCTTCGAGAGCTAGGTTGACGTCAGTTCCACTGCGGCTTTGAGGTCCAGTGCTCCCTCGTACAGGGCCCGCCCGACGATGGCCCCGATCAGTTGCGGGTTCGAAACAGACAAGTCCACCAGTTTCCGAACATCCTCGAGCGTTGTCACTCCTCCCGAGGCAATCACGGGGGGACCCAACTGGGCCAGTTGCTCGAGGTCCTCGAGCGTTTCCGGATCGATTCCCTCCAGCATGCCGTCTCGCGCGATATTGGTGTAAATGATGGCGGCCAGTGGCAGTTCGGCGTAGGTGGCAGCCAGTTCCAGGGCTGACGTCTGCGAGACGTCCCGCCAGCCCTCTGTGGCAACCATCGAATCCCGGGCATCCAGTCCCAGGCAGATTCGACCAGGAAATGCCGTCGCCATCTCACGGAACCACTCGGGAGCTTTCAGGGCCTGGGTGCCGACGATGACCCGGTCGAGTCCCACGTCCTCGAGGAGAGTGCGGACGGCGAGTTCTGTGCGGATTCCACCACCCAGTTGGCATGGGACGCCGGCGGCCTGGACGATTTCGCCAACGCACGACGAATTTGCCGGTATTCCGTCACGAGCTCCGTCGAGATCGACCAGGTGCAGCCGTGGGCCACCCTCGGAGATCCATCGTTGGGCCATCGCGACTGGATCGTCACCGAAGACGGTCTCCTGCTGGTAGTCACCCTGCCGCAGCCGCACGCAACGTCCGCCTCTCAGGTCAATCGCCGGAATGATCTCCAAGTCCTGTCCTCCGCCATTCTATTTCAGGAATCCACTGCGAACTGCTGGATCCCGGCTGAGGACGTCGTTGAGTGGATCATCCAGTGCCAGGATCTTGCGTTGCAAAGGCGTCAGTGCCGCCTGGGTTTCCCCGCGGAGCAACCGTTTCTGGTACTGCTGCTGCGGGTGATCCGAACGTGCAAAGAAGATGTGCAGCGCCCGGCGAGGATTTTCTGTGAGGTTGGGCAGGCCGCCGTGCCACAAGTGAGCGTTCATCACCAGCACCGTTCCGGCGCGGCCGGTGACCAGTTTCTGGTCGGGGTGGTCGGCCTCGGGGTTGGCCAGCACATCGGCGGGCAACTGCCCGCTCAGGTGCGTTCCGGGAACGTAGCGAACCGCGCCGTTCTCAGCAGTGAAGTCATCCAGCATCCACAGGCTGTTGCAGACCCAGTACCCGTCGTTGTCGGGCAGGGCGCTCATGTCGGCGTGCAATGGCTGTGTTCGTCGACAACCGGCGTTGATGCTGCGGGCGTTGAGGCTGCTGAGTTTGATGCCCGGTCCGAGCACATGACGGATGTAGGCCAGCAGGTCGTCCCGAACCATCAACTCGCGAAACAACGGGTCCTTGTCCGCCAGGTTGGCCAGTCGCCGGCAACCCTCTTCGGGCCGGAATTCACTGCCGGCTTGCTCGCCCTCGGATTCGTAGAGTTCCTCAAGCCGTTCGGTGATTCGCCGCGTGGTGTCGGGATCGCAGAAGCCCGGTAGTGCCAGGCAACCGACCTCGTCGAGTTGCTTCAGGTGTTCCTGGGGAGGATCCATCGGAGGGAATGCCTACAGGGCCGTGAAATTGGCAAGCAGTTTCAGCCCGATCCGCTGGCTCTTCTCGGGATGAAATTGCGTGGCGAACGTCCGGCCACTGCCGATCATCGACGCAAATGGCAACCCGTAGTCGGTGCGGCCCACCACGCAGTCTGGATCAGTCGGGGCCACGTAGTAGCTGTGAACAAAGTAGAAACTGGATCCCGCCGGGATCTCGGCCAACAGTGGACAATCGTCTCGGACCGGATCCAGCGTGTTCCATCCCATGTGGGGAATCTTCAGTTCGTCGGGAAAGCCGTCGGTCGAGCCGAATCGGACGACTTCGCCGGGAACCACGCCCAGTCCATCCCACCGGCCGTCTTCGTGGCTGCGGTCCAGCAGCAGTTGCAGGCCCAGGCAGATGCCCAGGAACGGACGGTCGGCATCGATGTGTTCACGGATCGGATCGACCAGTTCCAGTCGCGTCAATTCCGCAATCGCGTCACGGAAAGCGCCGACTCCCGGCAGGACCAGGCGTTGAGCCGAGGCGATCTCCTCGGGCTGTGAACTGATCCTCGCCTCGTGCCCCAGGCGTTCAAACGCCTTTTGCACGCTGCGGAGGTTGCCCATGCCGTAGTCGACGATCGTGATCATGGTCTCGATTGTAGCGGACGACGCCGGTAGCTGAAGCCGTGACACGGTGGGAGACTCGTGGGTCGGCCGCGTGACTAGCCGTTCCCCTGTCGCCAGTCGGATTCGTGTCGCTGCCCCCGACCGGCGTCTTCACCGGGCCATTCGGCCTTGCGGTCGGGCCGCCAACGTCCCTGGAAGCGGTCGACCTGTTCACCGGCACAGTAGTGCAACTGGTCGGCGGTCCTCCACAGCAGGCTGTCAGTGGCGGGTGGGTCCGGAATGCCCAGCAGCCGGCGGACAACCCGAGCCAGTCTCAGCAGTGGGATGAACATCGCCCCGCCGGCGAACAGCATCACCACGAAGAATGGCCCCCAGCCAAAGGTCGCCTCGAGATTGGGCCAGAGGTGCTTGAAGGCGTACAGGAAGAACAGCGTGCCGATTGCCAGAAACGGTCCGTACGGCAGTTCGCGTTCCCGGCGAAGGAACCAGTTGGCCAGGGCGAAGACGACACCGAACAGCGGTGCGATGAAGAAGATCGTCAACGCCTGTTGCCATCCCAGGAAGCTGCCGATGGCTGCCATCAGGGTCACGTCACCGAACCCCATCGCCTCCTGTTTCAGCACGTGGCCTCCAGAAATGCGGACCAGCCAGACCACTCCGCCACCGACAACCAGTCCCGCGAGGCTGACCGACAGGCCGTGAAGTCGCGGCCAATCGTCAATCCAGGCGGGGATCCGCGGGGCGTCCCGGATGATCGCCAGCCAGTCGGGAATCTGTCCCGATCTGCCAGACAGGTTGTCGCAGATGGTGTGGATACTGCCGGGGTCCTGGAACCAGACCGGAAAGATGTGGACGCAGCCCAGCGTGGACCCGATCAAGCCCACGGCCATCGCTGGAACTGTCACACTGTCGGGAATCACCCTCAGGTCGAAGTCGATCAACGAGGCGACGACCAGCATTTCCATCAGGATCATGTGGTAGAGATAGCGGAGGTGCAGGATCGCCTCGGCCGACGTCCAGGCGGATCCGGGAGTCGGGCTGGGGCTGAGGTCCAGAGCGTAGAGCCAACTGGCTGCGTGCAGGGGGGCACCGCCGTCTGGTCGGAAGGTGCCCACCTCCACGACGTACATCACCACCCACAGCAGTCCGTTGAAGAACTCGACCAGCGGGTAACGCACCGAAATCGGCTTGCTGCATTTTCGACACCGGCCACGGAGTTTCAGCCAGCCCAGGACCGGGATGTTGTCGATCAGCCGAATGGAATGGAAGCACCGGGGGCATCTGGACGGTGGGTGGAACAGGCCCTTCCAGCCGCCGGAGATCGTCTCGTGGTCGGGCAGGCGGTGGACACAGACGTTCAGGAAGCTTCCGATGACGCTGCCCAGGATGAAGACCGACACCAGGACAAACCAGATGGGCAGGCCGCCGGGTACCACGTTCAATCCTCCTGGCCCGGGTCGGCGGGCATGACGGCCGTCACGATTTCCTCAGCCACATCTTCGATGGTCCGTCGAGTCGTGTCGATCGTCAATGTCTGGCAGTCACGGTAAAGCGGTTCGCGGTGCCGCAGCACGTCGGTGATCTCCTCCAGCACACTCCGGCCGGTCAAAGACGGGCGACGGTCCGCGGTGGCGTCATCCCCCGAAATCCGCCCGGCCAGTTCCTCGGGTGTCGCTGTCAACCAGACCACCAGTGTGTCGTCAACGTCCCAGTCCGAACGGGTGTCGGGGTCAAGAACGGCGCCGCCGCCGGCGGCGATGACCACAGCCGTGCGACGGGACACGTCGGCAATCACATCCCGTTCCCGGCTCCGGAATCCCACCTCGCCGTCTTCGGCAAAGATCTCTGCGATCGATCGGCCGTCACGGGTTTCAATTTCGATGTCGGTGTCGACGAAGGCCAGGTTCAGCCGGTTGGCCACCAGGCGACCGACAACGCTCTTGCCGCTGCCGCGGTAACCGATCAACACGATGCGCATCGCGGCCGGTTCCGATCTGGGGCAGGGACGGGAGGGGTGGCGGAAGACCGGATCAGCGGACTGCGGAGATGCCGCGGCGCAGGGCCTCGCGCATCACTTCCAGCGGTGCCATTTGTCCGGTGAACCGTTCGAATTGCAGGGCCGCCTGACGAACGAACATCTCGATGCCACTGATCGTCGGACAACCCCGTTCGCGGGCCTGTTTGATCAGCAGCGTGTTCTCGGGATTGTACACGGTGTCAAAGACCAGGGTGTTGTCACCGAGCCACTGGGGTTGGAACGGCGACTCGTCGACTCCGGGATGCATGCCCACCGGAGTGCAGTTGATGAGGATGTCGGCGAACTGGGCCCCTCGGTTCTCCCATCCGGTTTCCTGGCATACCAACTCGGCGGCCAGGTCACTGGCGCGTTGCCGCGTCCGGCCGCTGACGGTCACCGCCGCATCGGCGGCCACCAGCCCCCCGGCAACAGCACGGGCGGCCCCGCCGGCGCCCAGCACCAGGCATTTGCGTCCCTTGAGCGACTTTGTCGAACTGTCCTCTTCGAGGGCAGCCCGCAGCGAGTCGATCGCGGCTGGCAGGTCGGTGTTGGTCGCCGTCCAGGCGCCATCCGGGGTTCGCAGCAGTGTGTTGGCTGCGCCCAGGTGTTCGACGGTTTCGTCACGGATATCGGCCAGTTCGGCGACCGATTCCTTGTGAGGAATCGTAACGCTGTAACCATCGATCCCCAGCCACTCGAACGATTCCAGGGTCTGTTCCAAGCCGTCGGAGGGGACTCGGAACGGCAGGTACAGGGCGTTGATGCCACTGTCGGCGAAAGCGGCGTTGTGGATCAGGGGGCTGAGGCTGTGTCCCACCGGATCTCCCAGGACGCCGAAGATCCGCGTGTCGCTGCCGACCCGGTCGAAGTGATACGTCCGGTTCATCTCTTCGAAGGACAACTGTCCCGGTGCCAGGGTTCGTTCGCTGGAAAACGTTGCGTAGGTGAACGGTGACCCGTACTTGACACACAACAGGCGGCTGGCCAGTCCCAGTTCACCCATGCAGAAGCCGATGGTGGGGATCTCGGCCGAGGCGACCAGTTTCAACAGCCGCACCGAGTCCTGCGGGTTGTTGGCCATCGTCACCAGCTTGATGATGTCCGGATCAAGGTCGCACATCCCCTGGTAGATCTCTTCCAGGTCGTCCGGGGTCTCGTCGAAATTGTGGTGCGAGATGATCCGTTGGGTGTCACCGTAACGGGGGATCGCCTTGGCGATGTCGTCTTCGATGTCGACGTAATCGGCTCCACCAACGATCGCCGAACGGAGGATGGTTTGTCGCTGGTCTTCGTCCCCTCCCCAACGGCCCTTGTCGCTTCCGCGGCGGCAGGTGATGACCACCGGCGTGGGGCGGTCAGCCAGCAGCCGGTTGATGTCCGGAGTGCGCGAGAGCCAGTCGACGCGCAACTCAACCAGTTGTGCGCCGCGATCGGCCAATGCTCGGTGTTCGGCCAACGCCATCTTGTGGCGAGTGCGGCCAATGCTGACGCAGATCATGGCAATTCCGAACGGTCCGGGTTGTTGGTTCTATCCCAGTCGCCCGAACTGTCGGTCGAGTTCGGCTCGGCTGAGTGCCAGTGCCGTCGGACGTCCGTGCGGGCAGTGGTGGGCGTCGTCAATCAGGTGGCTTTGTTCCAGCAGGCTGTCCATCTCTTCGGCTGTCAGACGATGCCCCGCCTTGATCGCGGCCTTGCAGGCCATCATCTGCAACAGCGACTCCAGTATATCCCGTCGGGAGGGGGACTGTCCGGGTTGTTCGAGGGTATCGGCGAGGTCCTGCAGCAACTGGTCGAAATCGGGCTTCCGCAGGATCGCCGGGTAGGCCTGCACCAGGACGGTGTTGTTTCCGAAGGCCTCGATGCCGAAGCCCAGGGATTCCAGCAATTCGGACTGTTCGATCAACACGGCGGCCTCGCGGGGCGACAGTTCGACCGATTCGGGGACCAGCAGTTTCTGTCGCTCGACCTCCTCGTCAAGCACCCGTTGCTTGAAGTACTCGTAAAGCACTCGTTCGTGCAGCGCGTGTTGATCGACGATCGCCACCCCGTCGGGTGTTTCGATGACCAGGTAACAGTCGTGGACCTGGATGCCTCGGACTCCACCGCTGGTGGTTGTGGGTTGCGCCGGCGGAGACCACGGTTCCCCCTCGGCGGTTGGCACGGTTGGTGATGCCGGGGCAGGGGAGGTCGGCTGCGGGTACGTGGGGGAATCGGACGCAGCGGTGGCCGAACCAGACCAGCGAGTCGGCGTGGTCCCTCCGCGAGCGGGTGCGATCGCGAGGCGTTGCTGGTGAGGTCCACCGGCCTCGACCGCCTGGTGCTGATCCGAAGCGTCGACCCTCAGCGATGTCTCAAGCGGCAGCCCCAGGAAGGTGCTGCGGATGGTCGAGAGCAGTTGGCGGTAGTGTTGCTGGCTGTCCTGGAACCGGACTTCGGCCTTGGTCGGATGGACGTTGACGTCGGCCAGTTCCGGAGGCATCTCCAGGAACAGGAAAGCGATCGGCTGGCGACCGACCATCACCAGCCCGCGGTAGGCTTCGGTCAGGGCGTGGCTGAGTGAGCGGTCGGAGATCGGCCGGCCATTGAGAAACAGGTACTGGCCTTTGCGGTTGGACTTGGTCTGGCTGGGATGGCCGACGTAGCCCCACAACTTGCAACCGCCGGCCTCGTTTTCGACCCAGATCAACGTCTCGGTCACGTCGCGACCGTAAAACAACTCGAGGCGTTCGATGAGCCGGTCGGTGGGGGGCAGGTCAAAGACATCGCGGTCGTTGTGAGTCAGGGTCATGTGCAGCCGCGGGTGGGCCAGGGCCACGCGGGTGAATTGCTCGGCGATGTGACCGAATTCGGTGGAGGGTCGCTTGAGGAACTTGCGGCGGACCGGAGTGTTGTTGAACAGCCCGGAAATGTCGAAGGAGGTGCCGATCGGGGCAGCTGCCGGTTGCGGTGTGCCGACGTCACCGTAGTCGACGATCAACTCGGTCCCGGCGATCGCATCAGCCGTGCGACTGCGAATGACGAACCGGCTGACCTCGGCGATCGAAGCCAGCGCCTCGCCGCGGAATCCCATCGTGTGGACACCGAAGAGGTCCTCAGCGGTCTGGATCTTGCTGGTGGCGTGGGCGGTCACGGCCAGGAGGATGTCGTCGGGGTGAATTCCCTCGCCGTTGTCGACGACCCGGATCCGCTGGCTGCCCCCCTCCTCGATCTCGACGTCGATCCGAGTGGCCAATGCGTCGACGCTGTTCTCCAGCAGTTCCTTGACCACGCTCGCCGGCCGCTCGATCACCTCGCCCGCGGCGATCTTGTTGACGATCCGGGCGTCGAGTTGCTGAATGCGGGACATGGCGGAGGCTCCTTCCTGCATCGATTCCGTGTCCCCAGACCGGTCGATGTGCCCCTTTGATACCTGCGGTTGGGGCGATTCGCAATGGTCGGGTCACTCACGGCAACGTGCCTCGTTGTTGAGAATGTTTGCCCAGTCGGTCCGGGGGGGCGGTGACTCGATCTCTGGCCCGCCGACGGGGCCGGGCAGGCGCGACCGATGAAGAACTCCGGTTTGCCACGTCGTTGAGCGTCGATTACCCTTTGACCGCCTGATGATGGCTTCCCGGCCTCTGGTGCCTGCCGACGATGATGGGTCGCATTCCTGAAACGCAGTTCGATCTCCGGTTCCGTGTCGGACCGATCCCCGTGCGAGTGCACCCGGTTTTCTGGGTCACCGCAGCGTTTGTCGTCTGGGGTGCCTACAATCACGATCCGCCGCAACTCCTGTTGGCGGTTTTGGCTGTGTTCCTCAGCGTGCTGGTCCACGAACTCGGGCATGCCACGATGACGCGAATTTTCGGGTGGCCCTCGGAGATTGTGCTGGGATTCTTTGGTGGGTACGCCACGACGTCGCGGACTTCGACCGGCCGCAATCTGGCGGTGCTGTTTGCCGGCCCTGGAGCCGGACTGGCGTTGGCCGCGTTGAGTTTTGCCGCCATCGTGGTTTTGGGGCGATCGGAACAGGCAGCTTTGCCACGTGTCAACGAGACGCTGGGTTTCCTGTTGGTGGTCAACATCTTCTGGTCGGTGTTGAACCTGGTACCGGTTCTGCCGCTGGACGGCGGCCAGATTGCCAGGGAGATTCTGGTCTGGCAGAACCCGTATCGGGGTCAGCAGCGTGCGATGCTGGTATCGGCCGTGGCCGGAGCGGGGGCAGCTGCGGTGGGTTACGTCTACGGACAGACTTTTCTGGCGATCCTTTTTGGCCTGTTCGCCTACCAGAACTTTTCCGGCTGGCAGATGACCCGACGCGGCGGGTGGCAGTGAACGGACGGGCGAGGATTTCTAGAATCCCAGCCCGACGCCTCCGAGTTCGGCCGTGGCAACGGTTCCGTCGGTGATCTCGAACATCCCCGGGAACTGCTTGGTCCACTGGCGGTTGGGGCCGGGACAGTACTGGCGGCCATTCCCCTCGATGGCCTGAACGCCGGGAATGCGAGCAGCGAGGCTGGCCGAGTGCAGGAAACTGGCCCCGGGGCAGGTCAGGTCCTGCACGCAGAGGAACATGTCGAACTTCTGGGCGGCGGCGGCCAGTAGCAGGGAGTCGGTCTGCCCCTTGCAGGCCTTCAATGCCACGCCGCTGTACCCCTGTTCGCGGCACAACAGCAACGAGTCGTAGTCGACCAGTGCCTCGTCGATCACCACCGGCTTGATTGCTGCCGCCTCGTGCATCTTCACGTCGGGGTGTGCTTCGAGATCGCGGCTGGTCGGTTGCTCGATGTACTGGATCCGCTCCCAGGCCGACTCGGATCCTTCGCGGACCTTGGCCAGGAACGCCAGCACGTATTCGACGTTCTCGCACTTCTCGTTGAAGTCGGTCGAGTACCACCATTCGGCACATCCGCGCGCCGCCTGGGCCTCGGCCGCCACCTTCTCGATCGACAGCACACGCTGTACGTCCCAGTCGAGGTCGTCGCCGTTGAGCTTGATCTTGAGATGTGTCAGGCCGTCGGCGGCGATCCACTCGGGCAGTGTCTCGGGCAGGTCGTCGTCGATCCGGGACTCGATGTCGGCATCGGTCAGCGGATCGAGGGCACCAACCAGGTGATACAGCGGCAGGCTGGGCTTGGGGTCACGCAGGGTGTAGGCGTCGAGATACTCACCGTCGAACTGATCGTCGAGATAGGTGCCGAGGTCGTTGGACATGTGGTCGGCCGACAGCGCGTTGAAGGCGCTGATGTTATTGACCCGACCGAACGCGTCGTGCACCGCAGCGTCGACGGGGCTGGCAGCGACGAGTTGAGCCAGTTCGGGAATGCTCTCCGCGATCCCTCGCTGCGAGGCGATGGAGCGACCGAGGTGATGGTACTCGGCGGAGAGACCGAACATGATGTCCATCGGATGGCCGAATTCGGGGAACGAATCGACCAGTTCCACCGCTCGCTCGGCGAACTCGGCCATCGCCGACTCGGCGTCATCGGGCGAGACGGTCTCCGAGGGCCAGGCCCAGATGTTCCCGATCGGCATGCTGCCGAATCCCGAACCGTAGTCTCCCTGTTGGTTCTCTACGGTCACCTCGACGTTGATCAGCGTCGTGTTCTCGGTGACCCGTCCTCCGAACTTCAGCGGAGTCCGGAAAGCGATGGCCTCGAATTCGCAGGTTGCCTCGAGTATCCGGATGTCGGTCGGCTTGGTCATCGGTCTCCAGGGGCGGCAGGTCTTCGGCCCGGCAGTGAGTAGGGATCGGTCACCGGTGATCCTACCCCGCCTCCGGGGGGCGTTCAACAATCCGGGAGGACTTCACCGCCCGGTAAACCTCTTGGGAGGACCGTTTCAGGATGTCACGACACCCGTCGACGGTTACGCCGCGTGCCAGGATCGAACAGATTGGTCGTCCTTTGGTGATCCTGGCTCCTCTGTGGGGGATGTCGGCCAGGGACCACGTCGAATCGCCCGGTGGGAGGTGAGTGACCGTGATGTCTTCTCGAGCAAACAGCACCGCTTTCGCGGACACCGCCGATCCGGTGTCGGTTGCAACGATCGGAGGTGACGACCGGGAGTCTCCGAACGCGTCGAGGTGCAGCCCGATCATGGATTGTCCCGTGGACATCTCGATCACTTCTGCCGATCCGGTGTAACGCGGATTGATCTCGATGATCCATGCGCGTTGGCTGTCCAGGACCAGGTCGATGCCGAACAGTCCGACAAGTCCGGCCCCGGAGGCGACCGCGTCGGCCAGTTGCGCGACCTGGTCGTTGAGGGGCGGTGGCAACTCGAGCGGCCCGATCGATCCACACCAGGCCCACCGCGAGGCAGACAGCCATTCCCGGCCGACCAGTTGCTCGGTCACTCCCAGCACCCGTGCCGCCGATCCGGTTCCCAGGCACAGCGCCGCCGCAGACCGTCCACGGATGCGTTCCTGGAACACCGCGTTTGAACCTGGTGGCCGAGCCGTGCCGTTCCATTCGGATACGCCCGACCCGCCCGCCGAAAGGGGCTGTCGCAACAGCCACTGGTGGCCACGTGGTGGCGGGTCGTCGGCGGGGCGAATTGCGGGGCAGGACAGGTTGTGGTCGTCGCACAGTTGAGCGATCCAACCCGGGTCACTGACCAAACGCAGTGTCTCGGGAGGATTTCCCAGTAGCGGTCCCCGATCGGACAGTGCGGCGACGACCTCGAAGTGATTCTCCATTGCCCCGGTGTAGATCGCGGGACACGCTGCGTCGGGGCCGGAACTCAGGAGATCCTCGACCGCCTTCACCAGTCCGAGCGGGTAGTCCTCGACAGCGATCGCGACGGCCACTGCCAGCAGGTCCCGGTCGGCAAACAGGTCCGCACACAGGGGCCGTCGCCCGGCCCGGATTGCCGACCACGCCGCGGCCCGTGCGCTGGCGCCGACGATCACCAGTGGCGGTGCCGACGGTGGCGGAGCGGGCGGGGGGATCAGGACTGAGGTTGAAGCCATCGGAATCCAAAACTCAAAGGGGGACGCGTGCTGGCAATCCCGATGGGGACATGGTATCTAGAGCGCCTGAAGATAACGTGGAACCGGGTCGGGAGCTTGGCTTCCCGGCCGCGAAAAATCACACCTGTCGAGGAGACAACCGAGATGTCGCTTTATGTTGGTGAAGCCCTGACGGGCGAAGGAAATGAAGTTGCACACATCGATCTGCTGATCGGTGACAAGGGCGGTCCGGTGGGGGTCGCGTTTGCCAACGCGTTGGCTCGTCAATCGGAAGGCCACAGCAATCTGCTGGCGGTGCTCGAGCCGAACCTCGCCGTCAAGCCCGCAACAGTGATGATCAGCAAGGTGACGATCAAGGGCGCCGATCAGGCTGTCCAGATGTTTGGCCCGGCTCAGAAGGGCGTTGCCAAGGCGGTCGCCGACTGCCTGGCCGAGGGCACCATTCCTCAGGACCAAGCCGATGAACTGGTCATCGTCTGCGGTGTCTTCATCCACTGGCTGGCCGAGGACAACGCGAAGATTGAGCAGTACAACTACGAAGCGACCAAGCTCTCGATCGAGCGGGCGATGGCCAATCAGCCTTCGGCTGCCGAGGTGATCGAAAAGAAAGACACCGCTGACCATCCGTTCCAGGCCTCGAATCTGGATGGCGGAGACGACGGCGGAGACGACGGCGGAGAGTAGATTCGCTGCGACTTTGCCTGGAGATGATTTCGTGCCGCCCGGTTCTCTCGTTGAGGGGGAACCGGGCGGCTTTGTCTGTGTGCAGGGGCCGAGTTGATGAAGTCCATTCTGGTGCAGTTGGACACCGATCCACAGCCGAGTGTCTTTGACCGGGTGGTTGCGGTTGATGCGGGTGTCGACCAGTTGTTTTCACACGGCGGAGCGACTCCCGAGACGGTTGAGTCTCTGGTCCACGGTGCGATTTTCACTCGCGGCATCCCCGATCTTTCGAGGACCGCGATCTTCGTTGGCGGTAGCGACGTGGCAGCCGGCGAGCATGTGTTCGCGGCTGTGCAGCAGGCCTTTTTCGGCCCCATGCGCGTTTCGGTGATGATGGACTCCAACGGGAGCAATACCACTGCGGCGGCGGCGGTACTGCGTGCCCGTCGTCATGTGCCTCTGGCCGGATCGGTTGCGGTGGTGTTGGGTGCGACCGGACCGGTCGGGCAACGTGCTGCCGAACTGCTGGCGTTGGAAGGGGCTCATGTCCGCGTCGGCAGCCGCAGTGTTGAACGGGCGGCGGAGACGTGTGAGGCGATTGCCGGTCGAGTGGACGGCGACCTGTCGCCGGTCGCGACGGCTGATCCAGATGGCGTGTCCACGGCCCTGGAGGGGGCGTCGACGGTGATCGCAGCCGGAGCCACCGGTGTGCAGTTGATCTCCGCCGAGATGCTCAAGGCCGCAACCGATCTGGAAGTGGCCATCGATCTCAACGCGGTCCCGCCCCTGGGGATCGAGGGAGTCGAGATGACTGACAAGGCGGTCGAGACCGACGGGGTGGTTCGTTACGGGGCGATCGGGGTGGGAGGGACCAAGATGAAGATCCACACCGCCGCCCTGAAACGTCTCTTCGATGCCAACGACGGGGTGCTGGACACCGAGGCGATTTATCGGATTGGCGAGTCGCTGGAGGCCTGAGCGGTCGGGCTGGAGTCAACGGTGAGGAAGGCGAATTCACCTTGCTGCGAATGGGTGTTTTCACTACATACGCGGCCCTCTCGAAACATTGCTCCCCTCTCCGTCTGACTTTCTACCGTGAGATCCGCCATGGCGGTCCTCCTGCGTGATCGGTTCCCGCGCCTCCTGGGTGTGGCTGGACTGTTGATCGTTGCGCTGATCGTCTCATCGGGTTGCCAGGGGGGGCCGACGGTTCGCGGCCAATCACCGGAAGCCACTGCCCCGCCGCGATTGCGGCCGACTCCCGAACCGTCGCCGGGGCGACCGACCGAATCTCCGCTTCCGGGCGTGCCACCGTCGGTGGATGAACTTCCTGTGACCAGCGTGCAGATCGAGGGGAACGAAGCGATCTCGGTGTCGTCCATCAGGAACCTGCTCCGGATTCAGCCAGGGCGTTCCGTCACCGAGTCCCAGGTACGAGAGGATGTTCGGCGGCTTTTTGCCACACGGTGGTTCTTCAGCGTCGAACCCATTTTCCGGCCCGATCTGAAGAATCCGGGTGGCCGACTGTTGATCTTCCGGGTTGTCGAACGACCGATGATCACCGCGATTCGCTACGAGGGAAACAAGCGGATTGACGACGACGACTTGGCAGAGGCGACCGGGTTACGCACCGGCAGCCCCTTTGACATCAGTGCCAACCGAGAGGCGGTCCGGCGAATCCAGAAGGTGTACCAGGAAAAGGGTTTTCCGTTTGCCAAGATCACTCTGGACTCGGGGGGACAGCGGGCTGACCGTGAGGTGATCTTCCGGATCGACGAGGGTCAGAAGATTGTCGTGGCCGCCGTGACTTTCCTGGGCAACAACTATCGCTACGCCTCGGCCGGAATTCTCAAAACCAAGATCACCACCAAGCGGGCCCTCTTTGGAATTGACCTGTTCGGCGGCAAGTTCGATCCGAAAACGATCCACCAGGACAAGCTGAGCCTGTCCGGTTACTACCGGGGCATGGGCTTTTTCGACGTCAAGATCACCCACCGGGTGCTGACCGGCGATGTCGTCTACAACCCGTTCCGTCGCGGCGACGCCAACCTGACGATCGAGTACACGATCGACGAGGGACAGCAGTACGCGATTCGCAACGTCACGTTGCGGGGGAACAAGGTGTTCTCGACCGAGAAACTCGAGGCCGACCTGAAACTGGTTTCGGGGGAGATGTTCAACCAGCGGCACCTGGCGGCCGACGTGCGTCAGATGAAGGAGATGTACGGTCGATTGGGACGGTTGTTTGCCCGGGTCGAGCCGCTGACCCGTTTCGATGATCAGGCCCCGGGCGTGGTCGACGTGATTTACGAGATCGACGAGGACCGGCCGTACCTGATCGGTCCGATCGACGTCCACTTCCACGGCGATTACCCGCACACGAAGGAAACCGTTGTCCTCAATCGGCTGTTGTTCCAGCCGGGAGAACTGGCCGACCCGAAACTGATCCGGCGCAGCGAGCGACGGTTGGCGGGAATGATTTTCGAGCGTGGACCGGCCAACGGCCCGCGGATCCGTGTCAGGCCGCTCGAACCCGAGGAACTGGTACCGAAAAAGATCCAGGCTGATCCGCTTTCCGGGCTGATTCCTCGGACACCGTTCGACGACGATCGGTCTCGACAGGTCGTCCCGGTCAGTCCTGCGGATCGACGCCAGTTCACGCAGAGATCCGAACCCGGTTCAACTCTTTCCGGGACGCCGCGCAGCCTGGTTCAGACCTCGCATCGACTTCTCACCGATGTGTTGACCGGACGGGAGCCGGATGAATCCACCGTGGTGCGAGGGCAGAACCGGGAACCCAACCCGGCCGCGCAGCCGTACAACCCCATCCTGGAGAACTCGCCGCTGGGTGATCCCTTCGGGTCTCTGGGGCGGGCGCTTGTCGATCCCAACTTCGGGTTGCTCGACATCGACGTGGATGTGACCGAGGCCCGGACCGGCCGGCTGATGTTTGGAGCCGGGGTGAACAGCGATTCGGGCGTGATTGGCTCGATCGTGCTTGACGAAAACAACTTCGATTTGCTGCGTCTGCCGACAAGCTTCCAGGACGTCGCCGACGGCACGGCGTTCCGGGGCGGTGGCCAGCGATTTCGGATCGAGGCGATGCCCGGTTACTACTTCAGCCGCTACCTGCTCAACTGGTCGGATCCCTATTTCCTGGACACCGACTTCAGCCTGAGTGTCGCCGGTTTCTATTACCAGAGATTCTACTTCGACTGGGACGAGCACCGGACCGGCGGAAGGATCACGCTGGGGCGGCAATTGACTCGCGAATGGTCGCTGGCGGCGAGCCTGCGGTTGGAGGAAGTCGAAATCGACAACCCGGACGTGCCGACTCCGGATCTGCTCCTGGCGGCCCTGGGCGAGAGCTGGTTCACGACCGGCAAGATCGCGGTGACGCACGACACGCGAGACAACGCGTTCATCCCGACCGAGGGCCACTTCTTCCAGGCCAGCTACGAACAGGCATTCGGCGACTTCAGTTATCCCCAGGTCCGCGGCGATGCCAAACAGTACTTCACGCTTCATGAACGACCCGATGGGAACGGACGGCAGGTGGTGTCGTTGTCGGGCCAGTTGGGCTGGACCGGTGACGACACGCCCGTCTACGAACGATTTTTTGCCGGCGGATACCAGAGCTTCCGCGGATTCGATTTCCGCGGCGTGACACCCCGACAGGACGGATTCCCGGGAACCGGTATCGGGGGCAGCTGGATGGCGCTGGGCAGCGTGCAGTACCAGTTCCCGATCACCGCTGACGAGATGATCTCGGGCGTGGTCTTCACCGACTTCGGTTCGATCGAGGACGACGTGACGATGGACGATTTCCGCCTGACGCTGGGGGCCGGCCTCCGGGTGACAATCGGGGCAATGGGCCCGGTGCCGATTGCCGTCGACTGGGGCATCCCGGTGATCAAGCAGGACTTCGACGACGAGCGGCTGTTCAGCTTCTACATCGGAATCAACCGTTAGCGGCGAGCCGATGTGCTCCGCGTGGAGTCGACGTGGGACCGGTGCTATCCTGATTCCATGATCCTGGAAGGGCTGGTCACGACCATATCCGACGACGGCCAGGTGAACCTTGCGCCGATGGGTCCGGTTGTTGATCAGGAGATGTCGACGCTGGTGTTGAGGCCGTTTCAGTCATCGGCCACTCTCGCCAACCTGATGGAGCGGCCCGAGGGCGTCTTTCACGTCACCGACGATGTGCTGTTGTTGGCGCAGTCGGCGATTGGGACGCTGGATCCCCTGCCGGAGATGTTCGCGGCCGAAGAAGTGGCCGGCCAAGTCGTGGCCGGAGCCTGCCGATGGTACGAGTTCCGGATCGAGGAGGCAGACACCAGCAGCGAACGCGCGACTCTCACGGCCCGCATTGTCCACGCCGGTCGGATTCGTGACCACTTTGGTCTGCACAGGGCACGGCATGCGGTGTTGGAGGCTGCGATCCTGGCCACACGGGTGCACCTGTTGTCACCGTTGGACCTGCAACGCCAGTTCGCGGAACTGGCTGTCGTGGTCGACAAGACGGCGGGCCCTGCTGAACAGCAGGCTTTCGGGTTGCTCGAGAACTACATCGGTGAGGCGCTGGGCCGGCCGGAGGCCTGTTCGGTGAACACCGGATCACGTCTGCACTTCGGCTTGCTGGCTCACGGTGGTGAGAATGTTCGTCAATTCGGTGGGGCCGGAATGATGATCGATTCTCCCGGTGTACTCCTGAAAGCGGTGCGTGATGAAGTGGACAGCGTGGCGGTCGTCGCCACCGACGATTCTCAGCCCGTGAGTGACGCTGAAGTTGATCGCGTGGTCGGCTGGCTGGCGGCCCTCCGTGCCGCCGACGACAGCCTGCCACCGGCTCGGATCGAAATCTCTCGGACGATTCCTCAGCACTCGGGACTGGGGTCGGGGACCCAACTGGCGCTGGCCGTGGCACGCGCCGTGGCGGGATTGACCGAATCCGGAACCGGATCAGTGGAACTGGCGCAAGGGGTCGGCCGTGGGCTGAGATCGGGAATCGGGATCCACGGCTTTGACGGTGGCGGATTCCTGGTCGATGCCGGGGGACGCGACGAGCAGGAGGTCGCTGCGCTGGTGGCCCGGGCCCATGTCCCCGAAGCGTGGCGGGTTGTCCTGGCCGGGCCGGTGGAGGGAGAGGGGCTATCCGGCCATGCCGAACGCGAGGCATTTTCTCGCTGTCGGGAAATGCCGTGGGAAGTGACCAAGACGCTGTCCGCACTGTTGCTGCAGCAGGTCCTTCCCGGGATCAATGTGGGGGACCTTGAGGAAGCCGGTGAGGGGCTGTTCCGGTTTGGACGCCTGGTGGGCGAGTCGTTCGCGTCGGTGCAGGGGGGATGTTATGCCGATCCCCAGATGGCGTCGTTGGTCGAGTGGGCTCGTGCGGAGGGGGTCCGCGGAGTCGGACAGACCTCCTGGGGACCGACCATCTGGATGCTGTCTGCTGACCAGGATACGGCGGATGCACTCGCCACGGAGGTTGCCGGTCGGCCGGGGGTCGGATGGTGCCATGTCGCACGACCGTTGAACCGGGGAGCCGAAGTTGGGCCCGTGATAGGTCAGCCCAGCAGGACCTTCTCGAACAGCGGGTAGGCCACCTTGCCGTTCCAGCGGTGACCGCCTTCGAAACGGTCAAACAACAGGTTCTCTCCGGCGTCCAGGGCCCGGTAGGCTTTCCGCAACCGGTTGCGGAACAGCTCGTCCCATGTCTTGACGATCAAACCGTCGGTTGATCCGGTTTCCCAGACGGCCGGGCGTGGTGCGATCAGCGAACCAATTTCCGAGTAGTCACCGTACTGGAGCAATCCCGGGATGATCTGCGAGCCGCAACTGTAACGGGCACGGATCCGTTCCTGCAGCAGGTTGAGTGCTCCGCTGACAGCCGCCACCTTGATGCGGCGGTCGATGGCCGAGACCATCATTGTCATCCGGCCTCCGTAGGAGAGACCTGCACAGCCCAGCCGTGAACCATCGACTTCCGTGCGGCCGGAAAGGAGGTCGAGTGTCCAACGGAGGTCACGCAGGTTGGCCGTCAGCGACAATTGGCCGAGGGCCTGCATGCGGACAAAAGTGGTCGCGCACGGATCGGTGCCGCCGTACTTCTGTTTGTCCACTCGCCGTCCAAAGGGGATCATGCAGGGCGCGGCCACAACGTAACCTCGTCGGACGAATTGCAGTCCGTAGTCGTAGTGGGCTTTCTTGATCGCCGCGATGACTCCGTCGAGGTCCGTACGACCAACCACGGGGTGGTGCCCGAAGTCACCGTGTCCGTGGACGGCGAGGACCCCGGCGCGTTTCTGTCCGGGTTTCCAGTCGGACGGGACAAGCAGGTAGACCGGGACGCTGGGGACGCCCGGAGCCTGCAGCAGCAATTCGTACCGCGTGTGGTCTTCGAGTTGGACACGAGTTTCCTGTTTGACGCTGAAGTGCTTCGGGGGACGGCTGGGGCCGAGCAGGCGTTGCAGTGTGCGACGAAAATCGGTCTGCCAGGCCACGCATTCTGCGGAGGTGGAACCGGCAAACAGCATCGAGAGCCGAGCCTGGCCGGCGGAATTGCGAATGGCGTCGGTGACCCGAGCGGTGTCAGACGGGGGTCGGGCCCATGCGACGGGAGCGGTGGCCAGTGAAGTGGGTAGAGCGGCTAGCAGGTCACGACGGGTGATCTGCATGGTGGGGGTCCTTTGCACGTCGCGACTATCCCGCCAGCCAGCCACCATCGATCGGAATGACGCTGCCGTGCATGTAGTTGGAAGCGTCGGAGGCCAGGAACACGGCGAGGCCGGCCAGTTCCTCGGGCTGGCCCCAGCGTCCCATGGGGATTCGGGCAAGGATCTGCGGAGCACGGACGGGGTCTTCCTTGAGAACAGCGGGGAGATCGGTGTCAAAGTAGCCCGGGCAGATGCAATTCACGTTGATCCCGCGTCCCGCCCAGGACCCCGCCAGCGCACGGGTCATGCCGGCCACGGCGTGCTTGGCCGAGGCGTAGGCGGGAATGTCGCCCCCGCCCTGGAATGTCATCACCGAGCCGATGTTGATGATCTTGCCACGTCCCCGTTCGAGCATTCCCGCAGCTGCCTGTTGAGACAGGTCAAAGGATGCTGTCAGGTGGACTTCCAGTTGATGTCGCCAGATGTCCATCGAAAACGTTTCGGCCGGTTGGCGTCCGCCGCCTCCCGCGTTGTTGACCAGGATGTCCACGGGCCCGAGTTCCTCGCAGACACGATCAACCAGTCCGCCGCGAGCGTCGGGTTCTGCGAGGTCGACCTGGAGGTCGAGGAACCGACGACCGGCCGCCTCGACCTGCTGACGTGTCTCGGTGGCTTCGCCGCTGCGGGATACGCAGGCGATGTCAGCCCCGGCTTCGGCCAGTCCCACGGCAATACCACGGCCCAGTCCACGGCGTGCTCCGGTCACCAGGGCGGTTCGACCGTTGAGTTGAAAGAGATCAAGGATCATGACAATTCGGGGAAGAGGGGAGGATTGGAGAGCAGGAAGTTATACGACGCACGAATGTGGGACGCCACCGGTCGAGGCGTATCTTTGTCCGCTTGCCAAGAGATCGCTTGAAGGCTGGGTCGACGACGGTACAGTGGAGGAAGAACGGTTGGCTTCGTGGGTCGAGGCGGACCGGGCTGGGGCGTTGCGGGAATGCGGCCAGGGGGTCGTGTGCCTGGGCGTAGTGACGGAATTTGAGATCGGCGGCGGTCCCAGGAGGAGGGGCCGGAAGGGAACCTGTGGATTCAGTGGGTCGCGGACAAGAACCGGATCGCAGATCCGGACAACTTTTCGGACGTGTGTTCGATCAGGGGATCGGCTCAGTGGTTTCACGTCGTGACTTCCTGCGTGTGGGCGGATTGGGTGTCGTCAGTCTGTCGGCGGCCGAAAAGGCGGCACTGGCCCGTCGTGGCGGTGACGAAGGCCGCAGCGTGATCCTTTTGCTGATGAGTGGTGGAGCGAGCCAACTGGAGACGTTCGATCCCAAGCCCGAGGCTCCCTCGGGAGTCCGTGGCCCCTTGAAGGCGATCTCGACCAGCGTTCCGGGGCTGGCTTTCTCGGAGGGGTTGCCGAGGTTGGCCGAGCGAGCCGGGCGAGTGTCGATCGTTCGCTCAATGAATCATACGGCCGCGCCGATTCACGAGACGGGCCTGCAACTGTTGCAGACCGGACGGTTGGCCAGGGGAGGACAGGATTTCCCCTCCTTCGGCGCCGTGACCGCTCGCGTGCTTGGTCCTGGTCGTCCCGTTCCGGGGCATGTGGTTCTGCCGCGACAGATCGACGCCACCGGCGTGAACATGGGTCGTGGCCAGGGAGCGGCGTTTCTGGGGTCGTCGTTCGAGCCGACCGAGATCGACGGCCAGATTCCCGAGGTGTTTTCTCAGCGACATGGGGCTGTCGAGTCGTCGGATTTGCCCGGGCTTGAGTCCGAAGTGTTTGCCAGCGAATCGGAGACGGTTCGTCGGGATTATGGAGACACCCGCTTTGGCCGGCTCTGCTGCCGGGCTCGACAACTGGTCGAGCGAGGCGTGGCCGTGGTCACCATCAACCTGTTTGACCGCCTGGATGGACAGGTCACATGGGATGTCCATGCCGCGGGCGCGGCGGCTCCGGGCACACTGTTCGATTATCGGGACACGCTGTGCCCACAATTCGACCAGGCAGCGTCTGCCCTGCTGGATGACCTGGATGTTCGGGGATTGTGGGAAGACACCCTCGTGCTGGCCACCGGGGAATTTGGACGGACACCGCGGTTGAACGCGGGAGGCGGTCGGGACCACTGGACGGGAGCCTGGTCGGCCATGTTGGCCGGTGGAGCTGTTCCCGGTGGACAGGTGATCGGTTGCACCGATGCTTTTGCCGGCAGTGTGACAGAAGATCCGGTGGGACCCAGCGAACTGACCGCGACTGTCTACAACCACCTCGGAATCGATCCTCGCATGGAATTGTCCGTCGAGGACGGGTCGACGATTCCGTTGCTGGAGGCCGATCCGGTCACGTCGCTGATGTCGGCGTGAGACCGTTGATCATTCTTCTTCGTGATCGTGATCGTGATCGTGATCGTGATCGTGCGAGTGATCGTGCGAGTGATCGTGCGAGTGATCGTCCGAGTG
>PBOJ01000036.1 GCA_002724315.1 Planctomycetaceae bacterium | reverse complement strand
GTCATCCCGGTGCACCTGCTGACCCGAGAGGCGTTGGAGTTGTATTACAGGAAGCTCTCCGATGACGGCTTCCTGGTGATCCACATCAGCAATCCCCATGTCAGCCTGGGGCCGGTTCTGGGAAACCTGGCTGCCGACGCGGGTTCGCGGTGCTGGATTTGCCGCGACCAGTTCGTGCCGACTGGCCTCCAGGAATCGGGCCGGGAGCCCACGCTTTACGCGGTGATCGCTCGGGAGGAAGCCCATCTTGGGCGTCTGCTGGACAGCAAGTCAGATCTTCCGTGGATCGAGATCACTCCGGATGAACCGGGAGCGGCATGGACGGACGACTTCTCGGATGTCTTCAACATCCTCAGGTAGCAGCGGGTTCGGGCGAACAGTTCGTGAACCGGTCAGTCACCGTCTTGAAGGTCGGCGTCTTGACGACCGTCACCATCGGGGACATAGTGCCTTCCGCCTCAGATCGAACGAGCCGTGACAGGAGCCTGCACATGATTGGCAAGGCACTTCGCCGAAAGAACGTCCTGGTGATCGCGGTGGTGATGGCCCTGGCCGGGGCACCGGCATTTGCGACGGTCCTGCTTTTCGAGAACGTCGGGTTGCCGATGTCCCGGGAACTGCAGGGGCTGCAATCGGTAAAGGGCTACGGCGATCGTGTCACGGGTGCCAGCAGCGGGGGATTCACCGGGTCTTTCGCCAAGGGCAACGGTTGGACCCCGAATGTCGTGGTGGAGTTTTCCGCCGGGAATGACCTGAAAACGGTCAGTACCTGGCGCGACAAGTGGGACGGTGGGGACGGTGCCAACTACCTGCTGGATGGCGACACGGTCGAACCGTACTTCTACTGGTACCGCTTCACACCGAGCCGGGGTTTCGGGGTTGTCGTCAATTCGCTGGACCTTGATGCCGCTGGGAACGCCACCAACCGGATCGACTGGAAGATCTTCGCGGGGTCGAAGATTGGCAAGGTCCTGGCCAGTGGGTCCACCGGCCGGTTTTCCGGGGACAGGACGAAGCTCGACCTCGGAATGCGGAAGCCGCATCATGGCGTGGTGATTCTGGAACTGGCCCACACCGGCGGTCGCACTTCGCTGGCCGTGGACAACCTCGATTTTGACGAGGTGCCGGCCGTGCCGGGCAGTGAAATCGTTGAGGTGGGACACCGGAAACAGCTACTGGTGGACAACCACGTCATCGCCGGGATGTCGAACCTCAAGCGGGAACTCGGGCGCGTCACCAAGCTCAACGGCGGCAAGCCGGTTCTTGTTCGTGATCAGCCCTGGGAGCGGTCGTGCACGTATTACGGGACGGCCCTACACGATGGTCAGAAGTTTCAGATGTGGTACCGAGCCAGTCTCGAGCCGTTTGCGCTGGGGTATGCCGAGTCCCGCGATGGTCGGAACTGGATCAAGCCGAAACTGGGGTTGGTCGAGTTTGGCGGGACGAAGCAGAACAACATTCTCGACGTTGACCTGGGGCTGGCCTACGCCTTCAGTTGTTTCATCGATCCGCACGAAACTGACCCGGCTCACCGTTACAAGTGCTGCTGGGGGCACCCGCGGAAGATCCGCGCCTGCCTGGGCCACTCGGCCGATGGCCTTCGCTGGACGCCCTACAACAACGGCGAACCGGTCACCGGCCGCGCCGCGGACACGCACAGCCAGTTGATGTGGGATGAGGACGCAAAGGTGTACCGGTTGTTCACACGGACCGACTACCAGCGATTTCTGAGGGCCGAGATGGAGGTTCGCGGTCATCGCGGCATGACCAACCCCGACCTGAAGAGGAATCCGACCGACTGGAAACTTGGCCGGCACTGGTACTTCAACCGCGAGCCGAAGGAATACCGTCGTCGCCAGGTCTACAGCATGTCGGACTGGATGTACCACGGTGTCCATTTCGCCTTGATCAGCGGCTTCGATTATCCACAGGATCACAGCGAAGGGCCGCGAGATCTCCAGAAGCGACACGAGCGAGATGTGCTGAATTTCTATATCGCCACCGGCCGGGACGGCGAAAACTGGGACTTCCAGTGGGTCTACGCCGGTCAGCCGCTGGTTCCTCGAGGGCCGGCTGGCAGTTTCGACAAGGACATAGTTATCCCGCCCTCGAATATCATCACGCACAAGGACCGGCACTGGATCTACTATTCCGGATCGAATGAACGTCACGGAATCCGAAGGAACGACGAAGCCATCGGTGTCGCGACACTGCGCCTGGACGGCTTCGTGTGCCTGGCGGCAAACGACAGGCCGGGGACCGTTCTCACCAGGCCGTTCCGGCTCACTGGAGACAAGCTGCTGGTCAACGTCCAGGGCGAGCGGTTCCGAGTGGACGTGCTCAATCGGAAAGGGGAGCCGATTCCCGGATTCTCGGGAGACCAATCGACCCGGTACCGCGGCGTGGATGAGCTTCGGTTGGCGCCCACTTGGAAGAACGCGACCGGGTTGTCAGCGTTGAGGGGCCAGGTGGTCCGGCTGAAATTCCACCTCGAGAATGCCCGGCTGTATTCGTTCCACGTCCCGAAATGACCGCCCGACGATGGGCCGTCGAGAGCCCGGCCACCGACTCGAAGCGGGCTGTGGATTCGGTCAGCGTTTTGACTGGAACGGGTAGACGACTTTCCAGTCCCGTTTCATGTCGACCACGAGCCACTTTTGCCGGGCCGCCTCATCGAGGGCCTTGTCGAGGTGTCCGATGTTTGCCTTGCGGTCGTACGACCATTCGCGTTTCCGGTCGGTATGACGCACGATCAGTGCAAGTCGTTTTCCGTCCGTCGCAGTGGCCCATTGCAGCATTTGGAGATCGCCATCGGAGTTCCCGAAGGCAGCGATCGGTCTTCGGCCGATGAACTTGCGGATGCTGATCGGCTTGCCCTCGGCGTTGTTGAAAAATTCGAATTCCGGCAGGCGAAGCAACGCCGGTTTTCCGTCGCGTTTGACCAGCCTCGTCTTGAGTCGGCTGCCGATGATCTGCTCGGGAGGAACACCGTAAATCCTCGTCGCCCACACCCGCATGAATTCGATGTCCCCGCCGGAGACGATATAGATCTTGAACTTGTTGGCTCTCAGGTAGTCCAGCAGTTCGAGCATCGGTTGAAAAACGAGGTCGGTGTAGGGCCTGTCGAAGCGAGGGTGTCGGGCGACGGACAGCCACCTCGAGACTTGCGACCGGAATTCGCGGACGGTCATGTCACCATGCGTTCTCGAAATCAGTGTCAGCAGGTCGGCCCCATCGATGTTCGTCAGGCTCTTGAGATCGTTCTCCAGGGCGGCCTGGAATGGCTGTCGGGTGCGCAGCTCCGGATGCTTGACGACCAGTTGGCTGGTGAGATCCACGGCAAACTGTACCGGGAAGTAGATCGGATATTCCGACCACAGCGTTCCATCGTTGTCGAACGTGGCGATCCGTTCGGCCACGGGAACGTGCCACCGGCTCTCTTTGCTGGTCACTGATGCGACAAAATCGACAATCCGCTGCTTGTTGGTCCCGTCGTTCCAGGACGGGAGGGGGTCGGAAGCGACCGCTGTCGAAAATGAGATCGCGCAGACCACGGCGGCCAGCAGTCGACGACGGTCGGTAACAGCGCGGCGGTGCACCGGGATGGCCTCCACACGAACAGGACTTCAACTCACGTTGCCAGCCTAGCAACGGACGTGAGACGGATCAAAAGAGCCCGGTGAATGACTTTCGGAGCGGGCACGGTCGTGCCAGCAGACACGTCGGATGCTAGATTGACCG
This sequence comes from Planctomycetaceae bacterium, assembly GCA_002724315.1. Classification (GTDB taxonomy): domain Bacteria; phylum Planctomycetota; class Planctomycetia; order Planctomycetales; family Planctomycetaceae; genus UBA8437. The sequence goes on along the minus strand of PBOJ01000036.1, from coordinate 34,546 downwards.
TTCGGGAAGGCTCGTCGACAGGCGAAGAATCGCGGTGGCGTTCATCCTGAGCTTGCACCGGTTTTCCATGGGGTTTGTGTTTTGAGATGGTTCAACAGACCACTGCTACCAGCAGTTTTTGCCGTGTTTCTGACTGCGACAGCAGCAGCTCAGGACGTCGGCAAAAACGAATCGCCTGAGACGTTCTGGGTGACAGCCGACCGGCTGATGCCGGCATGGGGCTTTTATCCCCTGCAGGCGAGTTACGGAGGCACACGGCCACTCGGTCAGCACGCCGCCTGGTGTTCTGCCGGCAATTCCGGGCGACTGACGTGGATTGCCGAGTTTCCCCGACAGGCCGAATACCACGTCTGGGTTCGGAATTACGGAGGCTACGGGACTGTCGTGGTCTCGGTGGACGAACGCCCGGTGGTGGCGGGGCGGGGCGGCAGCGGCGGTGGACGGTTCGTCTGGCGCCACTCCGGCAAAATCTCGGTTGCCGCCGGTGTGCATCACGTCGATCTCGACGTGGACAAGGGGATGTTCGATGCGGTGGCCTTCACCACCGATGCGAAACTGGTTCCGTCCAAGGGGAATCTTCCCAAGCCGGTCACCAACCCGCGACTGCGGGCGGCACGGACCTACCGGGACGATTCGCACTTGGCGAACCAGGCCGGAACCCGTGGTTTTGTCGTGGGGCGTGTCAACGGATTCACCGAGGCCCTTTATGACTGGCTCCCGGACCCGAAAGACCAACGGCCATTCACCCGGCTCCGGATGTGGGGGGCGGCCAACCAGTACATAAACGGCACCTTTGCCGTTCGTGCCGTCAGGGACATCCCCGAGTTGACCATTTCTCTGTCTCGCCTCGAGGGGCCGGGCCAGTCGGTCCTGGAGCCGGGGGCCATTGATGTGCGAGTTGTTCTTGTGCGAGACAGACGGAACACGCTGTTTCGTCCCAGCCGTGTCCAGATGCTGACCCCCGAGATTCTCCTGCGCGATGACCGAACGCGTTTGCCCCCGCGCGGTCGGCAGGGCGGGTTCGGGGGCGGCCGCTGCGTGACGCGTGTGCCGGCCCATCAAAGTCGCCAGTTCTGGTTGACCGTGCGTGTGCCGGACGGTTCGCCACCGGGTGAATACCGTGGCGAAGTCGTTTTCGGTGGACGGGTTGAGTCGCGGCTGCCGGTATCGCTGGACGTGTTGCCCATCAAGCTGAAAGCGGCCGAGGGATACTACGGGATCTACCATCGGAACCAGACGACCAACGCGAAGGCGGTCCACCATGTCACCGAGGAACGTTACCTGGCCGAACTGCGAGACCAGGTGCGTCACGGTTTGAATGCTGCCACTCTGTACTCGGGGTTTTCGACGCTGGGGCTGGCCCGAAAGGCGGGAATGACCCGGGCCCCGTGCCTGATGCACTGGCCGGACGGTCGTGCGGCCCAGCAGGTGGCATCTGCCAAGAAAATGGGGTTCAGCGATCTGTTCTATTACGGCGTCGATGAACCATCCACGCCGGATGCCATCGAACGCTGCCGCAAGGAGGCAGAACGTCGTCGCGGAGCCGGTCTGCACATGTTTACTGCGATCAACAGCAAGCCGGCACAGATGGCCACACGCGATTTCATCGATCGGCCCGTCTACAACATCTATGTCTTTGGTGGTCCGGACAACGCCGAGGTGATGTATGCCCGCAAGAAAGGATTCCGTCCCATCTCCTACTGGGTCACAGCAACGGCCTTTCCCTTGCCTTACCGGGCACTGACCGGTCTCTACAACACCCGTTGCGGCTTCCTGGGCTCAAGCCCGTGGGCTTACCAGGACTTTCCCGGCAACGGGCTCTACGATCCCGAGAAGCCGGTACACAAGGTGTCTTACCCCGACGAGTTCGGGCAACCGATCCCGACGCTGGCGTGGGAGGCACACCGAGCCGGTATCGACGACGTCCGTTACCTCGAAGCGCTCGATCGGGGTATCGCTGCTGCCGAACGCCGCTTGCAGACGGGGACAGTGCCAGCACTGTCTGTCGCGCTGAAAGCGGCCCACGCGGTTCGCAAGGCGCACTTTGATTCGATCAGCGGTCGCTGGTTCGAGTACTTCTGCCACCTGCGGGCCGGTGATTTGGACCGGTCTCGCCGGGCCTTTGCCGACGCGCTGGTTCGGCTGGACGCGGCCAACAAATGAGCCGTTGGTCGGCAACGGCGATTCGCGAACAATATCAACCGGTCCGGCGTGCCTGGTCGCACCCCGGTCCAAGAGGAAGGGTGTGGATACAATGATCGTCGTCACCAACCGGATTCCCGTGGCCAGTGGCTACGAGATCGATTTTGAAGACCGGTTTCGAAACCGTGTGCACCTGGTCGACCAGGCACCGGGGTTCATTCGCAACGAGGTGCATCGGCCTCGGCCGGTTCGTTTCGATCATGAGCACGGGACTTTCGTGGATGACCCCGACGCGGAGGGCTACTACGAGGTGAAGACGTGGTGGGAGTCGATGGACAACTTTGTCGACTGGACACGGAGTCCGGCATTTGCCGAAGCCCATGCGAACCGGGCGCCCAAGGAGATGTTCCGGGGGCCGGGGCAGATCGACGTGCACGAGGTGTTTCTGTCGACCGATTTCCCGGAGGCTTGATTGGTTCGCGCGGTCGGCTCAGGCCTGTGTTTCGAAACCCTTCCGCACTTCTCGGCCGACCATGGCCTGGGCCTGGGGGTCGCCGACGATCTTCTCGGCCTTGGGGTCCCAGCCGATCTTGCGTCCGAGACGAGCGGCGATGCCTGCCAGGTGGCAGGTGGTCAATCCGCGATGGTGGCTGAAGACATCCGAGATCGGCTCTTTTCTGGCTACGGCGGCTTCGAAGAAGTTGCGGAAGTGATTGGTCAGCGAACGGTTCTTGTAGGCTTCTTGCAGGGCTCCCGAGGGCAGTGGGTTGGACTTCAGTTCGTCGACCGGTTTGCCCGTGATCGATCCGCGGTTGACGAAGATTCTTCCCCTGGTGCCTTCGAAGAGGATGCCGTTGCGTCCGTCGTGCCGGATCTCGATCTCCTGGCCATCGGCGAACAGGGCCTTGATCAGGAAAGCCGTCGCCGTGTTGTAACGTGAGGGGTCGGTCGGACGGCCGTTCTCGAAGGGGACGGGGTGCTTGACCATCACCGGATCAACCGAAACCGGCCCGGTGGTGGTTTTGTCGAGTCCCCAGGTAGCGATGTCGACGTGGTGGGCACCCCAGTCGGTCAGCTTGCCACCCGAATACTCGTACCACCAGCGGAACTCGTAGTGGCCCCGCGACCAGCTCTTGGTCTCGCCGTTGTTCCCCGCAAGGAAGCGGAAGTCAGTCATTGGTACCGGCCCCAGCCACAGATTCCAGTCGAGATGCGACGGGGCGGTGGCCCGGGGGATCTCGGGACTGGTTGGTGCCCCACCGATGTGGCAGGTGGCCTTCTTGAGTTTTCCGATCCGTCCGGCACGGATCATCGCGATCGCCTGGATGAACTGCCTGCCGCTGCGCTGTTGGGTGCCGATCTGGACGATCTGTCCGGTCTGGCGACAGGTGTCACAGACCTGCCGGCCTTCCTCGATCGTCAGTGTCATCGGCTTCTCGCAGTAGACATCCTTTCCGGCTTTCATGGCTTCGATGGCGATCTTGGCGTGCCAGTGATCGGGGGTCGAGATGTGGACGATGTCGATCTGCTTGTTGTCGAGGATCGCCCGGTAGTCGGAGTGGCTGGTCGGCTGCCGACCGGTCCAGGACTTGACGATTCCGGAGGCCAGTTCGCGTCGGGAGGAGTCGGCGTCGCACAACGCGACGTAATCTCCGTACTTGCGGAACGTGGGCGCTGATCCGTGTGGTCCGTTGACCCCGGTGGCCTTCTGGCACCAGCGACTGCCGGTGCCAATGGCCCCGACCCGCGGTCGATCGTTGGCGGCGACAAATCCGTGGGCTCGCTGACTGTGGTCCAGTACCAGGCCGGCACCGGCGAAAGCCAGAGATGATTTCAGCAGGTCGCGTCGGGTCAGGGATCGGCTGGACATCGGTTGGCCTGTTTGGTGTGTGGTTGTTTGAGCTGGCGAAATCGCGGGGTGTGGGACTCAGGCGTTGGTGCCGATTCCGGTGATCGGACGACCGTGGTAGATGAAGTGAGGGCGTCCATCGGCATCGGGCCAGGCCGTCGTGGGAGGCAGTCCCAGCGTGCGNTAGATCGTCGCNGCCAAATCCTCGGGGCGACGNGGCGACGAGACAGGGTAGGCGGCCAATTTGTCCGAGGCNCCGATCACGTGGCCGGCNGCAGTNCCNGCACCGGCGAAGACCGCNGTCTGGACCGCGCCCCAGTGGTCCCGGCCCGGTGTCACGTAGGCGTTGGGNACCTTGAAGATCTTCGGTGTCCGGCCGAACTCACCGACGATGGCTACCAGGGTGGTTTCCAGCAGGCCGCTCTCGTTGAGGTCATCCAGCAGGGCTGAGATGGCCTGGTCGGCTGGCGGGTAGAGCCAGTCCCGGGACATCCGGAAGATCCCGCCGTGCAGGTCCCAGGTGTTGTAGTTGCCCAGGTTGGCCTGCACGACCGGCACGCCCGCACCGATCAGCCGACTGGCCATCAGCAGTGTCCAGCCGAAAAGGTGGCGGCCGTAACGGTTCGCTTCGCGGTCGGGAGCATTGACGACATCGAAGGCGTTCTGGACGCGGGGGTCGGTCAGCAACGAGATGGCCGCCTCGCGGTGTCGCCCCAGTCTCGCGGTCGTGGCATGACGTTCCAGGCTCTTCCGCTGATTCTCGATCACCGACAGCAGTTCGGCCCGGCGGCTCAGCCTGCGGTCGGTCAGGCCCTCGGGGAGCCTCAGCACCGGGGCCTGGAAACGTGACGTGTCCTTGACCAGTGACTCGGTCCGTCGGCAGTAGGCGAACTGTGGATAGGATCCCTTGACGTCACCGCCCCGGTAGGGAGACGCCTCGATGAACCACGGGTCAAATTGTGGTCCCATCTGGCCACCGAACTGTCCGGGTGTGACCACTCCGCCCTGGTTCATGTTGATCAGTCGCTGGGGCAGCACGACGCTGGAGGGCAGCCCGTTGTTGCGGTCGGCGACCATCCGCCCGGCCACGGCGGTCACTGCAGGCCAGTCACTTGGCTGCGGCCGATTGGCCCTGTAGCCCGGCGGCAGTTCGCTGCGGCCGGTGAGCATGATCGTGTGGGCTTCGTTGTGTTCGTTCGACCAATGGGTCAGCGAACGCAGCAGTGTCAGGCGGTGAGCCCGGTTGGCCAGCCCGGGCAGGTGTTCGCAGATCTGCAATCCCGGAACTCGAGTTGCGACTGGCTGGAATTCACCTCGGACACGCGCCGGGGCTTCGGGTTTCATGTCGAAGCTGTCGAGTTGCGACAGCCCGCCGGAGAGGAAGACCACGAGAACCGATCGGGGAGCCGGGGCGGTCTTGCGGGCAGCCAGCACTTCGGCCAGACCGGTTCCCGCCAGGCCGAGAGTGCCGGCCTGCAGCAGCGTGCGACGGGACAGGAGCGGGCGGGGTGTCATGCGGTCTGTGGATGAGGATTACTGGGCGGCCAGGATGAAATCGACGATCGGCGTGGGGTCCTTGAGACTGTGTGGGTGATGTTTGCCACCCTTCTTGACGATCACCTTGATCGTCCCGCCCCACTTGCGGTACCGCCGGGCGAATTCAGCGGTGTGTTCGACAAAGGGAACACTCTCGTCGGCATCGCCACAGACGTGGATCAGCGGCACCCGGGCCTTGGCCAGGACGCGGGCCGTGTCGAGGGCATCGTGGGTGTAGGCCTGTGCCTGTTCGAGCGACAGGCTGTGGGCTGTCATCCAGGCCTTCAGTTTCTTGAGATCCGGCGAGCCGGGTTTTCGGCCCTTGACGTACGGGCGGATGCCCATCGCCGGAGCATCGCCGTAGATGCACGAGACCTGTTTCGGTCGTTGGATGGCCCAGTGATAGATCATCAGCCCGCCGCGGCTCATGCCCTCCAACGCCGGGCGTTTCGAGAATCCGTGCGTGGCTGTCAGGAACTTGTAACAGGTGTCCCAGCGGGCGATTGCTCGGGCGTTGCCCCACAGGTTGGCGACGTCGCAATAGACCAGGTGGAAGCCTTTCTTCAGCAACGCGACATCGGTTTGAGGTTCGTGGGCCCAGAACCGCGCCCGCCAGATCCAGGGGCGTCCCTTGGCCGCCGTTTTCGGCGTCACCACTCGGCAGCCGAATTCTTCTCCCCGGGCATCTTTCAGGGGAAAGTCGTACCTCTGGAATCCGTTCCAGTCCGTCTTCTTTCCCGGAAACGTTGCGTCGGCAGCCTGGGCCATTCCGGTCAGCAGCAGTGCGATCAGCAGCCCACAGACCGGAAGTGCTGTGGATCCGTTTCGAGTTGGTCGAGGGCGCATCGGGGTTCCTGACGTCGTGGTGTCCATGGTCTAGAAGAGTCCGAGAATTGGCTGTCCCGATTCCACGAGGCGGCGTGGCCGGTTCAGCGTGTCGTGGTATTCGGTGTCCGGGGCTACGCCGATGGCGTGGTAAATGGTGGACACCAGATCGTAGGGATGGACGGGGTCGGTTTTGGGCCAGCCCCCGTGGCGATCCGACTGGCCGTAGACACATCCGGGCCGCACGCCGCCTCCGGCCACCAGGAAACTGTAACATTCGGGCCAGTGATCCCGCCCCCCCGGGCCGACGTTGTTGGTCGTCGGCGAGCCGATCTTGGGTGATCGTCCGAACTCGCCGACGGCTAGCACCAGCGTCCGTTCCAGCAGCCCCCGCGTGGCCATGTCCTCGATGAATGCCGAAAGCGACTGGTCGAAGACCGGGCAGCGGTGGTCTCGCAGCATGGGGAAGTTGTTGCGATGCGTGTCCCATGACCCGTCGGGGCCGGGCACGGGTTCGCTGTCGGATCCGGCCGGCCAGGTCACCTGGACGAAACGCGTTTCGGCCTCGACCAGTCTCCGTGCCAGCAGCAACGACTGGCCAAATCGGGTCATGCCGTACCGCTGCCGGGTCTTGGTCGATTCGGCATCCAGCCCGAAGGCCAGGGCAGCTCGACGAGTCTGGATCAGCGACAGGGCCTGGTCGTAGTACTGGTCGAAGCTCGCCTGGGAAGCCGCCAGGCCGTCACGGTGCGCGTCGATGGCCGTTCGGAGGTCGACTCGAGAACGGATGCGGTCGAGTGTCATGTCTCGCGGCAGCGTGAATCCCAGGGGTTGAAGCGGCTTGGTGGCGTCGTCGTACATCGTGTAGGGGTCAAACGCGGCTCCGTGCAGTCCGGCCGCCTGGCCGACGCCGGTTACTCGCCCCTCTTTCACTGCTCCGCCCACGGCGACGTAACCGAAACGGCCACGGTTGGCCGGCCGGTAGCGACCGATGTTGGCTCCGACCGACGGCAGGTCTTCCCGCGAGGGGGGCACCGCCAGCCCGGTCGGTGAGAAGTTGGTCGGGCTGTGCCCGGTCATCAGCATGTAGATCGCTGCGCCGTGGTTCCGCAGCCCCTTGGGGTCGACTCCGATGGATCGGACCAGCGAGTAATGCTGGGCCTGCTCGGCCAGTTTCGGCAGCACCTCGCCCAGTTCGATTCCGGGTGCACGTGTCGCGATCGGCCGGAACTCGCCACGAATCTCTGCCGGGGCTTCGGGCTTGGGGTCCCAGAGATCGATGTGGCTGGGGGAGCCCTGAAGGTAGATCAGCACGACCGAGTTGGCGTTGCCGAATCCGCTGCCACGACCCGGCTGGTCGGCCCAAAGGGACTGCCGGTGCCTGAGCAGTTCGGGCAGGCCGAGGCCGACCAGTGACAGTCCGCCGACGGTCAGCAATTCGCGTCTGGCAAGGCCATCGCAGAGACGTCGGGAGCGGTCGAGGAAAGAGATCATCACGACACCGGGGGGTGGCAGGTCTGCCAAAACGGATTCGTCGCGGCCCCAGTGTATCACGTGGCGGTTGTCAGCGATGTGGCGAAACCCGAACATGATCCGTGCCTGGAACCGAGAAGGTGAGGTGCAAGATGGGCAACTGCTGCAAGGTGTTCGCCGCGAGGTGGCTGTGGGTACGGCCCGCGCTGGCCCTGTTGCTGGTCGGCGGCTCCGCCTGGGGACGATCGGTGGCGGCTGCCGAGGTGAGCCTGGTCACCGGCGGCAAGCCCCAGGCCACGATCGTTCTTTCGGACAAGCCGACGTCGGCGGCACAGTTGGCAGCCTTTGAGTTGCGGCATTTTGTCGAAAAGATCTCCGGGGCGCGGCTGCCGATCGTTCGCGAACCGAATCGGGTCCAGGGGACGGTGATCCTGGTCGGCGAGAGCCGGAGGTCACGGGCTCTTGGCGTGGAGCGAAAGGGACTGGCCCCGCAGGAGTACGTGGTCCGGACACACGAGGACGGATTGTTGTTGATGGGCCACGATGGCCGGCAGTTCGACCCGGTGGTCTACGAGTCCTACAGCAGCCTCTACAAGGCCGTTTCGGGTCCGATCGGCACCTGCTACGCCGTCCACTCGTTTCTGGAGAATCAGTTGGGCGTGAAGTGGTATCTGCCCAGCGAATCGCTTGGGGCGGTGGTGCCCCGAAGTCCGGATATCGCCGTCAAGGAACTCGCCATTCGACGTCGCCCCGATGTCCCGGTCCGTTCCGTCTATCCGTTGTTTGCCAACACCGAACGGCTGGGATTCAACCAGTGGGACAAACCCCAGGAATTCCAGTCGAGCTGGGTCAACGCCCGTACGAGCCTGCTGTACTGGATCCGCAACCGGTTCTGGGGAGGGCTGAGACACAATGCCAACCACTCGTTCTCGTACTTCGACAAGGCATTCGGGGAGTCTCATCCCGAGTGGTTCAGTACCAAGAGCTTCGCCCGGATGCAGCAGCTGAACTACCAGAGCGAGGTGCAGCCGTGCCTGGCCGCCAAGGGGTTCCGCGAGCAGGTGATCTCGGTCGCACGAGACTACTTTTCGGGGCGACCCGAGCCATTTCCCGGGGCTTACCGGGGAACGGCAGGGGGTTTCTTTTCGGTGATGCCCAACGACAACACCAACATGTGCGGCTGTGCGGATTGTCGACGACAGTATCGGCCCCGGAGCGGTGCCGACGGGACCGCCAGCCACTACGTCTGGAACTTCGTCAACGAGGTGGCTCGGGAGGTTCGCAAGACACATCCCCGGGCGATGATCTCCAACTGTGCCTATTTCAACTACACGGCCCCGCCGACCGGCCTGGTGCTGGAGCCCAACGTGGCCGTCGAGTTCTGCAAGTTCTACACCTATTACTCCGACCGCAAGGCCCAGGCCCGCGACCATCGACGGATCGCGGAGTTCGTCAACAAGAATCGGGTTCGTTTCTTCACGACCTGGGAGTACCTGCTGAAGCCGCACATGAACGAGTGGGCGTTTCCGTGCATGGTGCCGCATGTCCACGCCGAAGATGTCCGCGAGTTGCGACGGATCGGTGGGTTTCGGGGAGGCAAGCTGCAGTTCCTCTACATGGGGACGTACACCGGGTCCAAACCCAATGGTGGGGTGGCCCAGGTCAGCCCGGTACTCGATTTCATGAACCTTTACTGGCGAATGAAGCTCTATGACGATTCGTCGTTCGACGTCGATCGTGGTCTTGACGACTACTACCGGTTGTTCTTCGGGCCGGCCGCGGTCGCGATGAAGGCCTTCTATTCGGCGATCGAGAACCGCTGGATGACACTGGGTGGTGGACAGGACTCTCGAACGTGGTGGAACCGACTGGGAACCCGGGATTTTCTGGCCGGGCTCGAGCGGCTGGTCGAACAGGCCCGAGAGGCGACCGTCGAGCGGACTCTCTACCGGCAGCGCGTGGACGTTGTGGACCAGGGCATCCTGCAGCACATGCTCAAGAGTCGGGCCCGTTACGAGACATCGTCTATCGCCGAAGCGGCTCCGATCGCGACCGCCGGAGTGGCGAGGACCCCGGAGAAGGTTCCGGCCGAGACGTGGCACGGTGACGCTACCTGGGCCGCGTCACCGGTCCAGTACATCACCAGGACACTGAAGAACGAGCCGGTTGATCAGAAGACGGCTTTCCAACTGGCCTGGGACGACAGCCGGCTCTACATCCGGGCCCGTTGTGATGAACCGAGAATCTCGTCGATCAAGGCGACGACCCGCGATCGGGATGTGGGGGGCTTCAGTGACGACTCGATCGAACTGTTCATCGATCCCACGGGTCTGGGGACGACCTTTTACCAGTTCTGCATCACCAGTCGTGGGGTGGTGTACGACGCTCGAGAAACGCCTCGGGCGATCGGGGCCACGGGTGATGTCACCTGGAATTCGGCGATCAAGGCGCGGACGACAATCGGGAAGCGGTCCTGGGAATTGCGAGCGGCACTGCCACTGGATCGGCTGGGCGGGCAAAAGCCACGCCCCGGTTCCACGTGGCGGTTCAACCTGTGCCGCAACCGCTTCGCCGAAACGGGCAGGCCGCCGTTTTCGGCCTGGTCACCGTCTCCTGCCGGTTTCCGTGACCCGGGGCAGTTCGGCCTGATCACCTTCAATGGCGCTGCTGACCGCGGAGACCTGGTCTGGAACTGCGACTTCGGCGGTTCGGCTTTCGGGGGAACTTCGGCCAAGTCACCACTGTTCGGACGGGATGGCTGGTACGAGAACACCCGTTACGCCCGCCGTGGCTGGGATCGGTCGTTGTCGGTGGTCGGCAGCGGTCCGGACCGGCGAGCCGTCTGTGACATCAATTCGACATGTCCCAGCGACGTGTTGCCGATGCACGCCGTCCAGGTGTCTCCCGGCGTTGTCTCCGTGGAAACCGAATTCCGTCGCGGTGCGCTTGGGAATCAGCCGACGTTGTCGGTTTCCGACATCAATGGGAAGTCGATTGTCGTCGTATATGCGTGGCCGGGTCGTGGCGATCTGGTGGCGATCGACATTCCCGACGAACGGGAAAATTTTGGAGATGCCGATCACGGTCTCGGTGACTTCACCACACCAGGGAAGTGGTTCGGACTGAAGGCCGTGATGGACACCGTGAAGCGGACGATCGCGGTACACGTTCGCCGGGGGCACGGTGCCTGGGTGCCTCTCAACAGGCAGCCAGTGCCGTATTTCGATCCCGAGGCCAGGGGAACCAGGTGGTTCCTGCGGCTGGGCACCTACAAGCACAAGACGGTCGAGAACAATGTCCTGGAGATGGACAATGTTGCGGTACGACAATTGTCACGATCGCGCTGAGCGGCCGTGGCGGTTGACTGAGAACGTCGTTGACAGCTCCAAAAAGGAGACGGGGGTGGTCGATGCCCTGCCGATGAAGTAAAAGGGAGCCCGGATCGCATGTGGATGGGAGCGCGGTGATGCTGACGATCAACGGAAATGGTGGCAGGTTGTGCGATGGAGTGACCCGTCGCGATGCATTGAAGATCGGGGCCCTGGGACTGGGTGGCCTGTCATTGCCGGACCTGTTGCGGGCCGAGCAACGCGCGGGGATCAAGGGATCTCACAAGGCGGTCATCATGATCTACATGTGCGGTGCTCCTCCGCACCAGGACATGTACGACCTGAAGATGAAAGCCCCCAGCGGCATTCGCGGGCCGTTCCAGCCGATCGATACCGCCGTCCCCGGGATCCAGATCTGCGAACACATGCCGATGCTGGCCAAGGTCATGGACAAGTGCATTCCGCTGCGGAGTGTTCACGGGTCTCCCAACGGTTCCCACGACTCGTTCATCTGTTACACCGGTCACAGTTTCGTCAACCAGCCGCCGGGCGACTGGCCGTCGATGGGGGCCGTGGCTTCGAGACTGCAGGGACCGGTCAATGTGTCGGTGCCGCCGTTCATCGGTCTGTCCCCCAACACCGGACACCCTCCCTACGGTTCGCCGGGTCATCCGGGATTCCTGGGGATCAGCCATGGGGCCTTCCGTCCCTCGGGACCTTCCCGGGCCAACATGAAACTCAATGGTGTCACGCTCGATCGGCTCGGCAACCGCAAGCAGTTGCTGACATCGTTGGACGCCTTCCGCCGCAGCCATTCAGGGGATTCTTCCCTGGCGGGATTGGATGACCTGAACCGCCAGGCGTTGGACATTCTCACTTCCAGCCGCCTGGCCGACGCCCTGGACCTTTCGAAAGAGGATCCGGCGGTTCGCGAGCGGTACGGGAAAGGCAGCCCGAAAAATTACGGAGACGGCGCACCCCGGAACCTCGAACATTTCCTGATGGCTCGCAGGCTGGTCGAAGCCGGAGCCCGGGTGGTGACGTTGAATTTCGGCCGTTGGGATTTTCACAGCAACAACCACAACACCGCACGGGACACTCACCTGCCGTTGTTCGACCGTGGGCTCGCGACGCTGATCGCCGACATCTACGAGCGAGGGCTTGGTGATGACGTGTCAGTGGTGGCCTGGGGCGAGTTCGGCCGCACGCCGCGGATCAACAAGACCGCCGGTCGCGATCACTGGCCGCAGGTCGGCGGTGGCCTGATTGCCGGAGGCGGGATGCAGACTGGCCAGGTGATCGGCTCGACCGACCGACTGGGTGGGGTTCCCAAGGATCGTCCGGTGCACTTCGGCGAGGTGTTTGCGACGCTGTACCGCAACCTGGGACTGGACCCGGCTTCGATGAAACTGCCCGACCTTTCCGGGCGACCGCAGTTCATCGTCGACAAGCATTCGCCGATGCCGGAAGTCTAGAGGGACTTCACGGGGCTGGGCGGGTGATGGCTAGGGGCCTGTTGTCGCCAGCACGCGGACCGGTCCGGCCTGTGCCGACCAGTCGATCACCCCGTTTGTGCCACGCAGCCGAAGGTGAACCTGCTGGACTCCCCTGAAGCGGGTGTCGTCGGACAGGTCCACGGTGAAGGGCAGGCCGCCGACCCCCGGCGGGGATTCGGTGACAACCTCTTCGCCGGCAAATCGACCGGTCGGAGAAACGGCGATTTGCCAGGAGCCTCCGTTGGGAGTCACCCGGTAGATGTCCCACTCGATGCGGAGATCGGACAACCTCCGACCCTTCGGAGCCCGGATCACCTCGGTGCCCCATGTCGAGTCGATCTCGTTGACCAGTTTGACGTTCCCGGCCAACTTGTCGCCGTCGGTGTCCTGTTGAGGAGCCTGCTCCGTGAATCGGGCCCAGTCGCGTTGCTGAGCCGGGGTGCCGAAGTCGTTGGACCAGACCAGTTGGCGTTTGACCTTTCGCCGTGGCACAGGCGGGCTGTATTCGGCATCCCCTTCGAGCACGATCGAGGCGAAGCTCAGTGCGTAGGTTGTCTTCGGAGATTCCAGGCAGGTCAACTTGATCCGCACGCGGTTGTCGACGGGAACCCGTGGCAGACGCAGTTCGCGAAAGTCCAGTGGGCCGGACAGGGAGAAAGTCTGGCCGTCGACCTCGATCTGCCAGGGTTGTTTGGTCAAGTGTTCGACGGCGTTGACTCCGAAACGGAGAACCGCTGATCGAGCCCCGCGACGGACGGCGTCACTGAGCCGGACGGTGGTTTCGGCCTGCCAGTGACCAATGGAACCGATCCGGGTCATGAAGTCGTCACCGAAGTATTCCCAACGTCGGATGGTTCGAGAGAGTTTGAGTGGCTGGTTGGCCTCAAAGACTGCCACAACCAGGCTCTCGGCCGGCATGTCGAACACACCGTCGGCAGGGATCGACAGCGGCGACAGGCCCCGGGAAGTAAAAAGACGCGCCGAACTTGTGTGGATCTGCTTGACGGGAAGGCCGTCCAGTTTCAACGGGACTCTGCGGGCGGTGTGGCCGAGGTTGGCGATGGCCACGCAGAGTGTCCGTCCGGAGACGGCCGCCTCGAGTTCGACGTCGATGAACGGGTTTCGGGTCAGCACCCTCTGTCCTCTGAGGGGCTTGAAGACCTTGAACAATTCCATCATCGGCGTAACCGGCAGTTTCTCGTTGCCGCGAAAGCGGGCGTGGTATTCGCCGGCCATCGCCGAGTAGTCGTGGAACTGGCGGCTGAATGCCTTGTCGGGATTCCTGAGGAACGCAAACGACTGTCGGATCATGGGGATCGCACGACGCCGGAAGTGGATCTCACGGTTGTGCCAGTTATCCACGGACCCGACGTGGTAGTTGGTCTCGGTGACCGCGTTGCGGATCCACTTGCCATGCCGCATCCGGGCATATCCGGTCACCGTGTGCATGTCGCTTTCGAGCTTGGTGGCCGAGTGGTTGTAGGAATGCCAGTCGAGGAAATCGAGATGGGCGTGGGACTGGTCGAGCAGGTTCTTGCACCACCCGTCCCAGTTGGCATACAGCACCGGGGGGCCCCAGGTCACAGGCCCGCCCAGTTTCAACCGGGGGAACCGCTTGCGGGTTTGTTTCGCCCACTTGTTGAAGAACGTGTAGTACTCCTTCGAACCGGCATTTTGACGAAACCACCGCGCGTTGGCTTCGCCGAACAGGTGCACGTATTCCAGTTGCGGGTCCGCCTCGACACAGAGCTTGAGATAGCGGTTGGAAAGATGGATCCACTTCTGTTCACAGTCGCCGGTGTCACAGCCAATCGCGGGAGGTTCGGGACCGTACAGGTAAATGAAACCGCGTGTGCCAACCTTGCGGAGATTGGGCAGGATGTTTCCCAGGACGTAGCGGGAGGTGAAGGCGGGGTGGCTGCGAAAGAACTTCTTGGCGCGTCCCTCGTCAAACCACTTGTCGATCTGGGCGATCGTCATCTTTTTCCAGTAGTCACCGTCGAAGACCCACGCCATGTTGGCCGGGAACCCGATGCCTTCGATGCCGTACTCGCGGCAGAAGTCCAGGCCGTTGAACTTGGACCGGGTGTCGAAATCGGGAGCCCCCTCGTAGGCCGTCAGGCTGAAGACCTCGGGTTCGATTCTCTCGTAGCCATTGATCGAGACGCCGGTTCGTGCCCAGACGACACATTGCCTGCCCGCGTCGGCCAGGAACCGCGAGGCGTCGCGGGGTTCTGGATGAACCCAGGCCGGTGGTGGTGGAAGAATGCGTCGGCCGGTCTCGGCTTCGACCACGTCGGCGGTCATCACCAGGCCGCCCCCACTGAGAGCCCAGCCACAGTTTTGACGTCCTTTCAGCCGAACAAAGATTCTGCGGGCGCGGTCGAACTGCGGGTGCTTGGCAAGCTCGAGTACGAGGTCGGAGTGTCCGGTCGAATTCGGCGTCGAAACGGTGATCTCTTCGTCCTTGAACGCCCCGGTATGCGAGACGGAAATCTAGAACCCTGCCGCGCATGGCTTGTGGTGTTCGACAGGACTCCAGCGGAAAACGATGTTCGAATAGGCTCGTCCGGCGGGGGCCGTGATCCGGTGGGGCCCCCAGCCACGGTGGGCACTGACCAGGTTGACGGTGCCGTAACGGCCGTTTCCATCAAGGTCACGAAAGACCTGGAATCCTTCGTCGGCCGAACTGGTGACCCGCACCACGTCCTTGAAGACCTGTGTTTCTTCCGGGCTGTCCCAGTCGTTGATCCAGACGATCTCCGCTGATGACGGGACGGCCAAACAGGTCAGCCCGATCCCTGCCAGGACTAGAAATGCGGGCAGTTTTGTCGGAGAAGGTCTCATGGACGAAATCCCTCTTTGAGCAGTCAAACCGATAAACGATGGTCTGCGGACTCGGCCAGTCGAGCCGGACAGTTTCAGAATGCCTGTGAGCCTGTGTCGAAGCAACCGAGCGGGGGACTGGTGTCCAGACGGGAGTGGGGCGAGAATGGTATTCGCCCTCTGTTGTTCGCGGTGAGAGACGTGCTGATGTCGAGAGCAGGGAACCGAATCGGTGTGGTGGCACTGCTGGTCGCTGTGGTTTCGGCACCAGCGGTGGCGGCCGACGAGGTGGATTACCTGCGCGACGTCAAGTCGATCTTCAAGGTGCACTGCGTGCGTTGCCACGGTCCGTTGAAATCCGAGGCCGGATTGCGGCTGGATACGAAGGCCCTGGCGTTGAAAGGCGGGGAAAACGGAGCAGCTTTGTCTCCCGGCAAGGCAGAGTCCAGCCTGCTGTTGAAACGGGTGCTGGCTGACAAGGAAATGCGGATGCCGCCCGAGGGTGCGGGACTCTCGAAGGTCGAGATTGAGACGCTGAGGCGATGGATCGCTGCGGGGGCGGTTTCGCCCGAAGGGGAAACTGCCGAGGATCCTCGCAATCACTGGTCGTATCGGCCTGTCAAACGCCCTGCGGTCCCGAAGGTCGCCTCCCCCGAATGGTCACAAAATCCCGTTGATGCCTTCGTTTTCACCCGTCAACAGCAGGGGCGAGTCACTCCGCAACCGGTCGCTCCCAGGCACGTCTTGCTGCGTCGCGTGAGCCTGGACCTTGTCGGGCTGCCGCCATCGAGTGACCAACTGCAGGAGTTCCTGGCGGACAAGTCACCGGATGCCTATGCCCGGGCGGTTGACCGGCTGTTGGCCAGCCCGCATTACGGTGAGCGATGGGGGCGGCACTGGCTGGACGTCTGGCGTTACAGCGACTGGTACGGGTTCCAGAGCGAGGTCCGATTCAGCCAGAAGAACATCTGGCACTGGCGTGACTGGGTGGTCGAATCGCTGAACGCGGACAAGGGTTATCAGCGGATGGCCATGGAGATGCTGGCTGGCGACGAGATCGTACCGTTCGATCCGGGAAGCCTGAGAGCCACCGGGTTCCTGGTTCGCAACCGCAACACAGACAGTCGAGAACAATGGATTCGCGATACGGTCGAACACACGTCCAAGGCATTCCTGGCGATGACGATGGCCTGTGTTCAGTGTCACGACCATCCGTACGACCCGATCTGGCACGACGAGTACTATCGTTACCGCAACATTTTCGAGCCGGTCCAGGTGGCCATCGACAGCGGTGGTGGTGGTCCGGGGGGAGTGGATGTGGCGGGAGTGGCCCGGATCTTCGACCGCGATCGCAACGCTGCCACCAAGTTCTATATCCGCGGCAACGACAAGACGCCGGACGAGACCCGCAAGATCACTCCCGGCATTCCCCAGGTGATCGGGGGATGGGTGGAACCCCAGGAGGTCGGCCTGCCTCCACGAGCCCGAATTCCCCACCTCCGAAAGCCGGTTGCCGAGCAAACGCTGGCCCGGCTCAACGACAACATCCGCCAGGCCGAAAAGGCGATGGCCACTGCCGAGGCACTGGTGGTCGATTTCCAGAAGCGGCTCGAGAAGCCCGCCTCGGCTCCGACCAAGCCCGGAGCCGGGAACCTGATCCGGGACACGTTCACCCCCAAGCGAGACCCCAGGTGGCGGAGTGGTTCCGGCCGATGGGCGGAAGAGGCCAGAGGGGGATTGGTTCAAAGCAGCGTGGGGGATGACGTCGAAGGCTGGATCGAGTTCCTCCCGCCGGGTGGGTCGCCTCGGGAGTTCACGTTGCACGTGGGGCTGAAGATCACCGGAGGCGAGAAGAACCGCGAGGCGGGCATCACGTTTGATCGGCACGAGAAGGGGGGCCGCAACGAGGGGGTCTATCTCTCGGCGGCCAAGGACAAGACCGGGCTGGGGTTCTTCAGCGAATTTGACGGGGAACGTCATTACTCGGAGCCACTTTTTCGAGCGTTTGACGTTCCGGTGGGGCAGGAGTTCCTGATCCGGATCCATGTCCGGGATCGGCTGATCAACGTCTACGTCAACGACGTGCTTATGCAGGCTCACCAGTTGCCCACTCGGCAGCCCGGCGGGATCCGGTTGTGGACCTACGACGCGTCGGCCGAGTTCTCTCTGCTCCAGGTCGACCGGTTGCCGGGCAACCTCGTGTTGGCCCCGGCCGATTCGATCAAACAGTTCTCCCCGTTCGCGGTGCTGGATCCCGGCGACGCGTCTCATCCAGCATTCTTCGAAGCGCTGCGTCAGCAGGCGAGGATCAGGCGAGCGGTTCAACGGCAGGAGCTGGCCGCCCATCAGGCGGCCTGGACGGCCGACGCTTTCCGTCTGTTTGAGGCTCCTCCGAAAGAGGACAAGACGGCGGTCGAGGACCACAAGAAGAAACTCGAACCCCTGGCGATCGTGGCCCAACTGGCTCAACGGCAACTGGCGGTGGCCAAGGCAAGAGAGGCGAAGTTTCTGGCCGACCAGGCCCTGGCCATGGCCCGGACACGGAAGCGTCGAGGGCCGACGCGGGGTGTCGCCAAGGATGTCCGGCAGACGATGGTCGAGCAACTGGCCAAGGCCGTGACCGACGCGGAGAAAACAGTCGAGTCAACGGCCAAGCAGGTGGCCTCCGCCCTGGAGACCGTTGAGAAGCCATCAACGCCTCGGTACAGCGGATTGCGGGGCATGTACGGATCTTCGTCGGGCCGTCGACTGTCGTTGGCTCGTTGGGTCGCGGACGTGAAAAACCCGCTGACTGCGCGGGTCGCGGTCAATCACATCTGGTTGCGCCATTTCGAACGGGCCCTGGTCAGCAGCGTGTTTGACTTCGGTCTCAGTGGCGAGAAACCCAGTCATCCCGGACTGCTCGACTGGCTGGCTGCCGAACTGATGCAGCCCTCGCTGGTCCGCGCCGTCCGTGGAAACCGGGTGGCCTGGGTGGCGGGAAAGCCGTCGGTGAGGCCCTGGTCGATGAAGCATCTCCATCGCGTGATCGTGACCTCTCGGGCCTACCGCATGTCGTCGTCACCGAACGAGAAGAATCATGCGGTCGATCCGGACAACCGGCTGGTCTGGCGGATGCCATCCCGGCGGATGGATGCCGAAACCGTGCGAGACAGCATTCTCAGCGTCTCGGGTGGGCTCGACCCCACGCTCGGCGGGCCCGACATTCCCGCGGCCGACGGCCTCTCGGTGCCTCGACGCAGTCTCTATTTTCATCAGTCTCCAGAAGATCAGATGGCGTTCCTGAAACTCTTTGACGCGGCCGATCCGGCCGAGTGTTACCAGCGGCATGTCAGCATTGTGCCGCACCAGGCCCTGGCCTTGTTCAACAGCGAGATCTCGCTGGTGCACTCGCGACGCCTGGCTCGTCGCCTGTCCAGGCAGTCCGTCGAGACCCCGGCGTTCATCGAGACGACATTCCGGCAGGTGCTCGCCCGCGAGGTCACGGCGAACGAACAGCAGATCTGCCGAGAGTTTCTCGAGAACCGCGAGGCGGCCTACCGCCAGGCGAAGACGCCGAAGCCGCCTGCCGACCTGGTCAAGACGGCCGCGGCTCCCTCGATTGATCCACGGGTTCACGCCCGTGAAAATCTCGTCCATTCGCTCTTCAACCATCACGACTTTGTGACAATCAAGTGATCACCTGTTCAGGATGTGGGGACAGCCCATGACTTACGATCAGAGTTCCGCGGCCGATTCGTCGGGATTGTCTCGACGCACCTTTCTGGCCGATACCGGGATGGGGTTCACCGGGCTGGCCCTGGGGGCGATGTTGCATGATGACGCGTCGGCCGAGACGAAGGCTCGGACGACACGGATCGAATCCGACCCGCATTTTCCGGCCCAGGCCGATTCGGTGATCTGGATTTTCCTGACCGGTGGCGTCAGTCACATGGAGAGCTTCGACATCAAGCCGGCGCTCAACAAGTACGACGGCAAGACGTTCGAGGAGACCCCGTTCGCCGCGTTTCTGGACAAGGAACGCCGGGAGAAGAACCTGGCGGGGCAGGGCAGCGTGGTTCCGCCACGCAAGAACCTGATGGGTTTGCAGTCCGGCTACCACGCCTACGGCGATTGCGGCCTGGAGGTCAGTGACTGGTTCTCGAACATCGGGGAATGTGCCGACGACCTGGCGGTGGTGCGGTCGTTGTGGACGGTGCATCCCAACCACGGCATGCAGTTGACCTGGCACACCGGGCACCACGTCCGCGAGGGGGCTCGGCCGACCGTCGGATCGTGGGTCTCTTACGGTCTGGGGTCGCGGAATCAGCAGTTGCCCAAGTTTGTCGTGATGGGGCATTCGATCGGTGGCTGTTGCGGGGGCGAGTTTGCCCACGGGGCCAGCTATCTCGGGCCTCACCACGCCGGCGTGAAACTCTCCACCGATCCTGCCAATCCGTTGCCGTTCGTGAGCCCCTTCGGGCAGGGTGTGACGGCCGAAGAGCAGGAGGCCGAACTGGACCTGATCGGAAAGCTGAACCGGGCCGTCGGGGTTGAGTATCCCGACGATCCGCAACTGCGGGCGAGGATCCGGTCGTACGAACTGGCGGCCGGCATGCAGACGGCCGTCCCGGATATCATGGACTTCGAGACAGAGACCCAGGCCACGCAGAGCCTGTACGGCCTCGACCAGGAACACTCGCGAGAATTCGGTACCCAGTGCCTGGCCGCTCGCCGGTTGGTCGAAAAGGGCGTGCGTTTCGTTCAGCTGTACCACGGGGCCGGAAGTGCCGGGAAGTGGGATGCGCACAACGAAATCAAGAAACGCTATGACCGCGAGGCCCCCAAGGTCGACCAGCCGATCGCGGGACTCCTCAAGGATCTCAAGCGACGTGGCATGCTCGAGAGGACGTTGGTCGTTTTCGGCACCGAGTTCGGACGGACCCCTGGGGCCCAGGGCAACGGCCGGGACCATCATCCGCAGGGGTTCACCTGCTGGCTGGCCGGTGGCGGTATCAAGGGAGGGGTCACGCACGGAGCGACCGACGAACTCGGGTTCTATGCGGTCGAGAACCGGCACTACGTCACCGACATACACGCCACGGTGTTGTACCAGCTGGGATTGGATCCGCTGCAACTGGAGGTGCCGGGCCGGAAACGGATTGACCTCCACCGTGGATCGCCGATCCACGAAATCATCGCCTGAGGCTGTCGAACGGAAGAACTGTCTTGTTGCCAGGGTGCCAGGTTGGGAGACTCGTGAGCCGGTCACAGTGTGGCGGACGCACATTGGGGTGGCCTGCATGTGACTGGGGTCTGTGACTGTGTCCTTGAGCCCGAATTCATCGAAAAACGTGGGAATGATGACCGCAATTCGATCGACCGGTTACGTCGTTTTGGTGGCCTTCGGCCTGTCGACCGGATCGTCGGCGACGGTGGCTGGTGCAGAGGAATCTCTGCTCGAGCGGGATGTGCTGCCGATCCTGACGAAGAACTGCCTGGGCTGTCACGGTGGACTGAAGCAGGAAGGCGGACTCGATCTGCGTACGATGCCGTCGATGCTCAAGGGCGGCGAGTCGGGGCCGGCGATCGAGAAGGGGCACGCCGACCGCAGCGAGTTGTGGAAGCAGATTGCCAGCGACAACATGCCGTCCGGTGATGACCGTGAAAAACTCTCGGCGATTGACAAGGGCAAGATCAAGGCGTGGATCGATGCGGGGATGCCGACCGTGTCCGAGCGTCAAAAGGATGTCGATACGCTGTTGTCCGGACCCAAGCGGCACGAGCCGAAGCAGGTGGCTGAGGCTGTCGACCAGCACATCGGCGGGTTCCTGGAGGCGGCTGGATTGAAGTCCGTCGGGCTCAGTGATGATGCGGCTTTCCTGCGGCGGGTCAGCCTGGACCTGTCCGGACGAGTTCCCACGGCCGAGGAGGCGGCGAAGTACCTGGACGACAAGGATCCGGACCGCCGGGCCAAACTGATCGACTCGCTGTTGGCCAGGCCGGATTTTGGCAGGCAGTTCGGACGCACCTGGCGTGACTGGATCTGTCCACCAGAGCTGCCCTCCGGCGGCAATGCCGGCAGCCAGCCTTACGGCCAGGCACGGGCATTGGGGGACTGGATCGGCAAGAAACTGACCGAGGGGGGATCGTGGGCGGAGATCGCCCGTGAGATCCTGACGGTCAAAGGCGAGATCAAGAAGAACCCGCAGGTGATCTTCTACGCCCTGGTCGGCAAGAATGGAAAGACGACCGCAGATGGGACGTCCCGGGCTGTCGCCTCGCTGTTCATGGGCGTCCAACTGCAGTGTGCCCGGTGTCACGATGATCCTTACCGGGACTGGTCACAGCGCGAACATTGGGGATTGGCGGCGTTCTTCGGTCGTTCCCAGGGAGATTTCAACAAGATCGAGGTGGGCAAGGGAGCCAGCAAGAAACCCGGAGAGATCTCGATCCCCGGTTCGGCGTTCAAGAATTCGGGCCAGACCGTCAAGGCGGCGTTCTTACGGGGTGCCGAGTACGAGGTGAAGGGGACCGACGATCTGAGACCACCGTTTGCCGACTGGCTGACGGCCAGGAACAACCCGTTCTTCGCCCGATCGCTGGTCAACCGGGTCTGGTTCTACCTTTTTGCCCGCGGTATCGTGAACCCGATCGACGACTTTCGTGACCTGAATCCCCCGTCGCATCCCGGATTGATCAAGATGCTGGCCGGGGAATTCGTTGCCTCGGACTTCGACGTCAAGCACCTGTTCCGCTGCCTGTGCAACTCACAGGCCTACCAGCGGACCAGTCGATTTGCTCCGGGGGCTGATCAACAGGCTCGCTCGGCGCTGACCACGGCCTTCGGCCGGATGCCGATGAGACTGATGGCTGCCGACGTGCTGTTCGATTCTCTCAAGCGGGCCTACGGCGACGAGAAACTGGATCTTCGCACCGGTGTCACTGATTCCACTGTCGGGATGGCTGCACCGGTCGGCGATGCCTGGCTGGAATTCCAGAGACGATTCGGGATCAACGAAAACGACGCCACCGACTTCACGCACGGCGTCGCCCAGATGTTGACGATGATCAATCATCCCAGGCTGCAGCAACGCAGCAAGGCGCTTGATGCCTTCCAGAAGACGGCTCCCGATGCCGGTGTCGACCGAACCGTGGAATGGCTTTACCTGAGCACACTGTCCCGTCGGCCCGGTCCCGAAGAGGCCTCCGAGGCCCGCGAGTTCGTCGAAGGAGCCAAGGACGTCAACAAGGCCTATGACGGCGTTCTCTGGATGCTGGTCAACCGGAGCGAATTTCTGCTGATCCGCTGAACCGTCAACAGATACGATGAGTTGTCGCCGGGATGGATCCGGCACAGATCACGGAGTGAACACGACATGCGATCACACGAGACGAAGCTGAAACGTCGCGATTTGCTGAAACTCTCGGCCGCCGGACTGGTTTCCGGGGTTTCGGTGCCGTGGTTCGAATCGCTGGCCGGGAAGGCCGTCGGCCAGCCCCGCAAGAAGTCCTGCATCCTCTTGTGGATGGACGGTGGTCCCAGTCAGCAACACACGTTCGACCCGAAACCCAAGGGCGAGTTTTCCCCCAAGCCGACCTCTGTGCCCGGGATCCACATCGTCGAGCATTTGCCGCAACTGGCCCAGTCGATGGAGGACCTGGTGCTGGTGCGGTCGATGACGACCGAGATCAACGGGCACTACGACGCCAAGTATTTCCTGCACACCGGCTACAAGCGAACCACCGCTTTTGAACATCCCTCGGTCGGTTGTATCGCCTCCTCCCAGGTCAGCCACGCCGGGGACGAGATGCCGGCGTTCGTCACGATTGATGCGGGTTTCGACCGCAACGACGGTGGCCGGTTGTATCGCAACGTTCCGGGTTACCTGGGGCCATCTCATGCCCCGTTGCTGGTCAACGATCCGAACGAGGGTCTCGAGAATCTGGCCTCGACCGGCAGCAACGTCGAGGCTCGTTTGAAGCTGTTGGCCCGAAGTGAAGACCGGTTCGCCAAACAGTTTGCCACGCCAGTCGTCGGTGCCAAGCAGGCGGCCTTCAACCGAGCGGTCCGCCTGATGCGGTCGCGGCGGTCGAAAGCCTTCGATGTGGACGAGGAACCCGAGAGCCTGAGGCAGGCCTACGGCAAGCACAAGTTCGGCCGCAGTTGCCTGCTGGCTCGCCGATTGATCGAGGCGGGGGTGTCGTTCGTCGAGGTGGTTCATCGCGGGTGGGACGATCACGCCGGGGCCGCTAAGCCGATAGCCTACCGGGCTCCGTGGATGGACGCCGGCATGGCGACGTTGATCGCCGACCTGAAGGTTCGCGGCATGCTCGACGACACACTGGTGATCTGGATGGGCGAGTTCGGTCGGACACCCGGTGATGGCAATGGCCATTTCAGCAAGGCCTGGAGCACGATGTGGGCCGGGGGCGGGCTGAAGACCGGGCAGGTGATCGGCAAGACCAGCGAGGGCAAGAATGCCGGGTCTGAGATTGCCGAACGCCCGGTCACCTCGCCGGATTTCATCGCCACACTCTGCCTGGCCCTGGGCATGGATACCCACAAGGAATTCATGGCTCCGGGGAACAGGCCGATGCCGATGGTCGACAAGGTGGCCAAGCCGATCACCGAAATGCTTGGCTGAAACTCGGGCGGATTGGTTCGAGAGATCCCTGGACGAGGAGCTGAAGAGGTCGATGATGCGCGTGCAAAGAATCCCGGCCGTCGTGGCCCTGGCGTGGTTGGGCGGCATTGTCGGAGTATGCTGGCTGTCTCCGGACGTGGTGGCTGACGATTCGCCCCAGCCGGAGACGCCCAAGGTTCCGGCATACCGGGCAGTGAAGACGGCCGACGAAGCGGTCTCACGGATCACCGAACTGGGAGGGCGTGTTCGCCGCGTGTCGGCCAAGCGGAAGGCGATCGTGGTGGACCTGCGGTTTGCCGTCGAGGGGCTCTCCGACGATCACCTGAAGTACATTCCGGTGCTGAAGGACGTCGCCGCGGTGTTGCTCAAGCGTGTGGCCGTCACCGACGCGGGACTGGAGCACCTGGCCGGTGTGTCGACCATCGAAGAACTCGATCTCTCTGAAACGGCCGTCACCGATGCTGGTCTGAAGACCATTGCGAAACTGCCGGTCCTGAAGACGCTGAACCTCTTTGGCACCTCGGTGACCGACGTCGGCCTGGCGCACCTGGAATCGGTCAAGACACTGCGGCGGCTGTTTGTGGATCAGACGCGAACCAGCATCAGCGGTGTCGCCGCCCTGAAGGCGGCCAACACGAAACTCACCGTGGTGCCCGACCGCCACGAAATGCGTCGCCGTCTTGAGTTGCTGGTCGGTGTGGCAAAGAAGCTGCTTGCCGAATCGGAGAAAGCCCTCGCGGTCGTCGAGAAGGAACACCGGGAACTGACTCCCCAACTGGAGAAACTGGGAAAGGCCCAGAAGGCGACCGAGGTCGAGGCAAACAAGACCAACAAGGCGCGGGGCGATTCGAAGAAAGCGGCCGATGCGGCCAAGAAGGTTGCCGATGACCTGGCAGCGAAGTTGAAGGCGGCCCAGGTGAAGTACGCTGCGGCTCAGAAGGCGGCAGGGGAAGCCAAGGCAAAATTCGACGCGGCCAAGAAGAAGGCTGCCCAGGCCAAGCAGCTCCACGAACGAGCCAAGAAGGCGAAGCCCGCATTCGAACTGGCCACGCGGGTCCGTGACGCGTCGGTGTTGCGGTTGGCCGACGCCCGACGCCGACGAATCACGGCACCGGGAATTCCCTTCGAACCCAGGCAGGACAAGCTGCCGGTTGCGGTCCCCCCGGGTGCCACGGTGCTGTTCGACGGCAGCGGAGCCACCGGGTTTCTCTCCAAGACCGGTGAGAAGATCAACTGGCCGATCATCGACGGACAACTGGTTTCCACCAAGGGGGGGCAGAACTCCAACCACATCGTGTCGTCGGTCCATTTTCGGGATGCGGTGATCCATGTCGAGTTCCTGCTGCCCGCCAAGGGGAGTGGCAACAGCGGTGTCTACATTCACGGCAACTACGAACTGCAGATCATCCGTTCGCACGACAAGAAGACGCTCACACAAAAGGACATGGGGGCCGTCTACGGCTTCGCCAAGCCGCTGGTCAATGCAGCCCGCAAACCGGGTGAGTGGCAGGTTTACGACATTCTCTACGAAGCTCCCCGACGGGATGGTAAGCAGAAGATCGTCAAGCAGGGATCGATCACCGCCTGGCTCAATGGGCGACTGGTCCAGAAGAACACCCGTTTTGGTGAGCCACGGAGCGTGTATCACCCCTACCGGCACCAGGCGACGCCGTACCTGAAGGCCATCTTCGAGAAGCAGAAGAAGACGATGACCGGCCCGGTCTTCCTGCAGGATCACGGTCACGCGGTCCGCTTCCGCAACGTGTGGATCCTGCCACTGGACGACGAATCGAAGATCTACAAGCCTCCGGCGGAGAAGAAGGCGGAGAAGAAGGCCGGGAAATAGCTCCGCGGCTCGCTCATCTGCCGGTCGGTGGATGGTCCCGCACGGCCTCTTCGTTGATCTCCGTGCCCCAGCCGGGGCCGGTTGGCAGCAGCAGATGACCGTCCTCGATCTCCGGCGTGACGGTGAAGAAATCGTCGTGCCAGGGGACGAAGTCGCAGTCGATCTCCATGATGCGGAAGTTCGGCACGACGGCACAGAAGTGGGCATTCATCATCGTGGCCAGGTTGTTGATCACCTCGGTGACGCCCATTCCGCCGAACGACTCGTTGTATTCGCTCCAGCCAACCAGTCCCTCGTCGGTGCTGATTTTCAGGAAGTCGAAGTTGCGGAATCCGGCGTTGGCGTGCAGGCACTCAAGCCCGGTGATCTTCATGGCCTCGTTCCCCGGTCGCTCACCAGTTCAACAGGTGTGGCTTCTGCGCCTCCCAGCCCTCGTCGGACGGAAACACCGTCTCCATCTCGATTTTCGCCAGGTCCTCCTCGAACCAGTCCTCGACCGTCGCCCACCACTTCTGGAAGTGAGGAGTCGCCCGGTGTTTTTCGAGGGAATCGGCATTCAGGTAGACCTCGTAGAGGTAGTACCGGCCGGGGACGGCGGGGTCCCTGAGGATGTCGAAGCGAAAGCACTCGGGTTCGTCACGGGTCGATCCCTGCGCGTCGCCGAGGCTGACTTCCTCGAACTCGGCGATCTTGTCCTGTTGGACGTTGAGTGTCACGAAGATGGCGTACATGTCGAATCCAGAAAAACGTGAACGGGAGAAGATCAGGAGATGCCGGCGGCTGACTTGAAGGCTGCGGCCCCGGCGTCGATCCAGGGGCCGGACGACGTCATGACAAAGCGAACACCCATGTCGGTGTAATGGTTGACGTCGTCGTTGAAGGTGAGCGTGCCGGCCACGCGTCCGCTCTCGACGATCTTCTTCAGCGCGCCCTCACGGGTAGCCACCACCTCGGGGTGATCCAGTTGTCCAATCAGGCCCATTGACGAGGCCAGGTCACTGGGAGCGACGAAGAACACGTCGATGTGGTCGACTTCGAGGATCTCGTCCAGGTTGTTGACCGCCACGATGTCCTCGATCAGCACGATGAACATTGTCTGGTCGTTGGCGTTGTCGAAGTAGTTCTCGACACCGTAACCCTGGCGGCTGGTGAACAGGCCGCGTTGTCCGACGGGGGAAAACTTGCCGCCGGCGACGACGTTTTCGGCTTCGGCTTTCGTGTTGACGTGAGGAACAACGATTCCCTGTACACCCCGGTCCAGCGCGCGGTAGACGATCGCCTGCTCGTTCTGGTTGATTCGCATGATCGACGTCATGCCCCACAGATCGCAGGCTCGCGTCAGGTCGCCGATGTCCCGGAAGTCAACCGGCCCGTGTTCTCCTTCGAGCCAGACGGCATCGAAGCCGGCGGGTCCGAAGCGGTCGATGTCCTCAGGATCGGTCAGTCCCGATACGCAGCAGACGGTCTCGCCGGCGGCGAGCTTGTGTTTGGCTTGATTGGGTCTCAGGGCCACGGGGTGCTCCTCGGGGTGTGAGTCTCGATTGGATGTCTCTGGTTGCTTGACTTGAGCGTCAATAAGAACAGAGTGATCCTTCGGATTCAAAGTAGCGGGGAATCGACCGATGATCACCGGGGGAACATCAGGTACCGGATTCCCAATCCGACCGAGGTGGACAATGACGAGGTCACCGTCGAGTCCGTGATGCACATGGCCAACCCGCCGTGTTGCCTGGGAGTTGAGCAGATCGGGGAGGTGGACAAATGAGCATTCGGCTGGACCAGATCGTCAACATGCCTGCCTTCGCGCCCTACTACGCGAATCCTCCGGCACGGTACCGGAATGTGAAGTTCCAGTTCGTTGATTTCCGTGCCGACGTCTCGGCCGTAGAACGCGTGTTGCCCGAGTGTTTCGAACCGGATGAGGATGGATACTGTGTTGCCATCGGACTGACGGTGCCCTGGTCGGACAACTACGGACCGTTCGAGGAGAGCGTGCTGGTTGTCGGTTGTCGGTTCGAAGGGCAACCGGGGTTCTTCGCGCCGATCGCGTTCCTCAATTCGACCAACAGCATTCCGGCCGGTCGCGAGATCTACGGCACGCCGAAAGTCTCGGCGGAGATTTCCGTCTCGATGGACGGTCAACAGATGGTGACCGACACGCGACGTGGTGGCACGTCGATCTTCAGCATCCGCACGACGATGTCGCAGGAGGCGACCGCTGCCGATTTCCCCGATCTTTCGCCCTCTTGGCGACTGAAGGTCATCCCGCGTGCTGACGGGCCGGGGGCCGACGTCTGTCAGTTGATCGACGGGGGACCGGTCATGCAGGACGTTACCGTGCATGATCGTCGCAAGGGCGAGGGGGTGGTCGAGTTCCATTCGGACTCGACTTATGACCTCTCGGATTTCACTCCCTGTGAGTACCTGGGGGCCCGTTTCCTCGAGATGGACTACACCGAGGGCTACGGCCGCATCGTGCGAGATTTTCTGCGCGAGGCGGCGGGAGAGTGACCGTTTGTCTCATCCCCAGACGTCATTCAGCCATCCGTCGATTGTCTCGAGCACCTTCTCGTAACGGGCATCTCCGGGTCTGGCCCAATCGAAGTGGGCCATGTCGGGGATCACGACCGAGCGGGCGGAATCGCCGATTGCCGCCGCCAGCGATTCGGATTCGGTCGGTTGCACCAACCGGTCGTTTTCTCCGTGGATCAACAGCACCGGTCGCGGAGCGATCCCCGGGGCTGCCACCTCGGGCGCGTAGCTCAGCAGCGCGTCGGCGGTCTCCAGAGACAACCGGCAGGCCAGTCCGGGGAATTCGGCGTAGAGTTGGTCGAGAAAGGCTCTGGAATCCGCGTCGGGTTGAATGATCTCCCAGGCATCGACGGTCTCGCTGTCCCGACCACGGGCACGGGCCAGCCGGTCGGCATCGACTCGATCCTGGAATGCCGTCCAGGCGTCTTTGTCTCGCGATCCCTGCAGCAGGCGGCGCAAGTCACCGGCCGCCGAGACCGTGGCGACGGCGGTGACACGAGGATCGACGGCGGCGGCAGTCACCGCGTGTGAGCCGCCCAGGCTGATTCCCAGCAGGGCGATCCGCGAGGCATCGACTTCGTCTCGTCCGGACAGGAAGGTCACCGCCGCCCGGATGTCCTCGACCTGGTCCGCCGGCCTGACGGCCTCGACCGGTTCACCGCTGCGACCGAAGCCCCGGTAATCGAAGACCAGGCAGGCCCGGCCGGACTGGGCCAGTTGCCTGGCCATTTCGGGGACCAGCAGGTCCTGGGTGTAGGTGTAGCCCAGGCAGAGCACCACGCCGGGCAGGCCTGGCTCTTCGACCGTGACGGGTGTGTCGGAATCGAAGAGCTGTTCGGGAAGATAGAGTCGTCCCTCGAGTCGGGTTCCGCGGCAGAAGAACGCAACCAGGGAGACGGGGCCGGCTGGCGTGGACTCCGCATCGATCGCTGCCTGCACATCCTCGACCACGACCAGTCCGTCGGGTCCCGAAGCTGTGAGCGAACCCAGGTCGATGTCGTGCTCGCGAGCCAGTTGCTTGGCGGCGGGTGAGGCGGGCACGCGGCCTCCGCGTGGGCGGGGCTTGGTCGGAGCGGCGGCCGGCGTCGGCTCCGGAGGTGCCGGCGAGTTGTCGGTGTCGGCGACAGACGCCGCAGCGGCGGCTGCGGCGATCATCTCCTCGGGCACCTCCTCGCCTTCGTCCACAATCACCGCGATCGGCGTGGTGATCGGAACCGTCTCGCCGGCGGTGACCAGGATCCGGGCGAGGATGCCCGAGGCGGGGGATTCGACCAGTTGGATCGCCTTGTCCGATTCGATCTCGACGATCTCTTCACCCGCCTCCACACGGTCGCCTTCGGCTTTCAGCCACGACCCGACGGTTCCTTCCTGCATCGTCATGCCCCACTTCGGCATTGGGATCAGCGTGGCCATGAGGTGAAGTCCTTTCGAAGAGATCAGGCGGGAGACCGCCTAGGCATTATGAACTCACCGGAGTCAGCGGCAAGCTCGAGCGTCCTGTCGACATCGACCATCGTGGGGCCGTGCTCGTTGAGCCGGATGGCGACGTCATCGTCGTTGCCGATGGCCGTCTCACGTTCTCCGTCGAGAGCGAGTGTCCCGGGGCGGAAGGTGATGGCGACCGTCTCTCCGGGTTCGAGCCAGCGGACGTTTCGGATCGCCACCGGTACGACCAAACCCGGAGCGATCGGTGCCATCACCTGCTGGCCACCCGGGCCGATCTCCAGTGACAGGGCGCGACGGTCATCTCCCGGCGGTGGTGGCAGGCTGCCACCGATGGCCGAGAGACCGAGGACACCGGGTTGAGCCATCGAAAGCACCAGCTGGTGGATGCGTTCGATGTCCCAGATGGCTCGGGCTCCGGGAACCGGGATGTCACAGGCCGCAACATCGACCAGGGCCATGTCGATCGGCTGTCCGTCACGGAGGACATCCAGTCGTGGTGTTCGTCGGCAGGCGTTCTCCAGCGGAACCCGCTCGTCGGCCACCAGCGCGGCGGCCATGCCCGCCAGGGTGCCCTCGTTCCTGCGGGGCCAGACATTGTTGGTGCCGGTGGAGATCGGGACCAGGGGCACGTCGCCGGAACCCTTGGCGACCACGCGGTGGGTGCCATCGCCTCCCAAGACGACGATGGCTGCGGCGTCCCGGTCGGCCAGTGCCCGCGCGGCGGCCAGCGAGTCCTCAGGCAGACCGTGGCAGGGCGTGTCGAGCACGTCGACGGGAAAGGGGAGTTCGAGCCCGTCGACGGCTTGACGGCGGATGTCGGCCATCTCGGGCATCACCGCCACCGTGGTGGTGGCGACGTCGGACGTCGCGGCGATGCCCCGGAGCACGCGGCGGACAATCTTTGCCTTGTGCTGGTTGTCGATCCCATCGGCATCGACAACCAGTCGGCGGATGTCCTTGCCCGATGAGGGGTTGGGGATGATGCCGATCAGCGGCATGAGACCGGGACCAGTGGCTCGGGACCGTGCATACCCAGCGACGCCTTTGGAGCCGCGGGGGGCTCACGTGATGGCCCGGACCGCCTCGACGATTGCGTCGGCCTTGGGCACGTAGTAGTCCTCCAGCGGTGGGCTGAAGGGGACCGGGGTGTGGGGGGCAGTGATCATCTGGACCGGGGCGTCCAGGTATCCGAGTGCCCGGCTGGCGGCCAGCGCGGCCACGTCACTGGCCATGCTGCACCTGGGATTGTCCTCGTCGACGACCACCAATCGGCCGGTCTTCTCGATCGATCCGATGATTGCGTCTTCGTCCCAGGGGGAGAGGCACCTGAGATCGACCACGTCGGCCTCGATTCCGTCGGCCGCCAGTCGGTCGGCCGCTTCGAGGCTGATTGAGACCATGCGACTGATCGCGACGATCGTCACGTCGGCGCCGTCGCGGGGGTGGCCGGCAGGTCCCAGCGGCACCGTGTAGTCCTCTTCCGGGACGGGGCCGGTGGTGTCGTAGAGCACCTTGTTCTCGCAGAAGATCACCGGGTCGTCATCGCGGATGGCCGAGATCAACAGGCCCTTGGCGTCGTAGGGAGTGGCCGGTGCCACGACCTTCAGTCCGGGGAAGTGAACGAAGGTTGAGTAGGTGGCGTCGGAGTGCTGCGCGGCGGCCCGGAACCCGGCCCCGATGGTGGTTCGAATCACCAGCGGGATTTTTGCCTTGCCACCGAACATGTACCGCATCTTGGCGGCCTGGTTGATGATCTGGTCGAGTGTGACGCCCATGAACCCGATGAACATCAACTCCACGACCGGCCGCATTCCCGTTGCCGCTGCGCCGACTCCGGCCCCGATGAACGCACTCTCGGTGATCGGTGTGTCCCGGACCCGTTCGGGACCGAACTCGTTGATCAGCCCCTCGGTGACCTTCAGCACGCCACCCCAGGCATCCACCATCTCGGGGTCGTCACGGCCGGGGGCCCCGGCGATGTCCTCGCCCATGACGAACACTGATTCGTCACGACGCATCTCCTGACGCAACGCCTCGTTGATAGCCCCTCGGTAGGTCAGTTCACGTTCGGCCACGTTGAGTGTCCCGGTTGGGTGTCGTGGGTGTGTCTAGTAGGCGACGTAGACGTCGTCGAGGCATTCTGTCGGATCGGGCAGCGGACTTGATTCGGCAAACGCCACCGCATCGACTATGGCCGTCTCGGCCTCACGGTCGATCGCGTCGAGTTCCTCGGCTTCGAGCAGCTCGCCGTCGAGGACGACCGAGCGAAAGTGTTCGAGGCAGTCCCGCGCGCGGTAGTGAGCTTCTTCGTCACGGGTGCGGTACTTGATCTCGTCACCCTCGAAGTGTCCGAAGTAGCGGTACGTCTGGCATTCCAGCAGGGTAGGGCCTTCGCCGTCCCGTGCCCGACGGAAGGCCTCGCCGGCCGCTTCGTAGACGGCGAACACGTCCTGGCCGTCTACGACGATGCCGGGCATGCCGAAGGCGGTGCCGCGTCCGGCGATGTCGGGGCCGCCGATCGAGTAGTCGGTCGAGGTGGTCTCGGCGTAACGGTTGTTCTCGCAGATGAACACCACGGGCAGTTTCCAGACGGCCGCCAGGTTCAGGGATTCGGCGGTGGTGCCCTGGTTGGAACCTCCGTCACCGAAGAAGCAGGCGGTGGCCTGGCGCGAACCCCGGATACGGCCCGAGAGCCCGGCGCCGCAGGCCAATGGCGGACCTCCACCGACGATGCCGTTGGCACCGAGCATGCCGCGATCGACATCGGCGATGTGCATCGAGCCGCCCTTGCCCTTGCAGCAACCGGCCGCTTTGCCGCGGATCTCGGCCATCATCCCGTTGATCTCCACGCCCTTGGCAATGCAGTGTCCGTGGCCGCGGTGGGTGCTGGTGATGAAGTCGTCGTCGTCCAGGTGGGCACACACCCCGACGGCAATCGCTTCTTCTCCGGCGTAGAGGTGAACGAAGCCGGGGATCAGGCCAGCGGCGAAATCCTCGTGCAACCGATTCTCGAATTCGCGGATCTGTCGCATCCGTCGATAGATCCACAGCAGTTTGTCGCGATCGAGGTCCACGGTGGTGGCTCCCGGGAGGCCTTTGGAGTAGAAATCTCAGGCCCGTTTGTACGCCCGTTGGGGCGTACACTCAAGCGCGACGGCGTTTGAGTCCGGCGGGGTTGGCGGCCCGGCTACCCGATCACTTCCCAGACGGGCTGTCCGCCATGGGCGATATGGATCGGTCGTCCCTGCAGGTCGTTGACCGTCAGGGTGGGGTCGACGCCCAGTTGCTGGTAGATCGTCGCCGCCATGTCGCCGGCCGAGACAGGACGGTCGACCGGGTAGGCGGCCTGCTTGTCGGTCTTGCCCAGCACCAGACCTCGCTTGGTGCCGCCGCCGGCCAGGACGACGAAACCGCATTGTGGCCAGTGATCGCGTCCGGCCTTGGCGTTGATCCGTGGCGTGCGACCCATCTCGCCCATCAACACGACGAGGGTCGTATCGAGCAGTCCCCGCTGCTGGAGGTCGTCGACCAGGGCGGTGAACATCTGGTCGAGGATCGGCAGGTGGTGCCGGCACATGTTGAAGTTGTTGGCGTGCAGGTCCCAGTGATTCCCGCTGTCGGCCTCCTCCCAGTTGACGCTGATGAACGTCGATCCGGCTTCGACCAGGCGGCGGGCCACCAGGCAACTGTTGGCCCAGACGGTGTTGCCGTAACGAGCCCGGGTTTCCGACGATTCCTTCGAGAGGTCGAAGGCGTCGCGGGTGCGGGGCGAGGTCAGCAGGCGGAAGACCTGTTGCTGGAACTCCGAAAGACTGTCGGCGGCGCGGCTGTGGTCGATGCGACGGAGCTTGTCGTCGAACTGTTCCAGCAGGCTGCGACGACGATCGAGCCGGCTGGCGGTCACCGCAGGCAGTTCCTCGAGTGAGGGCAGCACCGGTTCACCGAGGGCCGGCACGGGTTTGTAGAATTCTCCCTTGCCCTGGAACTTGCGGTCCCAGACGGTGATCAGCGGGTCGTGGCTGGTACCCAGATACCCTCCGTAGGGGCCGGCTCTGCGCAGGCCCTGCGAGAACCCCGGAGAGGCGGGCATGATCACGTAGGGGGGGACGTCGTTGCGGCCGAGACCGAAGTGCCTGGCCACCGACATCATGCTGGGATGGTCGGACTTCTTGGCGAAGTAGTTCTCGCGGTCGCTGCCCCCGTCGAAGCCGGTCAGGACGTTGTACGGGTTGTGGCTGTTGTACCTGTGTGAGTAGGTGCGGATCAGCGTCAGTCGGTCCATCATCGACGCGGTCCGCGGCAGCAGTTCGCAGACATGCAGTCCGGGAATGCGACTGGCGATCGGAGTGAACTCGCCCCGGGTGTTCTTGGGAGCTGCGGGCTTGAGATCGAAGGTGTCCTGGTGGGGAGGTCCGCCGAAGAGATTGATCAGGATGACCGACTTGGCCTTGCCCTCGAAGGTGGCCGGGCCGCCGTGTCTCTGCTGCGAGGCAGCGTGGAGAAGCGTCGGCAGCGAGACGCCGGAGAAGAGACTCAGGCCGCCGACGCGCAGCGATTCACGACGGGTGATCCCGTCGCAAGCCCTGCCACCGCGGCCCAGTACTCGCAGCATGTTCTCA
>PBOJ01000035.1 GCA_002724315.1 Planctomycetaceae bacterium | reverse complement strand
CCGAAGTCCGGCTCTCACCACTGGTAGAGATGAACCGACCAGGGACCGAACACGTCGCCGACCGAATCAGCCGGCCGGGCCATCCGGCGATCCTCGAACAGCACCGTCGCCTGCACCGGTTTCTCGAAACGCCAGGTCACCGGCAGCGTTCCGGCCGACATGTTGACGGCGATCAACGTGTGACGGTCACCGTGTCGGAGTTCGCGGTAGAAAACGGATCCGGTGAAGGGACCGGGGGCCAGTCGCACGGTGCCGACATCGCGGCCGGCGGTCAGCGGGCCGGTGATGTGGCGGACCCGCCGTGCGACATCCAGGGCGGTCGACCAATGGTCGGGGAAGTCCCTGGCGTTGAGGAAATTGGCGTAGAGCGCATAGCCGTGAACGCCGCAGGCCAGGCTGTAGAAGGCCATCGCCCGCACCTCGTCGGGTGTCGGTCGCATCGGCCGCGACAACCCGAACCGGGCTCCATAGCCGAGATCGACCGCCTGGGAGAGAAACCACAGCGGTTTGTCGGGCACCAACCTGCGGCATGTTCCGATCGTGAAGCTGTTGATCGTCATCGGATGATACTGCGGCACCGGGTACCGGTAGCTGAGCAGGATGTCGCCGTAGGGCATCGCCGGTTTCAGTCGAGGGAGATTGGAGATGGCAAACACCGAGGGGATCCGTGGAAACCCCTTCTTCAGGGCCAACCGGGCGTTGCGCATCTTGGCGATCGCCGTTGCCGAGATCGGCGTCCCCTTCGAGTCCTCGACGTTCTCCGGATCGTCGGCCCAGAAGGCGATCACGCTGGGATGATCGGCCAACCGGCCCTGCCCCTTCTTGAGCAACGCCGTCTCGGCCGCCGCAGGATCGGTGCAGTGTTTCAGCCCCGAACTGATGTTCAGCGTGCCCATGATGCCGTGGGCCAGTTCGGTGTCGAGCCCCTGCCGGGTCTCGATGGTGTTGAACACGATGTTGAAACCGGCGTCGGCAGCCTGCCGCAGATGGTCGACACGAAACCGGCCATCGCCGGGATGACACGAGTAGGCATAGATGCCGATCGGGAAAAACGGCTCGCCGTTGAGCCGCGTGGATCCGATTTCTGCAACCAGCACGTTCCGCAACGTTCGCCCCACGCCGAATTGCCAGGCGAGCGTGTTGCTGCGGAGGCCACTGCGATCGGCAATCGAGACCGAAACACGATGAGGCCCATCGGCAAGAGGACGATCCGGTGAAAGCCGAAGACCGGTGGCGTTGATCACCGCTCGCGAGGTGACGTCTTTTCCGTCGAGCAGGACCCGAGCGGTGGTCGGATCGACCCCGGTCCCGTCTTCGGCGAAGACGACCTGGATGGCGGCGTCACGGGCAGCCTTCGTGTTCGGAAGCGGCAACGGACGGAACACCGACGGTGGCGTGGAGTCGCCGGTGACCCACAGAGGATCGACAGCGACCCTGGAAGCCGGCAACTCGCCCTCGACGACCGACAGGTTGTCGAACCAGACCTGCTGGGCGTAGTGACAAAGCCGCAGCTTGACGACCAGACGGGTCTGACCGGGCCGGGTCCTGAACGAGTGCCCGAAGCGGGACCACCTGGTCGCCAACGGAAGATAGATGCCGCCCACCGGACCCAGGGCGATCCCGATGTCCGACCAGGCCGTCGGTCTCCCGGCCTTGGTGGGATCGGCCGGCAGCATGCCCAGTTCGAGATTCGGACCGCCCGGACGACTGCGTTGGAAAAGCGGGATGTCCGACTTCGCTCCCCGGTCTGCAGCCCGGGCGCGATAATCCAGCGAGATGGTGTAGATGGTCCGGGGCTTGACCGTCACCACGGTCTGCCAGTACCCCAGCCCCGACGAGTCC
This sequence comes from Planctomycetaceae bacterium, assembly GCA_002724315.1. GTDB lineage: Bacteria > Planctomycetota > Planctomycetia > Planctomycetales > Planctomycetaceae > UBA8437. Next base: position 25,976 of record PBOJ01000035.1, on the reverse strand, counting down.
TTCGTCCTCACCGAGACACACCGCCTGCTGTCGTGGCCCGGCGATGCCCATGTCATCTCGGAGAACGACTTGCCGAGCCGTCCCGGCCGAAACCCGCGTGGGCGGTCGGTGTGCTTGGGGTCGACGGTTTCCAGTCCCCCGTTGTCCACAAGATTGGACCGACCGGCGGCCAGGACCGGGCGCGTCCCGGACAGAACCACGACGGCCACCGCCAGCATGGACAACATGCACTGGAGAATCCGCGGCGGTCGACCAGCGTTCCGCATGAGAGTGACCTTCGGGCCCCCCGCTTCCACCGCGCATCGTCCGCACACGGACGCGACCCCGATCGAGCAGCGGACACTCAAACCGGATTCTTCAACAGGCCGTTGACAATCTTGCCGGGTTGGCCGGCCATCAGATTGGTGACCGCATTGGGACGTGCGTAGTTGACGTCCTTGAGATCGAGGCCGAACAGGTGGAACAGCGTGGCGTGGTAATCGAAGTGGTTGACCACGTCGGTGACCGCCTTGTGGCCCACCTCGTCGGTCTCGCCGTGGACGTGCCCCTGCTTCACCCCGCCTCCGGCCAGCCAGATGCTGAAACCTCGCCCGTTGTGATCGCGGCCGATGTTGGCCTCGTTCTGGATCACCGGCAGACGTCCAATCTCACCGCCCCAGTGCACCAGCGTGGTGTCGAGCAGGCCCAGCCGCTTGAGATCTGCGACCAGGGCGGCCGCCGGCTTGTCGACGCGGCGACAGACCTTGGGCAACGCCCCGACGATGCCACCGTGGTGGTCCCAGTGCTGGTCGCCGGTCATGACCTGGACGAAACGCACCCCCCGTTCGACCAGTCGCCGGGCGATCAGGCAGCGGGTGCCGAAGTCCTTGGTGGCCGCATCGTTGATCCCGTACAGTGCCTGCGTCTCGGCCGTTTCTCCCGAGATGTCCAGCGCCTCGCGAGCCTCCACCTGCATTCCGGCCGCCAGCGAATAACTCTTCAACCGCGCCGAGAGATCCGCCTCGCCGGGATGACGCTCAAGGTGCTTGCGGTTGATCTTCTCGAGGAACGAGAGGATCCGTTTCTGGGTCGCTCCGCGCAGTGAGCCAGGTGGCTGCAGGTTGGCCATCCGGGGTTCATGGGCGTGGACCACGGTGCCGCCGCAGGCCGACGGCAACCAGGTGTTCTGCCAGTTCTCGGCCCCCAGCACCGGCAGGCTGGCCGGATCGCGAAGCACCAGGTAAGCCGGCAGGTTCTCGTTCTCGGAACCCAGGCCATACACCAGCCACGATCCCATCGCGGGACGTCCACGACGGCCGTCGCCGCCGGTGTTCATGGCACTGATGCCCGTCTCGTGCCCGCTGATGCCGGTGTGCATCGAACGAACCAGGCAGATGTCATCGGCCACCCCGCCCAGGTGCGGCAGCAGTTCACTGAGTTCCATGCCGCACTCGCCGTGCGACTTGAACTTCCACGGACCGGAAAACAGCTTCGTGCTGGCCTGGCCGACGTTGTCGTAGTGAATGTCGCCGGTGTAGCTCTTGAGGTGGTTCTTCACCAGTTCCGGTTTCGGGTCACACAGGTCCATGTGGCTCGGGCCACCCTGCATGAACAGCGAAATCATCGCGGTCGCCTGGGGACGATGAACCGGGGGCCGCTGCTGAGGATCAAAGGCCCGGCGTTGCAGCAGCGGCTTGACGGGTGCGGCTCGCAGTTCATCCTGCCGGATCAGCGAGGCCAGCGCCAGGCCCCCTAGCCCAAACGCCTGCTGGGACAGGAAATGGCGTCTAGTCGACGTAAAGGAATCCATTGGAACTCACCAGGGCATGACACAGGTGGGAAAGAGCCGTCAGGGCCGGGTCGGTGTTCTTGGGAGCCGACCGTCGCACGGCGGCCGTTTCGTTTTCCAGGAACTGCAACCCGGTACGTTGTTCGAAGTCACTCGGACCGCGGCCGAACACCAACCGCCAGGCCAGGCCCAGCTCCGCTGCCGGGCCATCGGCCGCTTCGGCACGGACACGCCGGGCCAACTCGCCGACACGCCGGACCACGAACGGATCATTCATCATCATCAACGACTGCGGAGCGGTCGTCGAAGCGGTCCGCACCTCGCAGTTGGGTTTCATCGTCGGAGGATCGAAGGGAGTCAACACCCCCAGCGGCATGGACCGTCGGACCTGGATGTAGATCGTCCGACGAAACTCCTCGGAACCGATCGGTACGATCTTTCTCAGCAACCGGCCCGTCGAATCGTACCGGCTGTTGCTGACGATGATCCGGTGGCCGACCGAATCGAGACTGACCGGCACGGGCGGCCCGAACATCCGGTCGGAAAAACGTCCCCCCAGGTGAATGAGCGAATCCCGCAGTGTCTCAGCCTCGAGCCGCCGCACCGACATCCGGCCCAAAAGCTGGTTGTCGGGATCGATCCGGTCCAGCGTCTCTCGCCGCCTGGTCGACTGCCGGTAGGCCGTCGAGGTCAGGATCACACGGTGCAGTTGCTTCAGGCTCCACCCGTTCCGCATGAACTCCGAAGCCAGCCAATCCAGCAGCTGCGGATGCGTGGGCCGCGTCCCCATGGCACCGAAGTTCGCCGGAGTGGAAACCAGTCCCCGGCCGAAATGGTGCATCCAGAACCGGTTAACCAGCACACGGGCCAGCAAAGGATGCTTCCCGTCGGTCAGGTGCCTGGCATAGGCCAGCCGTCGACCGGTCGTCTTCAGCTTCGGATCGTTGACCGGAATCGAGAACCCGACCGGGCTCAGCACGCTCAACTCACCCGGCTTGATCTCCTCGCGGGGCTGCTTGAAATCGCCGCGGGAGAACAGTCGCGTCGGCGGCACCTGGCCGGGAACTTCACTCAGGCACATCAGGTCGTCAGACACCGGACGCTGTTTTCCAACCGCCGCGGACTGGTCGTCCCACTTCTTGACGATCGCACTGGTGATCGACGGCTCGAACTGCTGAATCGTCCCGCGGCTGATGCTCAGGAACGGATGATCCTCGATCAACTGCTTCTGCTTCGCATTCCGTTTCGCCGCAGCGGTCTCGCGGGCCGCCTTTGCCTCGGCACGAATCTCCGCCGGCAGCTTGGCCAGCCTGGTCTCAAAGGCCGTCTTCACAGCCGCTTCCAGTTCCGCGTTCTTGCCACTGGTGATCTCGGCCAGTTTCTTGTCGATCGCTGCCGCCTTTTCTCGAACCTCCCTGGGCCATTGTGAAACCAGTCGGCCCGAGGGCGATCGCCAGTGCTTCGGGTCGTAGGCGGGCTCGAACAGCGCACGCAGCCGGTAATAGTCGGCGTGGGTGATCGGATCGTACCGATGCTGGTGACATTGAGCACATCCGACGGTCAGTCCGAGCAGAGACGTCGACACGACCTTGATGACTTCTGCAACGACCTGGTTGGAAGCCAGTTCCTGGTTGGCCCCCGAACCGCCGGTTCCGTCGGGCGCCATTCTCAGGAACCCTGTCGCAATCAACCGGTCGGCCTGCTCGGCGGACAGGTCCTGGTGCGGCGGTGGCACCAGTTCATCGCCGGCCAGTTGCTCGATGACAAATTCGTTCCACGGCTTATCCGCATTCAAAGCCCGGATCGTGTAGTCGCGGTACTTGAAGGACCAGGACCGGGGAGGATCCTTCTGGGTCACCCCGTCGCTGTCGGCATAACCGACGACATCCAGCCAGTGCCGGGCCCAGCGTTCGCCATACGCCGGTGAGGCCAACAGGCGATCCACCAGTCGGGCCCAGGCACCAGGCGACTGGTCGGCAACGAATCTCTCGACCACTCCCGGTTCCGGTGGCAGGCCATGCAGATCGAACGCCAGCCGGCGAACCAGTGTCGGCCGGTCAGCCTTTGGACCGAAACCCTCACCACGGGATTCCAGTTTGGCCAGCAAAAACGCGTCGATCGGCGACCGCAACAACTCGCGGTTCTGGACAGCAGGCAATGGTGGACGCCGAATCGGCCGAAAGGACCAATGCTGCCGCTCCTCGAGCGTGAAACTGCCTTCGACCAACGATTCCGGTTCCGGTCGAACAGTCCGGGCTCCGGAATCGATCCAGCGAGCCAGCGTTTCGACGTCTTGTTTCGAGAGCCGTTTCGCACCCGGAGGCATTTCGCCCGATGCCACTCGCTTGAACAACCGGCTGTCGCGGTGCTTTCCAGGAACGATGGCCGGCCCCGATTCTCCACCCTTTATAAGGAAGCGAGCCAGCCGTGTGTCGAGTCCCCCTTTTTTCTCGCCCGTCTCGCCGTGGCACTGCCAGCAATGGGCCTTGAGAATCGACCGCACATCGGTCTCGAACCGGGGTCCAGGTTCCTCGGCGACCACGGCCAACTGCCCCGACAAGAAGGCTGAGAACACGCAGAGAGACAACAGCAGGTGTTTCATGTCGGAGTTCAGACGCGTGATGGGACGTAGCACTCGAACGGGAACAATAAGAGCACTGTGCAGCAAGATCAACGTGATTTCCACCAATCAAATTACTCCGATGGCAACCGTCCGGCAACGACACGTCCCGCGTGTTTCGCTGACACAAATCGTTCCACGCCTAACCGGCACAATCATCAAAGTCGGTGTAACCGGAATGTCGATAACACCTGTGGGAAAGCGTCTCGTGATGTCGGGGTACGCGCGGCGAACACCGGACCACTCCGGAAATGCGGGACCTCACTACGAGATCCCGAAATGGCATGTTCAAGCGGTCGAAAATTGGTGCAAAACCCCTGGTGGAGGGTGGCGTCCGTCCTCGCCGTATCCGGGTCGTGCTGCTGGTCCTCACAGGCTTTGCGTCCTGCGCAACCTGTGGCTGCTCTCAGAGCCAGTACCGTCTGCAGGCCGACCGCGATGCCTACGATGTGATCGCCGAACGCAACGCCGACCCACGGTGGCGAGCAGACGCCTACGACATCGACATGGAACCCCGCAGCCGGTACTTCGATCCGCACGATCCGGACCGTTCGCCGATGCCCCTGGACGACCCCACCTCCCAGCAGTACATGCGTGAGGTGAACGGGATGGCCGGGTGGGAGCATTGGAACGACAACGGTCTGCGATCGGACCTGGAAAACCCAACCTGGAAAGAGACGCTTGGTGAAGACGCCGAATTGACCGAATCCGGCGAGCTGATACTCAACGTCGATTCGTCCGTCCAACTGGCCTACGTGCATTCCCCGACACACCAGGAACAGCTCGAAACACTCTATCTCTCGGCACTGGACGTCACCGCCGAACGTTTCCGACTCGACACCCAGTACTACGGCGGATTCGGAACGGCGTTCGCCCACAACGGGTCACTGGATCCGTCCGGACTGTCCTACGACGCGGCATCGGGCAAGTACGTCGTGAGCGGACCGTCCCGGGGCATTGAGAGCAACCGCCTGACGGTGGGCAGTTCGTCGGCCAGCCCCACCCTCCAGGTCCAGCGCAGCCTGGCGACGGCCGGACAATTGCTCGCCGGGTTCGCCAACTCGTTCGTTTTCGAGTTCTCCGGCGGTGACGCCAGTCTCTCTTCCTCACTGGCCAATTTCGTCTTTGTCCAGCCATTGCTTCGTGGAGCGGGTCGCGACATCGCCCTGGAACAACTCACCCGCGACGAGCGGGCCCTGTTGGGCAACCTGCGTGCCTACGGCCAGTTTCGCCAGGGGTTCTACACCCAGGTGGCGATCGGAGAAAGCGGCGTCAGTGGCCCCCGGCGTGGCGGACAAAGCACCTCCATCCAGGTCGCATCTGGAGACGGCGGAGTCGGTGGCTACATCGGCCTGTTGCAGGACATCCAGCGAATCCGCAACTCCCAGAACAATCTCGATGAACAGTTGAGCCTGCTGTCCCAGACGATCGCCCTGGAGAAGAGCGGCCTGATCGACCTGGTCCAGGTGGACCTGCTCCGGCAGCGAGTGCAGGAAACGCGGGCGACGCTTCTGGACAGCCGCAACGCCCTGACATTCTCAATCGATCGCTTCAAGACGGGGACCCTGGGCCTGCCACCGGACCTCCCGGTCAAGATGGACGACAGCTTGCTCCGCCCGTTCGAACTGATCAGCCCCGAGTCCAACACGTTGCGGAACGACATCAGGGACAACCAGGGCCGCGTCGGATCACTGCCACCGGACTCCAGCGCCGAAGACGTCCGGAAGGTCCTGGACGAACTCGACGTCCTGGCCCGACGGGTCCGCCAACAACTCGACACGATCAAAGCTGACCTGGTCCGGCTGGCCGAGGCCGTCCCACAGAGGGAACTCAGCATGTCGCGAGACGAGAAGGCGACACTCCAGCAGGACCGGGTTCAACTCGCCAACGCGGTCAAGAACATCGAACAGGAATTCACCGGGGCCAAGACCGGCATCTCGGCAATTCGGGCCGGGCTCAACGACAAGACCGCCAAGAACACGATCCGCCAATTGGTCGTCTGGACGGCCAACCTGATGCGACTGGTTCAACGATCCATGCTGGTTCAAGCCCGGGCGCGTCTCGAAACTGTCACCATTCCCAAGATTGAACTGGATTCCGCCGAGTTGTTCGATGTCGCGCTGGCCAACCGGCTGGATTTCATGAATGGCCGTGCGTCCCTGGTGGATTCGTGGAGAACCGTCCAGGTCCGTGCCGATGCCCTGCAGGCTGTCCTGAACGTGACTTCCAGCGGCGACGTCCGTACCGCAGGAAACAATCCGGCAGATTTTCGCGCTGCAACCAGCACCCTTCGCCTGGGCCTGGAAGTTGACGCACCTTTGACACGCCTGCTCGAGCGAAATGCCTACCGCGAATCCCTGGTCAATTTTCAGAGAAGCCGACGCGGACTGATCCGGTCCCGGGATGCCCTGAACCAGGGGCTCCGGCAACTCGTGCGTGATATTGATCGCCTGCAATTGCTCCTGGAGATTCAGCGGCAAGCGGTTGCTATTGGTATCCGACAGCTCGACGTGAACCGAGAACAGCTCAACGCACCAGTCCGACCCGGTCGACCGGGAGAAATTCCGGCCGGTTTATCTGTCAACACCACCAGGAATCTCATGGATGGACTCAAAAGCCTGCTGGAGTCCCAAAACAAGTTCATGAACACGTGGTTCCGTTACTATGCTGCCCGGATGCGACTGGCTCGTGAACTGGGAATCATGAAACTGGATCAACACGGCCGGTGGATCGAACAGCCGGCAGGCAACAACGACGACAGCGACGACGACGCAGCGGCCGCGTTCCGGAATGGATGGCGGCCGACAGCTTCGGTGAGCCGGAGTTCGACGGTCACTTCGAAATGGAGAACCGCAGCGGCGCAACAGCCCATTGATTCGTCCCCCCCGGAACGCCAAAATACCGACAACTCGGCCGCCGGAGATCATTTCCGCGGCAGGAAGTGACAAGGCGGACCGGACACGCTTTCCACCTGTCGGCTCGAGACCTACCGGACGTTTGGAGCGGAGGGGAAACTTGACGACAAACGTGAACCCGACCACCGACCTTCCGGCAAACACCGGGACGGATACGCCTTCACAGCCGATGCGTGGTCCGCAGCAGCGACCGCAAAATCGCTCGGGGATGCTGCTCGTGCTGGGACTCGGTGTGATTGTCATTGCCGCGTCCGCCGTGGCCCTTCAACCCACCCTGTTCGCCAGGCAGGGAGACGAAACGGCCCTGACCTACGAGGTCACTCGCGGCAACCTGCTGATCACCATTACCGAACAAGGTTCCCTGGAAAGCCGCAAAAACACCGAAATCAAATCGAAGGTCCGCGGTTCCAACACGGTCACCTGGGTGATCCCCAGCGGAACCGTCGTCAAACCCGGCGATGAACTTGTTCGCCTGGACACAAAGCAACTCGAGGAGAACCTCAGTCTCGCCAAGACAAATGTCCACAAGTCCCGCGCCAGCCTCGCCAAGACCACGTCGGACCTGGCCACGGCCAAGATCGCCCTCCAGGCTTACGAAGAGGGAGAGTACATCACCGAACTGAAGCGACGCCTGAGCGACGTCGAGAACTCTGATGCGAACCTCAAGGCGTCCAGGAAAATGCTCGCCCGCACTGAAAACCTCTTCAAGTCGGGATTCGTCTCGGAGCTCGAAGTTCGGAGCCAGTTGCTGACCGTCGAACAGGCCCAGTTGGAGTTGACGGTCAACCGGACCAAGCTGGACATCCTGAAGCGGTACACGAAAGCCATGAACCTGGAGACCCAACGGGGAAACCTGATGGCGGGCCATTCGTATGTCAAGCGGGACGAAGCCGAACTGGCGATGAACCTGTCCAGGCGGACACGCGCCGAGGAAGAGCTCGACAACTGTGTGATCAAGGCCAGCCGTGGCGGCCTGGTCATCTATCCGTTGCCAGCCCCGTGGAAGAATGAGCCGGAAATCACCGAGGGAGTCAACGTTCGTTTCGACCAGGTCCTGTTGCTGATGCCCGATCTGTCCCGGATGCAGATCAAGGTGGGAATTCACGAAGAGATGATCGAACGGATCACGGAGGGCCTTCCGGCCACCGTCATCCTCCCGGACATGACACTCGATGCCAAGATCTCGTCGGTGGCGACCGTCACCCGACCGGCCGCCTGGTGGACCGGCAACATGGTCAAGTACGACACAATCATCGAGTTGCCGTCGACCCACGGCCTGCGGCCCGGAATGACGGCGGTCGTGAAGGTTGTCGTGGCAGAACACAAGGATGTCCTGTCCGTCCCGGTGGCCGCGGTTGTCGAAGCCGAAAATGGCCACCTGTGCTGGGTTCAGACCGCAACGGGAATTCAACCGCGGTCACTGGAACTGGGCGACAGCAATGATGAATTCATCGTCGTTCTCGGCGGGTTGAACGAGGGCGACAAGGTCCTGCTCAATCCGAGAGGACACGTTGAAGACGGCCAGGCCGACTCTCCGAATTCGTCCAGGACACGACCGGACATCTCCCCACCCGCCGGGAAATCCAAGAGCAAGCCCAGAACACGAAAGTCCGACTATGGTGACTGAGGTTTTCCCGGACGGCCAAGCCTCCTCCAATTCCGGCGTCGACACCACCGACCGCTCCGCGGACGGACACGCTGTCACATTCGCTGCCTCCGGCAGTGGAGCCGGGCGATGGACGATTGCCGTCGGTTTCGGCAGCCTCCTGCTCGTCGGGGTGGGTGTCGCCGTCAATTCCCTGTTGCCCTCGTCGCCGGAGGGTCCACAGTTGACCTACCAGGTTGTATTCGACGACCTGGACGTGACGCTCACCGAACTGGGGACACTCGAGAGTTCTGAGAACACGGAGATTCGCTGCAAGGTTCGGGGGCAGAACACGATCACATCGGTCGTCGAAAGCGGCAGCATCGTCAAGGAAGGCGACGAACTGCTACGACTTGACACACTGCAGATCGAGGAACAGATCCACGAGCGATCCAAGTTCGCGCACTGGTGCAAGGCCGCCGAGGTTCAACTGAAGGCACACATGAACCGCTCAAAGCTGGCCATCAAGTCGTACCTGGAGGGGGAATTCGTTGAGGAATTGACCGATCTCGAAAAAGAACTGTCGCTCGCCAAGTCCAAAGTCCTGATAGCCCAGACCATGCTGAACCATAACCGGATGATGGCTCAGCGCGGCTACATCAGCGACCTGACGTTGGAGCAAGCGGAGTTTGATCTTGCCCAGGCGAAACAGGATCTGGGCGTCCGGAAAACCAATATCGATGTCCTGAAGAAGTACACGAAGGCTGAAAGGTTGGAGAAACTCCAGGGAGCCTGGAAATCAGCCACGGCCGAATACAAGGCGGCTGCCGAGCGAACCTTCGCCGACGAGCACCGGCGGGATGTCGCGATCGAGGAATTCAAGCACTGCGTGGTCAAGGCACCTCGCAGCGGGATGGTGATCCATCCGAAGGCCGCCCGATGGAAGAACGCCCCCGAGGTCCAGGAAGGCGCGACGGTCTACAAAAACCAGGTCCTTTTGCTGATGCCCAACCTGGACAAGATGCAGATCAAGATCGGTGTTCACGAGTCGATCCTCAAACGGATCACGCCCGGCCTGACCGCCAGGGTGACCTTGCCCGACCGGACACTGGACGGAAAGGTCGTCTCGGTCTCCAAGGTGGCGCGTCCGGCAGGCTGGTGGTCCGGAAACGTCGTGAAATACGACGCAGTGATCCAGTTGCCACCAATCAAGGACCTGAAACCCGGAATGAGCGCCGAGGTGGAGGTGCTGATCGCCGCACGGAAACAAGTGCTGACGGTTCCCGTCGCCGCAATTGTTGAAACCGAGAACAACGAGACACTTTGCTGGATCCACACACCGCAGGGCATCGAGAAACAAATCCTGCGGACAGGCGAAAACAACGACAAGTTCGTTGAGATCCTCTCTGGGGTGGAGGCCGGACAGAAGGTCGTACTGAATCCGCTGGCCTATGTCACCGAAGCCCAGCAGGAAGCCCTGAAAATCACCGGATCCGCAAAGACGATCCGCAACAAGTCCACCAAGCCTGGCGATTCGACCAAGTCAAAATCGGACCGCTCAAAGTCCAAGCCCAAGACACGCGCTCCCAAGGGCCAAGGAGTCGCGTCCTGGTCGCGGTGACCCCCACAGCGGCCGGCCTGCTGCGATGTGTTGACCGAAGATCGGCCCGCAATCTGAATCTCCGTTGTCGACAGGAAATGACGTCGTGAGCGGTTCATTTCTCCGAACCATCCAGCTCGGGCTGAAAGGACTGGCCGTCCAGAAGATGCGCGCCAGCCTCGCCGCTCTGGGCATCTTCATCGGCACAGCGACGGTCATCTGGCTGGTGGCGATGGGAGAAGGTGTCAGCTACCGTGCCCAGCAGCAGATCCTGGAACTGGGTGCCCAGAACGTTATCGTCCGCACCAAGAAACCCACGGGGTCCAGCGGTGGCGACTCTGCCAGTTCGCAGGTCAGACGTTACGGACTCACCCGCGCCGATTTTCGCCGCATCACGTCCAACATTCCCAGCATCGAGAGTTCGGTGCCGATGCGGGAACTGCAGTTCGAGTTGCGCAACGCCAACCTGACCACCGACTCCAAGCTTGTCGGCTGCATGGAGGAATACCTGACGCTCAACCAGTTGGAAATCGCCCGTGGCCGCTGGCTCACCAAGCGGGACAGGGGACAGAAAGTGGTAGTGCTCGGCCACGAGACCACCACCAAGCTCTTCCCGTTCGAGAACCCGATCGGAAAAACCATCTGGGTCGGAACCGAGTACTACGTGATCATCGGCCAGACCAAGCCCCGCACGGCGTCGGCGGCGATCGGCGGCAGCCTCGATGCTCGAGACTACAACCTCGATGCCTACATCCCGCTGCAGACCATGCGACAGCGAATCGGCGACATGGTGATGAAACGGGTCGGTGTCGGGGGCAGCAACTGGTACGGCGAAGAAGTCCAGCTCAGCCAGATCACCATCAAGGTCAATGCGATCGAGCACGTCAACGAAACGGCCTCGATCATCGAGACCCTGCTTCAGCGATATCACGACCAGGAAGACTTCGCCGTTGTTGTCCCCAAGGAACTGCTGGAACAGGCCGAGCGGACCCGCGCGATGTTCAACATCCTGCTGGTGGTCATCGCTGGCATCTCGCTGCTGGTCGGCGGCATCGGCATCATGAATATCATGCTGGCCACCGTCACCGAACGGACCCGGGAAATCGGCATTCGCCGAGCCCTGGGTGCGACCCGCAGCCACATCACTCAACAGTTCCTGGTCGAGACGGTCGTACTGACAACCACGGGAGGCCTGCTCGGCGTGGCCTTTGGCCTGTTCTGCGGCCCCTTGTTCCGCACCTTGCGGAGCCTGGCAACGCTGATCAACCCCGACTTGCTGCCGGCCGAGGTGTATTCACTGGAACCGCGGATTGCACCGTGGTCGGTTGCGCTGTCGGTGGGAATTTCACTCGGCGTCGGGATCCTCTTCGGTGTCTACCCCGCTCAGCGGGCCGCCGACATGGATCCGATCGAAGCGCTGCGGCACGAGTAGTCCGAACGTCGCCATTGGAAGGACCACCAGCGATGTCCCGATCGACCGACGACCGACGACGTTTCCTGTCCACGCTGGCGGCCACCGCCGCGTCCGGCCTGCTGCCCGCGACCGTCCGGGCCAACCGCGAGACGCGGTTTCCAACCCGGGCCATCACCAGCGGTCCCAGGCACCACTGGTTCGGGTATTACGACAAGCTGCAGTTCGATCCCACCAGCCGCTACGTACTGGGAATGGAGGTCGGCTTCGAACACCGTTCACCAACCGGCAGGGACACCATTCGCATCGGCATGGTGGATCTCGCCCGGAAAGACCGCTGGATCGAACTGGGTCGTAGCAACGCCTGGTGCTGGCAGCAGGGGTGCATGCTGCAGTGGCTTCCCGGTTCACGCCACCGAGTGCTCTGGAACGACCGGCAGCGAGACCGTTTCGTCTGTCACGTGATGGACGTCAGGTCCCGGAAACGACGGACGGTGGCCCACCCGGTCTATTCGGTCAGTCCCAACGGCCGCACCGCCGTCGCGCCCGATTTTCGCCGAATCAATGACGTCCGTCCCGGTTATGGATACGCCGGGCTGAAGGACCCTCATGCCGACGAATTGGCTCCCGCCAATTCGGGCATCGTCCGCATCGACCTAGAGACGGGACAGATTGCCCAGATCATCTCCCTGGCCGACATCGCCCGTCGCGGTGACATTCCCAACAGGCAGCCTGGCATCAAGCATTACTTCAATCACCTGCTGTTCAATCCCGACGGCAGCCGGTTCATCGCCCTGCACCGCTGGCGTTACCCCAATGGGAAGCGATTGACACGAATGATCACCGCGCGTCCCGACGGCAGCGACTTGCGAATCGTCGTCCCCAACGGATACGCCTCGCACTTCATCTGGCGCGACCCCAAACACATCCTGGTCCAGTCCCGCAACCTCCTGGGCACAACCGACTGGAACAACTTCCTGATCGAGGACAAAGAGGACGGCCGGGTCGAAGCGGTCGGTCACGGCACGCTCGATTCGATGGGACACATCAGTTACCTGCCTGGAAATCGCTGGATACTCAACGACACCTACCCGCAGGGCGCCGACCGGCTCCAGACCCCGCACCTTTACCACATCAAGACGAAAAAGCGGTATGACCTCGGCCAGTTCCGGTTGCCCAAGGTCTACACCGGCGAGTGGCGAGTCGACACGCATCCACGATTCAGTCCCGATGGCCGTCAGGTCTGCATCGACGCCCCGGTCCCCGGCCAGGGACGGCAACTGCACCTGATCGACATCAGCGAACTGGTGGCATCCAACTCGCGATGACATTCCAATCGCTCACGACGGTCACGACCAGTTGTCCGTCTTCACCGGGCCACCGACGAGTTACGCCAGGATGTCGGTGATCACGCGACCGCGGTCGATGTCCAGCCGCTTGCGACCCGGCACCTCCAACAGCGTGTTGTCCAGGCCCAACAGGTGGAGCACCGTGGCATGGAGATCGGTCACGTAGTGTCCCTTGCCCAGGGCGTGGTAACCCAGTTCGTCGGTCGCACCGTGGACGTAGCCGCGTTTCAAGCCGGCGCCGGCCAGCCAGACGGTGAAACCGTGCGGATGGTGATCTCGACCGGTCGTGTTTCCGGAGCGATCTTCCCGTCCCGGGGTCCGTCCGAATTCGGTGCAGAACACCACCGCCACGTCGTCCATCAGTCCCCGCTGCTTCAAATCGGCCAGGAACCCGGCGATCGGCTTGTCGACCGACTTGCACATCCTGGCGTGATTCTGCTGCAGCTTCTGGTGCGAATCCCAGGTGCCATACGGCGAGGGAAACACCTGGACAAACCGGACACCCCGCTCGACCATCCGTCGAGCGGCCAACAACCTCTGGCCGGCCAGCTTGGTCGGCCCCTGGTCGATGCCGTAGAGCTGCTGCGTATCGGCGGTCTCCTGGCTGAGTGCGACGGCCTCGGGGACGGCCGACTGCATCCGAAACGCCAGTTCGTAAGACTTGATCCGCGCAGCCAGCCTCGCATCTTCCGGACGTTCCTCGGCAGTGAGCCGGTTCAACTTGGCCACGAGGTCAAATTCATTGGCCTGCTGGCGAGCTGTCTGGCCCCCGCGGCGGGTCCCGAATGCCAACGGGTTCTTGGGGTCCAGCTTCAACGGAACGCCGGCGTGCGCCGGGCCAAGGTAGTACGAATCGATCGACTCCCGGGTGTCGGTTCGTGTCGGCCCGCCCAGCACAACAAAACGGGGCAGATCCTCGTTGAGTGACCCCAGCCCGTAATGAGCCCACGCGCCGATACTCGGCTGCGTCTCATCCAGCTTGTGCCGTCCCGTATGAATCTGGTTCTCGGCCGCGTGATCATTGTCGGTCGTCCACATGTTCCGCACGAAGCAGATGTCGTCAACCTGCTTGGCCAGGTGTGGCCACCAGTCGGTGACGGCGATGCCACTCTCGCCATGCCGGGCAAAGCCCACCTGCATCGGGAAGATCTTGGTGTAGACATCCCGGATGTTGATCTCCTCGGCCGGAGCACTCCGAAACCGCTCCCTGTGCAACGGGGAATCGACCGGGTTGGGAAACGGTGTCTCCGCGTAGGTCTTGCCGGCGTACTTGGTCAGCATCGGTTTCGGATCAAAGGTCTCCATCTGGCTGTACCCACCAGAGAGAAACACCCACACGATCGACTTGGCCCGCGGAGCAAAATGAGGTTCTCCGGTTGGCGTCGCATCGCCACGAACGATCCCGTCGGACGCCAACATCGACCCCATCGCCAGGCCGGTAAAACCCAATCCAAAATCGGCCAGGAAGTCACGTCGTTGCATTGATCTGTTCCGCTGTTGGGTCACGCCGGGTCACCGGATCGTGACAAAATCGTTGTGGTTGAACAACACTCGTACCAGGCTCTCCCGGACACGGCCGTCATCCTTCAGTTCCTGGAGCTGCCGGTCCCAGAACAAGCGGCAGGCAGACACCTCGGCGGCCGTCGCCGGCCGCGAAAGCACGTGGACAAACGCAGCTCGGATAAACTCCTCGGCAGTTTTCCCCCCGATCTGGCGGGACGTCTCACCACAGGCTGCATGAATCAGGTCGCTGTTGCTCAACGCCAGCGCCTGCTGTGGCACCACCGTCGAGGATCTCCGAAAACAGTCACACGGATCCGGTGGATCGAACAGTTCAGCAAATGGCATGCTGCCCCCCGCCTCCGGATACACCTCGTAATACAGGCTTCGCCGACGGGTCGTTGCGGAGAGGGTATTCAACAGCACCTGTCCGCCGATCGTGGGGTCCAGTTGTCCGGCCAGCAGGAGAACACTGTCACGGATCACCTCGGCTTCCATCCGACCGCGGCCCCGGTACCAGATCCAGCGGTTGTCCTTGTCGCGCTTGATGTTCCCGCGCACCACCTCGTCGGATTCCGGCCGCTCATCGCTCAACTGGTACACATGGCTGGTGACCATCAGGCGATGCAACCGCTTCATGCTCCAGTCGTGTTCCAGCAGTTCGACAGCCAGCCAGTCGAGCAACTGCGGATGCGTCGGCCGCTTTCCGTTGCGACCGAAGTCGTAGACGCTCTCGACCAGCGGCGAGTGGAAATGACGCAGCCAGATGTGATTGACCGCCACCCTCGGGGTCAACGGATTGCGTGGATCGGTGACCCACCGTGCCAGTGACGCTCGCCGTCCCGTGGATCGATTGCTCGTGACCCGACTCAACAACTTGTAATCGGTCGACTCGGCCGCCTTGGCCCGTCTGCCGGCCACGTCCTGTTCCTGTTTCCTGGCCGTCGCCAGTTGTTGCTCGAATTTCTTGATCCGGGCCCCCTTCTGCTTGTTCGAATCGGGCAGGGCCTTGGCGCGGCCGATCTCGTAACGGGCCTCCATGGTCCGCCATTCAGCCATCGCTGCTCCCGCTTCCAATTGCCGGCGGTACGCCACACGGGACAATTTCTCGATGTCCGCCGCGCGGCCGGGGTCCCGCTTGGCATTGTCCGCAGCGATCGTGGCCTCCAGGCTGGCCAATGCCCGTGTGTTCGCTTCGACCCCCTTTCGGGCCACGACACTTCCCAACGAAATCGCTTCCAGGGCCGCTTCGGCCTGTTTCAGTTTCGTGTAACTCTCGCGGGCCAACTCGCAGTTGGCAATCATTGACACCACCGACGTCGCCGCCGGTTGCGACTGCGGATGAATCACCCAGCCGGCGATTCCCTCGACATCTTCACCGTCGGCAAACCGCGGCGATTCGAAGCCCCAGAAGAACTTCTGGTCACCAGCCACCATCTCGACCTGGTCGACCAGTGCCTTGGTCCCGGTCCGGCAATCGAAAGTGAAAGGCTGGTGCGGGTTCTTGGTCGGATTCCATCCGTTGAGCGCAATCGGTTGGTTCTGGACCAGAAATCCCTTGGCCCCGTCCAGTTTCACGCTCAATGCAACCGTATCGCTGGACGGATCCAGTACCAGGGTCACATGGAAGTGATTCTGTCCGGCAGCGAAGTCGTACTTGGCGGCAGTGAACTGCGTGAACCCGTCGGGGCGATACGAGTCGATCTTGCCGCCGGCAAAAGCCACGTAAAGCGCCGTTTGACCGGTCTTGGTGTTCTTGGCCAACTGGAAGTTGACGTGGTTGTCTTCGAGGATCCTCAACTGAAACGTGATCCGCGTGCCCACCGGCAGAGCTTTCAATCCCGGCACGGTGTTCTGGCAGATCCGCCGCCCGGTGGCCGCGTCCATGAACAGCGACTGCTTGCCGACCAGCGCTCCGGCCTGTCCCGAGGCAACCGCCGTCTTCATTGCCTGGGCAAAATCGACCCGCGCGGCCGCAACCTGCTTCTCGAGGCCGCTGGAATCCACCCGTTGCCTGGCAACCCGGTCAAGAGCCCGGCGGGCATCAGCTACCGCCCGCCGCTGTTCCTCCAACACCGACTGCTGGATATTCGGGCGAGCCCCCGGGTACCAACCCGACAACGGCAGGTCGATCGGACGGACCGGCGGGAACAGCTCGGCCAGGAAAGCCGGCACACCCGGGGAAATCGCTCCTCGCTTCTTGTCCTTGTTGCGTTCATCCCCGCCAGTGTAAAGCCAGGTCTTGGCATCAGGACGTTCGTCGAAAATCCGAACCATGCCGATCCTCACGGCTTTCCGCGACCCCGAATAGACGTACGGGGGATACGGAGGGGGATCTGGTTGGCCCGGCACGCGGTCCTGCCGCACTCCCATCGGTTCGAAGAAAGCCCGCATGCGGAAATAGTCTTCGTGCGTGATCGGATCGTACTTGTGGTCGTGACAATGCGCGCAATTGAAGGTCAGCCCCAGGAAGGCCTTACCGGTGTATTCGACCGAGTGCCTCATCCAGTCGTTGGGATTCAACGAGAAGTAGTTGCGGATCAGGTACCCGGTGGCCGGCCATGCCGAATCGTCGGTGGCTGACAGTTCGTCGGCCGCCAGCATCTCACGCACCATTTGCGCGTAACTCTTGTCACGGTTGAGCGAATCGATGATCCAGTCACGCCACCGCCAGATCTGTGGCGCACTGTTGCGGACATCGTCGACCTTGCGACGGCCATACCAGTCCGAATAACGCCAGACGTCCATCCAGTGCCGACCCCAGCGTTCCCCATATCGAGGAGACGCCAGCAACCGGTCAACTACTTGGAGGTAATGGGCCTCCGAGGGATCGGCCAGGAACGCCTGCAATTGTTCGGATGACGGCGGAAGACCGACCAGGTCCAGGTGCACCCGTCTCAACAGGACCGCGGGATCCGCATCGGCCACCGGTCTCAGTTTCTGTTGGTCGTACCGGGCATGAACAAAGCGGTCGACAGCATTGTAGGCCCACCCCGGTCGGCTGATGGTCGGCAACGGTGGCCGCACCGGTGGCCGGAACGACCAGTGGTCCCTCGGATCAGCCTCGGGCTTCTCGTCCACGGGGGACGGACTGCCGGCGGCAATCCAGTTCCGGATCGCCGCAATCTCACCGGGTTCCAGGGGCATACCAATCGGTGGCATTCGCTCGGCCGGGTCCTTGGCCGTCACCCGTTTCAGCAACACTGAGGCCTCGACGGCGGCCTTCTGAACAATGACACCGTTCTCGCTGCCCTTGCGGATCAACTGGCCCGAATCGAGCCGCAGTCCCGCTTCCTGTTTCAACGACCCGTGACACGCGTAGCAACGATGCTTGAACACCGACTTGATCTGCGACGCATAGTCCACATCGGCCGCAGAGACCACGGGCAATGCGATCGTTGCCGCGCAGAACCATGCGAAGGTCAGGTGTGTCACGGGTCTCACGGTGCCAGGCTCCATTTCCGGTCAGGCGAGGATGTCCTTGACCACGCGGGCGGGCCGGCCATTGGTCAACTGCTGTTGCTGCCCGTTGTGGAAAAAGAACAGTTTCTGGTAATCGATCCCGAACTGGTGAAGCAGCGTGGCCTGGAAGTCATTGGGGGTCACCTTGTCGACAACCGCCCGGTGCCCCACCTCGTCGGTCTCGCCGTAGGTCATGCCACCCTTGAAGCCGCCGCCGGCCAGCCAGTTGGTGAACCCCTGCCCGTTGTGATCGCGTCCGCCACCTTTCGGGTCTCCCTCGGTGACGGGCAATCGCCCGATCTCACCGCCCCAGTGGACGATGGTCGAATCCAGCAGCCCACTCCGTTTCAGGTCCTTGACCAGGGCCGCAGCCGGCTTGTCGGTCCGGCGGCACGCCGCGGGCAGCGCCGACTTGATGTTGTTGTGGTTGTCCCAGGGCTGGCCGTTGAGGAACAACTGGACGAAACGGACCCCCCGTTCCACCAGTCGACGGGCGATCAGGCAGCGGGTCCCGTATTCCCGGGTGGCCGGATCGTCCAGCCCATACATGTCCTGGGTCGCCTTGGTCTCCTGGGAAATGTCCAGGGCCTCCTTGGCAGAAGTCTGCATCCGGGCGGCCAGCTCGTAGGAGGCGATCCGCGCCTCCAGGTCATTTTCTCCGGGATGCTTCCTGGCGTGCCTCTTGTTCAACTGGGCCAGGAATGACAGGTTGTGTTCCTGCACCTTCCCCCGCACCGTGGCCGGCGCATCGAGATTGAGGATCCGGGGATTCTTCGGCCTCAGCACCGTCCCCTGGAACAACGTCGGCATCCAGCCGTTGGACCAGTTGTGCACCCCGTCAACGGGATGTCCGCCGGGATCGGTCATCACCATGTAGGCGGGCAGGTTGTCCGTTTCGGAACCCAGTCCGTAAAGCAGCCACGACCCGAGCGTGGGGCGACCGGTGACCGAGGGAATCCCCGAATGCATGTAACGGATGGAGACCTCGTGGCCGTTGTAGCCGGTGTGCATCGAGCGGATGAGGCAGATGTCGTCGACGACCTCCGAGATATTGGGCAACAATTCGGAGATCTCGGTTCCGCATTCCCCGCGGGGACGGAATTTCCACCGGGCTCCCAACAGACGCTTGCTGGCCCGCTTGATGAAACTGTAGGCGATGTCCCCCTGGTAGGTCTTTCCGTGCAACCGGGTCAGTTCCGGCTTGGGGTCGGTGAGCTCCATATGAGCCGGGCCGCCGTGCATGAACAGGGAGATCATCGACTTCGCTCGTGGCGCGAAGTGCGGCTGCTTGGGCAGCAGATCGTAGGAGGCCGGTCCACGTGGCACATTGGCCGGGGTGGCCAGCAGCTGGTCCTGTTGCAACAGGGTCGCCAACGCCACCGACCCGAGGCCGAGGACGTGTCGGGAAAGAAACTCTCGACGCGAAACGGGAGGCATCGCGAGCTGGTCGTGGTTCAGAGAATCCGTCATCTCTTCGGCATCCTCAGTCTGAATACAGGAACTCGTTGGAACTGATCAACGCCTGGCAGAAATTGGTCATCGCCTGGCGTACGGGGTTCTTGTGCTTCTGCTCGGACAACAGGGCCAGTTGCCCCTTCATGTAGCCGACGGCCAACTCGGCCTCTTCACGAGTCGGCTGACGGACGTAGGCCAATCGCCAGACATGCACCACCTGGTCGGCGATCGGTGCCCGCAGGGTGTAGGTCGAGGGCTTGGGAGGCTTGGCGACGGCGTCGTGTGAGTTGAATCCCATTGTCGTGCCGGCGGCGGTGTTCGAGAGCGACAGCGTGAATTCGTTGCTGAACGAATCCGACGTGTTGGTCGACTGCTCATCGACGATCGTATCGATGATATCCCCCGCCTTGACTTCGAAATCCAACATGTACTCGACACCACCGGCTCGCGCTTTCCACGTCCCCTGTGATCCCAGTCGACTGCTGTAAACGGTCACCGCCACACCGTCTCCATTTTTTGACGGACACCCCAGTGACCCCTTGACCAGCAACTGGCCATCGGCGGGGGCGACCCAGCGACGGATCGGACGGGTTGTCTTGTTTTCCGGGTGCCCTCCAACTCGGGTCAGGAACGACAATCCGGCCGGCCCCTTGCCCAGCCCTTTGCCACTTTGCCACCGGTCACCTTCGAACACCGTGTAGCGGGTGAACTTCACCTGCGGGACCTTTCCCTTGTCGGCGGTGTCAATGTGACCGTAGCCAACCCGCCACACACCCAGGTTCTCGGTATAGCTCTTGAAATCGAACGGGATCTCCAGGCCCTTGATCAGCTTCGCATCAGCCCCGGCGCGGGTCTCCTTGTTGGCCCGGTCGGCCATTGCCCGGGCGTATTTCAGGACCGCCTCGCTGTTCATCATCAACAACGACTGCAACGCCACCGTCGACTTCTCACGCTTGCTGCAGTTTACAGTCATCACCGGCTGATCAAAGACCTGCAGCAGTGCCACCGGCTTCGTTCGTCGATTCTGAACGTAGACGCTTCTGCGATCCGGGCCGCTGACAGAAATCTGCCCGGCGTCGTCAGCCGACACGCCGACCGGTGCTCCAAACATCTTGCGGTCCAGGGTCCCACTGACGGCGAGAATTCGGTCCCTGAGAATCTCCGCATCCAACCGCTGGACCGTCTTGTGCCAGTACAGGGAATTGGCTCCGTCCAGGGCGTCGCCCTGGGTGTGACGCAACGAGGACTGGCGGTAGGCCGTCGATCTCATCATCACGCGGTGCAGGTCCTTCAGGCTCCAGCCACTTTCCACAAAAAACGAGGCCATCCAGTCGAGCAACTTCGGGTGGGTCGGCTTGGTCCCCAGTTTCCCGAACTCGTCGGGCGTCGTGACAATCCCGCGGCCGAAATGATGCAGCCACACACGGTTGACCAGCACGCGAGCGACCAGCGGATGCCGGCCGTTTGTCAACCAGCGGGCAAAAGCCAGTCGACGACCACTGGTCTTGATCTGGGCGTCGTCGCCATCGATCGCAAACCGGGCACCCTCAGGAGCTGTCACGGTCAGCCCACCCGGAGCCACCTCCTGCCTGGGCTGACGGTGGTCGCCACGGTGGAACAGGAACGTCTTGGGCGCCGTACCGGGTTTGCCAATGTTCTCGGTCAACGCCCGCACGAAATCCTCAACCGGGATCTTCTCCCGAATCTTCGCGATCCTGGGAGCGTAGGCCTTGATCTCGTCAGCGTGCTTGGAATTGTACTGGTAGAGGTTGCCACCGTTGACGTTGAGGTTGGGGTACTTCTTCAACAGCGCCTTCTGCTTGTCGGTCTGCTTGCTGCCGGGAGTCGTCTTGGCTTTCCGCATCTCACTCCGCAACGGTTCGTCGTAGCGGGCGTATTCCTTCTCGAGCGCCTCCTGGATGTATTTTTGCTGCTTGGCGGTCTTCTCCTTGTTGACGACGTCGACCTCTTTCTGGACCTCCGCCCGCGCCGCCCGCTGGGCATCGGTGTAGAGCGACACGCGGCGTTGGCTGGGGTTCCGCCACGACTTCCAGTCGTACCCCGGCTCGAAGACCGCCCGAATCCGGTAATAATCGACCTGGGAGATCGGGTCGTAGCGATGATCGTGACACTGGGCACAGCCAACCGACAAACCCAGCAATGCCGAACTGACGATCTTGATCGTGTCCGCCACGACCTGGTTCCTGGATACGGCTCCATCGCTCTCACCGGTGCCGTCGGCGGCCATCCGCAGGAACCCCGTCGCCACAAGCTTCTGCACCTGATGAGGTCCCAGATTCTTCAGCGGCCCGACAATCATCTCATCACCGGCAATCTGTTCCTGGATGAAACGGTCAAACGGCATGTCGTCGTTGAAGGCCCGAATCACGTAATCGCGGAACTTGTAGGCGTAGGGCCGCACGCGATCGCTGTTGGTATAGCCTTCGGAGTCCGCGTACCCGGACACGTCCAGCCAGTGTCGTCCCCACCGCTCACCGTAATGCGGGGACTCGAGACAGTCGTCGATCAAACGCTCGTAGGCGTCGTCCCGCTTGTCATTGATGAACGCCTGGGCCTGTTCAAACGTCGGAGGCAGGCCAAGCAGATCCAGGTAAACCCGCCGGACCAGTGTCAGGCGATCCGCATCCGTGGCAAAACCGAGCTTCTTTTCCTTCAGCCGGGCCAACACGAACGCATCGATCTCGGTCCGCACACGCTCTTTCCCGACGGAGCCGGGTACCGACGGACGTGAGATCGGCTGGAAGGCCCACCACGACCGCTCCTCGGGTGTGATTCCCAGTCCGTCGCCGATCTGCTTCGGCTCCGGCCGGGCCGTCTTCGCCCCCTGCTTGATCCACTGAGAGATCTTGGCAATTTCCTCGTCACTGACCCGCACGTCTCCGGGCGGCATCGATCCGTCACGCAGCCGCTTGACCAGGAAACTTCCGTCCGGATCTCCCGCAACGATGGCCGGGCCTGTTTCCCCGCCGGCGATCATGAACCGGGCCAACCTGAGATCGAGCTTCCCCTTCTTCTCCTTGATCGAACCGTGACAGTCGTAACAGTGGGACCGGAAGATCGGACGGATGTCGGCTTCGAAAGTCAGCGGTTTCGCTTCCGCTGCGTCGGCCGACGAGCAAACCATCATCGCCATGGTGGAAAGGACAAACAGCCGAACCGCAGGTCGTATGGGCATGGAGTTCCAGTCGAAAGTACTCAGGTCATCCGCTGTCAGTGACCGTGACACCGGGAATCCATTCTAGCGGTCGTTGGCAGCCACATGAATCCGGACTTGGCCCTGGAGACGTGACAGAATCCGTCTTGGCGAGAAATATCGATTGGTCTGCAGGCAATCCAGCCGTTAGACTCCCTCGTATGCCTCCATCGTCGCCCGACTTGTCCCTGCTTTCACGACGGACAATGATCCAAATGGGATCATTGGGCCTGGCAGGAGCAGCCACGTCTCTGCAGGCGGGACCCGATGCCGGCCGGCGACCCGAGACCTCGTGCATCATGTTCTTTCTGGACGGCGGTCCGTCTCACCACGAGACGTTCGACCCCAAGCCCCAGGCTCCCCAAACCGTCCGCGGCCAGTTCGGTGTCATCGACACGGCCGTTTCCGGATTCCGGATCTGCGATCGACTGCCACTGCTGGCCGCAGAGGCCCGCCGATTCAGCGTCGTCCGCTCCCTGCATCATGGCAACAACAGCCACGCCCCCTCCGAACACCAGATGCTGACCGGTCGGATGGGAACCCGTGACGGCACCCGGCGAGCGGTGATCGAGACGCCGTCGTTCGGATCCATCGTCTCACGACTGCGTGGTACGCGCCGCCCGGGCATGCCAGCCTACGTCGGCATCCCGTGGAGTTTTCATCACGAGTACATCGGATCCCCCTTCGGAGCGGCCGCCTATCTGGGCTCCCGGCACGAGCCGTTCGAGAGCGGCCACCTGCCGGCCTCGACCACGGACAAATTCACGGTCCCCGTCCTCGAACTCCAGGACGGACTCTCTCCCCCACGACTGCAACAGCGACAGAGCCTGCTGTCGGTGCTTGACCGGTTCCGCCACCAGGGACCGGTCGCCCCGGCGATCGGACAGATCCGGGACTTCACCAGGCAAGGCATGGACCTGTTACTGCAACAGCATGTCCGCGACGCGTTCGATCTGTCCCGGGAAACATCCGCCACCCGCCAAAGATACGGACCTCACGAATGGGGCCAAGGCGCTCTGCTGGCTCGACGGTTGGTCGAAGCNGGTGTCACCTTCACGTTGATCCAGTGNGGCTTGCGTCAGGACTGGGANACGCACAGCGCCAACTTCACCAACCTNGACAAGTTCCTGCCACGACTCGACCGGGCCGTCGCCACCCTGCTCTCCGATTTGNCTGACCGCGGCATGCTCGAAAGCACCATGGTGATGGTCATCGGAGAATTCGGNCGCACCCCCAAGATCAACAAGAATGCCGGNCGNGATCACTGGGGCGACTGTTTCTCGGCTCTCGTGGCCGGTGGAGGCCTGAAAATGGGCCAGGTCGTCGGCGAGAGCGACGCGATCGGAGCTCACCCTGTCGACCGTCCCGTTCATCCACAAGATCTCTTCGCCACGATGTACCACGTGCTCGGCATCGATCCGCACACGATCTTCACCGACCACCAGAACCGGCCGATCCCGGTACTGAACCACGGCGCTCCGATCGAGGAACTGGTCTAGCCACCGGGCCTGTGCTCCCTGCGATCGTCTCCTCGACAAAGATCAATTGGTCTGGCGACGATTCAGCCGTTAGACTGCACCGCATGCACCCGTTGCAGTCGAACCTGTCGTTGCTGTCGCGGAGGACAATGATCCAGATGGGATCATTGGGCCTGGCAGGAGCGGCCACCTCGTTGTCGGCAGCCCCATCGCCGGGACCTCGGCCCGACACCTCCTGCATCATGTTCTTCCTGGACGGCGGGCCGTCTCATCACGAGACGTTCGACCCAAAGCCCGAGGCCGCCGAAAACGTCCGCGGGCAGTTCGGGGCAATCGGAACGTCGGTCCCCGGCCTGCAGATCTGTGATCGCCTGCCACTGCTGGCCGCCCAGGCCCACAACTACAACGTGGTCCGTTCCCTGCACCACGGCAACAACAGCCACGCCCCGGCCGAGCACCAGATGCTGACCGGGCGGATGGGCACTCGGGGCGGCACCCGCCGGGCGGTGATCGAGACCCCGTCGTTCGGATCGATCACGTCGCGGTTGTGCGGCCCCCGCCGGGCCGGCATGCCGGCCTACGTCGGCATCCCCTGGAGTTTCCACCACGAGTACATCGGGTCTCCCTTCGGGGCGGCCGCCTACCTGGGCTCTCGGCACGAACCGTTCGAGAGCGGCCACCTGCCATCCTCGACCACCCAGCAATTCACCGTGCCGATCCTGGAACTCCGCGATGGACTTTCGACGCCGCGGCTCCAGCGGCGACAGGGCCTGCTGTCGCTGCTCGACCGGTTCCGTGGACAGGGCTCCCCCGCCCCTTCAATCCAGCAGACCCGGGACTTCACCAACCAGGGTATGGACCTGCTGCTGCAGCACCAGGTCCGCGACGCCTTCGACCTCTCCCGTGAAAAGCCGGCGATCCGTGATCGCTACGGACCGCACGAATGGGGCCAGGGAGCCCTGCTGGCCCGCCGGTTGGTCGAGGCGGGTGTCACCTTCACTCTTATCCAGTGTGGCCTGCGCCAGGACTGGGACACCCACAACACCGCCTTCCCCCGTCTGGAAAAACTGCTGCCACAGATCGATCGGGCGGTGTCGGTGCTGATCGGTGACCTGGCCGACCGCGGCATGCTCGAAAAAACCATGGTGATGGTCATCGGCGAATTCGGTCGCACGCCCAAGGTGGGCCAGATCACCACCGGCAACCAGACGGACCAGAGTGGCCGTGACCACTGGGCCGACTGCTTCTCGGCTCTGATCACCGGCGGAGGACTGAAAACGGGCCAGGTGATCGGCAAGAGCGATTCGATCGGCGGCTATCCCGTCGACCGCCCCTCTCACGCCCAGGACCTCTTCGCCACGATGTACCATGTGCTGGGCGTGGATACGCACACGATCTTCATCGATCGCCAGAACCGGCCCATCCCGGTACTCAATCATGGCAGTCCGATTGACGAACTGATCTAGAACGCCACTGATCAGTCGGGCGTGTTGCTCCAGGTGATGGTCTCCCCCGTCTCAAACCGTTCCAATTTGAACGGGGTGATCTCGCGGGGTTTCTCACCCGAGATGATGCAATCGGCCATTCGCCGCCCCACCCAGGGAGCGGCTGAGAAGCCA
>PBOJ01000034.1 GCA_002724315.1 Planctomycetaceae bacterium | reverse complement strand
ATCCACCGGCAGAACCAATCGGTGGCAAGGAGGATGAGCCCGATGACCTTCCGACGGAAGGGGTTTGACGTGTTGAAGGGATTGGGACTCTCAATGCGACCAACCGTCCAGGCCCCCGTTTTCCTGGCCACGGCGATCCTGCTGCTGGCCGGCCTCGACATGCCGACACGGGCTGACAATCAACTCGAGGATTCTCAATCGGCCGTCACCACCGAACGGGCTCCGGATGACGCTTCGGCGGATCCCACCCAGGCACCCGATCAGCAGGGCGTGGTCCTTGGTTCCCGGAGCCAGACGACCATCGCCTCGCTGACGATCTTCGTGCTGGCGATCTTCGTGGGTTTCGAAATCATCACCAAGGTGCCACCCACTCTGCACACACCGTTGATGTCCGGCTCGAACGCAATCAGCGGCATCACCCTGGTCGGGGCGGTGATCGTCGCCGGCCATTCCGGAGGATACCCCTGGCTGGGGATGGTGGCAGTTGCCCTGGCCACGATCAACGTGGTCGGCGGGTTCCTGGTCACCCACCGAATGCTCTCGATGTTCATCAAGCGAAAATAAAGGCCACCGAAGCGAGACACTCTCCTTGGACAAGCTGCTGTTCATCAAGATCGTCTACATCGTCTCGGCCGTACTGTTCATGTACGGCTTGAAGCGGATGGCCCACCCGCGCACCGCCGTGCGCGGCAACCTGTACGGCGTCCTGGGCATGATCTTGGCCGTCGCCGCCACGATGTGGTCCGACGATGTCGAACAGGTGTCCTGGATTGCCGGTGGCATTTTCGGCGGGGCAGCAATCGGCACCCTGCTTGCCTACCTGATCCAGATGACCGCCATGCCCCAACTCGTTGCGTTGTTCAACGGTTTCGGTGGCCTGGCGTCTGTGATCGTGGCCGGCGCCATGCTGCTACTGCCCGGTAACCAGCCCAGTACCAGCGAATGGGTCGCAACCGCCCTGACGGGCATCGTCGGTTCGGTCACCTTCCTGGGCAGCACGGTGGCCTTCGGCAAGCTCCAGGAACTCGATCTGTTCAAGAATCCCCGGCGTCTGCCGTTCCCGCACGTGGTCAACTCGATGCTGTTCGTGGCACTGATCGGCCTGTCGATCTTGATGATCTACAACCAGGACATGTACCTGTACGTGGTGATCGTGCTGGTCGCCTCGCTGCTGGGATTCCTGCTGGTCAACTCGATCGGCGGAGCCGACATGCCGGTGGTGATTGCCCTGCTGAACTCCTATTCCGGACTCGCGGCCTCGGCCACCGGGTTCGTGATCAGCAACAACGTGCTGATCATTTCCGGTTCCCTGGTGGGTGCCTCGGGAATCATCCTCACCCGCCTGATGTGCCAGGCGATGAACCGCTCGCTGGTCAACGTGCTGTTCGGAGTGATGGAATCGGGCAGTGGTGATGACGACGACGATGTCTACAGCGACGTGACACAGACGGCCGCCGAGGAGGTGGCGATGATGCTGGAGTTTGCCCAGCGGGTGGTGATTGTGCCCGGGTACGGGCTGGCCGTCGCCCAGGCCCAGCACGCCGTGCAGAACCTGGGACAACTGCTCGAGGAACAGGGAACAACGGTCGAGTACGCGATCCACCCAGTGGCCGGACGCATGCCCGGCCACATGAATGTCCTGCTGGCTGAAGCGGACGTGGAGTACGAGAAACTGATCGAGATGGACCACATCAACCCCACCATGAACACCGTCGACGTGGCGATCGTGATCGGGGCCAATGACGTGGTGAATCCCTGTTCCCGGACCGACAAGAACAGCCCGATCTACCAGATGCCGATCATCGACGTCGACAAGGCCCGTGCGGTGATCGTGATCAAGCGGAGCCTCAGCCCGGGATTTGCCGGGATTCCCAACCCGCTGTTCGCCCTGGAGAACACGTCGATGCTCTTCGGTGACGGCAAGCAGATGATGCTGGAAATCACCTCCGCGATGCAGGACGCGTAGCAGGCCCGGCAATGACCGCTCGCGCCATCGCCCCGATGCAATTGCGGTGGGAACGACGGACCGGAGACCAAGATGATGAAACCGAAGGTGCCTGTTTCCCGAGCGGTGTTCTCGATCATCGCTGTGCTCAACTGCGCCGCCGTGGCTGTCGCCGAGAACCGTTTCTCGCTTGTTGCTCCAGGCGAACCGTTGCCCGAAGTCGTCGCCGGTTCACATGCCATGGAACAGGATGCGGCAGCTGACCTCTGCCGGTACCTCTCCCGAATCAGCGGTCAGAACATCACGGTTTCGGACAAGGTCGCAGCCGGCAAGATCACCATTCATGTCGGCCGCGACCGGTTCGTCGAGCAACACGTCGGCGAGATCCACAAGCTCCGGGCCGACGGCTACGTGATTCGGTGCCTCGAACACGACGGGAGACTGCACCTGGTGCTCGCCGGAAATGTGGGCCGGGCGGCACAGTGGGCCGTCGAGCGATTCTTGACCGATCACTGCGGAGTCCGCTGGCTGTTCCCCGATCGCGTCCACGGCGAGGTGGTGCCCAGCCGAAAAACCATCACGGTCGATCGCCGCCTCTCGAAAACCGTCGAGCCCGATTTCGTCAATCGTGCCAACTGCGGGATGTACTTTTTCTCGCCGCCCCGCAAGCTGCTTCGGCTCGCCCCGTACGGCGACGGCCAATACGGCAACCATGCCCTCCAGTACATCTTTGCGGCAAAACAGTTCCGGGAACATCCCGACTGGTTCGCGAAGTTTGACGGCAAACGGCAGTGGTGGAGTTACGGCAACGGCTGGCAGATCTGTACGACCCATCCCGGAACCGTCGACCGGGCGGTCACGTACATCGACGAATTCTTCAAGAAACGCCCGAATGCCCCGGTCGTCTCGGTCGGCCAGAACGACGGCAACGGTTGGTGCGAGTGCGAGCGGTGCAAGACATTCGTCAACTCGGTCAAACCGGCCTACACCCTGTCCGAACGCTGGTTCCACTGGGTGAACCGCGTGGCTCACCGGGTGGGCAAGACGCACCCCGGCAAGTGGGTCGAAGCGATGGCCTACTCCAACACCTCAACCCCGCCGCGATTCCAGCTCGAACCCAATGTGGCCGTGACCAAGACGTTTGTCCTGGACAGCGAGTTCCAACAGGCCGAGCAATGGAGGACCGTCTGCCGGTCGGTCAACCTCTATTCGTACATGTACGGAGGATCGTTCCTGGGTTTCCGCCACTATCCGCGAGCGGCCCAGCAGTTCCTGAAATGGGGCCACGATGAACTGGGAGCCCTCTCCCACATCACCGAGTGTGCCGGTGACTGGACATTCGACGGCCCCAAGTACCACTACATCCAGGCCCTGCAGTGGGATGTGAATGCCGACGTCAATCACGTCATGGACGAGTTCTGCGAGGCGTCGTACGGCCCGGCGGCCAAGCCGATGCGAGACTTCTGGGACCGGCTGGAAGAGGTCTACGAACGTCGGCAACCCGGCCCCTACCGGAAACACCACAAGGACTGGCTGTTCTACCAGTGGGTCTCCTGGAACAACGGCTCCTACGTCCAGCCCAACGACGAGTTCCAGGGTTACCGGAAAGACGACATCGCGTTCCTGGACAGGTGCATCGCCACCGCCACCGGGCTGGCCGCCGGCGACACCAGCGGAGCCAAGTTCCGTCTCGAACGTCTTGTCGAAGCCTGGCAATTCCAACGGAGCCTGCTGGTCAGCTATCTCGAGTTCTACCCGGCATCCCTGGAAATCGCCGTCACCTCTGACAAGAACCGCCAGGCCGTCATCCAGCGAGCCCGGCACGTTGCCGAGACCCGTCGGGCCCGAGCAATCAGCCTGGCAAGAATGCGAGCCCACCCTGCCATCAATCCACGAATCAGCAGTATCGGTTTCTGGTCGAACTGCTCGGCCATCACGATCTTCAGTCACGAAAACGCCCTGCTGGACGAACTGTGTTCGGCCGCAACCAGGTTCCACATCGAGACGAAAGGCCGGGCAGCCGCCACCAGGTTCTGGCAGGGTGTGGATCGGTCCGACAGTCTCCACGCTGCCGCCAAAACCCAGTTGGCCTTGATCGGCAAGAAACCGGACAACCGGTTGACCAACGGAGATTTCGAATCCGGCAACCTGCAAGGGTGGGTCGTCGAACGCGGCCAGGTGGCGGCTTCCAAGGGCCAGGCACGCTCGGGCGATTTCTCGGCTGCCTCGACCACCGGTGGCCCGTTGACGATTTCGCAGCAGGTCCGGGTTTCACCCTTTGAACGTTATCGCCTGACCGCCTGGGGTCGATATGTCACCCGGCCTCCGGACACCTCGGTCGCCATGGAAGCCACCGTCACATTTCTCGATGGAGAGCGAGCGATTCAGGTGGAACCGACTCGGTGCATGCTGCGAACACTCGACCCGGCTGACGGGTGGACCCGATTGCGGCTGACGGTTTCTGTGCCGTCTCAAGCTGACTCGGCCGTCATCAAGCTCAAGCGAAACTTCAACGGCAACACGCTCTGGGATGACGTCGTCCTGGAGAGGATCCGTCCGGGTCCACCCATCAAGCACGGCGAACTGCTCGACACCTTCGATGGTCAACAACTGGACCTGGCCAGGTGGACGCGGATGCGGCCGCACGGCGGTGTCCACCCGCCCCCGACGGCTGCCGGTTCACTGGTCATGGACTCGGAGGAGGCTTATCCGGTCATTTCGCTCGCCCGGTTCAACGACCTGATCAAGCACGAGGGCCCTGGCCGGTACCGTCTGCGATTTCACGTCACACCATCCCCGACGACAAAAACGGCCAGGCCTGGGTCGGCTTCGTTCAACTTCAGTCTCACCAATCCGCAAACCTCCGTGACGCGAATGTTGTGGTACTTCTACTTCAGCGGACCGGGGCGGACCCGCCCCATGGTCTCGTGCTTCAACGACCAATCCGGCGTCCGGAAATTCTCCTCCTCGTGGAACGTCAATCACCTGGCCGCCAACCGGGAACACGATCTCTGGTGCACGTTCTATTTCGACCCGACCGAGGTGACCGTTTTCGCCGCCGCCAACGGTTACGACGAATCCGAGAAGTCCCTGGTGTGCCGGTACAAGCACGGACTTTCCAACATGGCGGCCAACGGTTCGATCCACCTGGGGCTGTTCAAAGGACCCTACCGGATCGACGAAATCCAACTTGTTCGGCCCCGTCAGCAGCCGAAATGACAGGAAGACTCTCGTGAAAACGCATCGACTGTTCTGTGGACTGCTTGCGGTCGTGATCCTCGCCGCATCCCCCGGAAACGCATTCTCCTGGAGCAAGGGACACCGGCTGATCCGTCTCTGGGCAGTCGCACGCCTGCCGAAATGGCAACGGGATCTGCTGGGCACACAGGCACTCGCACGGCTCTGCAAGGAATACACCTCTCTGCAGGACCGGCACGCCGGTGGCAACGCTCCGGAACTCGACCCCTACTGCATCGTGCCGGGAGTGCGATTGTCGTTGCACGACGTGAATCCGGCAAAACCCAGTGCCAGGGCGACGCTGTGGTATCTCGATCGCATTCGCGAAAAGCTGAAGGCCGGGGAAACCGACGAGGCGATGAAGTTCCTCGGAGTGCTGTGTCACTGGAACGAGGATCCCGGATCCCCCGGAGCCCACAGCAGTCCCATCAGCGAGTGGCAGCTCAAGACACTGATTCCCCCACCCGGGCAGAAGCAACGGTTCAACTACCTGTTTGGGGCCGGGGGCATCATGGACCAGGGTGACTACCGAATTCCCGATATCGCCTATAAACCAAAACTTCTTGGCAGAACACGGGAGGAAGCGGCCCTGCGGATCCTCCAGCACCAGCGTCTGCTGCAGCGGCGGGCGGGAACTCACATCATCCCGATCGTGCAGGACATCATGCACGGCGACGGGAAAAAGGCCGTGGAACTCCACTCGGTGGCAGCACTCGACAACGCGCGACACACCGCGGACGTGATCTACACCAGCCTCTGCCTGGCAACCGGTCGTTTCGACAAGGACCAGCCGACCCGGGACCGGCAGTCCCTGGCGGACTGGCTTCCCGAGTTTCGTGGCGGCATGATCCCGCATCCCTATTACGTGACCCCGTTCCTGGTCAACCAGGCTATGGATGCCAAGCGGCGGCTGCATCCGCTGACTCTTTCCGGAAAGGGTCCGAAGATCCAATCGGGCTTCGGCATGGGCACGCCGTTTTCCCTCGACTTTGTTCTCGCACCCGGCAAGGTGTTCGATCGCTTCAGTTGCCGGGTCGGACTGCACCCGACGGCCGGTCCCCGGGGAGCAGTCGCGTTCGTGATCATGGCCAACGGCAAACAACTCCTCCGCACAGCGGTCCTCAAATCGGGTGCCCCACCGATCTCGATCCAGGTCGACCTGCCCCAGGCTGATGTCCTGAAGCTGTCGTTGCGAACTGTCGCCCAGGACGGATCCGATTCCAGCCACAACCTCGCGGCGTGGGCCAACCCGGTTCTGCATCGGCACGCGAACTGATCGGAGACCAATCAAGTCGGAATTTCATCAAACACCGGTGCGCTGAGTCACAAGAAACCCCCTCTGCGAGCCAAAACCCTCCTGCCCCCAACCTCCGACAGAACTTGCTGGTGTCCCGGTCGTTGACAGCCACCGAGCCAGGCAGGAAAAGCACCTGGACCGGGTCGTTTTCTGCGGTGGAATGTCCTGTCCTCCGCTCGGTATTGTCGTCCTCATCGACGGGCGGATATCTTGGACCCGGGTGGTCACTTTTTCCGACAGCGTGGTTGGGATCTCCGAGACAACACCGGCGTCAGCACAAACGGAATTTTCAGCAGCCATCCAGTTGACCGGGGATTCCCCGAGGCCTTCATGCGTCACAACATCCACCTGGGAGTCACGGGGCTCCGCCAGACCGGCAAGACCGTCTTCCTGACTTCGCTGATCTACCAGCTCTCCGAACTCGGCAGCAAGGGCCTGGCGCATTTCGAACCAAGTGGCGTGACGCTGCGGGCGGCATCGATCGAGCATTCGCGCGACCCCAACAAGGAACGATTCCCTTACATGGGATTCCTCAAGGGGTTGCGGGAAAAACCACCGCGGTGGCCCGCTCCGACAAACCGGGAATCCGGCCTCGTGCTTCGGTTCTTCTACGAGAACCACGGAGCCAGGGGAAAAGTGGACAAAGTCAGGAACTGGGTTGGACTCGGTAAGGCCCAGGGCTCGATCGCCCTGCACCTTCACGATTACCCGGGCGAGTACCTGCTGGATGCCGGGATGCACGACATGACGTTCGAGGAATGGTCCAGCGAGACCATGGATCGAATGGCCAATTACTGTCCCGACGAGGCCGCCGAATACCGGAAGACGGTCGAAGAGGCCGGCAACCGGGCTGCCGCGAACATGTTCCGGTCGCTGCGGACGGCCTACGCCCGCTACGCCCAGGCGGCCCGCAGGCAGGGTCTCGAATTCATCCAGCCCGCCATGACGCTGATCAGTTGGAACGAACGGTGCGACTCCAGCGATCAACTCCCGGAACCCACAGAAGAGGAACTCCCGTTTGTGCCCCTGCCGAGTTCGCCGGATTCCGAGGACGAATCGGACTCGGAGATCGAGCAGTTGCGCAAACAACTGACCGCGAGCTTTGACAAGCACAAGAAGCGGCGAGTCAAACCGTTCCTCAAGCGAATCCGCAAGTGCAACAACCAGCTGGTCCTGGTCGATGTGCTCCGCGTCCTGCAGAACGGCAAGCACGCCTACAACGACACCAGGCAATGTATCGCCGAGATCCTGAAGGCCTATCACACAGCCTGGAAACCGTTCGGTGGAATCAACAGGGCCCTGTTCGCAGCCACCAAGGCCGACCACGCAACGAAAAACTCTCGCAGCAACATGTCCAAACTGCTCGACGCTCTTGTCACCAAGGCGAAGGGCCAACTCAAGGGCGGAATCCGAACTCCGGAATCCGAGTGGTTCACCTCGATTCGCGTCACCAAGGACGCCAAGGAGCGGGACGGCGAACAGAGAGAGGTTCTCAACGGAACCGAAAAGGGCCGGTCCGAGGGACCGTTGAACTACCTCTGCGGCAAAGTGCCTCCCGAGTGGCCCAACGACGAGGACTGGGTCTTCGGGAATCCCGCATACGTCTTCACCGAATTCGAACCGACCCAGTTGCCGACGATTGACGGCTCACTCTGGCCACACGTCAACCTGGACCGAGTCATCTGGAAGATCCTCGAAGGTTGCTTCTAGATCGAATGAACACAGGCACCAACATGAGTACCGACGCCGACCCAATCCGAATTGATACGACCAGCCGCCCGCAGGGACCCGTCACCGGTCCGGTCTCGGGACCGGTGGATTTCGTGGAAGACGAACCAACCGCTCCGGATCCCCCACCCAGGGTAGACGCGGACGACTCCGCCCCCACCGCTGCGACAACGACCGCGAGCAACCGGTCGCGACCTCTCACAGGACGACAAAGCCTGGACCGGTTGCTTGTCGTCGCCACCGTCATCTCGCTGTTGACGCTGGCGGTCATCTTCGTGATTTCCCGAGTTGTCATCGAGGCCTCAACCCTGGTCGAGAGTTGGCCGACGATCGGAAAAATCTACGTGGCAGCCTGCGTGACCGTCGCCCTTTTGGTCGGAACACTGGGGATTCGGTCGGCCCGAAGGTACTGGAGAATCCGGGCGGTGACTCGACTTCGACGAAGTGTGGAAGCGTACCAGCAACGGCTCGCCAGCAGTTCGGTCGGTCCGGAACAGCTGCGAGAGGAACTGACCGCCTACCTGTCCACTCTCGAAACACACACCAGCGACCAGACACGGATCGGCATCGCGACCGTCGGTCGCAAGTTCAACGATTACAGTGGGGACGGAACGCGAGACATCGAGGAGATCGAGACGCACGTGCTGAACGCACTCGACCGTGAGGCCGATGCGATCATCGCCAGCCGCAGTGCCCAGGTCGCCGTGGCCACGGCATTGGCTCCCCATTCCTTCGACGCGATGATCGTGCTCTGGCAGTCGGTCAAGCTGATCGACCAGGTGTCACGGATCTACGCCGGACGTCCGGGGCTGTGGGGCACACTGAGACTGTTCCGGCGAGCCATGGCGGCGATCGTCTTTGCAGAAATCGCCCAGCTGGCAACCGAGGCCATGGTCGACGCGGTCGCAAAAAAGACGCTGGCCACCATCGCCGGTCGGGTGACTGAAGGCGTGACCAACGGACTGCTGATGATGCGACTGGGTGAAACCGTCAAGCAGCAGTGCCGACCGATTCCCTGTGACAGCGGCGGAACCCACCCGATTCGACGGCTGGTCCAGGCTCTCAACAGCCGCGGTGTCACGCCCGCTGCGACCAGCAGCCAGATGGCCTGAATCCGCTGTTCTGCCAGAGCAGCGCTAGACACACCATCCGTTGTGCTTGTCCCTACGGTCCACCCTCGTGGACACTGTTGCAGGAAGGACATTCTGTCCGGCACCCGACCCCGTTGCGTATTCGACCACCCGAAAGGAACAACATGGAAACCCAACGTTCAAATGGAACCGACCATCGCCAATGGTCTCGACACGGTAGCCTCGTCCTGATGACCTCCCTTGCGGCCGTCTCGCTGGTCGCCGCCGGCCGGCAGCCGGAGGCCAGGCCCGCCGCAATGGCCGGCTGGATCGTGGTCGAGAAAAGTTCCACCGGAGATGACACGGCAAACATCCAGGCAGCCATCGATTCGGTGGCCCGGACCGGAGGCGTCGTCTTCTTTCCCGCCGGCATCTACCGGCACAAGGGTCTCACCGGACGCGCCAACGTTCACCTGAAAGGGGTCCACGTCGGAAGCGCGAAACTGGACTTCACCCCCAAGATCGGTGACGGAATCACGCTGGTCCCCCACCCGGACAACTTCATGGTCTCGAGCCTGACGGTGACCTCCAGTGGCCGGTCCACCGGCTGGGCGATTCGCGCCAACGGCGGAACGCAACGGTCCCTCAGGCTCGACAGGACCAACCTGACCGGTTTCACCAACGGGATCGAGATCCGCGACGCCCTGGGCGTTTCGATTCGTGAGTGCCGAATCGGACACACCCATCCGACCAACCCGAAAGGAATTGGGATCCGGATCGGCAACGGTCGAACTCACGGAGGAAACGGGGTGACCATCGAGGACTGTTATTTCAGCAGCCTCGACAAGGCCATCGTCACCCATGCGCAGGCCTGCCTGGTCTCACGACCGATCATCGAACTGTGTCACACCGGCATTGAAACACACGGCATCACGTCGGTCTTGTCCCCCTGGTATGACAGCACAACCGACGTGGCTCACGTCAACGTGCAGCCCAACACCATCGGAGGCGGCCGTTCCGGCACCGGCGTCCTGTTGCTGGGATACGGCTCCAGCGGATGGAAAATGATGTACGGGACCGATGCCGAACGGCAACGCTCGGTGATCCTGCCAGAACGACTCGATTTTCCTCCGGGTGAAGACGCCAGTCGGCCACGAGGAGTCAGCTTCGGCCAGGTCGTGATCGACAGCCACGGAGTGGTCCACGCCAGGGACTTCAAGAAGTTGCCCGAATGACCGCCTGACCCGGGCATCTGCGATTCACCGATCTCCGGATTGTCCCGCAAAACACCAGAGGTTGCCCGCATAGTCGTGGACCAGCAGCAGGTTGCCGGTGATCACCGGGGACGTCTTGATCGGCGTCCCCAGCCGATGTTCCCAGGCCACCTCGCCGTTCCGGGTCACACCGCGGATCGACGTGTCGTCGTGGCCAAAGAAGGCCAGGTCACCGGCAATGATCGGCGTCGAACTGCCGGCCAGCGCCTGGCGACGTGATCGTCGGAAGCGGTCGGCCTCGCGGCCACAGGGAACCGTGTGTCGCGTGGCACCCGTCTTCAGATCCAGCAACCGCATATCGCCACCGTTGGCCAGGATCAGGTCGTCCCAGACAACCGGTGCCGCGTTCTGGTAACCCGCACCGCTGAGACCTTTCTGCCAGAGCAACTTGCCGGTCGCGGCGTCACGGACACGGATGCCCGAGGAACCGGTGTAGATGAGNTTGCCGTCCACCACGATCGGCGCGGAAGTCGACCGGGACGTCTCGGTGATGGTCCACACNGGCTCGCCNCCGGGNAAGCGNACNGCGGTCCCCCCNCCACGGCGGACGCTGTAGAGAACGTCGTCAAAGACCGTGGCAAACGCGGCGTAGGCCCCGACGTCGCCAGCCAACCGCCGGATGGTCTTACCCGTCGTGTAATCGACCAGCCACAACGGCTTCTGCCAGTCGTTGACCAGTAACCCCTTCGCGGTGGGCACCGGCGGCGTGTTGATGATCGCCAGGGGTCGGCCGTCGCGGTACGACGCATTCAGCGGCCGGGTCCATTTCACCTGGCCGGTCCCCGCATCGAAGGCCGCGATCCAGCCCTCGGCCAGGATGGCATAGACCACGCCGTCGTGCACCGAAACCGGGCCACGAATGTCCCCACGTGGTGAATCCGTTCGCCACAGGCGTTTGCCGGTGGCCGCGTCCAGGCAAAGCACACCGGCTCCGGGAGTGCCGGCATTGGGGTTGCCGACCGAAACAAACACCCGCCCCCCGGCCGTGACCGGGGAATTGTGGAGCACGTGAACGCTGCCCGTATGGGTGACCCACAACGGTCGCAGTGGGGCAGTGGGGCCGGCAGCCAGACGACGGGGGGGCGTACCCGAGAGCACCCAGGGAAAATCCCCCCCGACCTTCGGTTTGGCCGTCTGCCCCGTTTCAACCTGGAACTGCTGCTGCCGTTTCCATTCTGCCCCGGTGACATCGGTTGCCACCAGGTCACACTTCCAACGTCCCGGTGTCCCGGGTTCGAAGGAACCGTGCCAGGACCAGTCGCCCTGCTGTTGCAGCGGAGTGGTACTCACCCGTCCGTCGGGGTCTGTCCACCGGCACGTGACCGACTTGACCAGCAGAGCGGTGTCGTAGGCCAGGACCACCAGCGGTTGCCGGCCGGAAACCGGCTTCGGTCCAGGCGAGACGACCCGAAGCCGTTTGTACTGTCCCGCCACCCGGAGTCGAGAACGAACTCCGTCCGGAGAAATGAACACCCAGCGATAGGTCCTCGAGTAAGCCCCCCAGTCACGGCCGCGAGCCGGAGCACTGTTGAGAATGGGAACTTTTCGTCGGCTTCCGGCATGGACGACGTGATAGTGAGCCCCGATCTGGCAGATGACGTTGATGCCCTCGGCCTTCCGCTGGTCGAACCACGAAGCGGACAACGGATAGTGCGAGATGGCGATCACCGGCATCCCGTCCGGCAGCGCCTTCAGGTCGGCCGTCATCCAGTCCCGCTGACGCAGTTGGGCCGTCGAGCGAAGGTAGGACGTCTCGGTGACGAACTGGATGAAATGAACGCCGCCGTAATTCCACGAGTAGTAGGGAGGCCCGATTCGCTGTTCGAAGCTGACGGTACAACGCGGGTCCAGGCAGTTGCCGTCGTGACCGCCGAATCCTTCATAGACGGGAATCTTCGAAGAACGACGGATCCGGTCGTACATGTCCCATTCGAACTGCGATCCGGTCATCGTCAGATCACCCGCCGTGGCCAGGAAGGCCGGTTCCCCCGGTGCCGAGGTGACCTGCGCGAAGTCCTTGGCTGTCGGGATCATCTGGGGGATGTTGGTGAACTGGCTGTCGCTGGCCGTGATGAACCAGAACTTGCGTTTCGCCGCAGCACGGTCGCGGGCGAATCCGAAATGGACCGTGTATTTCGTTTCCGACTCGTCGAACGGGATGCGATGAAAAAACGCGGCGGTCGGCCGGAAACCGGTCGGCCGGGTGACGACGACGAAACGGTGGTGAGGATTCTCGTCCACGCGAATGCGGAACAGGTACTCGCCGGTGGCCGTCGTCCGAATCACCTTCTCGCCATCGCTGACCACGACTTCCGGCAGGCCCGGTTCGCCCGGGTCTCGCTTGCCGTTGGCGTTGCGGTCCTCGAAGACGGTTCCCGTGGCCGTGACCAGGCGGGGTCGAGCCGGCCGGAGAGGTGGTTCCGGTCGTCGTGGAATCGTCCTGTTGGCCTCATCAAGTTCCGCATCGTTGAATCCACGGAGCAGGTCAGCGGTCGTCCGCAAGTCCGAATCGGGGATGGCATCCGATGGCCCGTCGTCGCCGGCTCGCACGCCGGAATGCAGTCCGACCCACAGGCCGAACATGGTCAGCAACGACAGGCGGTGGACGAAACGTCGATCAATCATGATGGGGATCCAGTGTTGACTGCCACGGGAATGTCGCGAGGACAAACGTCACTTGTTGTTGTCGAACACGAAACAGAAGACATTCTGCCGACGATGAAACGGACTCTCGTCGGGAGGTTCCGCCTCACCGACAATGAAACCACCCCAGTCGGCGGCCGCATCGCCCCAGTGGGCGGCCTTGACCTGTCGGAGCGCCATGTCGCGGGTGTCCCGCAACGTCGTCTTGTCGCACTTGAGCACCGGCGCGGTGACGGTCATGCCGTCACCGCGCGTTGAGAAGCGAAACGACAGCGTGTTGGCCAGATGGAGACAACTCTGCGGTACCGGAAACGTGTACGGCTTACGGGCCCCTGGTGCGAGACTTCCCAGAGTCTTTCCATTAAGGAGCACGTCCACCTTGCCGGACGGCGGCTGGGCCTTGGTCCATCCGTTGCTGGGAGCACCAACGGTGAACTCCAGT
>PBOJ01000033.1 GCA_002724315.1 Planctomycetaceae bacterium | reverse complement strand
CCTGTTCGGTGACGTGATGATGGAGGTCGACTGGAGCGTCGGCCGGATCCTCGACACGCTCCGCAAACACGAGCTCGACAAAAACACGCTCGTCATCTTTACCTCCGACAACGGCCCGTGGCTGAGTTACGGAGACCACGCCGGCTCGGCCGCGCCGCTCCGCGAGGGCAAGGGCACGATGTTCGACGGTGGTTGCCGCGAAAGCACGCTGATGTGGTGGCCCGGAACCGTACCGGCCGACACCGTCTGCCGCACGCCGGCGATGACGATCGACATTTTGCCGACGGTGGCCGAGTTGATCGGGGCCAAGCTGCCAAACAACAAAATCGACGGCAAAAGCATCGTCAACCTCGTCAAGGGCACCAGCGACCAAAGCCCGCAGGAGGCGTATTATTTCTATTACGGCAGGCAGTTGCAGGCCATCCGCTCCGGCAAGTGGAAGCTGCACTTCCCGCACGGCTACCGCACGATGGCAGGCAAGCCGGGCGGCACCGGCGGCATCCCAACCGCCTACAGCCAGGACAAGATCGGCCTGTCGCTGTTCAACCTGGAGAAGGACATCGGCGAGACCAACGACGTGAAGGACAAGCACCCGGAGGTCTCGGCCAGGCTGCAGGCGCTTGGCCAAGCGATGCGCAAAGAGCTTGGCGACCACAACCAAAAGGGAACAGGCCAGCGCGAGCCGGGCCGCTTGGCCAAGCACTGACCCGCCAGTGGCCGATCATACGACCATCCCGTTCGGGGCACGGTTCTGGCGACTTTGGCGGCCGGTCTGGCGGTTGCGCCACAAAGCCAACGGATTTCTATTCCCGGCGTTGCTCCTCTTTTGGGTGCTGCTGCTCATCAGCCCATATATCGTTATTAACCGAATTGCTGCCTGGGCGGAACACACTCCGGTTCAGGAAGAAAGCATCCCCCCGGAGGAGAAGCTGAAAGTATCGCGACAGGACCAGCGCACGGCGTGGGATCCGAAGTCACTCTTCTGCGACAGCAAAGGCCAGTTTCTTGATTACAAAATCCCGGCCATCGACTGGACGATCTGGTTTTACCTGTCGCTCTTTGGCTACTACTGCGCGTTTTTTGCGGCACAAAAAAACGACCGCGGCCGGGCCGAGTCGCTGGTGATGGCACAGGCCTGGGTGGTGTCGAGCTGGATCGCCTACCCAATCTTTGCCTTGCTGCCTGCGGACATCGACCTTCGCTGGCAGCTGAACATAGAGCAGATGACGCCCCTTTATCAGTTCCTGTTCAAGGCGTTCCACACCCGGGACGAGCCGTTCAACGCCTGGCCGTGCCTGCACATCGCGCAGAGTTTCGTCATGGCCTCAGCCCTGGCGCGGTGGTGGCTGCAACGCAATTGGACCGTGGCGGTCTGGCTGCTCTGGCCGGCTTGGCTTGGCCTGTGCGTCAGCGTGATGACCACCAAGCAGCACTTCATCTGGGACACCATCACCGGCACGCTGCTCGGCATTGGCGTCTGGGCCTGGTTGATGCGGCCCGGTTACCGGCATCTCGACGCGGTGACCGATGACGCGTTGCCGTTGGCCAAGCTGGGATAAAAAATCGGCCGCCGGCAAGGGGATGGGTGTGGAGGTTTGCCGACGGCCTACGACCCATGGCTGGGATGGGAGGGGGATGCCACAGGTCGCTGAACGCCGAATTTACCGCGAATTTCCCTCAACGCAACCCCCAAAATGGCCAACGGAATCAAGCCTCAGCGGCTGCGGCTTGGCCAACGCCGGCCCCAGCCTCGAGATGGCGGAGCATACCCTCAAACACCAGCCGGCCGTCATCCCCGCCGAGGATGTTTTCGCTGGCCCGCTCCGGGTGGGGCATCATGCCGCAGACGTTCCGGCCATCGTTGCAGATGCCGGCGATATTCAGCAACGAGCCGTTGGGGTTGGCCTCGTCGGTCAATTCCCCCGCCTCGGTGGCGTATTGGAAGAGGATCTGGCCGTTCGCCTGCAGGCTGGCCAAAGCCGCCTCGTCAGCAAAGTAGCAGCCCTCGCCATGGGCGATCGGCACACGCAGCACTTTCCCCTCCGGCACTTCGCGGGTGAACGGCGAATCGGTGGTCGGCACTTTGAGATACACGTGCTCACAGCGGAACTGAAGTGAACGGTTTCGCACCAGCGCTCCCGGCAACAGGCCGCTCTCGCACAAAATCTGGAATCCGTTGCAGATGCCGATGACCAGTCCGCCGTCATCGGCGAACGCCTTCACGGCGCTCATCACCGGGCTGAATTGCGCAATCGAACCAGTGCGAAGATAGTCACCGTAGCTGAATCCGCCCGGCACCACCACGGCGTCGGCGTCACCGACCGATTCCTCCTTGTGCCATAGATAGTCGGCCTGCTGACCAAGCACGTTGCTGAGGACGTGGACGCAGTCCTGATCG
The DNA here is from genome assembly GCA_002724315.1 of Planctomycetaceae bacterium. GTDB lineage: Bacteria > Planctomycetota > Planctomycetia > Planctomycetales > Planctomycetaceae > UBA8437. The sequence goes on along the minus strand of PBOJ01000033.1, from coordinate 19,525 downwards.
CAATTCGAGCCGGGAAACTGGAGAACAGCGAAGCGCATCCGGGGTTACTCGATGGTGAAATGGTAATCCTCGATCACCGGGTTGCTGAGCAGCTTGTGGCACGCCTCGTCGATCTTCGGCCGCCACGCCTCGGCGTCGCCCTCCAACTCGATCTCGAGATATTTGCCCACGTGGACGGCCTTCACGCCGTCGTGGCCCATCTGTTCCAGCGCGGCCTGCACCGTCTTGCCTTGCGGATCGAGCACGGCCTTCTTGGGGGTGATGACTATCTTGGCTTTCATCGACTGTTCGCGCCATCGCGCGGCCGAGTCATTGTCAGGCCAAGCGCGGCACCGAACCAGTCAATTTTGTTCACAGCCCAAAATTGGCACTTAGCCAAGTTTTGCTTTGCCCCCGCATGGCGCTTGGCCAAGCTGGCCGCGTGAAGATTTCATTTCACGGCGCGGTTCGTACCACGACCGGTTCCCGGCATCTGCTCGAGGTCAACGGCGTGCGGCTCCTTTTGGATTGCGGACTATACCAGGGCAAGCGCCAAGAGTCGATTGAACGCAACCTGGCGTTCCCATTCGACCCCAAGTCGGCGGACGCCGTGATCCTCAGCCACGCGCACATCGACCACATCGGCAATCTGCCCAACCTCCACAAGCAGGGCTTTGAGGGGAATGTCTACTGCACATTCGCCACTCGCGACCTTGCGTCGATCATGCTCGAGGACTCGGCTCAAATCCAAATGGCCGACGCTGCCTACGTCTCGAAGAAGCACAAAAAGAAGGGCCTGCCGCCAGTCGAGCCGCTTTACACGCCGCAAGACGCAGAGGGCGCGCTACGGCAATTCGTGGCGCTGGGCTATGAGCGGCCTATCCCGGTGGCCAACGGCGTGACGCTGACCTTCCGCGACGCCGGGCACATCCTTGGCTCGGCACAGGTGATCCTCGACATCGACGAACGTGGCACGAAACGCCGGCTGCTGTTCAGCGGCGACATCGGCCGGGGCGGCCACGCAATCCTGCGAGACCCACAGCCAGTCGAGGATGTCGATGTGTTGCTTGTAGAGAGCACCTACGGCAACCGCGAGCACACGGCACAATCCGGCTTGTCGGACGAAGTCGAGGCGCTGCTCGCCGACACACTGAACAACGGAGGCAAGGTGATCATCCCGGCGTTCTCGGTGGGGCGGACGCAACTGCTCGTTTACACACTGCACCAGCTTGTCGACGCCGGTCGGCTGCCGGGCTTGCCCATCTATGTGGACAGCCCTCTCAGCGTCAACGCCACCGAGGTGTTCCGTCTGCACCCCGAGTGTTTCAACAGCGACATCTACACGTTTCTGCGCGAGAAAGAGAACCCGTTCGGCATGGACAACCTAATGTACATCCGCAAAGCGTCGGAGTCGATCAAGCTCAACAGCCTCGACGGCCCGGCGATCATCATCAGCTCCAGCGGGATGTGCGAGGCGGGGCGCATTAGGCATCACTTGAAAAACAACATCAGCGACCCAAACGACCTCATCCTGTTTGTCGGCTATTGCGCCTACAACACGCTGGGCTCTGTGATCCGCGACGGCATCAACCCGGTGTACATCTTCGGCGAGCCGCACGAGGTGAAAGCTAAGATTGCCAGCTTCGACGGGTTCTCCGGCCACGCCGACAAAAACGAGCTAGCCGATTACGTAAAAAGCCTCACTGGAGATATCAAACAAATCTTCGTCGTCCACGGAGAGGAAGCCTCGAGCCTGGCCTTTGCCGACACGCTGCATCAACTCAAGCCAGGCGCGGAAGTCACAGTGCCGGAGCTGAATGAATCGTTTGAAGTCTGAAGCCAAGCGCTTGGCCAAGCGGGGTCACACCCGGAAAAGCACGCTTTCGCGGTTGAACCATTTTGCGCAAAAAAACAGTAAGCCTGCCGCGATCAGAGTGCTTGAGGCGAAGATGGCCAGCAGCATGGAATAATCCATCGTGCCCTTGAGCAGTTCCTTCATCGCCAGCGAGACGTTGGTGACCGGCACCCACGCCCAGAACCAGTTCAGCTCCACGCCGGGCAGCAAGGCGAGCACGGCTGGGACGATCAGCACGATGCCAAACGGCGAGATCAGCGTGGAGGCCTCGGGGGAGTTGCGCGCGAAAATGGAAACGCTCAGCAGCAGCGCGGCGAACATGGCGGCAACCGGGATCAGCATCAGTGCCAACAACAACAGGTCCAGCGTGTCGATCGCGCCGATGAGCGAACCCAGCACTCCGCGGAATTCCCCGGCCTTGATGGCCAGCCAAGTCCCGACGCTCGCCAGGTTCAGCAGCACAGCGATGATCCCGCCACTAAACACCGCGAGGAATTTCCCGATCACAAGCTGATGCCTCGGGATCGGCGCCAGCAGCAGCGTCTCCAGCGTGCCCCGCTCCTTCTCGCCCGCGCCGAGGTGGATCGCCGGGTACACCACGCCCATGAAACAAAACGCGATNAAAAAATAAGGGACCATCCCNCCGATCNNGTCGCCGATGACCTCCCNCAGGTCNCCGGTGCCCTTNTCCTCCAGCCGAACCGGCTCGAGCACGGCTTTCCGTTCTCGGCTCNANGAGACACCGAGCTTGGCCAAGCGATCAGCAGTCAGTTCCTCGTTGAACGCCTCNACCANNTCGCCGACGCGTTCCTCGACCTTGCTACTCGCCGACGCGTTGTCNAAATGAAACTCAATCGTCGCCTGTTCCAAGTCGCTCAACCGAGCCGCNGCCTGCTCCGGGATCACNAGGCCAAAGTCGATACGGTCTTCTCGAATNGCCNCGGCGAGTTNATCGGCCGAGCCAAGCGAAACTTGCTNAAAGCCGTCGGCCGCCGCAAAGCGNTTNGCCAATTNCGGCGCGTNCGCAGCCCCGAACACGACGTACTCGAGCACCTCGGTCCTGGCTTCCTCCTCCTGCTTCATCACGAACCCGATCAGCAGGTTCAGCAGCAGCGGCACGGCCACGATCGGCAGGACAATCATCAGCAGCAGCGTCTTGCGATCCCGCAGGATGTCCCGCATCTCCTTGAAAAAAACGATCCGGAATCCTGCCTTCATTGCGTCTCCTCCGTTTTTGGCCGGATCAGCTTCAGGAACGCCTTGTCTAAGAACGACTCGCCAGTTTCTGAGCGCATCGCATCGACGCCCCCCTCGAAGCAGAGTCTGCCCTCGTGAAGGATGGCCACCCCGTCGCACAACTGATCCACCTCATCCATGTGGTGCGTGGAAAACAACACCGTTCGCCCCTCCCCCCTGCAGTCAGTCACGACTTGGAGCACCGACTCCGCTGCAGCCACGTCAAGGCCGGTCGTCAACTCGTCGAAAAGCAGGATTTCCGGGTCATGCACCAACGCCCGCGCGATGGAGACCTTTTGCCGCATGCCAGAGGAAAGCGTCTCGTTGCGCTGATCGAGAAACCGCTCCATGTCCAGCCGCCGCGACAGAAATCCGATTCGTTTGTCGAGCGCGGCGGTGGCCATGCCGTGCAGCCGGCCGTAATAGCGAAGCATCTCGCGGGCCGTCAACCGGCCGTAAAGCCCGGTGTTGCCGGAAACGAACCCGATGCGTTTCCGGATCTCCAACGGGTCCCGTGTGAGGTCTTCGCCGTCGCACAGCACGACGCCCGACGCCGGCTTGAGCGAGGTGGATAGAATGCGCAGCAACGTGGTCTTACCTGCGCCGTTTTGGCCAAGCAGGCCAAGCACCTGCCCACGCTGCACGCCAAGGTCGACGCCGTCCAGCGCATGAAACCACCGGCCCCGTTCCCGCGGATCGGCCCGTTCCGCGCTGTCGCGTTTCTTCCGGGCCAAGCGGAAGGTTTTGGTGAGTGACGTGACCTGCAGCATCAAGGGGGGTTAACTATTATTTGCGTTGTTATACAAGCCATCCGCGCTTGGCCAAGCGCTGGGTTACTTGCCGCAAATGCGCTTCAGGCGATCGTCGGGGGTCTGATAGGCGCGGGCGCGGAACAGGAAATCGACGATGCTGCCTTCATGGGGCTGGAGCCAGTTGAGCGCGATGGTGGGTAGGGGGCCGATGTTGAGGCGATCAATGTTGGTGGCGTCGGTGAGCTGCGCGGCCCACGCCTCGTCGTTGGTGATGGCGGAGGCCACGAGGGTGCCGCCGATCTTTTTGATCATCTGTTCCTGAGGGCATTTCACCACGGTGGTGAAGGGGAACATGTACTCGGTGTTGGCCATCTTGAGGTCAGGCGAATCGCAGTGAAGAATAGTCGGGCGGATGTAATCGCAGCGCTCCATTTGCACGAGGCGGTCGCCGTGCTTGGCGGTCATGTGCGTGGTGCCGTCCTCTTCGCAGCCTTCCTCGATCATGCCCCAGATGGCCTCGGCCTGATTGGGCACGGTGAAGGCGGCAAGGCCGGCCTCTGGATCGGTGGGATCCTTGACCTCGTGGGGCCCGACGCGGTCGGCAAGGGCCGCGGCAATTTCCTCGGTGTGGCGCGAGGCCCACACGCCGGAGCAGTTGATGCAGCCGCGGCCGCTGTTCTTGTAAATGCTGTCGGCCATTAGGTCGAGGTAGTCCTCCCACTGGTCAACCACGTCATCGCCTAGAAGAATCTTGCTGTAGCCCGGGCCATGGACTTGAACCTGCTCGTTACCGGCGTAGTTTTTCACGGTTTGCGTGCTACCGAAGATCATCACCCGACCGCAACGGCTGACAGTCTCCGCGCCCATCTCAGGGCCGCCGGGATAAATGCCGATGCACTCCTTGGGCACGCCGGCCTCGGTGAAGGCGGCGAACATGCGGTACGGCGTCCACGGCTCCTGCGGACCGGGCTTGAGCACGAGGCCGATCTGCATCGGGATGACCGGCATCCATAATGTGTGAACGCCGGGAGAGTTGCTGGGCAGTACCATGCCGAGCACGGGCGATTGCGCCTGATAGCTCACCGGCACGCCGCGTTCCTCCACGCCAAAGCCGCGCTCGAGAATTTCGAGATCCAGCCCACGGGTGAGGGCGTCGAAAATCTGGTCCATATTGTTCAACACGAAGTGGTTCTTCTCCATGTTGAATTTGCACATATGCTCCGGCAAACCGGTGGAGGCGGACTGTTGGCGCGCGAAATCGTCGGGCGACTGCTCGCCNTCNCCGAGCGGCANNGTGGCNTTGAGGTACAGGTCNCCGGCCTTCTTCATCATCTCGATAAGATCCTTGATCGGAATCTCACGGAGCANNTCNCNCGCNCGNTCGGCCTTGCGNATGTCGCGCGCGAGCAGGCCGGGATTGGCCTGGCCCACCTTGGCCAGCACCTCGCCTGTGCGGTGATGGATGACCTCATCCGTCTCGAGGCTCTCATACGGTTCGCCCCAGCGTAAAACGGGAATATTCAGCATGATAAATTAATTGATGGATTGTCGGCTTAGTAAACGCCCTCGACGATTTTTTTCTGCATTGCGCCGAAGGGACGAACCTCGGCCACGCCGTCCCACGGGTACAACTCGATGGGCGGTCGCCGGATGGCCTCGTCACGCTCCAAGAATCGCGGCATGAAAAACTCCTTGGTCAACGTGGTCAATTCCACGCGACCCCATTCCTCGTATTCGACTGGCTCGGATGTGTCCGGGTTGACAACACGCAACACAGCCCGCGGCTGAGGCGCGTGGTAGGTGATGGAAAACTTGTCCTCTGGCGTGAATGGCTTGTGCTTGGCCAAGCCCATCAACGTGTTGCCGTAGGTCGGCTTAAAGCCGATCTTGTTCTCGAGCAGTTCCTCCACAAGAAAGCGGGTGTATTGCGGATCCATCGTGGTGCCGCCGCAGAACACGCCTCGGATGCCAGCCTCATACAGGCTGCTGCCCTCGTCCTCGAGTCGCTCCGCGATGGACTCGAGCAGCTTGGGCGTGGTGAACAGCGCGCTCACCTCGCGGTGTTTCATTATTGTCGTGGCCTGATCGACCACATGTTCCATGTACGCCTTGGCCTGGTCAAACTGCTTCTCGGCGATCAGCCGCTTGACCCAGCGCGGATCAAGATCGACGAAGTAACAGGAGCAGCCGCGTACGTTGGCCAAGTGCTCGATCGAGAGCCGCAACCGCCTTGGGCCGGTCGGCCCGACCATCAGCCAGTAATGGTCGCGGGGGAACTCCGCGTCATCCAGCGAATCGGAAAACTCGCTGTAATCCACCTTGTAATCGTTCCACCCTATCCGCTGCTTGGGCATGCCGGTGGTACCACCGGTCTCGAAGATGTTGAACGGCTTGCCCGCAAACTCCTGCGGCACCCACACCTCTGGCTGTTTGTCGCGCAGCCATTCATCCTGGAAGTGCGGGAACTTCGCGATGATGTCATCGAAGCAGGAGATCTCATCTGCCGGGTTCCAGCTTGCCTCCCTGGCCCAGTCGAGCCAAAACGGGCAACCGGTCTCGGGCGAGAAATGCCACTTCACTATTTCGACGGCGTGCGCGTCGAGCGCCGCCCGTGCCTTCTGGATGGATTCGTTCAAATCAGCCATGAAAGATGTCTTGTCGAGGGATCGCTTGGCCAAGCGCGATCAGCCGTTGGTGGGGAAAAACTTCTCGATTGTCTCACGGCTCGGCGACCTGGTGGCCAGCGACACACCAACGAGTCCCATCACCGAGGCCAGGCAGATGAAAGTCACCGGCATCACCCCGGCTATGAGGTATTCGCCGTGTTCCTCAACCCCAAACCACTGCTCGCCCACCTCGCGGCCGAGCGCATCGTAAATGAATAGCGCCCACGTCACGGCCGTGACAATGACGCTGGCAAACACGCCGGCTGTCGTCACGCGCTTCCAGTAAACCGAGGCGAACGCGATGGGGAACAGAGCGGCGAACCCGCTGAAACACCAGACGCCCAGGTTAAACACATTCTGCGGTTTAAAAATCGAGATCACATAGGTGATCAGCACGATGAGCACGATGAAGCCGCGTCCCAGCCATACCTTCTGTTTGTCACTAACTTGACCCTTTAGCGGAACAATAAAGTCATTAGTGAACATGCTGCCGATGCAGACAAACTGCGAGTCGAGTGAACTCATAATCGCCGCCAGTACACCGGCGGAAAAAAGACCAATTAGAATCGGGCTTTCCATGAATGTCTTCACCATAGCGCTCAAAACAGCGTTCGCATTTGCATTGCCATTAGGCAATGTAGGTACGCGAAGTTCACCAGCAGCGTGCAGGCCTGCTGCCCATATTCCAATCAGGATACATGGCACCCATACAATCATGATGCATATAGGATGCGCTATCACTGTCAAACGGAATGACTTGGCACTCTTGGCTGTCAGCCAGTGCTGAAAGAGATGCGGGAACATCCCGACACTCAACGGAACTAGCATGTAGCTCATGAAATGCGCCGGGGTCATCAGCCCCTCGCGCGAAAGTTTTTCCGGTGTATGGGCCAGTGCCTTTTCAGAAGCAGCCGCCGGTCCGCCGAGGGCATCCGCAATTACGTAGAATCCGACCAAGCCCATGATCATGAAGACGATGGTTTGGAAAGTGTTCGCCCAGGCAGCAGAGCGTACCCCGCCAAAGAAGACGTAAAACAGCACCACCGCACAAATGACCAACCCGGACAACCACTCGGGAATCGCCCCAGCTGCGAACGTCCCCGGGAACATCCCAACGGTTACGCCGAAAATATATTTTCCAGCACCCATCAGGCCGACCAACAGGTACGGTATGATCAGGCCGACCAAAATTGGGAACATCAGGTAGCCAAGCGCCTTCGACTCGAAGCGGTCCCGGAAAAACTGGATCTGCGTCACGTAGCCGTACTTTTTGCCGAAGCTCCACATACGGATACCGACGAGGAAAAAACAGGCGGTGTGAATCAAGCCGGAGCTGGAGGCCATCAACCCGTAAGTGCCGATGCCGAGGCTGAACGCCTTGCCGGTGGAGCCAACCAGAGCGAAGGCCGTCATCGTAGTCCCGAACACGCTCATCAAAAGCATGAACGGCCCGATCGACTGGCTTGCGACGAAGAAATCCTTGCTCGACCCGCGGAAGAGCCGGCTCGAGAACCAGCCCAGCGCAAACAGCAGGCACAAGTAGAGGCAGATCACGACGAGAGGCGTGCGCGACGCCGGGGCAGCCGCTTGGCCAAGCGCAACTAGTGTCGGGGCGGCAATCATTGGTCGCCCCCCTGTTCGTCAGCCGACTCGGCCCACCGCTCGATGTCGCTTGGCCAAGCCCACTTGACGGCCATCGCCCAGACGCCGGCCGCCATGCAGGAAAACAGCGCATGGTAAAACAGGCCAAGCGGCATGAAGCCGAACACCAACGAGTTGTTGTCCCACCACCAGACATCCTGATGGATGACGGCCAGCAGGAAGATCAAGCCGTATACAACTTTTTTCATTAAATGCGGTTGGCGAAGCGCCGCGTCACTTGGTTTTAGGTTGATCCGTTGCGGCCTTGGCCCGGGCCGGTGATGGCGACCCGTCCATCGGGGTCGACGCTGCCGAGGTCGCCGGTGCGGAACCAGGGGCCGCCGCCGTCGGGGTCGGTGACGAACGCCGCCTCGGTGGCGTGGGGACGCTCCCAGTAGCCGGCGAACACGTTGGGGCCCCGCACCCGGATCTCGGCGGTGTCCGGGTCCAGGCGCAGTTCGACGCCGGGCAGCGGGTAGCCGACACTGCCGGCGCGGCGTTCGCCGTCGAACGGGTTGGACACGAGCATCACGGTCTCGGTCATCCCGTAGCGCTCGAGGACGGGGACGCCAAGGGCGGCGAAGCGCTCGTGCAGCGCCGGCGAGAGGGGCGCCGAGCCCGACACGCAGAGCCGCAGCCGGGCCAGTTCGGTGGTCCGGTCGTGGTCGGCGAGGCGGTGGTACATGGTCGGGACGCCGAAGAACATGCTGCAGGCGTGGTGGCCGATGCCGTCCAGCACCCGGTCGGGGGCGAAGCCGGCCTGGAGCACGGCCGAGGCGCCGGCCAGCAGCGTCCCGTGGAGGCCCACGCCGAGGCCGTGCATGTGGAAGAGCGGCAGGCAGAGCAGGAGCCGGTCGCCGTCGGTCCAGCGCCAGGCCTGGCGGACCGACTCCGCTCCGGCCAGCAGGTTGGCCTGGGTGAGGACGGCCCCCTTGGGGGCACCGGTCGTGCCCGAGGTGTAGCCCAGAAGCGCCGGGTCGCCCGGTGCGGCGGCGTCGAGGCCGGGGGCCTGGCCGTCGGGGAGGTCGACGGCGGTGGTGGCGACGAGCAGGTCGGGCGACAGGTCGGGCAGGAGTTCCGCCCAGCCCTCGTGGTCCACGAGGGCCGCCGCCGGCCGGCAGTCGCCGACGATGTGGGCGAGTTCGTCGCGCCGGTAGGCGCCGTTGACCGGGACCACGACGAGGCCCAGGCGCAGGCAGGCCACGTGGGCGACGGCCAGGTCGACTGTCGAGGGCCCCGACACGAGGACCCGGTCGCCGGCAACGAGGCCCGCAGCGGCCAGGCGTCCGGCAACGGTCCCGGTCCGCTCGAGGAACGCACCCCGCGTCGTCCAGCCCGCCTCGTCGTGGAGGAGTGGACGCCCGGGGTCCTCGGACAGCCTGGCCGCCCAGGCGCCGGCCAGCGTGCCGGGTTCCGGCAGGGCGAACGTCTCGCCGTCGGGCAGGTGGATCGCCCAGGACGGAGGGTCGGGGGCATGCACGGCGGCGACGGTAGTCCCGCCTTGACGCCGGCCTCCGGTTCCACCATACTAATGTTCTCCATTACTACCGACCCCCGATCAGGAGTTCCCATGGAGTTCGGCATCTTCAGCAACGGCTACATCCCCGGCCCCGCCGCCCACGACACCGAGGGCGAGCACTGGGAACTCATGCGGGAGGCCGAGTACGGCGTCGTCGCCGACAAGCACAACTGGAAGTACATCTGGTTCGGCGAGCACCACGGCCTCACCGAGTACAGCCACATGTCCGCCCCCGCCCCCGTCATGGGCTGGGTGGCCGCCCAAACCGACTACATCCACATCGGGTCCGCCATCACCAGCCTGCCGACCCGCAAGGAACACCCGGTCCGCATCGCCGAGCGGGCCGCCATGCTCGACCACGTCACCAACCGGCGCTTCGAGTTCGGCACCGGCCGCGGCGCCGGCAGCCACGAACTGCGCACCTTCAACGTGATGGACCCTGGCGAGACCAAAGCCCAATGGGACGAGGTCATCCGCGAGATCCCGCGCATGTGGGAGCAGAAGGACTACGACTTCGATGGCGAGTTCTTCACCGTGCCCACCCCGCACAACATCCTCCCCAAGCCCTACGGCCCCGGCCACCCGCCCATCTGGGTGGCGTGCGGCAACCCGCCCACCTTCGCCAAGGCCGGCTCGCTCGGCATCGGCGCCATCGCCTTCAACTTCGAGCCCATCCACAACCTGAAGGGCCGCGTCGACGCCTACAAGGAGGCCGTCCAGGACCCGGTCGAGCAGATCGGCCAGTTCAAGAACGACAACGTGATGATGACCAACTCGTGCCTCTGCCTCGAGGACCGCGAGGAGGCCCGCGCCATCGCCAAGTCGAAGGGCCGCGGCTACCTCGTGTCGATGGTCAACCTCTACCACGACACCATGCCGCCCAACCCGAGCGTCCCCAAGTGGCCCGGCGCCATCCCCGACTTCGAGATGACCGACGAGCTGCTCGACGACCTCATCGCCGGCGGCTACATGCTCTGCGGCAACCCCGAGGAGGTCTGCGAGCAGGTTTCCCGCTACCAGGAGGTCGGATGCGACCAGGTCGTGTTCGGGCTGCCCGTCGAGGGCATGAGCCATGAGCAGCACCTCGAGATGATCGAGGTCTTCGGCGACCAGGTCATCCCCGAGTACGACCGGGACCGCACCCACTCGACCGACAAGTACCGGGCCCAGGCTCAGCGCAGCTTCCCGGACTTCCAGTATCCCGTCCCCGAGGACATCGACGTCGAGGTGCTGCCCACCTCGGCGATCCTCCCGCTCGGCTGACGGCACGGGGACATGCCCCGGGACAGCACCGAGACACGGGCCCGGCTCCTCGAGGAATCCGAGCGGCTTTTCGCCGAGCAGGGCGTCTGGCAGGCCGGAATCGGCGAGATCGTGGCGGCCGCCGGGCAACGCAACGCCTCGGCGCTCACCTACCACTTCGGCTCCCGGGAGGGGGTCCTCGACCGGATCCTCGCCCACCACGAAGGGCCCGTCGACGCCCACCGCGGCGAACTGCTGGCCGCGCTCGGCGACGACCCCGACACGCACGCCGTCCTCGACGCCCTTGTCCGGCCGATGGTCGCCCGTCTGGCCGACGAGCGGGGCCGCCACTACCTGCTGATCGTGGCGCAACTGGCCGCCCGGTTCCCGACCTGGCGCGACGCTCGCCGAGACATCGACCACGGGCACCTGCTGCAGGCACTCGACCTGCTCGAACGACGGCCGGCCGACCTCCCCGAGCCGGTGCGCCGCGAGCGGCTGGTCGCCATGATGCAGCTCATGACGGCGTCGCTGGCGGAACGGGCCCGCCTGCTCGACTCCGGCGGCGAGGTGCTGCTCGACGACGCCGACTACGCGGCGAACCTCACCGACATGCTGGCCGGCGTGCTCGGGGCGCCGGCCACGCTCCCCGCATAGGCCCGCCGGTACCCTCCCCCGTCGTGCACGTCATCCTCGTCCGCCACGCCCGACCGGAGATGGTCGTCGACTCGCCGACCATCGCCGACCCGGGCCTGGCCGAGTTGGGAGAGTGGCAGGCCGCCCGACTGGCCGAATGGCTGGTCCACGAGGACATCGACCACGTGGTCACCTCCCCGAAGCGCCGGGCCATCGAGACGGCGCAGGCGATCTGCGACGCCAAGGGGCTGGTCAACGAGGTGGTCGACGACTTCGACGAGATCGACCGCCTCTGCCACTCCTACTACCCGACCGAGATCCTCCAGACCGAGGGCAAGGCCATCTGGGACCAGGTGCTGGCCGGCAACTTCACGGAGGTCGGCTGGGACACCCCCGAGGTCTTCAACGCCCGGGTGCGCGCCGCCTGGGAGGACCTGTGCCGGCGCATGCCGGGCAAGCGGGTGCTGGTGGCCTGCCACGGCGGGACCGTGCGGGCGATCCTGGCCTCGGTGGTCGGCAACCAGCAGGCCTCGTTCCGGACCGACTACGCCTCGATCAGCCGGGTCCACGTCGACCTCGGCGAGGATGGCATTCCGCACGCCCACGTCCTGTCGGCCAACGAGACCGGGCACTTCGACGCCGACCGCACCACGACCGGCGGCCCGATGCGCGGCGCCCCCGAGGTGGCCTGGCCGGGGCGGCGCCGGTCGATCACCGCGCCACGCTGAACCGCCGCTCCGGTCAGTCGCCGTCCCGCCAGCCGTGCGGGAGGTCGGGGAATCGGGGATCGGCCTCCCAGGGGAAGGCGTCGCTGGTGGCGACGAGCCAGTCCAGCAGCCGCCCCCGCAGCGCCCCCACGACCTCGACGACGTCGGCGTCACCGGCCCGGTCGCTGGCCAGCAGGTTGGTGGTCTCGTCCGGGTCGGACCGGCGGTCGTAGAGCTCGTCCGACTCGGCCTGCCGGTACACGTAGGTCCACTCGGGGGTGCGCACGCACTCGGCCTTGGCGACCAGGTGCGGCAGGTCGTGCTGGATCTCGGACTTGTGCCGGTAGACCCAGCCGGCCCGCTCCATGAGCGGCTCGTCGGCCACGTTGAAGCCGCCCTCGCAGAAGGCGGCGTCGCGGTGCGGCGCCTCCGGGTCGGCGAACAGGCCGGTGAGGCTGCGCCCGAAGTGGGTGTGCCCCGCCTCCACCCCGGCCAGTTCGAGGCAGGTCGGCAGCAGGTCGACCATCTCGACCTCGCCGAAGGCGACCTTGTGCTCCCCCACCCCGGGGCCGGCCGCGATGAGCGGGTTGCGGACGAGGCTGGGGTCGAGCCCGGAGGGCCACTTCTCGACCAGCCGGTAGTCGCCGAGGTACTCGCCGTGGTCGCTGAANACGAAGGTGACGGTGTCGTCGCCGTGGCCGCAGCGGTCNACGGNGGCCANCAGGCGGCCGAACTGGTCGTCGACNCGGCTGACCATGCCGTGGTAGGTGGCGGCGATCTCGGCNAGGTGCCCGTCGTCGAGGTCGTCCCAGCCGTAGCGGCGCCGCAACTCGCCCATGTAGGCCGGCTTGCCGAGGCCGGCCTCGACGGCCAGCGGTGCCGGCATGTCGGCCCGGTCGTGCATCGAGTACCAGGGCTCCTCGACCATGAACGGCGGGTGCGGGGCCAGCAGCGGCACCCAGAGCGCCCACGGCCGGTCGTCGGTGCGCTCCTCCAGCCAGCGGATGGCGGTCTGGATGGCCGCCTCGTCGCCGTCGAGGCGGGGCTCGTCGCCCTGGGGGCCGAACCAGAAGCCCCGGTAGAGCGGGTGGTCGGCGTCGACGGCGGGCCGCATGTCGCCCCAGGACCAGGTGGGTTCGACGAGGTGGCCGCAGAAGTCGGTGCTGGACTCGGTGACGCCGGGGGCGAACACGTCGCCCCGCGTGCCGGGCATCGCCACGTCGTAGCCGGCGTCCTTGAGGCACCGCAGCAGGTTGGGCTCCCACGGCTTGAGCAGGCGGTCGAGGGTCCGGTGGCCGGCGGTGTGGGGGTACCAGCCGGTCATGATCGACACCCGGCTGGGGCCACAGACCGAGTGCTGCGACCAGGCCGAGTGGAAGCGGGTGCCCCGCCGGGCGAGGGCGTCGAGGTGCGGGGTCTGCGCCACCGGGCTGCCGAAGCAGCCGAGGGCGTCGGCCCGGAGCTGGTCCGGCGTGAACAGCAGCAGGTTGGGACGCCCCATCCCCGCCGATGGTAGGGCGCATTCCTTCGGTCAGGAGTCCCGAGTAAGCGCTGCGGTCGCAACGGCCTTCTTCGCAGCCTGCGCAAAGTCGACCATCGACATCGAGGTGTCGACGACCCGTGCGTAGTGCGGCAGGAAGGGGATCGACGCCGAATCCTCACCGGCGGCGAGCGCCAGGATGTCGACCTTTCCAGATCGTTCGTGGGTCATGGCGATCGCGCAGGCTCCCTCGAGGCCGAGGAGCGAGATGCCGTCGAGGTACTCCCGGTAGTACTCGTCACTGTCTGCACCGCCCACCCCCATGTGGACTTCGGCGATGACCTCGCCGCCCTCGAATGTCAGCGCGACCTCATACCCCCACCACAACATGGTGTGCCCCGTCGCCTCCTCGAGTTCTGGGAAGTCGAACCCCGAGTGGCGGGCGCCGTGGACCGGCTCCACCCGGCGTATCGTCGACAACTCGAACGGCGTGAAGCCGAAACCGACGAGCGAGTCGAGGTCCCGCGGATTGAAACCATGGGCCGTGTACCAGATCGGCGCGGCGGCGATGACCTTGGTCAGTCGCTCGAGTTCATCATGGTCCCCGTGGCACCTCGGCGGCCCATTCACCGCCACCGACATCGGGGGAACGGTCGCTTCCGGAGGATCCACCTCTTCGGGCGTGGGCTCCTCGGGCTTCAAGCTCGTGGTGACAGCCAGCGATGTCGGGACGACAGCCTCCGCCGGGGCGTGTGCCACCGATTCGCCGTCGGGACCGACGTGGTCGCCGGACTGCGCATCAGCCGCTGTCGGTGCCCGCAAGGCGACAGAGCCGGGAACCTCTTCGACTCCCCAGGTGGGCTCGACCCCTTTGGCATTCGAGTCGAGCGAGCCTGCCTGACCGGCCTCTCCGCATGCAGCGACGAGCAGCAGGGTCAACGCGGCCAAGGAACGCCCCCGAATCACCGAACTCTGCCTCCCAGATTCCTAGTACTGCGCATTGATGTGGTCGACATGGTGTGGCTCGTACAACGTCCAAAGATAGTTGAACCAGCCGAGGTCGTGAATGGGTCCAGACCGCATCGTTGAAATCGTCCAGAAGTTGTGTGTCAGACCGACGGTGTGGCCCGTCTCGTGGCCAATCGTCTTGTTGTACGACGTGTTGAATCCAGCTGTGCCATATCCCGCGTGGACGTTCGCAGGTGATACCGCGACCCAGGCCTGATCGCACACCGACGGCCTCAGAACCCAAATCATGCACCCTGTCAGGCCATTGAGTTCGATGTTGTTGTTGACGATGAACACGATGTCCGTGGCCGTGCCACAGGTAGGGGTGTGGACGTCGTACATGTCGGTCTGCACGTCGAGGATCGCCAAGGCGTTGTGGTACCTCCACTGATCGACCGCCGGAACGTCGTGGAGGCAATACCAGTGGTCTGCACCGTCGGCCACCCAGAGTCCGGGATTCGGTTGACCGGGCTGACCCGAGCCGAACGGATCAGCCAACGATGTCGAAGGAATAACGGCCGAAAGGCTGGCAACCGCGAGCGCGAACAACAGGTGACGACGACGGATACTCATCGGCTCGGGAGTCGGACCAGGGTGGGGTCGAGGTCGGCGACGGTGGCGGCGCCGCAGAGGGCCATGGTGCGGGCCGTGCCGGCCTGCATGAACTCGAGCATGTGGTCAACGCCCCGCTCACCGGCGGCGCCGAGGGCGTACAGGTGGGCCCGGCCGGCCATGACGGCGGCCGCCCCGAGGGCGCAGGCCTTCACGACATCGCTCCCCCGCCGTACGCCGCCGTCGCAGATGACCTCCAGGCGGTGGCCGACGGCGTCGACGACCTCGGGCAGCAGGTCGAACGGGGCCGGGGCGCCGTCGAGTTGCCGGCCGCCGTGGTTCGACAGGGCGATGGCGGCCACGCCGGCGTCGGCGGCGAGGCGGGCATCGGCCACGGTCTGGATGCCCTTGAGCACGATCGGGCCGTCCCAGATCGACTGCAGCCACTCGACGTCGCGCCACGACAGGCCGGGGTCGAACTGTGTCGTCATGTACTCGGCCAGGGACACGGCGTCCGAGCCGTCGCCGACGCTGCTGCCCACCACGTTCGAGAACCGGATCGGCTCGGACCGCAGGAACCGCCACGTCCAGCCGGGGTGCAGCATCCCGTCGAGGAACGTCCCGGGCCCGATCTCGGGAGGCAGCGTGAACCCCCGGCGCACGTCGCGCTCCCGGCGGCCCAGCACGGCGGTGTCGACCGTGAGGACGAGCGCCTCGTAGCCGGCGGCCGCCGACCGCTCGACCATCTCCTGCACGAGGCTCCGGTCACGCCACGTGTACACCTGGAACCAGAGCCGGGCGCCCTCGGGGGCGACCTCGGCGCACTCCTCGATCGAGCGGGTGCCCATGGTCGAGAGCGTGAACGGCACACCGGCCCGGGCGGCGGCCCGGACCACGGCCAGTTCGCCCTCGGGGTCGGCGATGCGGGGGAAGCCGGTCGGGGCGGTGACGAACGGGAACGCCAGCGGGCGCCCCAGCAGCATCGACGACGTATCGACGGCACCCATGTCGCGCAGCACCCGCGGCCGGAACTCGGCCTCCCGGAAGGACCGCACGTTGCGATCGAGGGTGAGTTCGTCCTCGGCGCCGCCGTCGATGTAGTCGAACACGCCGCCGGGGAGTCGCTTCTTGGCGAGGCGCCGCAGGTCGTCCAGGTTGGCGGCGCCGCGCAGGCGTCGGGCGGTCCGGTCCAGCTCCGAACGCCGCAGCCGCACGACCGACCGCAGTGTCCGCAGCATGCCCATCAGCCGCCGCGTTCCTTCGCCCGCTTCTCCTCGAACAACTCCTTGCAGCGCGGGCAGACCGGGTACCGGTCGGGGTCGCGGTTGGGGACCCAGACCTTGCCGCAGAGTGCCACGATCGGCTTGCCGGTCACCGTCGACTCGACGATGTCGGACTTGCGGGCGTAGTGCGAGAACCGGTCGTGGTCGCCGTCCTCGAGTTCCGGATCCGACGGGAGCGTCTCGACGGGCGTGAGTGTCTCGAGTTCGGACACGGCCGTCGCCCCTACTCCCCGAGGGCGTCGAGCTTGGCCACCCGGCCCTCGTGGCGGCCACCCTCGAACTCGGCGTCCAGCCAGGCCCGGACGGCGTCGACAGCGACCTCGGCGCCGATCAGGCGCTCGCCGAGGCAGAGCACGTTGCAGTCGTTGTGCTGGCGGGTGAGGCGGGCGGAGGTGACGTCGTGGACCGGTGCCGCCCGCACGCCCGGCACCTTGTTGGCAGCCATGGCGATGCCGAGGCCGGAACCACACACGCAGACCCCCAGGTCGGCGTCGCCGCCGGCGACGGCCCGGCCGACGGCCTCGCCGAAGTCCGGGTAGTCGACGCGGTCGGCCGAGTGGGCGCCGAGGTCCAGCACCTCGTGGCCGAGGTCGCGGAGGACGTCGGCGAGGTGCTGCTTCAGGGCGAAGCCGGCGTGGTCGGAGCTGACGGCGATGCTGGACATGGGCCCGATGCTAACGGGGGGCCACGTCCAGCCCGGCGGTCGAGAGGGCGGCCACGTCGAGCGCCCCTTCACGGAGCACCACGGCCGGGGAGACGGTCAGGTCGACGACCGTGGACGGCGTCCCATCGCAGGGCCCGCCGTCGAGTGCCAGCAGGTCGCCGCCCAGGACGGCCGCCGCCTCGGCGGCGGTGGGCGGGCTGGGCTCGCCCGACCGGTTGGCCGAGGTGGTGGCCAGTGGCCCGACCTCGGCGGCCAGGGCCCGGACCAGGTCGTGGTCGGGGCAGCGCAGGCCGACGGTGCCGAGCGCCTCCGCCTCCGGGCCGAGGTGCAGGACGGCGTCGGCCGCGCGACGGACGACCACGGTCAGCGGGCCCGGCCAGAGTCCGGCGAGGGCGTCGAGGTCGGCGTCGGCAAGTGCCCTCGCCTGGGCAGGGTCGGCCACCAGCACGGCCACCGACTTGGCGGCGTCGCGGCCCTTGCGGTCGAACAGGCCCGCCACGGCATCGGCGTCGTGCGGCAGGGCGGCCACGCCGTAGACGGTGTCGGTGGGCAGCACCACGTGCCGACCGGCCCGCAGTTCGGCGGCGGCGGCGGCCACGGCGCCCACCGGGTCGGCGACAGCGTCGAGCAGGTGACCGGTCATCCCGGCATCCTCGCCACCAGGGCACGGTCCCGGCCGGCCAGGTCGGGACGGGCACCGACGTCGACGAGGCCGGCGGCGGCGGCCCTGGCCGCCAGCGACTCGACCTGACGGGGGTCCAGTTCGAGCACGAATGCCCCGCCGGGGGCCAGCCACGCCGGGGCGCCGTCGACCAGCACCTCGAGGTCCTCGGTGCCGTCGGGGCCGGGGACGAGGGCGGCGTGCGGCTCCCAGTCGACCACCTCCGGCGCGAGGTGCTCCCCGGCGCCAACGTAGGGCGGGTTGGACACCAGCAGGTCGAGACGGCCGCGCAGGTCGTCGGGCAGGGCGTCGAACCAGGAACCGGCCGCCAGCGTCACCCGGCTGGCCGGGCGGCCGAGGCCGGCCAGGTTGGCCCGGGCCACGGCGAGGGCGTCTTCGGAGCGGTCGGTGCACCAGACGCGGGAGGCGGTCCGCTCGGCGGCGACGGACAGGCCGATGGCCCCGGAACCGGTGCCGAGGTCGGCGACCGTGACGTCGCCCGGCCGGCCGACGGCCAGGCGGTCGAACTCGTCGAGGGCGTGGCCGACGACGGCCTCGGTCTCGGGCCGCGGGATCAGCACCCGCCGGTCGACCAGCAGGTCGAGGGTGCGGAACGCCCAGTGGCCCAGCACGTACTGGAGCGGCTCGCCGTCCAGCCGGCGCCGCAGCAGGTCGTCGTGGCGGGCCATGGTCCGCACCGTGGCGAGCTCGTCCAGGTCGCCGTCGCGGGCGGGATCCAGCCCGCCGGCCTCCTCCACGATCCAGCGCGCCTCGGCGACGGGCAGGCCGGCTGCGTCGATGCGGGCGGTGGTCTCGGCCAGCACCTCCCGCCAGGCGACCGTGCCGTCCGGCCGGTCGCCGGCGTCAGCCATCGGCCAGTTGGCGGGTGCGCTCGTCGGCGAGCAGCCCGTCGGTGACCTCGTCCAGGTCGCCGGCCAGGATCCGGTCCAGCTTGTGGATCGTGAGGCCGATGCGGTGGTCGGTCACCCGGTTCTCCTTGAAGTTGTAGGTCCGGATCTTCTCGGAGCGACCGCCGCCGCCGACCTGGTCGCGCCGGGCCGCCGAGGCCTCGTCCCGCTGGCGGTCCTGTTCGATCTGGAGCAGCCGGGAGCGCAGCACCCGCAGGGCCTTGACCTTGTTCTGGAGCTGGCTCTTCTCGTCCTGCATGGCGACCACGAGGCCGGTCGGCAGGTGGGTGATGCGCACGGCCGAGTCGGTGGTGTTGACGGACTGGCCGCCCGGGCCCGACGATCGGTAGACGTCGACCTGCAGGTCGTTCTCGTCGATCTCGACCTCGACCTCGTCGGCCTCGGGCAGCACGATCACCGTCGCCGACGAGGTGTGGATGCGGCCCTGCGACTCGGTGACGGGCACCCGCTGCACGCGGTGGACGCCACCCTCGTACTTGAGCCGGGCCCAGGCGTCGTCGCCCTTGATGAGGAACGACACCTCGGTGAAGCCGCCCATGTCGGAGTCCCGGGCGTCCAGCGGCTCGGTGCGCCAGCCGTGGGCGGCGGCGAAGGCCTGGTACATGTCGTGGAGGTCGCGGGCGAACAGGTTGGCCTCCTCGCCGCCCTCGGCGCCGCGGATCTCGACGATGACGTTGCGACCGTCGTTGGGGTCGCGGGGCAGCAGCAGCACCCG
>PBOJ01000032.1 GCA_002724315.1 Planctomycetaceae bacterium | reverse complement strand
CGAGAGGCAACTGATGTCGTGGTTCGATGGTTCTCTGCTGGCGCGATTGCTGGTGGGCTGTCTGCTGGCGGTGTCCCTGATTTCGCACGTTGACGCCGCCGACGGCGAACCGGATCACGGTGATGAGGCTGTTCACCGGGATGACGAAGGTCACCTGGAAAATGAAGTTGAGGGGAAACGGGAGAGGAACTGGATCGAGGACAATCTCGTGCTGTTCCTGGTGCTGGTCCACGGCACGTGGATCACGCTGGTCGTCGGTGGCCTGCTGATCGCCAAAGCTGTTGTTCGCCGCCGAGAGGAGAAACGGACCAACGGTCTTCGCGCGGTCGCCGGTGAACTCGAATTGACGTTTCTGGAGGACGGTGACGAGGCTCTTGCGGAACGACTCTCGGGCCTTCCATTGTTCGACATCGGCAGAGGCCGAACGCTGAAAAACCTGATCGTGGCCGATACGCCGGACGTGCAAGTGGCCTTGTTCGATTACGTGTACATTACCGGTCGCGGCAAGCAAAAACGCGTTCGGCGGCAAACCGTGGCCGCGGTCCAGTCAGCAGATCTGAGGTTGCCCGATTTTCACTTGAGGCCAGAGAGAACACTGGATGCTGTTGGCAGCCTGCTGGGCTTGCAGGACATTGACTTTGATGACCATCCGGGCTTCTCGAAGGCCTTCGTGCTGAAATCGTTGAGCGAACAGGAGACTCGGGATTTCTTCGACCAGGGGTTGCTGGACTTCTTTGTGTCCCGGCCGGACATTTCGTTCGAGGCGGCTCGAGGCGTGTTCGTCTATTTCCGTCGCTGGAAACGGGTTGAACCGCAGGTCGCGGAAATGAAGGGGTTTCTCGCAGAAGGCTATTCGGTGCTGCAGGCTCTCCGAGAGCGATTGACCCGGACTTCATGATCCGGCGCCGGTTGGCTAGATGGTGAACTGCAGACTGCTGGATTCGCCCGCTTCGAGAGCCGCCCAGTGCGACTCGAAGTTCAGCATCTCCAGCAGGCTCGTTCCCGAAGCCATCCTGCCGAGCATGATTTCCTCCTTCTGCTGAATTTCCTCGGCGATCGGCAACGCGGCGACCAATTCGTCGACGGTGGCGATGACCAGGCCGTCGTCGTCGCCGAAGAGGATGTCCCCGGGATGGACCGTGACTCCTCCGCAGGTGACTGGTACCTGGGTTTCGCCAAGAATCGTTGTGGTTCCGGCGTAGGAACTGAAAGAGCGGGCGTAGTAGGGGAGTTCGAGGGCTCGTATGGTCCGCGTGTCACGGCAGGGACCGTCGACGACAATGCCGGCCAGTCCTTTCCGAGTCGCTTCGGTTGGAAACAGTCCCCCCGAAACGGCCTTGTTGCTTCCCTGGGAGTCGATTACCAGCACTTCGCCCGGCTGGGCCTCACTGAGCCCTTTGATCACCGTCAAGAAGTCATTGTGGCAACGGATGGTGTGGGCGCGTCCGACCAGTTTCAGGCCCGTGCGGACTGGGCGGATGGACGAGTCGGCGATCCGCAATTGGCCGATCGCCGGATCGGCCGCCCGCAGCGTCTTGTTGGCGTCACAGACACACGCGGTGTCCAGGGGCATCAATCGGGTCCGCAGTTCATCAAATTCCATTTTGTCAGAACCTCCGTCAGTCTGGTTTGTTGACGTGTCGATCGAAGTGGTCGGTCACCGGTCATCCAGAATCAGTCTCGCCCGGTCCTCTTCAGGAATCGTCTCCCGCTGGGGGCGGCCCATCGTCCAGAAGGCGATTCCGCACAGGCACAGTCCGGCGAGAATTGCCCATTCGATGGGCCGGAGCACAGCGGGGCTGGCCGGAATCACCATCGCCAGAACGACCAGCAACGATCCTGCCGCTGCGGAGCCCGCCACCAGTTTTCCGGCCGGCAGGCGATAGGGACGCTCCATCTCCGGTGCGATAACCCGCAGCCGAAGCAGGGACAGGGCCACGCCGACGAACGCAACCGAAATGCAGAATGAGCCGACGTTGATGAAGGCCAGCAGGGCGCCGCGGCCCAGGCAGGCGGCCAGTGCCGTGACCAGTCCGCTGAAAAGCGTGGCGTGGACCGGGGTCCCGAAACGGGGGTGCACTTCTCCGAAACGGTGATCGATGATCCGTGCACGTCCCAGCGAAAACAGCACACGGGTTCCGGCCAGGAAGAAGCCGTTCCAGCTTGTCAGCAATCCGATCACGCCGGCACACAGCACCAGGTTGGCCAGTGCAGGCGAGGCGAATGCGGAACGAAACGCCGTGGCCGTTGGCAACTTCTCATCGATCAGCGACTGCCAGGGCGTCACCATCCCGGCAGCCAGGACCACCAGGACATAGAACACCGTGGAGCCGATGATTGCCAGGAGGATGTAGAGGCCGAGCCTCGCCGCCGGCTGTCCCGGAGCCCGTTCCTCAGCCGCCTGTGGGATCGTGTCGAATCCGACAAACATGAATGGTGCCATCACGAAGACGATCAGAATGCCCTTCCAGGTTCCGGTCAATGAGCCCTCGGCGAAGTGCGGCACAAGGTTCTGTGGGCTGCCCTGCCCGATCCCGGCTGCCACGAACAGCAACGCGCAGATGACCAGGAGGCCGGTCAGGATCACCTGGAGTCGCATGGCAAGACCGACACCCAGGAAGTTGACGGTTGTGATTAGCCCTGTGAACAGAAATGCCAATGCCAGGTGTGGGCCATAGACGGTCCACTCACCGATCTCATACAGCGGCCAAACGTCCAGTTGGGGGAACAGGTACGCCAGGACCATGCCGATCGATACGGCCTCGAAGGCCGACACCCCCAGGTATCCAAATGCCAGGAACCAACCGACCAGGAACGCCTTGTCCGTGCCGAAGGCTCTGTAGGCGTAGGCCACCTCTCCGCCGGTGACCGGTAACATTGGGGTCAGTTCCGAGTAGCAGGAACCGATCAGGATCATCAGCAAACCACCGGCGGCAAACGCCAGCATCGTGCCTCCCGGGCCCGCGTGCTGAAACCACTCGCCCAGGGCGGTGATCCAGCCGACCCCGATCATTGATCCGAAGGCCAGCGACAGGAATCCCAGTCCGCCGATGGTTTTTTTCAGTTGGGGGCGCAGTAGGGGATCGTCGCTCATGCCCGGTTCGCTTGTCGACAAGACATTGAGATTTTCGAGTGGCCAGGCGGTAACGTCGATGGGCCAACGGCGAGTCGGCAGCATGGAGCGCTCGGCGGCCAGTTCTCCGCCGTGGATCACCGTTGCCTGGGGCGTCCGGACTGGTCGAGTGACTCCGGACGCACCGTTGCGGCTGCGCTGCGGATTGCGTTCAGAACAGTTCGGCGATCGGTTCGCCGTGGTAGATCTGGTGTGGCCGGTCGAGATCGTCTCGCCAGGCGGCGTCGGCAGGAATTCCCAACGAGTGGTAGATGGTCGCCGCCATGTTCTCTGGCCTCTGGGGGTTGGCCGCCGGGTAGCCGGCAATCTTGTCGGATGATCCGACCACTGTCCCCCCCCGTGTTCCTCCGCCGGCGAAGAAGACGGTCTGGACTCCACCCCAGTGGTCACGGCCGGGAAGCGTGTAGTGCCGGTTGGATTCGAGCTTGGGCGTCCGGCCGAACTCTCCGGCCATGACGATCAACGTTGATTCCAGGAGGCCGCGGTCGTGCAGGTCGTCCAGCAATGCCGACAGGCCGCGGTCGGTTGGAGGGAACAGTTTCTCCTTGAACCGCGGGAACGCGTCGCCGTGCGTGTCCCAGGTCTCGTTGTTGCCCAGGTTGACCTGGACCAGCGGGACGCCGGCTTCGATCAGCCGTCGGGCCATCAGCAGCGACCAGCCGTAGCTGTTGCGGCCGTAGCGGATCTGTTCGGTGTCTTTTTCGTTGGTGACGTCAAAGGCATGCCGCACCTTGGGGTCGTTGAGCAGCGAGATGGCTCCCTCACGGAGACGGCCGAAACTTCGGGCCGTGACAGCCTGGTCCAGGTGCTTTTGTTGTTTCTCGATGTTCCGCAACACGTCGAGCCGCCGAGTAAATCTCGCCGACGTCAGGCTGTGCGGCAGCGTCAGGTTCGGTGCCCGGAAGACGCGGTCTTCCTCTCGGAACGGCAGCCCCAGGTTGGGGAAATTGTATTCCGGGTAGGCTCCACGCTGGATGTTGTGGTACGGGGAAGCCTCGATGAACCACGGGTCATGCCGGTGGCCCATCTGGCCACCGAACTGTCCGGGGATGGTTCCGCCCGACCAGTGGATCAGGGTTTCGGGGACGACCGCCGCCGGAGGCAGCTTGTCGTTCTGGCGCGGCACCTGCGGGTGGTTCCGGATCGCATATCCCGCGGTGGACAGGATAGACGGGTAGTCGCCGGGCCGCGGTTGTCGGTCTCCCCGGAATCCAAGATTCTTCACCGACCGGCCGGTGAGCATGAAGTAATGGCCCAGCGTGTGGCCGTTGGTCGAATGGCTCATCGAGCGGCAAAGGGCCCAGAGGTGACTTCGCTGTGCCAGTTTCGGGAGGTGTTCGCAGATGTCGATGCCCGGAGTGCTTGTCGCGATCGGGCGGAATTCGCCACGTATCGAGACCGGGGCATCGGGTTTCAGGTCAAAGCTGTCCTGCTGGGCCAAACCACCCGAGAGAAAGATGTAGATGCAGCGGCGGAATTCGGACAGGGGTTTCGCGGTTGCCGGTGCGGCTTGCAGGCTCGCGACCTGGTTCATGCCCAGTCCCATCAGCCCCAGTGTGCCGGCCTGAACGGCTGTCCGACGTGAGACAAGAGGGTGCGATGGTGTCGTTGTGGGATGTTGCATGTTTTCGGAACGTTTGGGCAGGTCAATGACTGGCCAACTGTCTTACGGCGATATGATACGCGAGAAACCCGAGGGGGATCTACTCGGAAGTTTGTCGTCAACCGGCTCGCAGGGAAATTGGTCGTCGTTTCGAGGGGCGTGGTGAAGGTGTCAGGCCCACGTGCGGTGGGTTCAGGTCATTATCTTCATTGTCGGTCGAAATGGGATTCGTGCGAGAGGTGGAATACGACTACAATGATCACCGGCCAGGCATCGGTGGCTTATTCGATCCGGATTCGAGCGAATGCTGACCGTTTTTTCCGACGACAATGCGAAACGGCACGACGGATTGTCTCGCCGATCGTTCCTGCAGGTCGGTACCTGCACAGTCGGTGGATTGTCGCTGGGAGACGTGCTGACGCTGGAGGCCGCCCAGGCCGTCGAGACACCGTTCGTCAAAGACGTCTCTGTCGTGTTCCTCTACTTCTCCGGAGGAGCCAGCCATATCGAGACCTTTGATCCGATGATGGGGGCCCCACCGGAAATTCGCAGCCAGACCGGTGAAGTGGCGACGACGCTGCCCGGGGTCACCTTCGGCGGCACCTTTCCCCGCCTGGCCCGTCACGCACAAGGGATGTCCATCGTGCGGTCGTTCCACCACCGCAACACCGACCACGTCAAGGCGCACGTCCAAGTGCTGACCGGTGGCATGGATCCGACCGGCGAGCGGAAGACCGGTTTCAGCATGGGGTCGCTTTTTGCCAGGCTGGCCGGCACCAACAGTCCTCGCACCGGAATGCCGAGCTACAGCCTGCTGACCACGCCCGAGATCGATCCGCAGTATCGCCAGGAACTGACACGGGTCCGGCGAGGGTCCTGGGCCGGATCGCTTGGCTCTCCCTACTCGCCGTTCGAGCCGGGCAACAAGAGTGCGGTCCTGGAGAACATGTCATTGAACATGCCCCAGGACCGGTTCAGTGACCGGCGTCTGCTGCTGTCGTTGCTGGACCAGTGGAAACGCCGTTACGCGAAGATCGCGTCGGTCGGCGGCACATCTCGGTTCAACGACCAGGCGGTCGATCTGCTGCTCGGAACCGGATCGGCCGCCCTGGACATTTCTCGCGAGGATCCGGCTCTCGTTCGTCGCTACGACACGAGTCACATTCCGGTCGGCTTCAAGAAGTTCAAGCCCTCCCCCCTGGGCAAGCAGATGCTGATGGCCCGACGGTTGTGCGAAGCCGGGTGCCGGTTCGTGACGGTCCACAGCCCGGGCTGGGACATGCATGCCGACAAGAACAATCCGGGCATGGTGACGGGCATGGAGATGCTGGGGCGGACGGCCGATCAGGCCGTGTCCACATTCCTGGAAGATGTGGCCCAACGAGGACTCTCGAAGAAGATTCTGCTGATTCTTTCGGGGGACTTTGGTCGCACGCCGAAGGTCAACAAAAACGGTGGTCGCGATCACTGGGCTCGCCTGAGTACGCTGGCATTTGCCGGAGGTGATCTGCAGATGGGCCAGGTTGTCGGGAAGGCTCACCGCAACGGTGGCGAACCACAGGCGTTTCCGGTTTCGCTGTCTCAGTTCCAGGCCACGGTCATGCAGAGCCTGATCGACGTGGGCCAGTTCCGGGTCAACAGCAGTTTCCCGAGAGAACTGACCGCGCTGCTGGAAAACCGAACGGCGATCACGCAACTGATGCCGTGACACTTGTTCGGGCCGCGGTCTCTCAACGGAACCGGAACGAGAACAGGTCGGCGTCCTTCAGGATGAATCGTAGGCGGATCGGCCGGGAGGCGAGTCGCGAGACGGTTTCGGAGTCCATCCAGGTGACCACCCGCTCGATTTCGTCTCCGAAGACCTCGTGACAGTCGGCCTGGGCAAACCCTCGAATCGGTTTGCCCGCCGCGTCCTGGATCTCGACCCAGACCCCGCCGGCTGCCGAGGTCGAGTAGTTGACGACCAGTTTGTTGCCGGAAAAGACCAGGGGCCGGGTCACGAACTCGCCGCCGGCCAGCGATGCCCGCATCGACACGAATCCGTCAGTTCGGATCGAGTATCGCCGCAGGTGCATGCTCTTGCCTGCCCAGTAGCCCTCGGTGGCAAACAGCGACAGTTCGTCCGGGGCGCGGGGGAGCTCCGACCGGGTGCTGAGCAGTCCCCAGGCGATGATGTTGTCGCCGTAGACCCACGAGTTTGTCCGTGACGGGCCGGGACGCAGAATCGCCTCCCCCCACCGCTTGAAGGTCACCCGGTCGCGACTGGTCATCATCAGTCCGTCGGTGACGGCATTGCCGTAACGCGCGGATACGCTGGATCGCAGACGTCTCATTTCCGGATGAGGCAGCTTGTCGGTGGAATCGACGCGGCCCCGGTCGATGTACCTCATTGGGAACCCGAACAGGATGTGTGGTGCGCGGGCGTAAGGTGCGACCTGGTTGGTGTACAGGTGTTCATCGGGTGCACCGGGAAAGACCAGCCATTCGGGTTTGCTCCAGTCCACGAAGTTCTTTGACTTGGAGGTTTTGATTCCGCGAATCCCTCTCTGGAAATCGCGAAAGTAGGCGCGGTATTCGCCACGGGCGGAGTCCCAGAAGGCGAGGTTCTCGGAGTCGAATGCGCCGTCGGTGATGACCAGTTGTTTGGTGATCGGTGAGAAATGAAAGCCGTCGGGCGACTTCAACGCGTACAGGCCTTTTGCCGCCCGGGAACGAATGAGTGCTTTGTACTGCTCGGCAGGCGGGCACTTTGGATTGCTGTCCTTGAACACCGCGATGTGAGCCGCATCGACGACCAGTCCCGGAATCGTCCCATTGGCCAGGACAATGTTGTTCTTCCTGGAACCTTCGAATTCCACCAGTCCGAGGTTCGGCTTGGTCCAGTGGATCCCGTCACGGCTTTCGGCATAACAGGTGAACGGCGGATGGCCCTGGATCAGCTTGCCCTCGGTCATCTCGTAATGCAGAGATCCGAAGTACATGCGGTAGCGGTCTCCATCCTGGAAGACCGACGTGTAGGTGCACGCGTTGCCCTCCCACTTGTTGTCGGTGACCAACGCAACGTTGCGACGGACGGGCCTGTGCATTTGCAGCCCGATGCGGCCCCTGGTCGAAGCGACCAGGTGGTCATCGATCATCAATTCGAGTCGCGATCCGATCTGAATCGGGTCCGCTGCGTCCGTGACACCGCACACCAGCAGGGTGAGCAATATCGCCTGGGTTCGTGTCATGATCATCTCCGGTCGGATTGGCCAAGTTCCCGCCATGCCAACTCGCAACCTATCCGCACGTCGTGACGTCTTCCAGCCACCGTGGGTCCGGTTGACTTTGAGAACTGCAGTCCCGAGTCTGCCACGTGACCGGCTGGTGGGTTGCCGCCGGACCGAATCACCAGCCACGGCACGGCGCACCGGGGATCTTCAGCATGAGCAGCATCAAGGGGCCGGCCGTCTTTCTGGCACAGTTCCTTCGTGACGAACCGCCGTTCAACTCGCTGGAGTCGATTGCGGGATGGTTCGCCGAACTGGGCTACCGGGGAGTGCAGATTCCAGGGTGGGACCCTCGGACTCTCGATCTGGACCAGGCTGCCGAATCGGCGACGTACTGCGAGGACTATATCGGGCGGTTGGCTGCACTGGGGCTGGAGGTCACCGAGTTGACCGGTTATTTGCAGGGACAGGTGCTGGCCGTGCACCCCGCTTATGGAGAGATGTTCGCTGCGTTTCACCCGGAGGGTCTGGATGGGGGCGAGCGAACCGCTTGGGCTTCGGACCAGATCCGGAAGCTGATCGCCGCGTCGGCACACATGGGGACTCCCAGTGTCCCGGTTCTCTCGGGTGGGTTCGCCTGGCAGATGGTCTATCCGTGGCCGCAGCGACCCGTGGGGATCATCGACGAAGCATTCAGCGAACTGGCCACCCGGTGGCGTCCTCTTCTGGACGAGGCGGCTGACAACGGGGTGACGATCACCTTCGAGCTGCACCCCGGGTCGGATCTCTTTGACGGAGCGACGTTCGAGATGTTTCTCGACAAGGTCGACGATCACCCCGCGGCCTGCATCAACTACGATCCCAGCCACTTCCTGCTGCAACAACTGGATTACCTGGAGTTCATTCGCATCTTCGGCGAGCGGATCGAGGGGTTCCACGTCAAGGATGCCGAGTTCCGGCCGTCGGGGCGAGTCGGTGTCTACGGGGGATACCAGCCGTGGACCGATCGTGCGGGACGGTTTCGCTCTCTCGGCGATGGCCAGGTGGATTTCGGCCAGGTCTTCACGTTGCTGACCGAAGCCGGTTTTGATGGCTGGGCCGTGCTGGAGTGGGAATGTGCGGTGAAGAGCCCTGAACAGGGAGCTCGTGAGGGAGCCGAATTCATCTCGCGGCATCTCATCGAGACGACCGATGTGGCCTTCGATGACTTTGCCGGAGGCGGATCGGGTGACGTCGGGGTGAACCGACGGATTCTTGGGCTGGAGTGAGGGCTGGTCGTCAGCCCGCCGGATTGGGGTCGGTCACGACTTCTCGCTGAGACTGGAGAGCCACCCGAGAAACTTGAAATACAGGGCAAAGATCAACACCAGCAGATAAATCGCGGCGGCGGTGGCAAACACGTACTCCAGGCCCCAAAGGTCGAGCGTCGAGAGATATATGCCGGCGGTAACCAGCACCGCCAGGATGAAAGGGTGCCGGTTCCCGAAGCCCAACGATAACCACAGGCCCTTGACCGGGTAGATCACCAGTTTGTCCAGCAGGCTTCGCTCTTCTCCGGCCACCACTCGCAGGAGCGTGTTGAAGATCAGGGCAAAGAACAGGGAGCCCGTGACAGCAGAAATGCCCCACGTCTGGAAAAGGTACGACTCGACGCCCGGCTCAAGCACGGCATTGGTCACATCGTCAGGGGCGTACGAAACTGTGACGTTTTTGTCGGCCGGATAACGCTGCACTACGTCGTGGGCCGAGTATTCGTGCCCACCGATGACCACGACATCTGAAGAGTGTTCCGTGCCCTCCACGTTGTAGACATACACGATGTCCGCCGAATAGGTGGTGCCATCTTCACTCTCGTGAGACTCGACCCGGGAGGTGATGATTCGTCCGTTGGTGGTCGGCCACTCTACGCTGGCCCTCGACTCCTGGAGCTTGAGGTGGCCGTAGCCGAACAGTGCCATCCCGACCAATCCGACGAAGGCCCAGATCATCAGAAGGGCAAGACGTTCGCTGCGATGTTTCCGTTGGGGCGTCGAAAGATTTTTCATCAGCCGTGTGCCGCTTCAACCGGAGACAGTTTCGCCCGGTGGTGTTACCAGAAACGTGTTGAGAGCGACAAGTTTGAACATCAAGGACTGTGGATTGCCAGTCGGAAGCGACATCGGTCGTCGACGGCTTCACGTGGTCCCGGAGAATTGCTTGCTCCCCCCTGCCCCGGTGTGTAGCTTGGACTGTTCGGCCGCGTTGCCGCGTGTTTGACTGCGGGCGCTCGTCGATCTTCCAGTCACCCACGACCGATCAGACACACCCAGGAGTTCACATCATGTCGTCCCGCTCACTCCCGATCGCGGCCACGATTCTTCTTGGCTTGACGCTGTCGATGTTCGCTGCCGACAAGGTGGAGCCGGTGCGGATGGGCAGTGGCCTGATGACCTTCGAGACCGTTCCGGGCTGGGGGCTGGACGCCAACGGCAAGTCCGTGCTCGGGCCGACCCACGGCGGTGTTGTGGTTGACAAGGCGGGCAACATCTACACCAGCGCCAATGCTGGGGTTTTTGTTTTCACTCCCTCGGGCAAGGTGGTTCGCAAGTTCCTGGGCAAGGACTACACGAACATCCACGACGTGGAGATTCGCCAAGAGGGCAACGACGAATTCATTTATGCCGCCAGGAACAGTGCCCGGGAGGGGATCAAGTTTCATGCGGTGACCGGCGACATCGTGTTGCGACTGCCGTTCCCCGAAGAGTCGGGTTTGAACAAGGGGAAGAAGACAAAGTTCCCATTCAGTCCAACGGCGATCACCGTGGCCCCCAACGGTGACATCATTCTCTCCAATGGCTACGCCAGCAACCACATCTTCAAGTACGACAAGACCGGCAAGTACCTGATGCACTTCGGTTCGAAGGGCAACGGTCTGAAGCAGTTCAACACCGCGCATGGGATGACATTGGACACGCGTTACGACCCGCCACGAATTCTTGTCTGCGATCGCAACCACCAGCCCAAGGGGCGACTGGTGCATTACAGCCTTGACGGAAAGTTCATCGCCGAGGTCGTGACCGGGCTGGGAATGCCCACGTCGGCGGCCGTCCAGGGAGACTACGTGGCGGTGCCCGATCTGCACGGTCGGCTCGTGATTCTCGACAAGAGCAACACGATCATCTCGGTGTTGGGTCACAACGTGAATCCCAAGACGCGGGTCAACTTCCGGGTGCCCCAGGCTCAGTGGATCGAGGGCGTCTTCAGCGGGACCCACGGATCCTACTGGGACAAAGACGGCAACCTTTATGTCCAGGACTGGAACGTCTCGGGACGACTGATGAAGCTCGTCCGGGTCAGCAATCTCGCATCGACCAAAAAAGCGGCGGCCAAGGCCGCTGCAGCCAAGGTGAATGCCGAGAAGGCCAAGGCCGTCAAGGCCGCTGCAGAAAAGGCCAAAGCTGCCAAGGTCGCTGCCGCCAAGGCGGCTGCCGAGAAGGCCAAGGCCGTCAAGGCCGCTGCAGAAAAGGCCAAAGCGGCCAAGGTTGCTGCCGCCAAGGCGGCTGCCGAGAAGGCCAGGGCCGTCAAGGCCGCTGCAGAAAAAGCCAAAGCTGCCAAGGTCGAGGCCGACAAAAAGGCGCCACCGAAAAAGACAACCTCCAAGGTTCTCGGCGTTGTCACCAAGCCTCTCACCGGACTCGGCAAGGTCGTCGGCAAGACACTCGACGTGATTTTCGACTGATCACAGAGTCTCTCAAGGATCGAGCGGCCGCTGACACCTGATGTCGGCGGCCGGCCGATGTCCCGTGAGGCACCGCGGGTGCAAGCCCGGAAGGCCCTGTGTCTCGATGATCAACCTGACGAAAGTCCAGATCGCATCTCCACGTGTTCATGACGTGTCATGTGATCCGGGGCGCGAGTGGGTGCGGCCGGCCTTGGTGGCCATTGATGCTGCTCCCGATGAGGACACCAGTCCCGCTCCCGAGGCAACCTGGGCTGCTGATGCCGTTCGGACCGGCCTGTGTGGAGCGGTCAGCCCACGGGTCGTAAGACTCTCCGGCGGCGGGTATCGGGTCTTCTACTCGCAGATCCTGCCACGAACCGGTTTTCCCGCCGGTGCCAACGACTACGACAATTCGACCACGAGGATTCTCAGTGCGGTGTCTGCAGACGGCTTGAACTGGACGCCTGAGCCGGGCGTGAGGCTGAGTGCCGAACAAGGAGGAGCCGGTGAGTTCCGGGTGGTGTCATCGGAAGTGGTTCCGATGGCCGGTGCCACGGGCCGCCTGCGTATGTTCTTCGAGTGTTGCCCAGGGCCGCAGTCGGTTCGGAGCGCCATCCGGAGTGCTGTCTCGGACGATGACGGTGTGAACTGGGACGTCGAGCCGGGGGAGCGACTGGCCATCGAGGAGTCCAACATCTCGTCTCCGAGGATCGTGTTTCTCGACGACGGTCGCTGGCGGATGTACCTCCATCAACGCGGCGTCGGGATTGTCAGCGCTGTTTCTGGCGATGGTGGTACGACATTCGAACTGGAGACGGGTGTTCGAATCGCCGAAACGCCGCCTCACGCCACCCACACCGCATTCGCTTCAGAGATCCTGCGGCTGGGGGCCTCGCAGTTCCGGATGTACTTCGCCGCTTACAGTTGTCCCCAGGTGGCCACTGTCATGACGGCTGTTTCCGAGGATGGACTGGAATGGGTGATTGATCCCGAACCGGTCCTGTCGCCGGCCGGTGACGGTGTCGATGCGGCGAAGTGTTCGGAGATGTGTGTCGTGGAGTTGCCCGGTTCGACAGCCGAGTCCGGACGTTTCGCGATGCTCTACGAGGCGTGTGACGGCACCGCTGCGGACCAGAGGGGCGTGTGGCGTGTGGCGTGCGTCGTGACCCAACCTTGATGCCCTGCCCTGTTTTTCGACAGACTAGGCGGTGACCGAGCGGGTTCGCACGAATTGTGCCCCGGGTTCGGCCGGGGAGATCATTGATGAAACGCGTTGTGCCATGGATGTTGCTCGCGGCCTCGATCGGCTGTCAGTCGTCCGAGCAAGGTGACAATTCGGCCGGAATGTCGGCGTCGTCAGTCGAATCCGATCTGGGTTCCGAATCACCGCCGATCCTGTTTGCCAAGGATCAGGATCCGGTCGATACGTTTGCGCAGCGGGCAGCGACGGTGAAGAGCCGCTTCGAGAAGCAGGTGGAACCGCTGTTGGCCAGGTACTGCGTGCGGTGCCATGGCGAGAAAAAAATCGAATCCGGGATCCGCGTGGATCGACTCGACGGTGGCCTCGAGGATCGCTGGCTGCCGCTGTGGAAAGGCATTCGGCACCAGGTGGCTGACCAGGTGATGCCACCCGAGGACGAGCCGCAGTTGAGTGTTGAAGAGCGGGAAGTGATGGATTCGTGGATCGCGGAGGCTCTGGCTGTGGCCCGCACTCGTGTCCGCGACAAGAACGGAACAGTGCGAAGACTGACCGTTTCCCAGTACCGCAACACGCTCCGCGATCTGATCGGCATCGAGGACGAACTGGCTGACGTGCTGCCGGCTGACAGCGTGTCAGCCGACGGGTTCCTCAACAACGGCGAGTCCATGGTGTTGTCCCCTCTGCTGATCGAGGCCTATTTTGATATCGCCGAAAAGGCACTCGAGCGAGCGATCGTCGACGAGTCCGTGAAACCGGTGATTCAGACCTTCCGCGTGGAACTCGGTGACCAGATCAACCCGAAGCCGTTCAAGGACAAATTGATCCTGGGGGCTCTCAGCCGATTGCTTCGCAACAGCGACTTCATCGTTTCGCAACCGGTGCCAAAGAAGCCGTTCGTTTTTGAGCCGTTCGTGATGCGAACCAAGTACCGGTTCATCGAGGGGTACCAGGGGAACGCTACGGTCCGCGGTTGGCGCGAATACGACAGTATCTATCACAATGTCTTCGCCTGCGTCCGGGGTACTGACGGCTATCCCAAGGGGCTGGCTTACCAGCCGGGCGACAATGGCCTGATGCTGCGTCCGGCGATTCCCAGCGCCGAACTGTTCGGGGTCGAGAGCACCTACGGGCCACGGGCCAACTTCAAGATATCGCTTCGTCAACTCCCCGATCACGGCCGTTTCCGCGTGACGGTGAAGGCGGCACGAGTCGAAGACGGTCTGTTGCTTGACGGTGGGACCGCTGCCCGTCCTGCCGATTCCGAGGGAGCCGTCGTCGCGGAAACGCCAACCGCAGACGCCGGGAAACCTCAGAAAGTTGAGATCGACACCGCAGGGATCTACCAGGTCGACGTCATTCGAGGGTCTGGTGTCGGGGGCGATCGGAAAGTCGCCGTCGATGGCTCGAAGCTCGATGACGCGTTGATCGGAGCCTGGGCTCTCGATGGAGACGTTCGGAGGTTGCCGCTCGAAAAGCCTCCGGCCAAGGTGGCCGCCAAGGTGGTTGGTGAGGTTCGGTTCGTTGACTCGCCGTTTGGAAAGGCGGTGGCGCTGGACGGGAAAAGTGGCCATCTCGTCGTACCGCGGGACGGGACCATGAAGATCGGGGACGGCGAATTTACCGTCGCCGCCTGGGTCCGGCCGAGCGAACTGAGGCAGGCTGGCATCGTCTGCCTGGGTGGCTACGGGCACCAGCAGGGTTTTGTCTTCGACATGCCCAACGGGAACGGTGTGCTGAGACTGGAGACGGCCAAGTCGGGCAATGAGCACAACGGCACCGTGCAGTCGCGGCCCGGGGTGATTCGCCGCGGACAGTGGCAGCATGTGGCCGTCATCTGCCGGCGGGACGACAAGATGACTCGTCTGTATGTCAACGGTTTCGAGGTGGGGGCCGGGAAAGTCGGCAAGTGGGACCTGGACAATCCGAAAGTCCAACTGCACATCGGCCGTGTCCAGGGAGCTCAGTTCTTCAAGGGAGACATCGACGAGGTGCGGTTCTACCGACGGGCGCTGGCGGTGGCCGAACTGCAGGCCCTGGTCGAACCCGGTCGGAAGTTCGCCGTGGCTCCCCCGAACGAAAAACCTCAGAACCTGGCCCTGACCCTTGGCAACCGTCATTTTACCGGTCTGCTTGATCAGCCGGCGTTCCTGGCCGTGCGGTTGCCGGTGGGATCTCTGAAACTGGTTGCTCGTTGGGGCAACGGGCAGCAGGTTGGACGGGTCGTGTTCACTCCCCTGGCCGATGACGATCCGGTTGCGATTCGTTTTGCGGCGTTCGAGAAGCGGGTGCCACGGCTGGGTGTCCACGTTGGTCTGCGCCGTGATTGCGGCAGTACGCTTTCCCCGGTCGGTCCGCCTCAGTTGGTCGAGCCGACGACATTGGCCGATTATGTTTTCGAGGGGGCGATCGACAACTTCCCGAGTCCCGATGTCGAGGAGGACAACGTCAACTACCTGGCCGGGATCCGCGAAATTGGGGTCCGCAGCGAATTCACCGACGGCCGTGATATGCCCCGGCTGGCGGTGCGGTCGGTGGAGTTCGAGGGGCCGTATTACGAAACCTGGCCGCCAAAAAGTCACCGGGCGATATTTCTCGATTCGGAGAACAAGGGGGAGACGCGGGAGTATGCCGAGGAGGTGATCGGGGCGTTTGCATCGCGGGCGTTTCGGCGTCCGGTGACAGCGGTCGAACTTTCGACGTTCGTCGCTGTCTGGGAAGGGGCGTTCCAGAAGTCGTCCAACTTCACGGCGAGTATCAAGGACTCGCTGATGGTCGTGCTGACCTCTCCCCAGTTCCTGTTTCTGATCGAGAACAGCCAGACGCCAAAGCCCGAGCCGCTGGAGGATTACGAGCTGGCGTCCAAGTTGTCGTATTTCCTCTGGAACACGGCTCCGGACGAAAACCTGCTGCAACTGGCCGCCTCGGGCTCGCTGCACGAGTCGCTCGATTCTGAAATGCTGAGATTGCTCAAGGACTCGAGGTCATGGCGGTTCGTCCGCGAGTTCACCAGCCAGTGGCTGAGCCTGGAGAAGTTTGATGTGCTCGAGGTCGATCGCAAGCGGTTTCCCAGGCTGACACGTGACACGCGGACGCAACTCAGGGAGGAGCCGGCGAGGTTCCTGCGACACCTGGTCCGGGAGAATCTGTCGCTGCGGAACCTGGTCCGGTCGGAGTTCATCGTCGCCAACGAGGTGGTGGCCAATTACTACAGGTTGAGTGATCGCGTCGAGAGCGGTTTCGATTTTGTGGCGATTCGACACGACAACGAGAACCTGGGAGGCCTGCTCTCGCAGGCCGGTATTCTGGCCGGGCTGTCCAACGGTCGCGAGTCGAATCCGGTCAAGCGGGGAGCGTGGCTCGCCCGGAAGATCATCGCCGAGCCGCCCGAACCACCTCCGCCCAACGTGCCGGACCTGTCCGAGGATGACAAGGAGAAGCTGACGCTGCGGCAGCGACTGGAACGGCATCGTAACCAGAAGGGGTGTGCCAAGTGCCATGCGGGGATCGATCCCTGGGGGCTTCCGTTCGAGCAGTTTGATGCGGGAGGGCTTTTCCGCGACGACAAGGCACACGATCCGCAATCGACGCTGCCGGACAAGACCGAGATCGCCGATGCCGGGGCATTGAAGACCTACCTGGCGGAGGACCGGATCGACGCGGTGGCCTTCAGCTTCCTGAAGCACCTTGCGACCTACGCCACGGGACGGACATTGAGCTACAACGAACTTGAGTTCCTGCGGGAACAGGCCGTAGAGTTGGAGAAGACGGATTACCGCGTCCTGGATGCATTTCGGATCGTGATCAACAGTCCGGTGTTTCTCGAGAAGTGATACCGGTCCGGTCGTCGATGAGTATGAATAGGAAGCGGACAACGACGGTCTGCTGTTGGAATTGAGGTTGAAGGCGGATACAAACGGCTTTCGACGGGGCCGCTGAGTCCCGTCTCGGAAACAATCGATAATAGATGGAATCGTCCATGACCACTCCCGTGAAACTCGATCGTCGTGCCGTTCTCAAGGGCATAGCCGGGGCATCCCTGGCGCTGCCGGTGCTGGAGGCGATGGGCGAAGAGGTTTCGACGCGTTCGCCGAGGCGTCTGTGTGCGATCTACACGGCAAACGGGATGTCGTTGCCCAAGCCCGAACACGGGATCGACGACTGGAGTTGGTTCCCCAGGGCGGAGAAGGATGGCCAGTTCGTCTTCGGCAAGTCGACCGAACCCTTGGCCGCGTTTCGTGACCAGTTGAGCTTCCTGGGGGGGATGTTTCATGAGAACGGGGTCAAAGCGGACCCCCACATCTGTTCGGACATGTGGTTGACCGGTGCTCCGTTGCACAATCCCCGCCCCGGGAAATTCAACTCGGTTGGTCTCGACCAGATCGTCGCACACCACACCAAGCAGTTCTGTCGCCAGCCCTCGCTGGTTCTCTCGATTGACGCGGGAACCGGATTCCTCTCTCGCACCGGAACGATCTCCTACAACCTCGAGGGCAAGCCGATCCCGGCCGAGAACAACCCTCGTCGGATCTTCGACCGCCTGTTCCGTGCTGACCGGGCCTCGATGGAAGTGGAGCGGACGAAGCTGAAGAGAAGAATCAAGCTGGTCGACGCGGTGCTCGAGAGCGCCAAGTCACTGAACCGGAAGCTGGGACGTTCGGACCGTCAGAAGATGGACCAGTACCTCACCTCGTTGAGCGAGGTCGAGTCGCGGTTGATCGCCTCGGAAAAATGGGTCGACATTCCGTTGAAGGAGCAGGACTACAAGCACCTGGATCTTGACGTGACCAACGAGGGCAAGCCGCAGGACTACTACCGCAACATGTTCGACCTGATCGCGCTGGCCTTCGACGCCGACATCACTCGCAGCGTCGCCTTCATGCTCAACCGTGAGGATGGCATGGGGATCAGCGACACGTTCCCCCTGAAGCTGGGCCTGAAGCAGACCCACCACAGTCTGTCGCACGCCGGTGACAAGGCGGGGCAGTTGGAGTTCGCCAAGTACGACAGGTTCCTCAGCGAGCAACTGGCCTATTTCTTCGGTCGTCTGAGTGAGTTCAAGGACAAGACTGGTACCGTGCTGGACAACAGCATCGTGCTCTACGGCAGTGGGGCCAGCACAACGCACAACCCGCGGAACTTGCCGACGATGGTGGTCGGCGGCTCCAACATGGGGCTGAAGCACGGCCTCTACCATCAGGGCGGTGCCACGAAGATGTCGAACATGTTCCTCAGCATCCTGCACTCGATGGGCATCGAGGAGGATCGCTTCTCGGACAGTTCCGGGACTGCGCTGGGAACGCTGTTCTCGAAGGTCTAGAGGAAACCCCGTGGGGGATGCTGAGCGTTTCAGTCGTGGATCCAGTCGCAATTGACCCGTCTGCTCACATCGGCAGACCGCGGCCAGCAGAAATGGCCAAGGTCGATGTCGGGGGCGCTGCCGATGATCATCTGGGCCAGTGACCGGCCGACTGCCGGGGCCGGCGCGAATCCGTTTCCGCTCCAGCCGCAGTCACACCAGAATCCCTTGACGTTCTCGATGGGGCCGACGATCGGATGGCCGTCGGGGGTCATGTCATACAGAGCCGTGAAGCCTCCCAGGCTCGGGGCCCGTTGCAGGGCGTCGTAACGATTGCCAAGCCCCTCTTTCAGCATTCTCGCTTGCCCGGCGGGAACGGTGTCATCGAAGTTGTCGGGGTCGACGATCTCTGCCGACAGACCAAAATGGGCTGCGCGGTAAACCGCGTCGCCCATCGCTCGCAGGTACACCTGGTTGACGCCGTCCGAGAGGATTGGGCCAATCGTGGTCATCGAATCGGGCCTGCGGAACAGGCAGGTTGGTGCTGGCTGGATCAGGATCGGCAGTTGCACTCCTGCCATGGCAGCAATGCGGTCTGACCAGGAACCAGCGCAGTTGACGGCCAGGGACGTGGCAATCGTGCCCGAGTCGGTCTCGACCGCCGTGACGCAACCTCCGTCGATGCGGATGTCGGTGACCTGGACACCTTCGCGAATCTCGGCGCCGTGGCGGCGTGCGGCGTCGGCAAGTTCGACGGTTGTTCTGAACGGATCGGCATAGCCACCCGTGGGGAACAGAATGCCGATTTCCTCTTCCTGGAACTTGCCTGCCGGGACGAGTTGCGAGAGTTCCTCGGTTGTCAGCATCTGAAACGGTTCGCCGGCCTTCCGGGTCAGTTCCAGGTCGCCACCGATCGCAGCCGCATCCAGCGTGTTGGTGATTCTCAGAAACCCCTGCTGGACGAAGCCGGCATTACCGCCAACGATGGCGTCCCAGTTCTCGAACATCCGTGTCGAGGCGACGACCAGATCGACGTAGGTCCTGGTGTTGAACAGTGCCCGGATCATTGCTCCTGACTGTGCAGTCGGTCCGGAAGCGATGTGCTGTTTTTCGAGCAGCACGACGTGACCCACGTCGGCGACAGCCAGGTGAAAGGCGAGACTGGCTCCGTGCACCCCACCACCAATGACGACAATTTCGGCAGTGGAAGTCATGGCCCGTCTCGGACAACCGGTCTGCTGGAAGCCGTGAAGGCTCCCTCACATCACTTGCACGTTTGTGGCGCAGGGGCCACGCGGGCCTTGCCCGACGGTGAATGACACCTGCTGGCCCTGCCGGAGGTCTTCGAAGCGAATGCCCTCGACGGCCGACCGGTGAAAGAACAGATCCTTGGCGCCGCCGTTGCCGATGAAGCCGAAGCCCTTGTGTGTGATCAGCTTGATCTGGCCGTGCGCTGCGCCCTGCTGCTGGTTGGCCTGGCGATTCGGTTGTCGGTCCCGCTTTCGTCCACGTTTCTGGTTCTGTCCCGATCGGAACCGATGATTCGGATCGGGTTGTCCGGTGCGGGGTGGCTGTCTGCGAGTGGGGCCGGGGGCAGCGCCGCCGGAAACCTGCGAATTGCCTGGTGCGACGGCCGGGTGTTGTCCATCGGATCCCGCCTGCGAGGGAGAATTGGCCGCGGGCACTTTCTGTCCGATCAGTCTTTCGATGGCTCTCAGTTCGTTTTGTTCCTCGGGGCTGCAGAACGACAGGGCCACGCCTTCTGCACCGGCTCGGCCGGTCCGTCCAATCCGGTGCACGTAGGCTTCGGGTTCGATCGGAATGTCCAGGTTGATCACGTGAGTGATACCGTCGATGTCGATGCCGCGAGCCGCAACATCTGTGGCCACAAGCACACGGGCCCGGCCGGAGCGGAAATCCTCGAGTGCTCTCACGCGGGCACCCTGTGATTTGTTGCCGTGGATCACTGTTGCTCCGACTCCCTTGCGGATCAACTGCTTGGTGACAACGTTGGCTCGCCGTTTGGTCTTGGTGAAGACCAGGGCCCGGACGACGTCGGGTGATTGCAGTATTGCTCGCAACAATTCCTGCTTGCCGCGACGGTCGACGAAGTGAACCTGTTGCTCGATCTTCTCGACACTGACTTGTTCAGGAGTGACATCGACACTGACCGGGTTGGACAGCAGGCTCCGGGACAACTCGATGATGTTGTCCGGCATGGTGGCCGAGAAGAACAGGGATTGTCGCTTGGTTGGCAGCTGGCTGATGATTCGTTTCAGGTCCGGCAGAAAGCCCATGTCGAGCATCCGGTCGGCCTCGTCCAATACGAAGACATCGAGCAGGTCGAGATGGATGTGGCCCTGGTTCATCAGGTCAATCAGCCGGCCTGGAGTGGCGACCAGGATATGGGCCCCTCGCTTCAGTGTCCGCACCTGGCGTGTCTGGTTCACCCCGCCGTAGATCACTGTCTGGCGAAGCTTCAGATGGGTTCCGTAGGTCGAGAAACTCTGGTCGATCTGGATCGCCAGTTCCCGGGTCGGTGCCAGCACCAGCACGAACGGCCGATGAGGGGGGGCCTTGCGGTTGTGTGATCCCAGGCGATTGAGGATCGGCACGGCGAACGCGGCGGTTTTTCCAGTTCCGGTCTGGGCACATCCCAGGACATCCCGGCCGCGAAGTGCCGGCGGAATTGTCTGCGCCTGGATCGGTGTCGGTGTCTCGTAGTTTTCTTCGGCCAGTGCCTGTTGCACGGGGGGGATCAGGTCCAGTTCAGCAAACGTCTTCAAGGGTCTTCTTTCGTGTCTTCGCGATCGAGGGATCGCATGAACAGGGCGGCGAATCAGCGGGCCTTGGCAGCACCGTGTGTGTCGGGATCGCCCCGCTGCCCGCAGCCGTCAAGACCACGGGCTGGCAACTGGGAATGGCGGCGAACTTGGCAGCGTGTGTTCACTGGGAGAAGCGAACTGGTGTTGTTGCCAGTCGTGTCCCGCTCGGACGAACAGCGCTCTCAACTCAAAAGAAACAGCGCTACTCGCTGAATTCCGACCGCTTGAACTCGGACTCAACATCGAAACCGAAGCTTTGACTGAAGTGTAGGTCGCAAATGGAACTTCGCCAAGAGCTAGATCTCGCTGGATGCGGATCCGTTGCCTGCCTTGAGTTGGAGGTGAAACCGCCACATAGTGCGTAGAGCGTTTTGAGGGGTACCTATGGACCTGTGTGGACGACGTGACATGCGACATTTCTTTGGTGTTCTGGCGGTCCTGGCCGTGTGGTTGCCATGGGCGAACCTGGCAGCGGTTGCTGCCGATCCAGTGGGCCGTCCCGTACGACTGGTTGTCAATTGGGATGAGCAGAGCCTGTGGCGTTCGCAGTTGACAATGCGGCAGCGAATGAAGCAGTCGCTGGACGCGACAGCGGTCCGAAAGGTGATTGAGGATGCTGTCGACCAGCACGCCCGGGCGGGCGTCGATCGGTTTGTCTATTGCGCGTGGGCACGATTCGAATCGCCGGCTCCCGGGTTCAAGACGGCCGATTACGAGGCACGCGTTCGCGAGATTTCCCCGGGATTTGGTCCCCTGCATGACGCCGGGCTCAACCAGATCAAGATCATGAGAGATCGGTGCCGCAAACACGGCATGCAGTTCCTGGTCTGTCTGAGGATGAACGATCGTCATGGGATTTCCCAGAAAGCCAGGTTCTACGTCGAGAATCCTGCCCTTCGGCTCCCCGGATATCCCGGCGGGCTGGACTACAAGCACGCCCGGGTACGAAACAAGGTCGTGGCCTTCGTTGCCGAGGTGCTGAAGAGATTCGACGTCGACGGGATCGAACTGGATTACATGAGGTGGTGTCACATGTTCGACAGTTCCGAGGCGGTCGAGAACGCACCGCTGTTGACGGACATGACGAGAAAGATCCGGTCGGTGCTCGACGCGGCCGCCAAGACACGCGGCCGTAAGAAACTCCTGTTGTCGGCGAGAATTCCTCAGACGTTTTTCGAGTGTCGACGCCTGGGATTCGACGTGAAAGCCTGGGTCCAGGAACGGCTGGTTGACTACATCTGCCCGTCGGACTTCTTCTTCTCGGATTTCAACATCGCCGTTGACCAATACGTGGCCTTGTGTCGAGGGACTGACTG
The DNA here is from genome assembly GCA_002724315.1 of Planctomycetaceae bacterium. Taxonomy (GTDB): domain Bacteria; phylum Planctomycetota; class Planctomycetia; order Planctomycetales; family Planctomycetaceae; genus UBA8437. The sequence continues at coordinate 63,743 of PBOJ01000032.1, read as the reverse complement.
CAAGGTCTTTCCGACGATCCATCCGCTGATCCAGGTGAATCACCCGGAGAACATCGAGCCCGAGCATTACCGGGCATTGGCTCGCGGATTTTTTGCCAGTGGAGCTGCCGGGCTCTCAATCTACAACTACCAGTACAACTGGCGACGCTGGACGGGTGGTACGCGAGGGCTGGTTGACGGTTGGCCCAAAACGCTGAGCTGGTTGACAGAACTGAAGAAACCGGACGGTCTGGATTCTCGATCGCGAGAGTACCTCTTCGTGCCGCTCTGGCAGATCTACTCTCCAAGTGGTGTTGCGAAAGCACAGCGGATTGCCTTTGAACGCAAGGATGGAGCCAAGGGAGATGCCATCGGCTTGCGGCTGTTCGAGACCAATCCGAAGCCCGCCCGGACGCTCACGCTGGAGTTCAAGTCTCGGGGCCAGGCCGAGAGCGATCGACTTGCACTGGAGATCAACGGCCACGCGATTCCCGCAGACAGTGTCAGCCGGACTTTTGACGCGGACGGACAGAACGCCAAGGAGGGACGGCCCTGCGGCCCCTATCACCGGTACGTGTTTCGACTGAAGCACGAGTGGCTCAAGCCGGGCGTCAACCTGCTGAAAGTTGTCTTGGCCGAGGATGCGGGAAAAGGAGACAAGCTGATCACCGGTTTTGACTTCGTTGTTTCGGTGAAGCCCGCTGCAGCCGGTCGTTAGTCGAGCACCGCGATTGCGTCGATTTCCAGCAGCACGTTGGATGTCGGAAATTCGACGCCAACGATCGTGTTGACCGGGTAGTCGTCACCGAAATACTTGTGGAAGATCTCGACCTGGACTCCGTCGAAGGGGAACCAGTCGCCGGGATTGGCCACGTAAGTGCTCAACTTGACGATGCTGGCTGCCTGTCCACCCTCGGCCTCAACCATTCGGATCAGTCGATCGAGAATCGCGTCGAGTTGCTCCATCGAACTGCCATTTTCGGCCGGTGAGCCGTTGGCAGTGCAGCCGGCAAGATAGAGCGTGTTGCCGGCCCGGACTCCGCGGCTGTAATGTGGCCCGGACGGGTAAATGTCTTCGAAGCCGAGTCGTTGAGGGGGCATGGTTGCCTCTGCGGTTGGGTGGTGGAGAGAATCGGACTGCTCCCGATTAGACTGGGGGTGAGGGCGCAGGCAAACCGTCAGCCCGGTCGGACCCGAACGAAAGTCGAGATTTGTGGTGGTGGACAGGCTCGTCGATTCGATCGGTCTCCCGGATGGCAAAGAAACGCCTGTCGCAGGGTGCGGGACTGTTTTTGCCACGGTTGGGATATTGAGAGTCCTGGTTCTTTTGCTGGTGGTTCCGGTGATCGGGTGGGCTGAAGAGCCCGTGCCGGGGTCGGTGGCCGAGATTGCGGCGGACTTCGATCCGACAGCTGAGCCCCTGGACACCCGCGTGATCCGTGACTGGGAAGAAGACGGCCTTCGTCTGCGGTACGTCACTTTCCACGTCGGCACGTTCAAGAACCGCAAGGCCCGGTTGGCGGGTTTTTATGCCGTTCCGAAATCGGGCCGAAATCTTCCCGGATTGCTGCATCTTCATGGTGGTGGTCAACGGGCCTTTCTGCACGAAGTGAAGTACTACGCGCGACGGGGTTACGCCTGCCTGTCGATCAACTGGGGCGGCGCGGGCTGACGTTTCTCGAGCGTCAACCCGAACTTCTTTCGCGGATATCGTGGCAGGCAGCGTGATGTGGTGGCTGCCGTTGACCTGGAGAGTGGCAATCGGTGATGTTGCCGGCGTCGGCGTTCAAAACGCCGGACGGCAAGTCGACATTGGCTTCGTGGGACCATGCTGATCAGTTGGGTTTCCGAGGCTTTTTCGACAGCCGCGACGGCCGTGTGGTTGGCAGCAAGAAATGGTCGGGGGCACGGCCGCGGTTCCGCAATCTTCGCTGGACGTTGCCGGATCCGTAGAGCGATGCCCGGGGCGTTATGACCATTCGTGGTTGATGAGACGTGACCGCAGAAACCTGACATACTGTTGCGGTCGACCGGGTGCCTCGTTGTGACGTCGATCCGATTTCACGGCTTGACCGCCGGGCCATCACCTCGTTCCACATCCTCAACGGACCCAGCCGATCATCATGAACACTGTCCGCAGCATCCTGTTGTCTGTCTTGTTCTCCGGAGTTCTTCTTCTGCACCCGCCGACGGCTCTGGCAGAGAAGTCCGTTTTCAAGACCGCGGCCGGTCACAACTCCGAAGCGGGCCTGAAGCCACACCTGGGCAAGGCCCGGCTGGAGATGGGCAGGGTTTTCTCCGGCGAACGATTTCCCAACGTGGTGGTGGCCGTCGACGGCACGGTGTTGGCCAGTTGGGGCAGCCGGAGCCTGCGGGTGAAGCGAAGCGAGGATGGGGGGAAGACGTGGGGCAAAGAGATCACGATTGCCAATCCGGCACTCCAGAGCGGCGGACTGACCGTCGATGAGTCCACCGGCCACATCATCGCCTTTGCCGAAAAACAGCACCCTCCCGCCCCGTTGGAAGTGTTCCGCAGTAAGGACCATGGAAAAACCTGGGCGAAGGTGCAGGCGGTGATCAAGCCCGATCCCAAGGGGAATGTGCCGGCGATGCACATGAACGAGCATGGGATCACTTTGCGTCGAGGCAAGCACAAGGGGCGTTTGTTGAGGCCGTCTCGCTGGTACGCCGGAAAGAACGAGCGGGCACGGTGGCCCAACCATTACACCAACGCGGTCTTCAGCGACGATGGCGGCAAGACCTGGCAGACGAGTGCTCCGTTCCCGGCCAAGGGGACCGGCGAAGCGACGGTCGCCGAACTCTCCGATGGCCGGATTTACTACAACTCGCGACGTCATTGGGCTCCCGAGGGTAAGAATCCGCGTCGTCGATGGTCGGCCTGGAGCGACGATGGAGGGGCGACCTGGAAGGGGCTGACGTTCGTCAAGATCCTCCCCGACGGACCGCAGAACTCCAATTATGGTTGCATGGGTGGGCTGGTTCGGTTGCCGGTGGTCGGACGGGACATCCTGCTTTACACCAACTGCGATAGCCCGACCGGGCGGGATCACGGGACGGTGTGGGCGAGTTTCGACGGAGGGAAGAGATGGCCGATCAAGCGGCAGGTCGAAGCCGGGCGTTTCGCCTATTCGTCAGTCACTGCCGGCAGACCCGGGACCTCAACCGAAGGGACCGTCTTTCTGCATTTCGAGGGCAACGGGGGGTCGACCATGGCACGGTTCAATCTGGCATGGGTCCTTGAAGGCAAAAGCACCGGTGACGGCGAGGTGCCGGCGTGGGTCAAGTAGAGACGGGCCAGGACGGTTGGGGATTGTCGCGTCGTCGGTGGTTGCACGCGACCGCCGGAGCGATTGTTGGCGGGGTTGCCGGGGTTCCATCCGTCGGGGCTGATGCCGCCGAGGGGATATCGGCGTGGTCCTGGAAGCAACTGGTGGCCCATGCGCCCGGGGGAGCCGGGATGCCCGTGCCGCGTGATCCGTGGAACGGGATGCTGGCGTACAAGCGGTCGTTGTATCTCTTCGGTGGAGTTTATCCGCGATACGGGCCGCCGAGCGGTCCGGCGGATCTGAGGACGATGGGGTCGCTGAATGACCTGTGGCGATTTGAACTGTCTGCAGGTCGCTGGCAGCAACTCGAAGCAGACAATGGCCAGGCCGACTTCGATCCTTCGGCCAAGCGGCCGTGCGGTCGCGTGCTGCCCTGTTGGGCCCAACTCGACGGAACGTTCTACCTCTTCGGTGGCCTGACCTCGCTGGCCAAGGGATGGAAAATCCGCCTGTTGAACGATCTGTGGAGTTATCAGCCAGGCTCACGGCGATGGAGGTTGCTTGAACCCAATGACGGTCGAGTGTTGGACAAGCCGGCCCAGGTCGACGCCACCCGGCCGGCCGCCGATGCGGCGATGGGTGTCGCGGTCATCGGCCGCAGGATCTTTCTTTTTGGCGGATGGGGGGGCTACCGCAATCGCGTGGTTCTCAGCCCCCAACTCTGGTCTTTTGATGTCGACTCGAAACGTTGGACGATTCACGGCACGGGGGAGGAGGATCGGCGTCGGCCATGGCCGGCCAAGAGGTACTGTCCCGCGGTGACCGAGTACGACGGAAGGATCTACCTCTGGGGCGGTCGGGATTCCGAAGACCGTTCACCCCAGTTCTACAACGACCTCTGGTCGTTTGACCCGAAGACCGGACGTTGGACGGAGTTGGCCAGGCAGATCAAGCGGATCGAGCCGGGGACTCGGCCATTCGGCCGGTACGGAGTGGGACAGGCTCGCGTTGGGCATCACTGGTACATTTTTGGCGGGTTCGGTGGCGAGACGGGAAACAGTCCCCAGTTGAACGATCTGTGGCAGTTGGATCTGAGAACCCACCGCTGGCGGTTGATCGAACCGCACAACAGCGGCAAGCTGGTCGGGCCGACGGCCCTGCGCCCCTGTGTCCGCCGGGTTCCGGCGATGACGGCGGTGGGGGATGCCGTGTACCTGTTCGGTGGACTTGACCTGACCAGTGGCCCGGATGAGCGGGGCCCCCTGGTCGGCTTCAATGACTTGTGGAGCGGCCGCATGGGCCAGGAGTGAACATGTCTGTTTTTGTGGCCCGAATGTTCAGGGCATTGCTGCTGACGACCCTGGTGTTCGTTGCGGAGGTGTCGGCCGAGCCTGCGGTGGCTCCGTTGAGCCAGAAGCCCCGGGTGCTGAACAATTTTGTTGTGCAGTTGCTGGACGTGAAGGACCTTCCAGGTGATCGTCGGCAGGCGTTTCGATTCGAGTCGCCTCGCGATGGTTGGCTGTTTTTCCGGGTGACCGCAGGGGTCGGCCGTGGTGGTGGGATCACGGCGACGCTTTCCGGAAACGGTGCTGCGAAATCCGCGTCGATGCCTCTGTTCACGTTTTCTTCGAGGGAACGACGGACTCACGAGGTAATGCGGCACTTGCCACGCGGTGAATACACACTGCAGATCGAGTCGAAGAATGCGGACATTGCGTCGTTGGTCGTCCGCAAGGTCCCGATCATCATGTATCAGCGTGTTCCGGGGAGTTTCCGGTCGATGCCCGGATTTCCCGAGTACGACCGTCGGTTTCTGGCCCGGTGCGGCATGTTGTCCGCCTGCAACACGATCGGGACCTACGATGGGTTTCGATGGATGAAGCAGTGGCTGGACAGTGGTCGGCACACAGTAAGGATCGCCGGTGGGATCGGCGGGCTGACCACGACGAAGCTGGCCTACGAACACTGGGGGGGCTGCATGGAGCACCCCACCGGGGTCAATGGGACGATCATAGATGAGTTCTATCCGGGATTGAGTGGACGGTTCTCGGCCTGGGTGCCGGCGCTGAAGCGATTGCGGGCCGAGAAACCGCACAAGCACTGCTACCTGTACCTGGCCGGAACCGCCAAGGATATCCGGGGCATCGTCGAACCGCTGAAGGACCAGGACTGCTACTTCGTGCTCGAAGAGCAGACCTATGAGGCGAGGACGTTGGCCGAGTTGACCAAGGAGGGATTTGCCCGGAACTGGGTGAAGGGTTTCGAGGAGTATTTTCCCGGGTTTCCCGAACGCTGCATTCACTCGATCGGTGTCATGTCCGGGCCCAGCGACAGCAAGTACAACGACGACATCTATCCCGATGTCAGCTACAAGGTTCTCAAGGAACTGCAGTTTCATGCCCTGGCGACCGATCCGGTGTTTGCTCCGGCCGGGGGGGTCGAGATCTACCAGTCACCGGTGTGTGACGAGGAGTACCTGCGGTGGTGCGCCCGCCTGTTCCGTCACTACGCGATTGAGGGGAGCCGTGAGCGGCTGACCGATGATCCGTACTCGCTGTCCCACATCAAGAACCCCGACTTTGATGAAGGGTTGAAGGGATGGACGGTCAACCCGGCCACCGCCGGCAGTATCGCGACGGCAAAACTCGAAGGGTACGGGTTGAATGTGCAGGGCCGGCACGGCCGGGTTGGCATCGGTGATCGATTTGCGACGACCACTCGGAACGCCACCAAGCCCAACGAGATTTCGCAGGAGATCCGGAACCTGCAACCGGGGCGGTATTATTCGGTCCGGGTATACACCGGCGATCGGGCGAATCTTCACAGGTGGCAGATCCACAATGTCTCGATCCGGATTCCTGATGCCAGGGAAGTGCCGAACCTGACGATGCACATGCCGTGGAGGCATCGTCCGGCTGAGAAATTCGGGAACAAGCCGACTTATCCGTGCTACCACCGAGTTGTTTTCCAGGCAGTGAAATCCACCGCCAGGCTGGTCATCTCCGACTGGCACAGTCCCGGAGTTCCCACTGGCCCGGTGGGGCAGGAGTTGTTGTTCAATTTCGTCCAGGTCGAGCCTTATTTGATGCCCGGCAGTGACGTGGCCGGTATCGGGGACCCGTCGGCTCCTTGAGTTGTTCGAGGTGGAAACTCTACTTGTTCCTGTCAACCGACACTGATACGATCCGATAACAGTACTGAGCCGGCTTTTCGTCGGATTGTGAAACATCCGTTTTCATCACGGGAACATGACATGAAGCGTCTTGTAGCAGCGTCACTTGTCTTTGCGTTGATCCTGGCTCCGGCCGGTCTCCAGGGTGCCGAGAAGGCGAAGGCCAAAGCCAAGCCTGTCAAGAAGACCGTGGTTCCGGGTGCCAAGGCTCCGGCGTTTTCGGTGCTCAACGCCAAGGGCAAGGTCGTGAAGCTGAAGAGCCTGACGGACAAGGGTCCGGTGCTGGTTCGACTGACCTGCGGGTGCTCGGGTTGTGACAAGGAACTGGCCTACTTCCAGGAACTGCACAAGGCGTACAAGGGCCAGGGCCTGACCAGCGTTGCGATCTTCCGTGAGCCGGACAAGAAGGTTGAAGGCTACGTGAAGAAGAAGAACCTGAAGATGCTCTACGCCGTCGACAGCAAGGGCAAGGCGTGGGCGGTCTGGCAGACCAAGAAGATGCCGACCAACTTCCTGATCGCCAAGGGCGGAACGATCATCGCCGTGGCCGACGGATGTGATCCCAGCGGATTGTTGGCCAAGAAGCTGTCCGAGAAGGTGGCCAAGCTGCTCAAGACCGATGCGGTCAACGTGCAGCAGGTCGTCAAGCAGCAGGCCAAGAAGAAGTAGTCGTTCCAGGTCGGAAACGACGAAGCTGAAACTCAAGGCGTCCGGTGGTGAATTTCACCGCCGGACGCTTTTTTGTTTCCGTCGTCGGTCAGCGATCAGCCCGCCGGTGGCTGGAACCAGTAGGAATACAATCGGGCGCGGCGGAACCGAATCCTCAATGAGACGGTTTGCCCTGTCAATTTGCCAGGGTCGCCGGCGGCCCACTCCAGAGTGCCGCGAAACTGGTTGGTCGTGATCGGCTTGGAAGTGGCCAGTGCCTTGTTGTTCTTGTTCAGCAGGTCGATGGTCAGTTGGCCGCCCTTCCCCGGGTGGACATTGACCGTCAGTCGGCCGTCGGGCAGTTGGAACGGGCGTGTTGTCAGCGTGCCGGTTGTGTTGCCGGCGTCGAGTGACACAAATCCATCACGCCTCAGGATGGCCAGGCACACTGCCCCACTGTCTGGACGGTAGTCGTCGTAACCGGGCACGCTGCCGGAGGTGACGAAGGCGTAGTTGCGGACGCCGGTGTAGTAGAACCACAGTTCGTCGTCGCGGACCACCGGTGCTGAAGGGCCGATGATCGTCTGGGTGTCGTAGGCGCCGGCTCCCAGTGGTGAGGTCTCCAGGAACGTCGGCCTGTGCCGGTCGCGGGTCCAGGTCTTCAGGTCACGACTCCAGGCAACCTGGATGTTGTAGAAGCCGGTGTAGTCGCCGTACATGCGGACCAGCTTGAGGATCTCCGGCGAGAGGTTTTGCTTGTCGAAGCCGGGCCATGTCTTGGGCACCCGGCCCGTGTGGTGGTAGATCGATGGCAGGCCGATGTAGAGGCCCTCGTAGCGGAAAACTCCCATGTTGTAGATCTGGACGCTGTAGGCCGACGGAACGTCGTACTCGGTCTGCTGCAGCCTGGGGTTTTTCTTTCGCTCAAGGATCCGTCGCTTTCCGATCACCTGATCGGTCTCGTCGGCGTGAAACACCACGCCGAGATCTGTCCAGTTCTTGAAGTTCCGACTGTGAGCGATGGCCACCGATCGACCGTAGGGGCCGGTACGTTTGACCGTGTGGATGAACAGGCCGTGTGCGGGGTCATAGCTGAAGTTGGCTTCATCGAAGGACTGTACGACCGGCACTTCGAGCCGGGTCCAATTGACACCGTCAGGTGAGACGGCGAACCCCCGATTGGTCATGGCCGCCTTGAACCGTCGCCGGGGATCGGGGTCCCGCGGGTCGATGACAACTTGGTCGGTCCTCATGTTGGGAGACGCCCCGGCGATCCAGTGCAGGCCGTCCGCACTCTGACGCAACGGGGCCTTGGTCCCCAGTGTCCAGAGCCTGTAGACCTTGTCGGCTGGGTCCCATTGTGGGGCCGACCGCGTCTGGATGGTCATGTTGGGGCTGGAACTGCGGATCACCGCGCCCCGCTTGTCCGGTTTGTGCCAGGTTCGGGTGAGGTTCTCGGTGCCGGCAATGCCGTGGTCGTCGAGGAACAACTGTCGTTGGCCCGGGGCGACCGAGAACGCGGGCCGCCCAGCTGCCGTAGCCGGCAGCGGTGTGAAGAGCAGTCCGGTCACCGCCAGCAGACAGCCCATGCCCGAGGGCACCCGGAGACGGTCGCTCACTTGATGTCCCGGATGCGGACGTTCTTGAACTCGACGAACATCGGACGTCCGGCGTGGAGCTGGAAGGCCAGGATGCCGTCGACCAGGGCTCGCTTCGGATCGTCCTGGAAGTCGAGGATCAGGCGATTGTTCATGTAGTGCTGGATGTGGGTGCCCTTGGCAATGATCACCACGTCGTTGAACTTGTCCAGCTTGAAGAGCTTCTTCCACCCGGCCTGGTCGATCAGCTTGGCCGTGACCTTCTTCCCCTTCGGGCCCCAGATGGCTTTTTCGCCGACCAGGCAGGTGCGGCCCCGCCCGCCGGTCAAGCCGCCCTCGTCGTAGATGAAGCCCGAGACGCTGGGCAGCTTGTGTTCGTTACGGATCTCGTGCTGGTAGCCGCGAACAACCCACTTGTTGCGGGTCTTGGTCTTGATGTGCTTGGAGCGGTACTGGATGCCCGAATTGTTCGTGGCGTTGCAGCGGAAAGAGAGCCTCAGTTCGAAGTCCTTTGTGTGGCCGCCCTTCCAGATGATAAACGTGTTTCCGTTGGCCTTGTTCTTGGCTGTCGTTTCTCCTCGCAACGCGCCGTTCTTGACCGACCACAGTCGAGGGTCACCGTCCCAGCCGGTCAGGTCCTTGCCGTTGAAGATCGTCTTCATGCCCTTCGGCTCGGGCGGAGCCTGGACGGGCTCGGCAGCGACGGCCGACAGAACGAGCGAAAAGAACGTCAGCAGGGTGAGGCAACGGATCATCAGGAAGTCTCCATGGTGCGTCGTGATCAGTGAGACGGCCCGGACGGACACCCGGAACCGGATTGGATCAAGCGTGTGTTTCGGGCTGCAACGGCAACCCGACCTCCAGCAGTCTAGCCGGTCGGGGGGGATGATCCCAATCCGTAGCCGTGTTGTCGCAGGTCGGTCGGATCTCAGAAGCCCTGTCGTTCGAAGTGAATCTTCATCGCGGCGTTGTACTCGGAACCGCCCTGCTGGTAGCCCCCCTGGAAGAAGTACGGCACCGAGCCGCGACGGACCATCTCGTCGACCCACTGGGCACAGAGCATTTGCTGAATCACGTTGGTGGCCAGGCCGGTGGTCGGGCAGATCGGACGCTTGCGGCCGGGGATCCGGATGACTCCGTGCGACTCGGGGGAGAAATTGTCGAAGCGGACGTGGCAATGTGAGAACAGGTCTTTGCGGATCGTCTTGCCGTCCAATGTTGTGGGGCCGATACCGATCACCAGGGCCCCTTCCTTGCGAGCCCGTTTCGCGGCTTTCACTTCGTCGGAATTCGACGGGGTGATTGTCGAAACCAGCAATACATTTTCACGCGGCTTGGCCGACCAGTCACCCCAGTTGACGATCATTGCTCCGCTGGCGACGTGTTCCATCTCGCTGGACAGCCCGGGGTGTTCGTCGGCGCGAACGAACCAGCGGCCACCCCGGCGAATTCGGCGCGTCATCTCGACGGCCGTTTCACGGATCTGGTCGCGGTGCGTGGTGATTTGCCGGATCCGCTTCACCAGGGTCTTGAGATACTCGACGCTTTTGTCGACGGGCTTGGCCCGGGGGTTCTCCAGCTTGTTGGCCAGTTCGGCGTTGAGCATCCAGTGCAGGGCGCCCACCCCGGTCTGGCTCGACGGACAAAGCGTGAACTCGGGGATCTGCGGGGCATGGACCAGCCCCTGGGTGTAAGGGGTGTGGCTGTGGAGGATGACGTTGGAGACATCCTTGAGCTTCAGGCCGTCGGGGTTGCTGTGCGATTCGTCGGTGAATCCGGCGGGGCGGAACTCGTTGTCGCGATACGAGACGGTGACTGCAACCACGTAGACACCCCGTTCACGGACTGCCAGCACCTGCTTGTTGCAGTGGTTGGTGAAGAGCATGTCGCCGGCCCTCAGTTTCTTCAGCCCCTGCTCGTCCTTCATGATCTTCGGGCTGCCGCGACGATCGGCCCGCTGTTCCCAGTGCGGCATGTGGCCGTCGTTCATCGAGGTCCAGACCGTGCGGTTGGCACGGATCACGCGGGCGGCCCGCGACGTCAACTCCCCGACCAGTTCGGCTTCGCCGGCGATCTTGGCCAGGATGCCAAGAATGCCCTCGTGGTACTGGTCCATGAACAGCTTCGAGTGGCCGAAGGTGTATTCTTCGTCCCACTTTGACGGGGACGGCGACGGGGACGCTGCCGAGGAGATCGGTTCCGTGCCGGCTAGGCCACCGACGAGAGCGGCACCGCCCAGAAGGAGGTCTCGGCGTGAGGGATTTCCGGAGGAGGCTGTGTTGTTGCGATCCGGTTCGGTCGGCTGCGGAGGATTGGCGGTCACGGGATCGATTCCGATGGGGGGGGCGGGCGGGTGTGGAGATTGCAGGCTGGGTTCTGGTGCAAGGTGGAGTTGCGGTGTGACCAACATACACTTTCGCCGGTCCTGGTGACGTGGCCGGCGGTTCCGGAACAGGAGAAAGTCATGGTCGGTCCGGTTCGTTGCCTTGGGGTCGTGTTGCTGGTGGCTTGCCAGGTCCATGTCGGGCAGGCAGCCAAGAAGCCTTTCGCTGTTCTCGCGGCCGATGGCAAATCCCGTTGCGTGGTGGCAACCGGCGACAAACCTCAGTTGATGGAGCGACGCGCGGCGGCCGAACTGGCCTCCGTCATTTCTCGAGACAGCGGTGCGAAAGTTCCGGTGTTGAAGTATTCCGAACTGCCGCAGGCCACGCCGGAAGGGCCTGCCGTGATCCTGGTGGGTACCCCGGATTCGGTGTCGGTGATCGCCTCGCTTGCTGGAGGACCTTCGGGGGGACTGGGCGATCTGCCGTTGCTCGGTGGAGACGGGTACGTCGTCGAGACGGTGACCCGGGACAAGCGGAAGTTGCTTGTGGTCGCCGGGCAGACGCCGCGAGCGGTGTTTTACGGAGCGATCCACGCGGGTGAGCAGTTGGTTTTGCCCGGTGCCGGGCCGTCGCGTCCGGTGGCCGTGAATTCCACCCGGATTGTCCGTACCCCCGCGATGAAGGAACGGGCCCCCTACCTGTTGAATCTCTCTGGACGTGGACCCGAATTCGGACTCGAGGACTGGAAGACCGTCCTGGACGGGCTGGCTCGCGAAAGTCACAACCGGATCTATTTCTGGGGGCAGAGCCTGTACAAGCCACGCGATTTTCCCGATCGCCGCATTCTTGATGGCGGGGTCGAGCGAATCAGGATGACCAATCAGGACGTCAATGAACTGGCCCGTTATGCACATCAGTTGGGCATGGAGTTTCTGGTTGGTGGCGGGGCCTTCAGTTGGGGCGGCGCGGCGGCGCTGATCAAGGAGTTTCCCGCCACCAAGGCGGTCAAGGCCGGGGGCATGTGCCCGTCGCATCCGAAGGCCCGGGAACTTCAGCTGAAGTTTTCTTTGGAAATGCTCGAGGTGATCAACGAGGCGGATGGGATCTGGTTTGAGCCTCGCGATGAGCACGGGGAATGTCGCTGCGAGGTGTGCCAGAAGGCGGTCGATCCCTTCGGTTCGAAGCAGTACGGTCAGTCGGAGATGGAGTTTCTCAAGGACTTTTGCAAGCTCCTGTGGGCCAAGCGGCCCAAGGCCCAGGTGGCGTGGCTGGTCGAGCTCTACAAGCCCAGCAAAATGCACAGCGAGGATCCCGCCTATTTCCAGCGTCTCAAGGAAATCGAGGATCCCCGTTTGCACTGGATCGTCGTTTGGGGGGCCTGGGAGTTTCCCGGACCGGGGGGCAAGTACTTGCCTGCGGCGTATTTCTCGAGGCACAACATCCGCTGGAGCAAGCCGTACGCCGAGCCACTGGAGACGATTCGCAAGGACGTGTTCCGTGCCTCGCGCGAGGGGTTCCTGGGATTTTGCCCAACGTTCGAACCCTGTTTCGGTGTCGATTTTCACGGACTGACGATCCCCTACCCCACCGACAAACTGCCCTACGAACTGACCAGTTACGCGTTTCGGGAGTTCTGCTGGCAGCCGACGCTCTCGATCGATGGGTTGAAGCAGCGGATGCGGAACCGGTACTGCGGGCCCCATGGGTCGAAGCAGTTGGTCGAGGACGTGATCTTCCTCCGCGCGTTTGCGATCCGCGGCAACTGGACGCAGAACACATCGTCGACTTTGACGAAACTGGCCGGCGAGATGGTTGGATATGACGGGAAGGCATTCAAGAACACGTCGGTTGCCGGGGCGCTGGCGGCGGCAAAGAACTACAACAAGTCGGACAAGAAGATCACCTACGATCGCCTGGCCAAACAACTCGCCCAACTTCGTAGCATCCTGGTCAAGGATTTGCCGCGGATTGATCAGATCGAATCCAGGTGCCTGAAGTTGGCCCGGACCGGCACACCACGTGAACGGAAGACCGCCGCGTTGTGCCTGGACTTCACTCGGACCACCAAGCGGCTGATCAAGAAGTCCGGCATGGACAGCGTGCAGAAGGTCGACCAGCAGATCGAGGACTTCCGCAAGGCTGTCGGGGCCAACAAAAAGACCAACTGAGAAACTGACCGATCAGTCGATTGGTTTCAGGGGACGGTCGAATCGGCTGCCGTCGGTGAATTGGATGTCGAGGTGCTTGGCATTGAGCCGGAAGCCGCTGATCTGGTCGACCAGTTCGCCGGCCATCCCGCCGGACGACCGATCCTCTTCGGGACCCACAGCCTTCGCCCATCGTTGCTCGACGGTGTGGCAAAAGCACAGCCGCGTGCCGTCTTCAAGCGTGAGCACCGCCTCGGAGAACACGGTGTTGGCGCTTGCGGAGTTGAGGTGTCGGTCGAGTTGTTCGGCCGCAGTCATTGACGGATCTGCCTGGCAAGACGACGGGTTGGCGGCTTCCGAGTGTCGTCTCTCGAGACATGGGTCGCCAGTGTTGCAGGGTGGCGTTGCCTGTCAGGGGGGCAAACGGCAAGATGCAGTCCCGGTTTCACAGGGGCTTCTCTCGTGGCAATCTTTGGCCTAAGGAACAGTCATCCATGTTGAACATCATTCGGCGGGCCTTGGTGTCCCCTGTTCTGGCGGTGAGTTTGGCCTGTGTGGTCGCGCCGGTTGTCGTTCTGGCTGCTGACGCGGCCAACACGCTGTCACCGGCCGAACGTGCGCAGGGATTCGTACTGCTGTTCGACGGCCAGTCGCTGGACGGTTGGCAGCACAAGGGGAACTGGAAGGTCGTGCAGGGGGTGATTTCTCGCAGCGGCCGCGGGGGCAGCCTGGTGTATGTCTCGAAGAAGGTCCCCGACGATTTCGAGCTGCGGTTTGAATGGCGGGTTGGTGTTGGCAGCAACAGTGGAGTGTATTACCGGCCCGGCCAGTACGAGTACCAGATCCTGGACAACAAGAAGCACATCGACGGCCGGAATCCTCGGACCAGCGCCGCATCGCTCTACTTCTGTATTGCTCCGTCGCATGATGCGACGGCGAAGGTGGGAAGCTGGAACACGGGACGGATCGTGGCCAAGGGCAGCGTGATCCAGCATTGGCTCAATGGCAGGAAAGTGGTGGATTTCGATTACGCCGATCCTCGTTGGAAGGAGCACGTCGAGTTGTTGCGGCTCCGGGGTGGCAAGCTGGCCGCACGTGGTGGCCGATTGAACCTGCAGGACCATGGAGATCCCGTCTGGTATCGTTCGATCAGGATGAGGACGATTCCACCGGGTGAGAAATTGGTCAGTGAGAACATCCGGCCCCAGAAGATCTCACCGGAAGTCCGTGCCGCCGAGCAGAAGAAACTCAAGGGGATTCTCGACCGGCGGAAGGCGGCAGCCCGCAAAAAGAAGAAGCCGTAGACGATTTCATGGTCTCGGAATCGCAGGAAAGCCGTCCTCGAGAGCGTGAAATCGCCGAGAACTGTTGATAGCCCCTCACAATTCGTAGTAAAACCGGGTTTGAATTGCCGTGCAGATGGCACGGCAAGACCGAAACACATACCGGAGAATCTGGATGTTCTCGATCAGTTCGGGCGAGCAGGGACAGCGATTCTGTGATGGTCTGACGCGACGTGACGCGTTGCAGGTTGGGGCGATGAGCGTGGGTGGCCTGACCTTGGCCGACCTTTTGCGTTCGGAGGCACAGGCCGACACCGGGTCCAGCCACAAGGCTCTGATCAACATCCACCTTGCCGGTGGTCCTTCGCACCAGGACATGTTTGACCTGAAGCCCGAGGCACCTCGAGAATTCCGCGGCGAGTTCGAGCCGATCCCGACTAACGTGTCAGGGATCGACATCTGCGAGCACATGCCGATGTTGGCCCAAGCGGCCGACAAGTATGCGATCATCCGGTCTCTGACCGGCTCGATTGCCGACCACAGCGACTACCCGACCCAGACCGGTTTTCCGCGAGGTGACTTGCAGAGCATGGGGGGGCGTCCCTCAATCGGTAGCGTTGCAGCCAGGCTGCACGGCAGCACCGGCGGGGCCCCGCCGTTTGTTGGCTACAACGGATCTTATACCGGCTACCTCAGTTCGGTCTTCAAGCCGTACAAGCCGCAGGGCGGTGAACTGAAACTCAACAACACGCTGACGGCCAACCGTCTGCAGTCTCGCACCGACCTGCTGGTTGGTCTGGACCGACTGCGTCGGGACGTGGACCACACCGGGCACATGCTGGCCCTGGACGCCTACACCCGCCAGGCCGTTGACATCGTGACCTCGGGCCGCGTGGCCGACGCGTTGGATATGAACACCGAGGACCCCCGGGTCCGCGATCGGTACGGCAGCCAGGGAAGCATGTTCCTGAAAGCCCGACGGCTGATCGAAGCCGGTGTCCGTGTCGTCGGTTTCAACTGGGGCAGTTGGGACACTCACAGTGGCAATTTCAACCATCTTCGCGGCCAGTTGCCGAATCTGGACAGGTCGCTGCACGCCCTGCTTGAAGACTTGCACGCTCGCGGAATGGACAAGGACGTGACCGTCTGCGTCTGGGGTGAGTTTGGACGTACGCCACGTGTCAACAAGAACAAGGGTGGTCGCGACCACTGGTACGAGGTGGCGATGTGCTTCCTGGCCGGTGGTGGAATGAAGACCGGGCAGGTGGTCGGCAAGTCGAGCCGAAACGCCGAGCGGGCCGTCGAGCGGCCGGTGCACCTGCTGGAAGTCTTCGCGACGATGTACCACAACCTGGGCATCGATGTGCGGACCACCACGATCGATGATCCGGGCGGACGGCCGCAGTACCTGACCGGCGGTCGATTGCCGATCCACGAACTGGTGACCTGATCGGGCCTGAAAAACAAGACCGGGTCGGCGCCGCCAACGGCGGGGCCGGCCCCGTTTTTTTATGCGAGCCCGTTGTGCTTCAGCAGCGCCGCGGTGCTCGGTTCGCGGCCACGGAAGTCCCGGAAGACATCCATCGGGTGTCTCCCGCCGCCGCTTGCCAGTACGGTGTCGCGGAAACGCCGGCCCGTTTCAGTTACCGCGTGCTCGTCGTCCAGGCCGGCATCTTCGAAAGCGCTGAATGCGTCTGCACTGAGTACCTCTGCCCACTTGTAACTGTAGTACCCGGCCGCGTAACCGCCGGCGAAGATGTGCTGGAATCCGCACAGGAAACGGTTTTCGGGAAGAGGTGGTAGTGGGGAGGTTTGCTCAGCGATCCGTTGCTGAATCTCGAGCACAGTGTCTTCTCCCGCGGGGTCGAACTGGTGGTGCAGGTGCATGTCGAGCATGCCGAAGTTCAACTGTCGAAGCATCAGGGATCCCGCGCGATAGGTCCGCGCGCGGCAGAGTTTCTCGAACAGGTCCTCCGGCAACACCTCGCCGGTCTCGTAGTGCCTGGCGATTCCCAGCAGTGTGGGCCGGTGGTAACACCAGTTCTCCATGAACTGGCTGGGCAGTTCGACAGCATCCCATTCGACTCCGTTGATGCCCGAAGCGTCGGCATGTTCGACGGTCGTCATCATGTGCTGCAGGCCATGGCCGAACTCGTGGAACAGTGTCTCGACTTCACGAAAGGTCATCAGTGACGGTCGGTCGCCGACAGGTGGTGTCGAGTTGCAGATCAGGTGTGCCACGGGCAACTGCAGTTGGCCATCGATTCGACATCGGGCCAGGCACTCGTTCATCCAGGCACCGCCGCGTTTGGTTTCCGGACGAGAATAGGGGTCGAGGTAGAACCCGGCTCGTTCGTTTTGCTGTTCGTCGTGAACGATGAAGTAACGGACATCCTCGTGCCAGATCGGAGCCTGTCCATCAGCGGCCTCGACCGTGATCCCGAACAATCGGTGGCACAGCGAGAAGAGCCCGTCGAGGACGCGATCGAGGGAGAAGTACGGACGGAGATCCTCGTCGGTGAAGTCGAACCGGCTTTCACGCAGCCGCTCGGACCAGAATGCTGCGTCCCACTGAGCCAGGGGCTCCTGCTGTCCGGATTCGGTGGCCAGTTCTCTGAGGTCGTTCAAGTCTCGGTTTCCCGCCTCCCAGGACGCCTCCCTCAGCGTTTCAAACATCTCTTCGACCGCTTCGACTCCCGTGGCCATCTTCGATGTCAGGCTGACCTCGGCGTAGCTGGTGTAGCCGAGCAGGCTGGCCCGTTCCCGACGCAACGTAAGGATCTCGTCGATCAACGGCGCGTTGTCGGTCTCACCATCTGAGGCGCGCGTGACGTAGGCCCGGTAGAGGGTTTCCCGCAGATCACGTTTTCGGCAATGTTGCAGGAAAGGCATGGCAATCGGGACATCGAGTGTGAATCGCCAAGGGCCCTGCTCCGGTGTGCCGGCAGATGCCTGGGACGATTCGATCTCCGTGGAACGGCTTTCGTTGTGGGACTGCGAGGCCAGTTGCAGCAACGTGTCGGGGAGTCCATCGACATCCGACGGATCGGTCAGGACGAGTTCCCACGCCTTGGTGGCATCGAGCACGTTGTTGGAGAAGCTGGTCGAGAGTTGTGACAGCCGTGAAGCGATGTCGTTGAATCGTTCCTGTTGTTCGCCGTCCAGGCCGATTCCAGCCAACTCGGCATCACGGATACGCTCGTGGATGATTCGCTGCTGCGGTTCGGTGAAAGTCTCCCAGGCGGAGGTGTCTCGCAGATGCTTGAGAGCGATGAAGACAGGACGGCTCTGGCGGATTCTCAGTCCCATGGCCACCACGTCCGGAAGCACCGAATCGTGGGCTTCCCGGAGTTCGTCCGAGTTGGCGACGCCCATCAGGTGCGTGACAGGTGACCAGCTTCGTTCCCAGTTTCGGCCCAGTTTCTCGAGGACGGCAATTGTGTTGTCCCAGGTGGCCAGCCCGGGATCTGACAGGTCGGCCTCGATCTTGTCGATCGCGGTGGCCGTGGCATCCAGGATTTCGCGGACGGCTGGTTCCACGTCGGCGGGAGTGATCCGGTCAAAGGGGGGCAGTCCTTCGGCTGTCAGCAAAGGGTTTTCGGCAGGTATCGCGTTCGACATGAACGATGATCTCCGGATTGGCGATGACAGGTCGTGAGATCATCGTGGCGACCTCGGCGGAGGGGTTCAACCCGTGGCGCTTGACTGGTCGGATGGTTTCGCCAAAGTGAAGGCCGGTTTGCCGATGGCGGGCCGGCCGAATGTCGTCAATCAACCCAACGGATTTCTCGTCATGATTCCATCTCGTCGCCGTTCTCTGTTGCCTGTGGTTGTCGTGTCGCTGCTGGTCGGATCATCGACCGGGCTTGCTGTTGCTGGGAAGCCCCCTGCCCGCCACGTGATGACGTTGACTGATATCGACCGCCAGTTGAAGGAACTGTCCAACTGGGGGCGATGGGGGGACGACGACGAACTGGGCGCTTTGAACCTGGTCACGTCCAGGATGCGGCGGCGCGCGGCCAGGCTGGTCAAACGGGGAGTGACGGTGTCATTGGCGCGAGTGGCTGAAGAGATCAAGGCGGTGGACAACCCCGATCCATTCGAACAGAAGATGCTCAAAATTGGTCGCACACCGGGTGTGCCCTGGGCGGTGGACAACTACAGCGTCAACTACCACGGTTACGCCCACACGCATATCGACTCGCTCTGCCACCTGTTTTTCCGGGGCCGTCTCTACAACGGGTTTACCCACGATGATGTGACCGAAAAGGGGGCTCGCCGGCTGAGCATTCACAACCTGCGAAATGGAATCTTCGCCCGCGCCATTCTCGTGGACATTCCCCGATTGCGGGGCAAGAAGTGGCTGGAGCCGGGGGAGGCGGTGTATCCGGAGGACCTGGATGCCTGGGAAGATAAGGCCGATGTGAAGATCGGCCGAGGTGATATCGTGTTCTTCCGCACCGGCCGCTGGGCGCGTCGAGACGCCAAGGGGCCGTGGGATGTCCAAAAAGTCGGGATGCCCGGTCTTCACGCCTCGTGCTGTGCGTGGCTGAAAAAGCGGGACGTGGCCATGGTTGGCAGTGATGCGGCGATGGACGTGATGCCGTCACAGGTCGAGGGGATCACTCACCCGGTGCACCTGCTGTTGCTGCACGCAATGGGATGCCACATTTTCGACAACTGCGATCTGGAAGACCTCGGCACAACGTGTGCCAAGTACCGGCAGTGGGAATTCCTGCTCACGGCGTCACCGATTCCAGTGCAGGGTGGGACCGGGTCGCCGCTGAATCCGATCGCCGGTTTCTAGACCGGGCGATTCCGCTTGCGAGCGTTTTCGGTGAGGTGGGTTTTCCTGAGTCGTATCGCGGCTGGAGTCACCTCGACGTATTCGTCGCCCTCGATGTACTCGAGAGCCATTTCGAGCGTCATTTCGCGAGGCGGCTTCAGCAGGATGTTGTCGTCAGAACCGGCCGCTCGGACGTTGGTCAGCTTCTTTTCCTTGGTCGGGTTGACGACCATGTCGTTGTCGCGGGAATTCTCGCCGACGATCATTCCCTCGTAGACCACGTCGCCGGGAGCCACGAACAGTTCCGAGCGTTCCTGCAGCTTCCAGATCGCGTACGAAACGGCGTTCCCGTTGGATTGGGAGACCAGGACGCCGTTGCGGCGGTGAGGCACCTCGCCGTCGCACGTCTTGTAGTCCTCGAACCGGTGATGCATGACCGCTTCGCCACGGGTCGCGTTGAGCAAGCGGGTGCGCAGCCCGATCAGGCCACGGGCCGGGATCGAGAATTCGATGTGGGTTTGTCCGGCCGGGCCGGCAGCCATCTCGAGAACCTGGCCGCGGCGAGTTCCGGCCAGCTCCATCACGGGGCCGACATCGGCCGGGGGCACGTCGACCTCGAGTCTTTCGAACGGTTCGTGCCAATGTCCGTCGACCTGTCGGCGAATCACCTCCGGCTTGCCAACCGACAACTCGTAGCCTTCTCGCCGCATCTGCTCAATCAGGATCGCCAGGTGGAGAATGCCTCGCCCGGAAACGGTGAAGGTGTCGGAATCGTCGGCCTCTCGGACCCGCAGGGCCACGTTGGATTTCATCTCGCGATACAGCCTGGCCCGCAAGTGTCGGCTCGTGACAAACTGCCCGTCCTGTCCTGCCAGTGGTGAAGTGTTGGGGGCGAAGACCATCGAGAGAGTCGGTTCGTCGACGGCCAACCGCGGCAGCGGGTTAGGGTGTTCGGGATCGGCGAGCGTGTCGCCGATGGCCGGTTCGTCGAGTCCTACCACAGCAACGATGTCACCCGAGCGAGCCTGGGGAACCGGGCGGCGGCCCAGCTTGTCGAACAATTCGACGCTGGTGACGGTCCCTGACGCCGCCTCGCCGTTCGCCTTGAGTACGGCCACGTTCTGGCCCTCGTCGAGAATGCCGGCCGTGATTCGGCCAACGACGATCGACCCCACGAATTCGGACCACTCGATGGAAGTCGCCCGCAGTTGCAGCGGGCGGTCCGAGAAGTCCTCGGGAGGTGGCACGCGACTGTGAATCATCTCCAACAGTGGCTGCATTGTGCCACTTCGGTCCGAGGAATCGTGGGTTGCGTAACCGTCGCGGGCGCTGGTGAAGATGTAGGGGAAGTCGAGCGTCTCGTCGTCTGCACCGAGGTCCGCCATGAGGTCGAAAGTTTCCGAGAGGACCTCGTCGGGCCGCGAGTCGGGGCGGTCGATCTTGTTGATCACCACCAGGGGGCGCAGGCGTTGTTCCAGCGCCTTCTGCAACACGAAGCGGGTTTGTGGACGGGGACCTTCGAAGGCGTCGACCAGCAGCAACGCCCCGTCGGCCATTTGCAGAACCCGTTCAACTTCTCCCCCAAAATCCGCGTGCCCCGGAGTGTCGATGATGTTGATCGAGACGTCCTGATACGCCAGGGCAATGTTCTTGGAGAGGATTGTGATTCCCCGCTCTCGTTCGAGATCGTTCGAATCCAGGATCAAATCACCGGATAGTTGGCTGTCACGGAACTGTCCACTTTGGCGCAACAGGCAGTCGACCAGACTGGTCTTGCCGTGATCAACGTGGGCAATGATGGCGATATTGCGGAGATCGTTGCGATGCATGAAGTCGGCGACTGCCGGAGCCAGTTGAAATCGGGAAAGGGAAAATTGTGGAGAGACGCCTTGCCGTTGGGCAACAACGGTTGTTGAAAGCTTCGGTCACGAGCGTGGCCTGAAACGACCAGCGGGGAATCTCCCGTTGTATTCCCGACCAGCCGGTCAATACCGAAAACCGGATTGTTCAGTTTAACCTGCCGGACCGGACGAACCGATAAAATTGAATACCGTACGAACGGCGCTGCCGATCTCGGGGCGAATTGCCGAAGCAAAAGTCCCCGTCGGCGTGGCAGCGGAGAGCGACGGTAAGCGGTCTCGCGATTGGAACCAGGGACCGCTCGGATCGAGAGTGGGTGTCACGGGAACATCACGGGGGGAGGCCGATGAAAACGGCCGGATTTCAGTACATCAACGTTCTTGGCATCTCGTTGCTGGTGACCGCGTTCGCGTGGACCAGTCTCCTGGGGGCTCGCGACACCGGATTGACCGTTCCCAGGATGGTGAAGGCGGCTCGTTTGTTCGAGCGGCAAGGCCGGCTGTTGAAAGCTGCAGAGATGTACCGGAGGGTGCTTCGTGTGGCGCCCGGCAACGCGTATGCGGCACAGCGTCTGGAGGCGCTGAGGGCCGCGTCATCGCGGTTGATGGAAATGTCAGTGGTCGGCTCGGCTGCGGAAACAGAAGTGCGGCGGGTCGCCTCCTCCGAACGGCTGCCCGAACCTGCTCCGAAAGCGGAGGTGGTCCCGGCGGCCAGAAACCCAAAACAGATCCTCGATTCCACTCGCCTGGCATTGGCAAAGATCCGAAAGAAGATTGCCGGCCAGCCGTTGTCGCCGGCCGACAACACGTCGGTTGATACCGGGAAAAACCAAACCCTGACTCTGGAACGCTCGCCATTGTGGGACCGGCTCGACCCGTCCTTGAGGAGCCTGGGTGACGTCGTGGTCCTGGGCCCGTCAGAGAAAAGTGGCCGGGGGCACCAATCTCTTGTGCCCATGTCAGGAGAACTTGCCGCGGTGAACTTGCTGGTTGATGCTGTGAGATTCACGCCGGACACGGAATCGGCTCTCGCGGCTTACATGATGGGGACCCGGACGACAGGCCAGGACGCAGTGGTGTTCAGCCTGGAAGAACAGCTGGCTGTCCGAGAGGGGTTTGCCCGGGTGCATGTCGCCGAGGCGTTGCTCCGTATTGACGGTACCCACGTCGCAGCTACCGACGCGCTGGTCGAGTTGGTGTCGGCGCCGGAGAAGGAGGTCCGGGTGTTGGCCGTGCTCGCAATGCAGTCGGCTGTGGATGCCCAGCGGGATCGTTGCATTCAAATCCTGGTCGGTCTGTTGAGCGACGGGGACAGTGCTGTTCGGGCAGCGGGGGCGCTGGCACTGGGCGGGTACGGACGGTCAGCGAGAGTGGCCGTTCCGGCGCTGATGAAAATGGTTCGGGACGAGAATGTTGATGCGGCTCGGGCGGCTGGAGTCGCACTGCGTTGTGTGTTTCCCGAACCGGACAGTCCGGTCACCGGAATGTCTGATCGCCGGGCCGTGACACACGGGTCCTGAAATGGCGTTGGTCAGCGGACGGACGGCTTTGTGAGCGGATACCAGTTGGAAGGATCCAGGCCCATGGAGAAGATAGCCACATTGATGATGCTGGTGCTGCTGGGATTGTCGGTCGGCTGCAGTAGCACTGAATTTCGTGATGGCAAAGATGACACGGCGGTTTCGATTCGAAGTCGGACTCGGTCACTTCAGGCTTGGGCAGAAACGAGAGAACTGTACGAGGGAATTCCGAACCCCGAAGATTTCGGGAAAGGTTTCCGAGACGGCCACTATGATGTGGCCATGGGGGGGAGCGGTCGCCGTCCAGTCTTGCCGCCACGAGAGTACCGGGGACTGGGAGGCCGAAACGACGGAGAGCAATCTCGGTTGACGGCCTACATGGACGGGCACGAACACGGTGTGCTTGCGATCATTGAGCAAAGCCGGTTGCTGGCGGAGCTGTCTTGGGAGGAGTCGGAGGACATGTTCGATGGCATACCGCATCTCTCCGATTTCCGGAGAGGGTACATGGACGGATTCTTCAGGACGTCGATGGGCCGGAGCGACGCTCCTCCGGAGGTGATGCCCGGTGAGTACAGCGGTCGGCAGTTTGAGTCAGGGCCAGGGAAGGCCCGTGCGAAAACTTATCGGGATGGATATCAGCATGGGGCGCTGACGGCCAAGGCCGAGATGTCGGACGAAGAAATGGTGGCGCCGGCGTTCGCTGACGGCATCCAGTAGCCGCGACCTTGGCTCAGGCGAAGAAAAAGTGCATCCAGATTGCGGTTGCACAAAGCAGCGCGGCCCAGTTGCGGTCTCGTGACCACCAGGGAGCGCTGCCGGAAACGCCCGCTGCCTGTGGGTCGGACGTTTCTTCCGTCGGTGTTCTCTGTTGTGTTGAGTTCACCGCGAACGCGATGAGGGTGATCGCAGCAGCGACGGCCGAGGCGAGGGGTGGGTGAATCCACTCGGCTCGCATTGCGATGGCCAGGCACACCAGCAGGGTGATCGCCAGCAGAATCAGCTGGGCCAACCGTTTCAGGTCGTGAGGGTGGTGGCCGCCCAGGTCGGACCAGGTCAGTCGGGCCTGGTCGGGTTCGACCGAGGTGCCCAGGCTCACTACCACGTGGACGACGAGGCATGAGAGGATGACTGCCACAACGCGATGGAAAAAGTTGAGGCTGGGGCCCAAGGCCATGTTGATCGCGTTGAGTGACTCTTTGTGATCTTCCACTCGCTGGGTGATCTCATCGGAATTCAATTCGTGCCAGTCGGCTGGCAGGTCTTGGATCCGTGTTTCATTGAGAGTCTTCTGCTTGGTGAGGACCTGGTAAACGGCTGGCGGCATCCCGACGGTGCGGTCGTAGGCCGTCTGGAATGCCAGGGAAAACAAGACACCGGCGATGATGGTTACTAACGCTCCGCCGGCAGTTGCCCTGCGCCAGAACATGCCGACAAGGAAAGCCACGAGCAGTCCGGGAGTCAGCAGGCTGGTGTAATTGGCGATCTGCAGAAAGAAATTGTCTTTGCTGTTGGGGTCGATGACAGCGAATGTCAGACCGGTGGCGACGACGACGAAGACGACAATCGAAATTCGTCCCACGCGAACCAACTGACGATCGTCGGCATCGGGGCGGATGTACTTCTGGTAGACATCGATCGTAAAAATGGTCGCGGCAGAGTTCATCATCGAGTCGATCGACGAGAGGATGGCTCCGATCAAACCAGCCGCCACGATTCCGATCAATCCGTAGCCAGCCGGAACGACCAGGCGGACCAGTTCCGAGAATGCCGCGTCGGGATCGACGTCATGGTCGACGCGCTGACCGATAAGGAAGTAGCCGGCGATTCCGGCAGCGATGCAAAAGAAGGGGATCAGGAGCTTCAGGAAGCCGGCAGTGATGATTCCGAGGCGGGCTTCGCCGTCCGTCCTGGCAGCCAGTGCACGCTGCACGATGAACTGATTGGTGCCCCAGTAGAAGAAGTGCATGAAAATGAGCCCGGTCAGGACACCTGACCATGGCAGTTTCGGATGGTTGCTCGGGAGGTAAAGCTGCATCTTCTGTTGGGCGTCCGCCTGGTCGAGCCGGATCATCTCTTGCCACCCGGCGACAACTCCGTCACCACCACCGAGTTCACTGAATATCAGGAACGCCAGGAGAAGGCCGCCGCCGAGCAGCAGCAGCGACTGAATGGCGTCGGTCAGAACGACCGCTCGCAGCCCGCCCAGGACGGTGTACACGGTCGAGATGACTGCCAGGATGAGCACGAAGGCGGCGTACCACTTCATGTCCACTCGGACAACGGGCTTGAGGGGCAGGTCGTCGCGGGTGATCTGGCCGGACTCGATCTCCTGGCGATCCCCCACGGTCTCCACGGGGGCCATGTGGTTTTCTATGGCGGCGTTGCCCACCATCACGCAGGCTGAACGTGCACCGATGTACAGCCCGGGCACCATCTGCACGCCGGCCATGATCAGGACCATGATCACGGCGTAGGAGAGCCGGCTGCGATCGTCATACCGGCGACCCAGGTACTCCGACAGGGTGTAGATCTTCATGCGTCGATAAACCGGCAGGAAGCCATAGCAGAGCATCAACAGGCCGAAGATGGCACCCAGTTCGAAATGGCTCTGGGCAAATCCGATCGAGAAACCGAGGCCGAGCATGCCGACAAGATGGTTGGCGCTGACGTTGGACCCGTAAATGGATCCCGCAACACCCCACCAGCGAATGTGTCGTCCCGCCAGAAAGTACTGCTCGGACGATTCGGTCTCCCCTCGCCCCGCCAATAAACCGACAGCCATCACGGCCACGAGGGCAATCAGAAAGACTGCGAGGTCGGCCGCGTGAAACAGGTCACCCATGATGGCTCAGAATGAAATTGGCTGTGGCGTGAGGCTGTGGCCACTCTAACAGTGCGCTCGGGTGTGTTCACGTGTTGGCGTTTGCAGTTGACATCGGTATTGCTGTCGATCAACTTGGCAGCTGCAGAGGTAATTGGCTTGGGACGTGGTGCTGTAGTTGTGGCTCGGGGGACTCGCGTTCCCAGCGGGTTCTCGTGGTCACTGAAGACGCAATCGGCGACAGTTGGATGAGCGATAAGACGACGGTTTTTGTGGTCGAACATGTCGACGAAGTCGTCATCGTTGAGCCACTTGGCGATGAGTCGTCGTTCCGCTATTTCGACATCCACAACCAGGCCAATCGGGTGATGCGGGCACTGGACGATTCTTCGGTTCGAGGAGTCGTTGTCGATCTTCGCAGCGTTCCGACGCTTGGCTGGGTGATGACCAGTGCTATCGTGCGATTGGTGCGGAACCTGGATTACCGCGGAGGATTGGCTGTCTACTGTTCGGCCTCGCAGGCCAATATCGATCAATTCTCCTCGATGAAGCTCGGGGAGCCATGGTCGCATCACGATTCGCGAGATGACGGCGTTGCGGTGATTCGGGAATTGATTGTCAGCCGGTCGTCTTTGTCCGACGAAGGGGCGTAGGAGATGTTTGGTGAACTGGTGCCCGTCGGTGGAGGAGACCCCATTCCGCTGTTGAGAGAGCGGTTGCTGGTTGGTCGCCGAAGCCGGTGCGATATTCACCTGGATTTCCCGAACGTCTCGTCACAGCATTGCGAACTGGAAATGGATTCCGGTTACTGGCAGGTGCGTGACCTTCGCAGCACCAACGGCGTGAAAGTCAACGGGCAACGGGTCGAGGTACAGGTGTTGATGCCCGGCGACAAGCTAACTGTGGGCAGGCACGAATTCGAAGTGGTTTACCGGCCGCTGACTGATGGGCCACCGCCCACCTTGGCAGAAGTAGATCCGTTCTCGCGATCGTTGCTCGAACAGGCCGGGCTGGAGGCGCGACGGAAGTCGCAGCGGCGATCCGAGCGGCTGACGAAACAGCTCCCTCCGGCGGTTCGGACTCCAGGCAAGACCGATGCCAGCGGCGAAGATACGGAGATCCTGGGCTGGCTAACCGATGACGATGTCGCCGAGTGAGCTGGCGACCAGCCTTGCTCAGCCGCCTGTCTCAGGCGACTTTCTTTTGAGCCACCACTTCGCGGACTCCTGTGTAGCCGAGCCGACGGGCAACGCGCCGAGCTGAACTGAGCGCGGCCGCGCGGCTCCGATATTGAGGACTGCCGTCGCGCCGCTTGATGATCCGGGCCGGTTCGACTCCAGGCAATTCGATCGTGGCGGTGTAGTAAAGGGCCTTGTTCTGCCGCTTGGAGCTGATCGTGACTGCCAGTTCGTTCTTGGTGATTGCCGCCGGTGCAGCTGCGATGGAAGATGTCAGCTCAACTGGCGTTTCTGCGACCGCCTGGGGGGCGTGACGTTTCTGTGCGATCCACGCGATGATACGGCGAGGGTTGGGCATTTCCTGGGTCAGAAGGCCCAGCAGGAACAATGCCAGAACGATGGGCCCGAACATCATCAGGGTCAGGTGCCGGTCGGAGATGGGGCCGGGAGTGGCGGATGGCATCCCAGCGGATGTCACGGGGGCGGCGACGGCAAGAACGCCGTCCGACCGCCCGGTGTCCGGTGGTCCAATCGAGACGGCTTGTCGGTCAGCTGTCAGTTTGACCGGTTGCTGGACATCTGTGTCATCTTCCGGCGCCGCCTCCGGGGCTGGCGAATCGGCTTCTGGAATCAGTGCCTTGCCATCCTGGGGGTCCGGTGCTGGCAGTTCGGGTGCCTGGGCGGCCGGAGGGGTGACGACGGGGACAAGTTCTTCCTCACTGCCTGGTGACCGGTCCTCGACGGAGCCGGCCTCAGGCTGTGCGTCGTTGATACTCGGCTGCGGGGGTGTTTCCTTTGGCTGGTTCTTGCCGGGGGCGATGGTCGGAGTGTCGGGTGCTGGGGTGTCGACTGTCGGCAGAATGGTCTTTTTGGTGGAACCGAGAGACGGTTCCCGGAGAGACGGCCGGACCGGGGGGACGAGTGTTCGTTTCGGACCCTCGATGACAGGAGGGGGGGGAGATCCGATTTCAGGAATCACAACACCGGTCTTTGGGGATTGGAGAGAGTCTTTGGGGGGAAGGATCTTTTTCGGCGAAGCGACAGGGCCAGGAATGGATCTCGGAACGGTTGGTTTTGCAGGAACCGGGCTGGCTGCGGTTACATCGGTTTCGCATCCAGCCTGCCGACCGGTTTGTTCGTGTGTTTGGCCGGCTTCGTGTCGCGTGATGAACGCCATCAAGGCCTCATCCCGGCCGGAGAGTTTCAGTTTGTGCGTTCGAGCCATCTTCTTTGCGATTTGATAGCAACGAAGGGCTTCTTCGGTTCGACTCTCCTGCCAGGCAGCTTCGGCCTGTTCGAGCAGCCTGTTGAATGCGATCCGTCCAGGGGAGTTGTCAGCCTGGACGGGTGGAGCGGCAATTCCAATGGCCGGTGACAGCAGCAACAGCAGTGCCAGTAAGCGGAAAACCACAGCCTAGATCTCCTCGAACTCGTCTGTCGCACTGGGGAGGCCTTGCCAGTCACAGTTGCGAGATGCAACGGGACCGCACAATCGTCTCAGACGACCCCTTCTGAGTTATCGACAGAATCTGACCGCAGTCATCAGCGGATTCAGCGTGAAACCCGGTCGAATTCGGTCCCCAATCGGTGTCCAACGGATCACTTTTGGAGTGAATCAACCTTCCTGTTGATAGCGATTGTCAGATCGAGGCGACCGTCGAGTGTCATGCCGTTGACTTCGAGCGTCAGCGTGCCGGTCATCCGGGTGGTATCCGAATCGGAATAGATGATGCCATGCTCGAGATCGACCAGGATCTCACCTGTTCCCTTTGCGACCTTGAGCTTGCTGGCGGTGATCTTTGTCGGGCTTCCTTCGGGGGCGTCCTGGCTGAGAGTGGCTTCGAGTGATCGGGATGTGATCCGGTGCAGCGTGTTCGGGCCCTCCTTGACCGTCCCGGTGTAGCTGAACCTCCGTTTGATCCTGATCTTCTGGCCCGCTTCGAGATCCATCACGCTGGTGTGTTCCCATTTGTCTCCAATCCGAACCGGTTTGGACGGGATCCGCTGATTCCTGTTTTTCCAGCGGGCGAGGACGATCTCGGGGCCAAATTGGGTCGAGAAGTTCTTGCGGACCGCCGGGTCGAGACCCTTGATCAGTTCGCTTATGCCTTCAACCTTGATCACCTGGTCCAGCTTGTTGTGGACGAGGGTGGTCTTGGCCTTCGAGATGGCTCGGAGTAGATCCAGCATTGGCTCGAGCTGTGGGAGAGGGGCTTTTTTCCCTGGGTTGCTGGAATCGAAGGTGACCGTGAATCCCGGGAGAGTGATTTCCTGCTGCAGTTTTCTGATTGTCTCCAACAGTCGCAGCGATCCGTCAGCACCTCTTGCGCCGAGTGTCTCTTCGGTGATCGTAAATTGTGTTGCCTTGGTCTCAATGTCCATGCCGGCGAGAGTGAGAATCTGCTTGGTGTTGGTTTCCGAATTGTAGAGTCGTGTTGTTTTGGGCTGCAGCTTCGGTTTCAGTACAACTTGGCCCTGTATGGCTGGGGGGAAAACCACGATTGCCAGGGCCCACACCAAAGCGTGTGACAGGCGGGAACACATTGGGCTCGTCATCATTTGCTGATTCCTTTTGGAGTCGCGTGTTGGCCGGAGTGGAAGTACGATCGGGTGGTGATGCGATTCGCGGTCCGATTCTCGCTGGCCCGTCACAAGGTGGTTCGCTGTGGCGGCTGGGATCTTAGAGATTCCGCAATGGAAACGTAAGTGCGGTTGTGGCCGGTGTGTGTCTGCTGTGTTCGACGAAAGGGAGGAGCTTGGGATGAGGCTTGCGACGGCTGGAATGAAGGCGGTTGTTGCCGTGTCGGTGGCACTGTTGTGTGGGGCGCAGGCGGTTTCAGCTGCGGCACCCCACGTCGTGTTTCTGATCGGTGAACGTGAGTACAAGACGCAGGAAACACTTCCTGAATTTGCGCGTGACGAGCTGATCGGCAAGCTGAAATTTCGTTGTACGTTCGTGCATGCTGACCGGAAGGATGGCAACCGATTTCCGGGAATCGAGGCGATTGAAACAGCGGACCTGGTCGTGCTGAGTGTTCGCCGTCGAGCGTTGCCCGAGGCTGATCTTGCCAGGGTTCGGAAGTACCTGGCAGCCGGCCGGCCGTTGGTCGGAGTGCGAACGGCCAGTCACGCCTTTCACACCAAGGGCAAACACCCGAAGGGGCACGCCGAATGGCAGGAGTTCGATCCGGAAGTCCTGGGTGGCCACTACGTGGGGCACCACGGAAACAAGCTGGTGACGACTGTCGAGGTTCTGGCGGCCGCCAAGGGGCATCCGGTTCTGGTCGGCGTGTCGTCGAAGCCGTTCGATGTCGGCGGATCGTTGTACAGGGTCAACCCGTTGAAGAAGTCGTGTGTCCCCCTGATCAGTGGACAGGTGAAGGGAGCTCCGGCCGAGCCGGTGGCCTGGACGCACGCGTATCGCGGCGGCCGGGTCTTCTACACGTCCCTTGGACACCCCAAGGACTTCCAGTTGTCGTCCTTCCGTCGATTGCTGAGGAACGGGATCCTTTGGGCGCTGAAGAAGGATACCGGTGGGGGCCAGTGAAACGGAAACCGGATCATTGCTGCAGGACGGCTTGAAACGTACGGCACGTCGCCGGCCTAAAAGGCCTCGTAAGTTTTGGGGAAACGTGCCAACAGCCAGCGGTGTTCATACTCGTGGCAATGGGACCAGCCGAGCTTCTGGTACAGGTCACGGCGTTTCTTGACGTACCAGTAGTTGGCCGGTGTTCCCGGGTAGTACTTCTGGAGCCATTTCAGGGCGACCGCCGGCCGGCCTCGACGCCGTTCGTGTCGGATGTGTAGCAGGACGTACTTCTTTTCGGTCGTGTCGACCCAGTTGCCCAGTGCCTTGAAGTTGCTCTTGAAAGCTTTGTCGTGGGCCGCTTTGTCGGCAATCGGATGCTTGTCGACGACGTCGGGCAATTCCATGTAGGCCAATGCCCGTCCCTTGCGGTAGAGCGCGTCGACCAGCACATCCTTGTTCTTGGAACGGCCACCGCGTCGACCAAGTGTCCGGGCCAGTTTGTCGGTGTCGATGGTCGCGATTACCGTGTCGGCGGCAGCAATGACCTCCGGAAGGCGGTGCTTGCGGTGTTTGGGGTGATCGAGTTTTTCCAGGCGAATCAACAGCACCGGCAGAGACTTGGGGGTCTCGGCCAGCAGCTTCGCAGCCAGCTCATCGAACTCTTTTCGACGGGTTTCAAATGGGATTCTCGACAGGCGGTCGACCAGGAAATTGCGTTGTTCTGTGGCGAGGTTCCCGGCGGCCGGTTTTGCCGGGGGCTTGGTTCTGGTGACGGTGGCCGGTACGACAAGGGATACGCCGAATCCGCCGGGCCGTTGTCCGGATCCCTGCCGCGACGCGTCGGTTCGACCGTAGTGTACGGATCCCAACAGCAGGTCACCGGGTGTGGCTGTCGTCGGCACCTGGCTGCGAGATGGGGCGACCAGGAAGATCGAACGCGATGATCCGGCCGGCAAAGGGCCCGATGACGACGAACGCAATCGCAGCGATGCGGTGGCCCGATTCGATGCGACCGTGATGCCGATCGGTTTGGACAAGGGTCTGTCGAGTGCCAGTCGCAGTGACTTGTGACGGTTGAGCAACGCCTCGTCGGTGTGTCGCAACTGAAGCCGCAGCCGATAGGAGCCGGGAGAAAGCCGCAGTGGCTCGGGGAAGGTGTCGTCACACCCGACACGTTTCTTGTTGCTGTCAAATATCATCCAGAGCTGTGTGCCGAAAGGCGAATCGTAGAGCTGGTTGTCGAGATCCGGGAAATGTGGTGACACGTTGCCAGTCCGCTTTTGTTGGAACTCGTAGTCGATAATCAGCCGGTGAATCACACGGTCGCGTGTCAGGCGGTCGCGATCAATCGGCAGCGCCTCAAGCGAACTGCTTGCCGCGGGGACGAGAGTGCGGTGGGTCGTCAGAGAGGCTTTGGGTGACAGGTCCTCGGCGACCAGGTGGTTTTGCAGGAGAACTCGCTGCCCCCCCTGCCCCGCAGTCAGGGTCACTTCCCGCTGGTCCGGGACGATTCCGTGAAAACGGACAGACCAGTCGACCGATGACTTGCCGAGACTGGACCAGTACTGTGCCAGGCAAAGTTCCAGCATCCGGCCGGGGACAACCGGGATGCTGTGGACGGTTTCTGCTCCCGGTCGCAACGTCAGGTAACGCCGTGACTGGTCGTCGCGAAAGCTCCGTCCGGGGCGGAGTTGAACCGAGTGCAGTACGAAACGTCGGTTGGGGCCGGCGACGTCGGGAGTGTCCGCCGCAGAAGAGTTCGAAGGTTCTGTCGGTTCCTTGCTTGGCGGTCTCAGGGTCAACGAGATGTCCGCCCAAGTGGCTCCGGTCGGGACGTCGAGGAAGCGCCTGGCCAGCGTTCCTGGATGGAACGGGACGACCGAGTGCCAACTGGCCCGGGCGGTGGGGGGATGCGGCTTGATCACGGTGATGGGGACTCTCGCCAGTGGGCCGCGGTCTGGTTGGTCGCTGTCGAGAACCAGGACCTCTCCGCGGTGCGCTCCCGGCCCGAGTCCGTTGGGGTCGATGGTCACGCGGAAATTGCCCCCCCCGTGGGTCAGCAGCAGCTGCTTGCCGCAGTCGATCCAGTTGGCGGACGGCTCGAGAGCCAGGTTCAACTGGAATGCGACCCTCGCGGAATTGTCATGGTTTTCCGGAAAACGTGGTGTCAACTGGACCAGTCGCGAAGCTGGCTGTGCGGATTCGTGAGCGTCACGCAGGTAGATGCCTCGTCGACCACGTCCTCCCCCGACCCGCACTTCGATTGGCAGGGTTTCTCCGACCGATGCGGCGTGTTGTGCCAGGTAGTCCCAGGCTCGATCGACCTGCAGTAGTCCAGGGCCCTGGCCAAATCCGTCCGCCGCGGGGCCCGCGATCGGCTCCGCGGTGTTGCGGATGGCGCGTCGGAGGCTGGTGGGGGTATAGGGGATCTTCTGTTGCTTGAGTCCGGAGATCAGCAGGGCCAGGTTGCCGCAGGCGTTGGGCGAGGACATCGATGTGCCGTTCATCCGCATGCTGCCCTGGAGTGTCCAGCCTGGGACCGGGGCCACGGCACCACCGGGTGCGAAGATGTCGACACCCGCATCGCCGTCCGAGGTCGGTCCTCGGCTGGACCATGTGTAGGGCATTCCCGGCAGCAGTTTTCTCAACGAATATTCGGATCGCATCATTGCCGGCGAGACGTAGGCACCGACTCCGAGCAGGGCCGTCGTGGTGCCACCCGGGGAACCGACCGTCGAGAGGGCCGGTCCCGCGTTGCCGGCACTGGCGACAAAAACGACGCCGTGCCGATTGACCAGTTCTGAGAACAACGAGGAGAGTCGTCCGCGGTTGGGCAAATGAGAGGGCTCCCCGTAGCTCATGTTGACCAGGTCGCAGTCGTTGCGCAACACCGCGTGCAGTCCTCGCACCAAGCCGGCCCCGGTTTCCATGGATCCCAGACGGGTATCACCGATCTTGACCGAGACGATTTGAGCACCGGGTGCCAGGCCGTTGCGACGGGGTTGCTTGGGGTAGTGGGCCGAGACGATGCCGGCTACGTGCGTCCCATGTGCTCCGCAGGTGGTGACAATCGACAGCAGGTTCCCCTTGTCGAAGATGTTGACGGTGAAGTTGAGCAGGCTGGCCGAGGAAAACGTGGCGTACTTCGGCTCGTCGCGGTACGTCGTCAGCACGGTTTCCTCGCCCAGGTCACCGTCCTCGTCGGTGTCCACCACCGCTCGCCATCGCGTTCCGTCGTGGAAGACGACGCAGTCAAAGATCGGTCCGGGATCCTTCAGGTTGCCGGCGGCCGCCTGGAGTTGCGTGATCCGTTCGGCGAGTTCTTCCCGGTGGATCCGTTCGGATCCGTTCGGCTTCGGATGGGCCGTGTTCCAGGCGGCCAGATCCTGTTTGACCTTGTTGAGAGTGACTCGTTGACGACGTTCCCAGTCACGCCGACGCTCGCGTTTCAGACGTCCTACCAAATCGCCGGGGAACAGGTCGAAGGCCCGTTTCCATCCGAGGTGAAATTTTCCGCTGGGATTTTTCCAGTTCGGCGGAATCGTCAAGGTGCGCCCGGTCAGTCCGGTCAGTTTTCCGCTTGAGGCTGATTGGACAGTCGAGGTGTCGACATCGCCACTGCCGGTGCCGTCGATCAGGTCAATCACCTTCAGCTTGCCGTTACTGGTGGTTTGCAGCCCGGTGGCACCTGGGTCAACACCGGTGTCGAAGATCGCTACGACCACGCCCCGGCCGTCGAAATCCTCGTGTGATTCGAGCAGTCGATGGGCACCGGTTTCGACCTTCGGCAACAGTCCCCGTTCGAATGGTTCGGGTTTCGGGTCGGCGGCGATCAGCGACGGGCAAATCCCCAGGAATGCGGTCAGCGCGAGTGTCCGGACCGTTGAACCGTGCAGCGGTCGCGAAATTTGTCCGGGAACTGTGACAGGTGTGCCGCAGACATGACGTTTCGGGTTGCCCATGGGAACCACTCTTCCGGAGAGAGTCAGGGATTGAGGACAAGGGTCTATTCTACGGTCGAGCTCGGGTCGACGGGTGAGCTTTCCTCCAGGTGCTCGTCCAATCTCGGTTCGGCCATGCCGAATGTCAGGAGTGCGCCGCAGGCGACGACAATCGAGACGAGTACGAAGATCGGCTCAAAACCGTATCGGTCCACCATCCAGCCGACCACGGGCGAGGCAAAGAACGGTGCGGTCATTGCCAGGTTCAGGGTGGCGATGTAGCGAGGGTGTTCGGACGGGGGCGCCAGTTCGAGCACATAGTTGTTGATGGTTCGGAATGTCAGCGGTGTCAGGCCCAGCAGGCTGAAAGTGATCCAGTAGAAACCACTTCCCGAGTTGTCGGCGAGCGAGCCGAGCCACAACGCGACAAGTGGTACCGAGGCCAGCAGCAGGATCTGGATGCGGATGACCACTCGGTTCCCGAAGAAGTCAGCCAGCCATCCGAACAGAAACGTGCAGACCCCGAACCCAATATTCTGGGCGACGACCCAGTACATCAGGTGACTTCCCGATTCGCGTTGTTCGTCGCCAAGCATTTCCCGGCCCAGGGTCTGGAAGTGGGGGAAGGCGAGTTGAATGGAAATGAACAGCATCGCGACACAGGCAATCCGGCGAAATGACCGGTTGGCGGAGAACAGGTCCCAGGCCTCCAGCAGAAGTTGTCCGGGTCTTCGCCGTGGGGTTGGGGTGTCCGCATCGGGTGGCTCGATGACCAGCCACACCAGGCTGCCAGCAACGACGAATCCTGCCGCGGTCATCAGGAAAATCCAGCCGAATCCGTGGTCGGGGCGTTCGAGCCAGCCGGGGATCAGCAGCAGGACCGCTGTCACCGAAATGATGGAGCCGAGCAGCCCCGAGACAGCCAGCAGCCGGCCTCGCCGGTTGTCCCGGATCAGCTTGCCCTGGACTGTTGCCCAGGCCAGCCTTTGTACCCCTGTGGCGACAAAGACAACGCCGTAGCAGGCCAGGAACAGCGCCGGAAGCCAGCCGGGAAGCCCGGCTGCGAGACCGATTCCTGGCTGCCCGACTCTCCACCAAGTCACCGCCAGCACGACGAATGGGATCGCCATCGCGAACGTGGCCACTGACAGGATCACCTTCTTCCGGCGAGCGCCTTTCAATTGCGGTGCGTAGAACAGAGGCGGGAGGCTGCTGCAAATGCGATTGACGATCGGCAGGCATCCCCGCAACCAGCCGGCTCCGGAGATCGCGTCCATGAAGGCCGGCATGATCACCGTCTCGGTTTTGAAGATCCAGCCGAGACGCAGGGAGATGTAGTGGGCCGAGAGTGTGAGGATGTTCCTTGATTCAGCCGTGAGGATCTCGGACGGGGGTTCCGGGCTCGTGGGCCCCCTGTCGACGACCGGGGCGTTGGGCAAAGCGTCGGGCATGCTGGGTTCGTTCGGCTCTACTGCCCACGGGTTGAAGCGAAGGAGAGCCGAGTTTGCGTCGGGAGGTTGTGGTGGTCAAGTCGGTGGCTCCGGTGGTGTCACGGTGCTTGACCCGGTTGGAGCCGGTCACGAGAGTAGACGCGGGGGAGCCACACGGGGGAGTTGCGGATGGGCCCGGCCCACCAGCCCGGGGCGTTTGCTCTGGAAGTCGTTGAAACACTGATCGAGGCGGGCCACGAGGCCGTCTGGGCCGGTGGCTGCGTGCGCGACCTGTTGATGGGACGTGAGCCCGGTGACTTCGACATTGCGACCGACGCACGGCCGGACCAGGTGAGGGAGGTCTTCGGTCGGGCCCGGTCGTTCGCCGTCGGGGCGTCGTTCGGAGTGGTCCTGGTTCGCGACCGCGACGGCCGGGAGGATCCGGTCGAAGTGGCGACGTTCCGGACCGAAGGCGCCTACGCCGATGGTCGGCACCCCGACGCGGTGCAATTCGCCACCCGCCAGGATGACGCCCGCCGTCGCGACTTCACGATCAACGGGATGTTCATGGATCCCCGGACCGGAGAGGTCTTTGATGACGTTGGCGGGAGACAGGACATTGAGCGAGGGCTGGTGCGGGCCATCGGTGAGCCGGAGGCACGGATCAACGAGGACAAGCTGAGGATGTTGCGGGCCATCCGTTTTTCCGCGTCCCTGGGTTTTGCGTTGGATCCGGCGACGGCCGAGGCGATTGCTGCGCACTCCCAGGAGATCACGGTGGTCAGTGCCGAGCGGATTGCTGACGAGTGGCGGCGGATGCTGTCCGATACCAATCGGGCTGTCGCAGTCCGGTTGGCGATCGAGACAGGGCTGCTGGCGAGCGTGTTTCCCGAGGTTCCGACCGATGGGTATGACGCGGCGGTTGAGCGGCTTGGACATCTGCCCCAGTCGGCCACGGCGACGGTTGCCCTGGCGGTGTTGCTCGTGGATGTCACGGATCCGGGGGCGATGTGTGAGCGGTTGAAACTGTCCAACCGGGAAACCGACGAGGTGACGTGGCTGGTGGCGTCCCGCGACGGGCTGGACCAGGCGGCCGATCAAAAGCGATCTCGGCTTTTTCCTTTGCTGGCTCACCCTTCGCGAGACGGGTTGTTTGAGTTGATCGATGCGATTGAGCGGGGTGCTGCCGGGTCGGGTGACGATGTGGCGTGGTGTCGCTCGTTGCTTGAAACTGTCGGCAGCGAAGAACTGGATCCGCCGCCACTTGTGACCGGCGAGGATCTGATCGCGGTCGGCTTGAGACCTGGTCCGCTGTTCAAGACACTGTTGGGCTCGGTTCGCGATGCACAACTTGATGGAGATGTGCGTGATCGCGACGAGGCCTTGGCGTGGGTTCATGAGATCCGGAGAGAGAACGAACCAGATGAGTGACACCGTGAGGATTGCGATGATCGGGGCCGGCGCGGTCGCCGACTACCACCACGTTCCGGGTATCCATGTCGACCCGCGGGCCGAACTGGTCGCCGTATGCGACCCCAACGAGGTCTTGCTTGAACAGCGGATCGGTGATTGGGGGGTTTCGCGGACAACCACCGAGTTCCAGGAAATCGCCGATGCGGACGACATCGATGCGGTGATCATTGCGACGCCCAATTTTACGCACAGGCCGATCACACTGGCCTGCGTGGCGGCAGGCAAACACGTGATGTGTGAGAAACCTCTGGGACTCAGTTTTGAGGAGTCCGCAGAGATGTACCGGGCGGCCCGTGATGCCGATGTGCGTCACATGACAGCGTTCACTTACCGGTTTGCTCCGTCGATGCGGTACTTGCGTTACCTGCTGGCCGATGGCCAGTTGGGGGTGCCGCGTCACTTCCGCAGCCAGAGGTTCCTGGACCTGCCCGAGACCAGTTGGGGGTGGCGTCAGTACAAGCACCTGGCCGGAGCCGGGGATCTTTACGACATGACGATTCATCGCATCGACTTCGCGCAGGACCTCCTGGGGCCGATCGACTCGGTCTGCGGCGCTATTGCCCAGTTTGCTCCCCGGACCGAGGTTCCGGGTGGAGGGACTTGCGATCCATCGGATGTCGATGACTGGTCGGCACTTGTGGGCCGTTTTGAGAGCGGAGCCGTAGGGATCTGGGAGGGCAGCACGCTGATGAAGGGGCACCACAATGATGGGTACGGGTTCGAGTGGGCCGAGATCAACGGCAGTGAGAAATCGGCGGTGTACCAGTTGACCGACCCGAACAACATTCTGGTCGGCGGGCACGGTGAGTCGATGCAGAAGGTGCCGGTTCCGTCGGAGTTCCTGGTGGCTCCGGATAGCCCGCGCGACCCGTCCCAGGGAGTTCCCAGCGACGTCTTTCGCCACGACCTTGTCTGGGAGTTCGTCTCGTCGATCGTCGAGGGGCGGGATCCGGTGCCCAGTTTTCGCGATGGCGCCAGTGCCCAGGCTGTTGCCGATGCCGTGTTGGCGTCCGATGCCGAGGGCCGCTGGGTCGATGTCAGCCGAGCACTCGATTGACCATGCTCCAGCCGACTGCTAAAAAAGCAGGAACGCTTCACGGCGTCAGTGACACTCTTCAAACGCCCTTTCGTTCAGGACGTGGCTACCGATGGGACGAGTTGAACGCGACCGCGAGATTGCCCGGCGACGCCATCGCCGAAACAAGTTGCAGAAGCTGCGCAAGCAGTACGCTGCCGCGAGCAACAAGAGCCAGAAACAGGCGATCGTCGAGAAGGTGCAGCGGATTAGTCCGCTGGTCGATCTCGAAAACGAGGCCTCCGCGGACTGAACGCCCTCGGGTTTGGTTCAGTCGACTGTTGGCAAGGGCGAGACGACCTTCGCCGCGTTGTCCGGGTCGCAGGCGGTGAAGACGAATCCGTCGGCTTGGCCGTCGACGACCAGCCGTGATCCCTGGGGGAATTCTCCGGCCAAAAGCCTGTTGGCCAATCCGTTCTGGATGCGTTGCTGGATGACCCGCTTCAGCGGCCGTGCCCCGTAGAGCCGGTCGTAGCCTTCGGTGGTGAGAAGTTCTCGTGCGGAGTCGGTGACGTCCAACTGGTGTCCCTGCTCGGCCAACTGGATGGCCAACTGGTTGAGCTGGAGGTCGACGATGCGACGGATGTTGTCGCGCTCGAGTGGCGAAAAGACAATGGTCTCGTCGATCCGATTGAGGAATTCGGGAAGAAACTCGCTGCGGAGCACTTCGGCCAACGTTTCGTCGATTGCTTCCGCCTCGTCGTTCTCAACATGGTCCAGGATCGCCCGGCTGCCCAGGTTGCTGGTCATCACGATCAGCGTGTTGGCGAAGTCGACCGTGCGACCCTGTCCGTCGGTCAGGCGGCCATCATCCAGCACCTGCAGCAGGACATTGAAGATGTCCCGGTGAGCCTTCTCGATCTCGTCGAGCAGAATCACGCAGTAGGGCCGACGCCGGACCGTTTCGGTCAGGCGACCACCTGCCTCGTAGCCGACGTATCCGGGGGGGGCTCCGATCAGGCGTGCGACAGAATGCGGTTCCATGAACTCGCTCATGTCGATCCGTACGATCGCCCGTTCGTCGTCAAACAGGAATTCGGCCAGGGCCTTGCACAATTCGGTCTTGCCGACTCCGGTGGGCCCCAGGAACAGGAATGAGCCGAGTGGGCGTCCCGGTTCGCCCAGTCCGGATCGTGACCGTCGGATCGCGTTGGCGACCGCTTCGACCGCGCCGTCCTGGCCGACGACGCGACGGTGCATCACCGACTCCATCTCGAGCAGCTTGTCTCGCTCAGCCCGCAGCATCCGCGAAACGGGGATTCCCGTCCAGGTGCTGACCACTTTTGCGATGTCCTCGCCGGTGACTTTCTCTTGCAGCATCCGCTCGCCGTCGTCGTGCCCGGCTGCGGCGATTCGGACTTCGAGTCGCTCGAGCTCCGCTTCGGTGGCCCGGAGCTGGGCTTCTGCCTCGTGAGCGGTGATGAAGTCCTCGTTGAGGTTAGTCTGGCGGGCTCTGGCAAAGGCGCGATCGTAAGCTGCCTGGAGTCCTTCGATCGATTCCTTCAAAGGCTGCAGTTGCCCCAAGACCTCTTTCTCGGCTTCCCATTGGGCTTTGAGTCGAGTGACATTCTCCTCGCTGTCGGCGATCTGCCGCTTGAGCTCGTCCAGTCGTTCCCGGCTTTCGGAGGTTCCGTCATCGGCCTCGTCGGCCAGGGCGGTGACCTCGATCTGCATTCTTGTCAGTTGGCGAGTGGCTTCATCGATTTCGGCCGGCATCGAGTCGATCTCCATTCGCAGCCGGCTGGCCGACTCGTCGACCAGATCGATCGCCTTGTCGGGCAGAAAACGGTCGCCGATGTATCGGTCCGAGAGTGCGGCGGCAGTGGCCAGGGCGTCGTCTGTGATCCGGACGCCGTGGTGGGTTTCGTAACGGTCCTTGAGTCCACGGAGAATCGAGACTGTGTCATCGACGGAGGGTTCTTCAACCAGGACGGGCTGAAATCGGCGCTCAAGCGCCGCGTCCTTCTCGATGTGCTGGCGGTATTCGTCAAGCGTGGTGGCTCCGACGCAGTGGAGTTCACCTCGGGCAAGCATCGGTTTGAGCAGGTTGGAGGCATCGAGAGATCCCTCGGACGCACCGGCTCCGACGACAGTGTGCAATTCGTCGATGAACAAGATCACCTGGCCGTCGGAGGCCTGGACCTCCTTGAGAACCGCCTTGAGTCGGTCCTCGAATTCGCCACGGTACTTCGCCCCGGCGATCAGCGCGCCCAGGTCCAGTGCCACGACACTCTTGTCGGCCAGTTGCGTTGGAACATCTCCCCGGACGATTCGCTGGGCGAGTCCCTCGACGATCGCGGTCTTGCCGACACCCGGCTCGCCGATCAGTACCGGGTTGTTCTTTCGCCGCCGCGAGAGGACCTGGATGACGCGACGGATCTCCTGGTCCCGGCCAATGACGGGGTCGAGTCGACCGTCGTGAGCCAGTTCCACCAGGTCCTTGCCGTATTGTCCCAGCGCATCGTATTTGTCTTCGGGCGCCTCGTCGGTGACCTGCTGGTTGCCCCGGATCAAATCGAGTGCTTCCAGCACGTCGCTCTCTTCAACCGCACACAGATGCAGGAGCCGTCCGGCTGTGTCCTCGCAGGTGGACAGGGCCAGCAGCAGGTGTTCGGTCGAGAGGTAACTGTCGCCCATGGCCTCGGCTCGCCGACGGGCATCGGTGAACAACCCGGGCAGTCCGGGCGAGGCGGACAGGTCTGCACCGGTGCCCGAGACCTGGGGCAGGCGGTCCAGTTCGCCCTCGACGAGGTTCCGGAGTTGCGCCGTGTCGACGCCGATCCGGTCGAACAGAGAGACAACGACGCCGTTGCGTTCTTCGAGCAATGCGGCCAGGAGATGGAGCGGGGTCAGGAACTGGTGATGGCGGTCTTCGGCGGACTGCTGTGCCCGCATCACGGCTTCACGGGCCTTGATCGTCAGTCGGTCCAGTGGCAGGCTCATCTTGTTCTCCTCGGCTAGTCGTCCTCTTTCTTCTCGAACTCCGCGTCGATCACGTCATCCTCTGCAACGTCACCGGCGGACCCGTCTGGGGAGCCCGGCTCGGGTGAGGCACCCGCGGCCCCCGAGTCCTCGGACTGCTCGTACATGTGTTTGGAGAGTGCGTGGGTGGCCTGTTCGAGTTCTCCGACGGCGGTGTTGATGGCATCGGCGTCTTCCTCGGAAGAGGCCTCGTTGACCTTGTTGACGGCCGCTTCGATTGCCTCTTTCGAAGCGTCGTCGAGCGTCTCGGAGTGCTCGGTCAGCAGTTTCTCGGTTTCGTAGACCAGCATCGAGGCTTTGTTTCTGGCCTCGGCCAAGTCCCGTTTCTTTTTGTCCTCCTCGGCATGCTCTTCGGCAGCCTGCCGGGCCTGCTCGATCTCACCGTCGGAGAGTCCGCTGGACTCCTCGATTCGGACCGACTGTTCCTTGTTCGTCGCCTTGTCCTTGGCGGTGACGTTCAGGATGCCGTTGACATCGATGTCGAAGGTGACCTCGACCTGCGGGACGTTGCGGGGGGCCGGTGGAATGCCGTCGAGATTGAACTGTCCGAGTTGACGGTTGTCGTGGGCCATCTGCCGTTCGCCCTGGAACACCTGGACGGTGACGGCTGTCTGGTTGTCGGCCGCCGTCGAAAAGATCTCGCTTCGTGAAGTCGGGATCGTTGTGTTCCGCTCGATCAGGGTGGTCATGATGCCCCCCTCGGTCTCGATTCCCAGGGACAGGGGCGTCACGTCCAGCAACACCACGTCGGTGACATCCCCGGCGATGATTCCACCCTGGATGGCGGCGCCCAGAGCCACCACCTCGTCGGGGTTCACGCCACGGTGAGGTTCCCGGTTGAAGAGTTCCTTGACGAAGTCCTGCACCTTGGGGATTCGGGTGGAGCCGCCGACAAGGACAACCTCTTCGATGTCCGACGGTTTGAGCTTCGCGTCGGACAACGCGTCGAGAATGGGCTTGCGGCACCGCTCGACCAGTCCGTCGATCAAACGCTCAAAATCGGCGCGGGTGATCGAGAGCTGAAGATGTTTCGCCTCCTGGTTGGCATCGGCGATGATGAATGGCAGGTTGATGTCGGTCGTCTGGGCCGTCGACAGTTCCTGCTTGGCCTTCTCAGAGGCCTCACGGAGACGCTGCAAGGCCATGGCGTCCTCGCGGAGGTCTATGCCCTGCTCCGACTGGAAGGAGTCGGCGATGTGGTTGATCAGGACTTCGTCAAAATCGTCTCCGCCGAGGTGCGTGTCCCCATTGGTGCTGAGCACTTCGACCGATTCCGCGTCGACTTCGAGTATAGAAACGTCGAAGGTACCTCCGCCAAGATCGAAAACGGCGATCTTCTGGTCCTGCTTCTTGTCCATCCCGTAGGCCAGCGAGGCCGCTGTCGGCTCGTTGATGATCCGCTCGACCTCGAGTCCCGCGATTTGTCCCGCGTCCTTGGTCGCCTGTCGCTGGGCATCGTTGAAGTACGCCGGAACAGTGACCACCGCCCGGTTCACCTTGTGACCCAGGTAGCTCTCAGCAGCTTCCTTCAACTTGCGCAAGACCAGCGCCGAGATCTCCGGTGGCTTGTACGTCTCACCGGTCGCCTCAACCTGTACGTAATCTTCGGGCCCACCTACCACCGAATACGGGACGATTTTTTCCTCCGCGGACACCTCGCTGTGACGACGCCCCATGAACCGCTTGATGGAATAGACCGTGTTCTTCGGATTGGTCACCGCCTGCCGCTTGGCTTGCTCGCCCACCAACGTCTCGCCCTGGTCTGTGAACGCGACCACGCTGGGGGTCAGACGATTGCCTTCCTGGTTAGCCAACACCTTGGGTTCACCACCTTCGAGCACCGATACCACCGAGTTGGTGGTTCCGAGGTCGATTCCAATCACCTTTTCGTTTTCCAGGGCCATCTCTCTCGTCTCCTCGCGCCGAGAACTTTTCCATTTTCAAGCTGTCTCTTATCTCAAACGAAAAGCAAACAGCGTGCCAAGACGTCGCGTGATGCATCGCGAGTGTTGTAACGCGTTTATTGAAAGTGAGTTGCGACAATTTCAATCGAAATATTTTCTCGGCCACCAGCGGAAAGGCTGCCAAAGTGGCATCCCCGTGGCCGCTCAGAGCGGCTCTCGCAAGTGCCAAAGTGGCAGCTTGACGTCGGGGGCTGAGCAACCGCTTGACAGTCCGAGTAGCGACCGGTAAAACACGCCGAAACTACTGGTCCAGCTTGGTTTTGCGTCCAATTGTGTGTGGGGGAGCGGGGCGGATTGGGGGCAAAAACTTGCTGGTCGAGGTGTCGTAGGGGATTTCGGTGCTGTGATGTCTCAGTTTGCTGTTTCGGCGACGGAGAACGGATGAGGCGACGTTGATATGTTGTGGTGTCGGTGAACTCGACTCAGGACTGCGGTTGCGGGAAGCCGGATCGGTACAGATGGCCAAGAAAAAGTCGACGAACAGTAAGCCGAGAGGAAAACCGGCGACCAAGTCTCGTTCGCGTGGGGCATCCAGGAGCTTGGCGTCGCTGCAGTCGAAGCTCAAGAAACTCGATCGCGAATTGGTGAAGCGGCTGCACGAGCGGGCGAAATTGACGACAGATTATCTGTCAACGCTGCCGGACCAACAACGGGCGCTGTACGATCCGGTGGCTGACGATGACTTGTGGGCACAGTTGGAGAAGCAATCGGGCGCGCTGCCCTTTGCTGCCCTCCGTGGTATCTATCGCGAGTTGCTGAGTGCGGCCCGCCGAGGGGTAAAGGCTTCTCGAGTGGCCTATCTCGGTCCCCAATTCAGCTACACGCACCTGGCGGCGATTGAGCGATTTGGCAAGTGGGCCGACCTGATTCCGGTGAACACGATCGCTGCGGTGTTCGAGGAGGTGAACCGGGGTCATGCCGAATACGGCATCGTGCCGATCGAAAACAGCACCGACGGTCGGATTGTCGATACGCTCGACATGTTCACACGGATGCCGTTGAGAATCTGTGGGGAAGTCCAGATCGCGGTCAATCACAACTTGCTGGCCCGCTGTGTTCGAAGTGAGATCGTCGAGATCTACAGCAAGCCACAGGCATTGTCACAATGCCGGGATTGGTTGAGTCGCAACATGTCTCAGGCTCGCTTGATCGAGGTGACCAGCACGTCGAC
Source organism: Planctomycetaceae bacterium (assembly GCA_002724315.1). Classification (GTDB taxonomy): domain Bacteria; phylum Planctomycetota; class Planctomycetia; order Planctomycetales; family Planctomycetaceae; genus UBA8437. The sequence continues at coordinate 19,573 of PBOJ01000032.1, read as the reverse complement.
CGCCGCACAGTTGGCTCGTGACAAGCCGGGGGCGGCAGCGGTGGCCAGTCGGCAGGCAGGCATCGAATATGACATTCCGGTGGTGGCGGCAAGTATTCAGGACAACGAGGAGAACGTGACCCGTTTTGCGGTGATCGGGGATGACGTCCTGGCCTCGACCGGCTCCGATCGGACCGCCATCCTGCTGCAGGTTCCTCACCGGCCTGGATCTCTGGCGGATGCGATTGGCGTTTTCAAAAAGAACAAACTGAATCTGACGTGGATCGAGTCGTTTCCGCTGCGGGGGCCTGAGAACGGTTACCTGTTCTTCCTGGACTTCGAAGGCCATTCCAGTGATACGGTAACCAAGCGGGCCCTCGGCGAGTTGGACAAGCAGGCCATCCGGCTTGAAATCCTCGGCTCCTACCCACGCAGCGAACCACTCGGCTGAGGCCCACGAGTTTCTGCCACCCATTGCCCCAGCCCGGGAAAACGGTTTTTGGACCGGACCGGGCGCTTCGACTGAGGGATCGACCGTGATCATTGTTCTTAAACCTGACTGCACCGATGAACAGATCGAGCACATCGAGGAGCAGATCGTCGCCCTGGGACTGAAACCGGAATTGAGTCGCGGCGTGCAACGGACGCTGGTCGGAGTGATCGGCGAGGAGGATGTGTTGAGGAACGCCCCGTTGGGCGCGTTTCCCGGCGTCGAGAAGGTGATGCCGATTCTCAAGCCGTACAAGCGGGCCAGTCGTGATTTCCAGCCCGAGGACTCGGTCGTCGATGTCGGTCGGGGGGTCCGTGTCGGTGGCGGATCGCTGGGGATGGTTGCCGGTCCTTGCGCAATCGAAAGCCGAGAGGTGTTGATGGAGATTGGCGAGTCGGTCCGCCAGGCCGGAGCGAACATCCTGCGAGGCGGAGCGTTCAAGCCACGGACCAGCCCCTACAGTTTCCAGGGGATGGGCGAGGAGGGGTTGAAGATCCTGCAGGATGTTGGCGGCGAGTTGGGAATGCCGGTGGTCACTGAGGTGATGGATCCCCGGCAGGTGGAATTGGTCGACCGTTACGCCGACGTGTTTCAGATCGGCGCACGAAACATGCAGAACTTCAACCTGCTCAGCGAGGTTGGGCAGACCACGCGTCCGGTGATGCTCAAGCGGGGCATGAGTGCCACCGTTGGTGATCTGTTGATGTCGGCCGAGTACATCTTGGCCCAGGGCAACAAACAGGTGATCCTGTGTGAACGAGGGATTCGCAGCTTCGAAGATTCCACCCGCAACGTGCTCGACCTGGCGATGGTGCCAAATGTGAAGCAGACCTGTCACCTGCCGATCATCGTCGACCCGTCGCACGCTACGGGCCGACCCGAGTTGATCCCGGCCATGGCTCGGGCGGCGGTGGCCGGCGGGGCTGATGGAGTCCACATCGAAGTGCACAACTGTCCCGAACAGGCCCTCAGCGACGGGCCGCAGGCTCTGCTGCCAGACCAATACGCGGAAGTGATGGGCGGATTGAGGCAACTGGCAGAGTTGTTCGAGAAGGTGATCCCGGAGCCGGCTGTGGGCGCCGAATGAGTCATGCGGCTCGTGTTGGCGACCGGTATGACGCTAGGAGCGTGAAGGGCAAATCGCGGCACTGTACGTATCGACGGCCCGGGACCGCGGGCCGAGGAGCAGGATCGGATGAGACGGGTGTTGGTTGCGGGCAACTGGAAGATGAACACCGGCCGGGAGCAGGCCCTGGAACTGGCCAGTGGTTTGGTCGAGCAATGTGGTGAGCCGGGCACTGTTGACGTGATGATCGCCCCACCGTTCGTTTGGCTCGAGGCGGTTGCTGCAGTGGTCGGCGGAACGGCGGTGCAACTGGCGGCCCAGAACGCATGGTGTGAGGCTCCCGGAGCCTTTACCGGGGAGGTGGCCCTGGAAATGGTCGCCGAGGCGGGGTGTGACACGGTGATTCTCGGTCACAGCGAACGGCGGCAACTCTTTGGTGATACCGACGAACTTGTCGGTCGCAAAGTGGCTGCGGCGAGATTGGCCGGCTTGGGAGTGATTCTCTGCGTCGGCGAAACCCGTGAGCAACGGGAATCTGACGAGACCGATGCGGTGCTCACCAGGCAACTGCTGGCCGGTCTCGAGGCGATCGACGGCGAGATGGCTGCGGGGCTGGTCGTGGCCTACGAGCCGGTCTGGGCGATCGGAACCGGACTGGTGGCCACCACCGATCAGGCCGAATCGGCTCACGCCCACCTTCGCAAGGAACTCGCGCTTCGCTACAATTCTGATGTGGCCGACGCCACGAGGATCCTGTACGGAGGCAGCGTCAAACCGGACAACGCCGCTGACCTGATGGGGCGACCCAACGTTGACGGGGCGCTTGTCGGGGGGGCCAGTCTGTCTGTTGAGTCGTTTGTCGCCATCATCAAGGCCGCCACTGGCGTTTGACCGCCAGTAGCGATCTCTTATCACCACTCCATTTCGCTCACGAGTGACGCTTCCGACGGAGACGAACCGGTGAAGGACCTGCTCGAACACCTCAAGAACTACTGGAAGGTCTACCTGCTTTTCGTGGTTCTGACCGCGCTGTGCTTCCTGGTCGGCTGGGCGATCGGTGGTCGCAGTACCGGGTTGGCCTGGGCCCTGGTGGTCGACGGTGGCTTGATGATCATGATCATCCTGTTGCAGGTGGGGCGTGGTGGCGGATTGGTTGGAGCCCTTGGTGGCATGGGAGGGCAGAGCGCATTTGGCACTCGGGCCGGTGACGCGTTCACCGGAATCACCGTCGTGCTGACCGTAATGTGGGTACTGTTGGCGGGGTTCGGCGGAATCACGCTGAGAGCCGACCGGGGAAGTCGGAAGTTTGATGAACCGGAAGTGCGGTTGCTCGAGTCGATCGAGAGATGGGAGGGGGATGGGGAAAGGACGATCCTGGTCCCCGTCTACCTCAGTGGGCCACCAGAGAAGGAAGTCAAAGTCACTCTCACCGCCGTTGACGCAAACGGGCAGACCATGTCGGCTCACAACGTGGATAGCAAAGGGAAGCCGGCCACTTTTGAGGTCAATTCGGACAAGTTGCGGCAGACGGTCAAGATAACTTACGACGGGGATTCGGAACCCAACCCGGATTGGACCTTCCGGATTCGAATCTCCGAAATCGAAAATGCGATCCGCAAGACCGGAGAGGATTTCACCAGGGTTACTATCAAGGATGACGATGGTGGCCCGGGAACTTCTGAGTCCAGTGTGGAAGGTCGGTTTCCGGGTCGGAGTGAATCTGGCGCGACTGACAAGAAGCCGGACACCAAGAAGCCGGACACCAAGAAGCCGGACACCAAGAAGCCGGACGCCAAGAAGCCGGCTGCCAAGAAGCCGGACGCCAAGAAGCCGGCTGCCAAGAAGCCGGCTGCCAAGAAGCCGGACACCAAGAAACCGGCTGCCAAGAAACCGGCTGCCAAGAAACCGGCTGAAACTCCCGGCAACTGACAGCCCGAGTGTATCGACAGGCGAGGCGATTGTGCTGTTGAGCATGACGGGATTCGGTGCTGCGACGCACCAGGCTGGTGACGCTCTGTTCACCGTCGAGGTGCGGACCGTCAACAACCGTTTCCTGAAGGTGATATCCCGTCTTCCCGAGTCCTGCGTGTCTCTTGATGGCCAAGTCGAGCGGGCGGTGCGAGATCGTATCGGCCGCGGCACGGTCAATGTCTTTGTTCGAATCCATTCGCGTTCGACAGGCTCGCGGTCGTTGGCCGACGAGGGAGTGATCGCCGATTACGCCGAGCAGTTTCGGGGCATGGCGGAGCGACTAGGGTTGTCCGGCGAACTGACCTTGGACAGTTTGTTGTCGTTGCCGGGCGTGATTCGAGACGACAACTCACGAACTGAAGGCGGTGAACATTTGTGGCCGGGACTCGAGGTCGCGCTCCAGGAGGCGCTGGAAGAACTGGCGACTTTTCGGACCCAAGAGGGTGCGACGATCGAGGCGGATCTCGGTCGCCAATGTGAAGTGATCGGGACGGAACTCGAAGCCGTCCGATTGCGTTCACCGAAGGTTGCCGAGGCGTATCGTCAGAAATTGCTCGAACGAGTCGGCACGGCGTTGGCCGGAACGGCTGCAAAGGTGTCCGAGACGGACGTGATTCGTGAGGTGAGCCTGTTTGCCGACCGCTGTGACATCAACGAGGAACTGTCCAGGATGGATGCCCACCTGGTCCAGTTTCGACAGATTCTCGATGCGGACAGTTCCGAGGGCCGCAAGCTCGATTTTCTTGCCCAGGAGATGTTCCGGGAAACCAATACCATCGGGTCGAAAGCCAACGATGTCGAGATTGCTCACCGGGTGGTCGAGATCAAGTTGGCTATCGAACGGATCCGTGAAAACCTGCAGAACGTGGAGTGAGTCGTTTTGACGATCGACGTTCCGGACACCGTCAGTCGCGTGCTGGTTCTCTCTGGGCCCAGTGGCAGTGGCAAGTCGACGATCGTTGACCGGCTGTTGGCCGACAGCGGCGTGTCGGTTCGCGAAGCGGTGTCGGCGACGACTCGGAGCCCTCGTCCAACCGAGGTCGACGGTAAGGACTACTACTTTCTGAGCCAGGAGGAGTTCTCTCAGAAGCAACAGCGAGGGGAATTTGTCGAGTGTGCAGAAGTTCACGGTGTGGGCGACTGGTACGGAACCCTTGCCACCGAAATCCAACTCGCCCATGACGAAAATGCCTGGGCATTGCTGGAGATTGACGTCGAAGGGGCCCTGGCGGTGATGGATCATTACCCCGATGCCTTGACGATTTTCCTGCTAGCCCCGTCAATGGAGGAATACCGAAGGAGATTGGAGTCACGGGGGACCGAGTCCCAGGACGCGATCGAACGACGGATTGGAACCGCCGAGGGTGAGGTGCAGCGTGCCGATCGTTATCGGTATCAGGTTGTCAACGACGATCTGGACCGAGCGGTACGGGAAATCACAGAAATCTTGTTAGCGTGGGAGGAGAAGATCCATGCTTGATGCGTTCAGAGAAGAGACGATCGTCAGAAAGGTTGGAGGCCGGTTCAAGCTCTCGGCCCTGATCCAGAAGCGAATGGTGGCACTCAACCGGGGAGCTCGTCCTTTGGTGGACGTTGTTGCCAACAACCCGATGATGATCGTCGTCGAGGAGATCCTCAACGACAAGATCTACCTCGACAACACCGGCAACGTGGCCATCGCTGACGGGGCTCCCGACCTGGACCAGATCCTGCAGGAGCCGGGGCCGGACTTCAACGAACTGTAGGCCGACCTGGTCGACAGCCGGAGACGGGCCGATGCGGGGGCGAGAGGTGCTGCTGGGAGTCACTGGCGGTGTGGCAGCCTACAAGGCCGCTGCAGTCGCCAGTGGTCTCGTCCAGGCCGGGGCTGGGGTCTCGGTTATCATGACCCCCTCGGCCACGCGATTCATCGGGCCCACCACATTCGAAGCCCTGACCGGTCGACCGGTGCATTCGGATCTGTTTTCTCCGCGAGAGCACTACCAGGGAGAACACATCGGGTTGGCACGTCGGGCCGAGTTGGCGATCGTGTCGCCGGCCACAGCCCAGACCCTTGCTCGTCTGGCTCACGGACTGGCCGATGATCTGTTGTCGACCACGTTGCTGTGCTTTTCCGGGCCGGTACTGCTGGCCCCGGCAATGAACTGCGAGATGTGGGCCAAGCCGTCGGTGCAGCGTAACGTCACCAGGCTGGCCGACGACGGCTACGAGATGATTGACCCGGGCGAGGGATGGCTCAGTTGTGGCCAGGTCGGGGCCGGGCGGATGGCCGAGCCCGATGACATTCTCGAGCGAATCGCAGCCTCGTGTGCGGCACTCGGAGAGGCTGAGGAGGGCGAGGGGGACGGATGCGGCTCCTGATCACCGCCGGGCCGACTCGTGAGTATCTCGACGATGTCAGGTACCTTTCCAATGCCAGCAGCGGCCGGATGGGTTACGCGATTGCGTCTGCGGCTGTCGCGGCCGGACACGAGGTCGTTTTGATCTCCGGCCCTGTCGCCCTGGCGCCCCCGGAGGGGTGCCAGGTGACGTACGTCGAGACGACGGCCGAGATGGGCCGGGCGTGCCTGGATGCGTTCGATGATTGTGACGGCGTTGTGGCCGTTGCGGCAGTGTGTGATTACCGTCCACTGGTCCGGAGCGAGGGGAAAATGACCAAGACGGGGGGCGCGATCTCAGTCGAGATGATCGAGACCGACGATGTGCTCGCCTCCCTGGGCGCTGGCAAGGCGGATCGTTTCGTCATTGGTTTTGCTCTGGAAGCCTCCAATCCACGTGAGGGCGCATTGCAGAAGTTGCGAGCCAAAAACTGCGACGCAATTGTCCTCAACGGCCCCGCAGCGATCGGATCCGAGGAGAACTCGGTCGAGTTGATCGACGACAGCGGGGCGGTGGTCGCGTCGTGGTCGGGACCCAAGAGCGAACTGGCGAAACGGCTGATCGAGTGGATTGACGGTCGTTGGGCATCGGAGTGATTCGAGTCGCTGCTATGGGCCCGAAGAGCCTGCGCAATCGTTACGACCGTCGGGGGAGTGTGGTTGCGTTGTCGAAAGACGACGCCCGGATGCCCCTGAAGGGTTCCCGAGCCGTGACCCGGTGTTAGCCTTCCGCAGGGGCGGCTTTTCTTTGCCGCGGCGACGGGTCACCGGAGATCCCGCGTCGAAGATGGGCCGTGTCCGGAACCAGAGGCTGGAGGAACGGGGGCGGAACACGTGCGTAAGCAGCCAATCAACAAACGCCTGGCGGCCATGCTGGTGTTGGGACTGGGTTTGGGCCTTTTGGCCAGCCTGGCCTCGGCCGACCTGGCCGATCCGCCAGCTCGACAGGTCCATCCTCCGAATGACCACGTCCGCAATTTTGTGGGAGCCGCTGGAGCGCATGCCGCGTTTTGGCTTCTGTCGGGGTTTGGGCTGGGGGCCTGGCTGGTTGCTGCCGCTGTCGGTTCCCTGGGGATGCGGATGATTCGCAACGAGCCAGTCATGCCCATCTGGCAATGGCTGGCTGGATGGGGCCTGTTGGTGTCATCCACATGTGCCTCTCTGCACGCGGTGGCACCATCTCTGGCCGGTGGACTTGTTGCCGGAAGTGGAGGATTCGTCGGGGCATGGTCGATGATCTGGCTTTCCGAACAATTGACTGTTGCCGGGTGTCGACTGTTGATCGGCTCGATGGCCCTCGCCGGGCTGGTGTTGTCCGGAGAAACGCCGCGGTTGTGGTTCCTGCTTCGTGCAGGGATGGTGCCGGTGGCCTGGCTTGGCCGCGGCATGATGAGTGCCGGTCGTTTGGCTGCCGAAGACAACCGTTCGGAAATGTCGCTGGTTCCCGATGCTTCGCCCCAGGTGTCCGAAGCGTTGATGGCGGAAGTTCAGCAGTCCCTGGCCCACGATGGGCCGGCGGTGACAGTGGGTGGGGTGTCGGTAGAGAAAGAACTGGCCGAGGAGTCCGGTTCGGATCTGGCGACCCATCGGATCGACGAAGAGTCGGAGGTCACTCCCCGTCAACCGGTCCAGGTCAACCCTCCGTCGGCAATCGGATGCGAACGCCAGGAGGTCTACGACCAACTCGAGGCCGTCAGCCGAGACGATGACGACGAGCACGATCTGCCCGATCTGGACGTCCTGGAGGAACCTGAGGAATTTCCCTACGCCCTTCTGGCAAAAAAAGCCCAGGTGGCCGCGATCACGCTGGAGCAGTCCTTCTGCGAATTCGGTCTCAACGTGCGGGTTGTCGCCATAGACACCGGTCCGGTGATCACACAGTTCGAACTCGAACTCGAAGCCGGTTTGAGACTCTCGAAAGTCAGTCGGCTGGCTGACGATTTGGCGATCGCTCTGCGAGTGCCATCGGTTCGAGTTGTTGCCCCCATTCCTGGCAAGAACACGGTCGGGATCGAGGTGCCGAACGATCGGCGAGTGATGGTGCGATTGCGGGAGTTGATCGAGACCAGTCCTCGCGATATCGAGGACAAGCGGTTGCCGGTGTTCCTGGGCAAGGACGTCAGTGGTCGGCCCCTGACGATCGATCTTGCGAGAATGCCTCACCTGTTGATCGCCGGGCGGACCGGAACGGGCAAGAGTGTCTGCCTGAATGCATTGATTCTCTCGATGCTGATGACTCGTCGTCCCGACGAAGTGCGGATGTTGATGATCGATCCCAAGATGGTCGAACTGAGTCCCTACCGGCGGATTCCACACCTGATGCACCCGGTTATCACGGACATGAAGAAGGCGGAGGCGGTCTTGGCGTGGGCGGTCGACAAGATGGAAGAGCGGTACGACCTGTTGGCTCGCACGGGGGTCCGGCACCTGGACAGCTACAATGACCTGGGCCGAGACAAGGTCCTGGATCGGCTGGGACTCGACGACGAAGAGGATCTCGAAGCCGAGCAGATTCCCGAGTCGATGCCGTACATCGTGATTGTCGCCGACGAAATTGCTGATCTGATGATGTCGGCTGGAAAAGATGTCGAGGGGCACATCATCCGCCTGGCTCAGAAATCGCGAGCCGTCGGGATTCACCTGGTGTTGGCGACACAGAAGCCGACCGTCGATGTGATCACCGGACTGATTAAGTCGAACCTGCCAGCGAGGGTGTCGTTTCAGGTCGCCAGCCGTACCGACAGTCGCGTCGTGCTTGATGAGATCGGTGCCGACAAGTTGCTCGGAAATGGCGACATGCTTTATCTGACTCCGGGAACCAGTCACCTGATTCGAGCGCAGGGGACGTTCGTCAGCGACGAGGAGGTCAACGAGGTGATCGACTTCTTCAGCGAGGTCGAGCCCCAGTACTCGAATGAACTCGCCGCACTTCCGGCCGATGGTGGTGGATCAACCGGGGCGGGCCTCGACGATCTCAAGGACCGGGACGCGTTGTACACTCAGGCCATTGAGGTGGTGATTCGCGAAGGTCGAGGAAGGGTTTCGTTGCTGCAGCGTTGCCTGGGGATCGGTTACGGGCGGGCGGCTCGTCTGGTTGATTACATGGCCGAGGACGGGATCGTCGGTGACTACAATGGCTCGCAGGCTCGAGAGGTTTTGTACACCTCCGAGGAATGGGAGGCCTTCCAGAGTGGCGATGAAGAGCCTCTGGAAAGCCTCTCGGCGGTCGTCTCTGACGGGGTTTGACGGTCCATCGCCCCTGACCTATCATGGTTTTTTGCCTCGGGCGGCTGTGTGCCTGGGGTTTTTTTGTTTCCCCGAAGCGGACGGGACGGCCCGATGCCGCGGATCGAGATCTACGACACGACCTTGCGTGACGGCAGCCAGGGCGAGGGGGTCAATTTCTCGTTGCAGGACAAGCTGCAGATCACCAAGCGGCTCGATGCGCTGGGTTTTGACTTTGTCGAAGGGGGGTATCCCCTCTCCAATCCGAAGGACGCCGAATATTTTCAGGCGGTGCGTGATCTTGATCTCGGTCACGTCCGCGTGGCAGCTTTCGGAATGACACGTCGTCGTGGTGTTGCGGCCGAGGACGACACCGGGATGCTGGCATTGCGAGATTCGCAGGCGTTGGTGTGTACCGTGGTCGGCAAGTCCTGGGGCCTGCACGTCACCGAGGTGTTGCGTGCGGAACTCGATGAGAATCTTGCGATGATCGCCGACTCGGTGGCCTTTCTTGTCGGCGAAGGTCGCGAGGTGATCTACGACGCGGAGCACTTTTTCGACGGCTGGGCGGCTGATCCCGATTATGCGTTGAAAAGTGTCTCGGCGGCAGCAGCGGCCGGAGCTCGTACGATCGTGCTGTGCGACACCAACGGAGGCCGGTTGCCCGAGGAGATTGCCGCCGGTGTCGAGGCGGCGTCATCCGAGTTGTCGGTTCCGTTGGGCATCCACTGCCACAACGACAGTGACGTTGGAGTTGCCAACTCTCTGGCTGCCATCGATCAGGGCGTCACTCACGTTCAGGGCACCATCAACGGCATCGGGGAACGCTGTGGCAATGCCGACTTGGTCAGTTTGGTTGCCAATCTCGCGCTGAAGAAAAACGGCTTCGAGGTGCTCAGCACAGGAGGGGTCGAGCACCTGGCGGAACTGTCTCGATTCGTCTACGAACTGGCGAACATGAACTTTCGCTCCGGACAGCCATTTGTCGGTTCCAGCGCTTTTGCGCACAAGGGTGGGATGCATGTCCACGCTGTCAATCGTGTCGCCGCCAGCTACGAACACATTCCACCGGATTCGGTTGGCAACGTCCGCCGCGTGCTGGTCAGTGAACTCTCGGGGCGGTCCAACATCGTCGCCGTGACCACACGGCATCGGATGCAGCAGGACGACGACTTGATGGCCAAAATTCTCGGGCGGGTGCAGGAACTCGAGAACGAAGGATACCAGTTCGAAGCGGCCGAGGCGTCTTTTGATCTGCTGGTCAAGAAAGTCGCCGGGACTTACCGGTCGTTGTTCGAGAGGGTTCACTACCGGGTCAATGTCGAGACGGACGCCGTGGAGCAGGATCCGGCGACCGAGGCGACCGTGAAACTGAAGGTCCAGGATTCGGTGAAGCACGTTGTCGCCGAGGGCGACGGTCCGGTCAACGCGCTGGACACCGCGTTGCGGAAGGCGCTGTGTGACACGTTTCCTGGCCTGAGGTCGATGCAGTTGGTCGACTACAAGGTCCGGGTGATCAATTCGACCGAAGGCACCGCTGCGCGGGTGCGGGTGGTGATCGAGAGCCGTGATGCCGATGAGGTGTGGCGGACGGTGGGGGTCAGTGAGAATATCATCGAGGCCAGTTGGCTGGCGCTGGTCGACAGCGTGGAGTACAAGCTGTTCAAGGACGAGGACGCTGATGACGAATCTTCGCAACTCGTGGACTCGGCCAATGTTCGGGACGATGCGTGATGGCAGCTGAAATTCCCAAACAGTACGATCCGGCCGGTGCCCAACAGCGGTGGTACGCCGAGTGGTCCGAGCGGGGCTATTTCGACGCGGAACCCAATTCCGAGCGGCCCCAGCACACGATCATGATTCCTCTGCCCAACGTCACGGGGGCGTTGCACATGGGACATGCGCTCAACGGGACGCTCCAGGATCTGATCACTCGCTGGAAACGGATGCAGGGATTCGAAGCCCTGTGGATGCCGGGGACCGACCATGCCGGGATCGCCACCCAGGCCGTCGTCGAGCGGCGAATGCTTGAAGAGGAAGGATTGACGCGTCATGACATCGGCCGGGAAGCCCTGGTCGAGCGGATCTGGAAGTGGAAGGACGCCTACGAACAGCGGATTCTCTCACAGTTGAAACTGATCGGTGCCAGCTGCGACTGGCGAAGGACTCGCTTCACTCTCGACGAGATGTGTTCCCGGGCCGTGCGCAGGACCTTCTTCAAGCTGTTCTCCGATGGGTTGATCTACCGCGGCAAGCGGCTGGTCAACTGGGATTCGTTTCTCCAGACGGCGGTGGCTGACGACGAGGTGTTCTACGAAGAGGTTCCCGGAGGATTCTGGACGTTTCGCTATCCGGTGGTCGGCTCGGACGAGACGATCGCGTTCTCGACGACGCGGCCGGAAACGATGCTCGGTGACACGGCCGTCTGTGTGCACCCTTCCGATGAACGTTACACCCACCTTGTGGGCCGGACCGTCCGGGTTCCCCTGGTCGACCGGGAGATCCCGATCATTGCCGACGCGTTGTTGGCCAAGAAAGAGATGGGCACCGGGGCCGTCAAGGTGACCCCAGCCCACGATCCCAACGACTATGCATGCGGTCTCCGCAACGACCTGCCGATGATCAACATCCTGCAGCCGGATGGTACGATCAACGAGAACGGCGGGAGATTCGTCGGGCAGGATCGCTATGAGGCTCGCAAGCAGGTCGTCCAGGCAATGGAGGACCTGGGCTTCTCCGACGGGGTCGAGGAACGGGCGATCGACCTGGCTCACAGTGATCGTTCCAAGACTCCCATCGAGCCGTATCTTTCGGACCAGTGGTTCGTGAAGATGAATGACCTGGCCCAGGACGCCATCGACGCGGTCGACGACGGTCGGGTGACATTTTTTCCGTCGCGGTACGCCAAGACCTATCTCGACTGGCTCGGCGAAAAACGGGACTGGTGTGTGTCACGCCAATTGTGGTGGGGGCANCAAATCCCGATCTGGTACTGNCGCACNTGTGAACNCCAGGACCTGGAAGCGGCTTTTGGCGAACGGGATGATGTCTGTTGGCGCGAAGACCANGAGAACGGGGGGTGGTTGGTCTGCGGCGAGACCGACCTGGCTGGGGACGAGTTGGGCGCGGACCACGAGCTGGTTCAGGACGAGGACGTACTTGATACCTGGTTCAGCTCGGCGCTGTGGCCCCATTCGACGTTGGGATGGCCCGAGTCCACCGAGAGTCTTGACTACTTCTATCCCGGCAGCGTGCTGGTCACCAGCCGTGACATCATCACCTTGTGGGTGGCCCGGATGGTGCTGTCGGGACTCTACAACATGGGCGACATTCCTTTCTCGCACGTTTGTGTCCATCCGAAGATCCTCGACGGTTTCGGCCAGACAATGTCGAAATCGAAAGGCAACGGCGTCGATCCGATGGACCTGATCGATCGCTACGGTGCCGATGCCGTACGGTTTACCATTGCCTCGTTCGCCGGTGAGACGCAGGATATTCGGCTCCCGGTCGGTTACGAGTGTCCGGAGTGTGGTCACGTGACCCCACAGGAACTGAAGCACCAGAAGGCAGTGCCCGGCGGCAGTGAGAAGCCGCGGGTCGACTGCGGGGGGTGTGGAAAATCGTGGCAGTACACCAGTCCGTGGTACGACCCCGACGAAGGGGAGCCGGTGGCGCGGATGGTGGCCGAGCGGTTCGAGGCCGGACGAAACTTCTGCAACAAGTTCTGGAACGCTGCCCGCTTCGCGATGCTCAATCTCGAGGGCTACGAGTCCGGCAGCCTGCCGGCGGTCGGTGACAGTGACGGCCTGGCGATCGAGGACCGCTGGATTCTCAGCCGGCTGGCACGCACGGCTACGCAGGTTACCTCGTACCTCGATCGTTACCAGTTCGACCAGGCGACCAGGACGCTGCGCGACTTCACCTGGAATGAGTTCTGCGACTGGTACCTCGAAATGGTCAAGCCGCGGTTGCAGGACGAGGACGCCGATCCGGAAGCCAGGGGCATCGCCCAACGCGTCCTGGTCGGAGTGCTCGACGCTTTGTTGCGACTGCTCGCCCCGACGACCCCCTTCATTGCCGAAGAGCTCTGGCAACGCCTGGCCGAGTGGGCCCCGCAACGCGGGTTGCCCGTGTCCGGGCCGGTTGCCGAAAGCGTCATGCGGGCTGAGTGGTTGGATCTGCCAGAGCAGTGGCATGACGAAGCCCTGGAGGCTCGGTTCGAGCGGTTGCAGGAGATCATCGTCGCGGTTCGCAATGTCCGCTCCACGTACAACATCCCTCGGAGCACCCAGTTGTCGTTGTCGGTGAGGTGTGGCGAGCGGGTGGTGAGCGATCTCGAAGCGGTGGCCGGACAGTTTCTCAATCTGTCCAATACCGAGTTGATCGCCGTCGGGCCGGAGGTCAGTCAACCGGCCGGCGCGGCGAGTTTTGCGTTGGGTGAAGCTGACGGTTACATCGATCTCGAGGGAGTCGTCGACCGCGAGGCCGAACGCGACAAGCACGTCAGGGAGCGTGAGAAATTGACGGGGATGATTGCCGGTCACGAGAAGAAGCTCGCCAACGAGAGCTTCGTGTCAAAGGCTCCGGCGGAGGTTGTTGACGGTGTCCGTGAGACGCTTGCGGGTTTTCGAGAACAGCTCGACCGAGTCAACGATATTCTCGAACAACTCGACGGTGCCTGAGCCATTTCGGCGTCTTGAACACCGGTGGCGGCGGGCTATAATCCATCGCGCTGACCACCGGGGCGGTTGAGTCTCTCCCCTGCCCCGGTTCACCTCTGGCGACAACAGGGAAAAATGCTGTGCTCGTCCCGATGGAACTCGCCCGTATCGTGATCAACGACATCGGTGATCAGCAGGTCGTGTTCCTGCGAGAGATCGAGGGGGGGCGGTCCTTCCCGATTTTGATCGGGTTGTTTGAGGCGGGGGCGATCAACCGACGCATCACCGAGGACCCTCCGCCTCGACCTTTGACTCATGATTTGCTGAGGTCGACAGTCGAGCAACTGGGAGGCGAGATCGAGGACGTCGTGATCACAGATCTCCGCAACCACACCTATTTCGCCGTGCTCAGGATTCGGTTTGCCGGCGAGTTGATTGAGGTGGACAGTCGTCCAAGCGATGCCCTGGCGATTTCGGTCCACTACGATCCGCCACTCCCGGTCTATGTGCACGAGGACGTGCTGGCGGAAGTGGGCTAGCCGACGACTAGTTGCACTCCGGCTGAAGCGGCCCAGCCAGTTCCTCGAGAAAGAACAGTCGGCCAGGCTGAGTGGGCATGAATGTCGAGGGGATCCAGGGTGTGGGGTCGTGCCGGAGGGTCATCCACAGGCTCAGGCCCTGCCACATCATGCCGCGTGAAAACGTCCCGTCAGCGCCCCCAATGATCTTGTCGGCGCCCAGGAACAGCCCGGGCCCGATCGTGTTGGCGAATGCCGGGACCAGCGTGGTTCGACTCTTGAAGCTTGTCACCGCATTCTGTTCGATTGTCAGAGGATGCAATTGTGCTCCGATGCGGTGTGTGTCGGCTCGCCAAGCGTCGGCATCGGCGTACTCAGCCGCAAACTGAGGCTCCCAGAAGGCGATATGGCAGACCCGGCCGATACCGAACAGCACCACCAACTTGCCGCCGCCGGCGCGGATCTCGGCAATCTGATCGGCGAAATGTGGCAAGGCGTCCTTTGAGGCGAAATGCCGTTGTTCGGGGGGAACGGTCAGGTCGCCGAGTGGACCATAGAACGCATCGGACATGGCGTTCTCGAAAGCGCCTGGGTGATCCGAGGGCAAGGTGTTGCCATCCGAATCACTCCATTCGTCCATGTTGAAGCCATGAACGTGATCACAGGATACCCCCCACTCCTTGAGGAAGTAGACGGCCCATCGATACATGCCCATCGGGCCGACGGGCAAGATCATTGCCAGGGAATGGCCGTCGGTTCGGGCCTGGGAGATTGTCAGGGCAATTTCGTGGCCGAGCATCGTGTCGAAGTCGGACAAGGTGTTGCAGGGAATCGGCTCGAAGCCCTCGTTCCACCACGATTGCCGTTGCGTGATCGTCGTTGGATCGTCTCCGACACAGCTGTCGATCTTGGCCAGGTCCCATCCCGACGGAAGAAAACTCTCCATCAACGATCCACTCAACGTGCTCAGCAGGTCCATTTTTCTCTCCCGGGTGGCCGGTCGTCAGGGTGACCGGTTGTCAGACATGCCTCCCACTGTAGCGACCGTCGGTTGGTGATTCGAGCGGCACACAAAACCATTGCCTTGCTGGCTCTCATGCCGCTAAAGTAGGTCAACCTGCCGCCCCCCCTCCCCTCCACCTTGCGCGACGTCCTGTCGCACTCGAGGCTCGATGAAGTTCATTGTTGTGCCGTGCGTCCTGGCCTCGTGCCTAGGCATCGGCTGGGCCGTTTTTGTTGATTCTCAACACCAGGTCGGAGGCGGAACGTCGCCCGACGGTGAAGAGGTCCACGCGGTCAAGGTGACCCGTCTGCAGACGCGGGATATTGTCGAGGCTCTGGAATTGGTTGGGAGTCTCGAGGCGGATCGCGATGTCGAGATCCGTTCGCGGGTCAGCGGGCGGATCGAAGAACTTGCCGTTGACGTCGGGGATCGCATCAGCAAAGGCCAGCTGTTGATCCAGGTCGACGACCTGCAGCAGAAGGAACTGGTGCGTCAGGCGGAGGCGGCGATCCGGGTTACGGTGGCCGAAAAATCGACACAGGATCTGCGTGTCATTGCAGCGAAGCGCGAACACGACCGCCAGAAGAACCTGGCGACCAAGGGGGTCGGGACCGCCCAGCAATTGGAAGCGGCCGAATCGAAGTTGTCGATTGCCGAGGCCGAGTCGCGACTGGCTGCTTCGAAAGTGGCCCAGGCCGAGACCGAACTGGAGCAGAGTCGTTTGGAGTTGGCCGAGCGTCGGATCGAATCGCCGCTGGATGGACAAGTTGCCAGCCGGACGGTTCAGGTGGGGGATCTTGCCAAGTCCGACGTCGGACTCTTGCGAATAGTCGATCTCTCGACGGTTCGTACTGCGGTCCATGTCGGAGAAAGCGATTACAGGCAACTCAGGGAGGGGCAGCCGGCGGAGGTGCGGGTCGACACCTATCCAGACCCTTTCCCGGGACGGGTCGTGAGGCTGGCGCCGGTGCTGGATCCCGAGACACGGACGGCGGTCGTCTACATCGCCGTTGAAAACCCCGATGGGCTGCTCAAGCCGGGGATGCACGCCCGCGTTCGCGTCGTGCTCGATCGCCATGAACAGGCCAACGCCGTGCCATTGGCGTCGGTTGTCGAAACGCCGGAAGGCTCAACGGTCTTCGTCCTTACTGACGATGGGGGGCGGGTGAGCCAGGTGAGTGTTCGTCTCGGACTTGCCGATCGGGCGATGGTCGAAGTTCTTAGCGGGGTGGATCCTTCCGACCGCGTTGTCACGCTGGGCAGCCACTTGGTCAGGGACGGCCAGGTCGTGGAGGTCGTGGACTGAGCCGCCATGACGCTGACCCGCCTGGCCGTACACCGACCTGTGACGACACTGATGATCGGCTTGGTCATCTCGCTGTTGGGATATGTGGCGGTGGAACGCCTGGCGGTGGATCTGCTGCCGAAGCTCGATTATCCCACCGTACAGGTTGAGACGCTCTACCGTGGAGCGGCACCCGGGGAAATTGAGACACTTCTGACCAGGCCACTTGAGCAGGCGTTGAGTTCGATCAAGGGGTCGGAGGAGATTTCGAGCACGAGTGCCGAGGGGGCGAGCACGATCCGTCTTCGTATGAACTGGGGCGTCGATCTCGACGTGGCTCTCGGCGACATGCGGCAGGCGGTGCAGAAAGTCAGACGACAACTGCCCGACGGAGTAGAAGGTCCGTATTTCCGTCGCTTCAACGAGAGTGATTCACCCATCATCTACCTGGGGTTGGAGCGAGTGGGTGGGTCGGCCGGAGACGAACGCCAGTCCGCTATCGAGACGACCAGGCGGGCCGAGACGGAGATCATTCCCGAATTGGAGAAGGTGCCAGGCGTCGGTCACGTGAGATTGCGAGGGGCCGTCCGGCGGGAAATCCAGGTGGACCTGGATCGCCAGAAACTCGAGTCGCTACACCTTGGCGTCAACGAGGTCGTTGCGGCGCTGAGGCGGCAGAACATCAACCGGCCGGCCGGCGACTTTGACGAGGGGAATGTCCAGCGGCTGGTTCGCAGCCATGGTCAGTTCCGCAATCTCGGCGAAATGCGGGATACGGTGGTTCGTGAACGTGACGGGGCGATCGTCCGTCTGTCAGACATCGGCGAGGTGACCGATGGGATCGAAGAGCGGACCGATTCCAGCCGTGTCAACGGACGGGAAGGCCTGTTGATCTACATCCATAAGCAGTCCGATGGCAACACTGTGGCAGTGAGCCGGTTGATCAGGGAGGCGGTTGCGCGACTGAATCGCCGATTGACCGGGCTGGAGCTCTCGATCCGGATCGACAAGTCGGAATTCGTGGTCCAGGCGATCGACAATATCCGTCGGACAGCTATGTCGGGTATGGGCCTGGCCGCGGTGGTGCTGGTGATCTTCCTCCGCAGTTTTCGCAGCACTGTCGTGATCGGCGTGACAATGCCGTTCTCGGTTATGGCGACTTTTGTGCTGATTTATGCCCAGGATTTTTCGCTGAACGTTGTGTCCTTTGGTGGTCTCGCGCTGGGCCTGGGACTGCTGGTTGACAACTCCATTGTTGTTCTCGAGTCAATCTACCGTCACCGCGACGACGGGAAACCAATCAAGCAGGCGGCCATCGATGGGACGACCGAGGTCGGGTCGGCGATCGTGGCCAGTACCCTGACGACGCTGATCGTGTTTGTGCCCTTGATCTTCATTGATGGGACGACCGGGGTGCTGTTGCACCAATTGGCCTGGGTGGTGTGTTTTGCTCTGACCTGTTCCCTGTTTGCCAGCCTGACGCTGACCCCGATGCTGGCGGCCCATTGGGGAGGAAAGAAGGAGAAACCCGAACGGGATTTGCGGGAACGCGATTCGCTGTCGGATCGGCTGGCAGTCGTTGCCCAGGGCGTCTTTTCGGTGATCGAGTCGGCCTACGCTTCGGTGTTGCGGCAGGCGCTTCGCCGACGAGGTGTCGTGCTTTCGATGCTGCTGCTGGTTTTTGCAGTGACGGTCGGGCTGGTGCCTCGCATCGGGACAGAATACATGCCCAAGGCCGACGAGGGTGATTTGCGGGTCCGCGGCCACATGGCCCCGGGGATTCAGTTCGAACACCTCGAGCGGCAGGCCATAGAGATAGAGAAGAGGATTTTGTCGGCTGTTCCGCCCGAACAGCGAAACACCGTGGCGTCTTTTATCGGGGGAGATCGGGACGATTCGGAGGACTGGAACGAGTGCTGGTTGAGGGTCAAACTTGTGCCCCGCAGCCAGCGACGCGAGACGGTCCAGGAGGTGCGAGGGGTGCTGGCGACTGCGATCGGACCGATCCCTGGCATGAGAGTCCAGGTGAAGGCTCAGACGGAGATGATGCTGGCGAGGATGTTGAGTTTCGGCGGAGACGATGTCGAGGTCGAAATTCGAGGTTATGACCTGGAGAAGGCCGACCGAATGGCTGATCGGGTGGCGGAATTGATGAGACAGGTTCCGGGGCTGATCAACGTCAACATACAGCGTCCCGACCGGCGGCCGGAACTGTCAGTCCATGTTGACCGGGTGAAGGCCAGCCTGGTGGGAGTTAGTGTCCGGGATATTGCCGAGACACTCGATACGACGATTCGCGGAACCGAGGCCACGTTGTTCCGCGAGGATGGAGATGAATTCAATGTGCTGGTTCGGCTTCGGGATTCGGATCGTGACGGTCTGCCCGACATCGGACGGGTTGGTGTGACAACCGGTGGGGGCCGAGTGGTGGCGCTGCGAGACCTGGTTGGGTTCGATACCGGCAATGCGCCTTTGAGGATTAACCGCAGCGCCCGCCAGCGTGTGGTCCAGGTCTCGGCCGATGTGGCTGATCGAGATCTTGGCGGAGTCGTCTCTGAACTGGCCGGGTTGCTCGACAGCGGCGCGTGGCCGAGGGGGTTCACCTATCGCATCGTCGGAGACTACGAGGAACAGCAGCGCAGCTTTCGTGAACTGACCAACGGGTTGGTGCTGGCTGTGGTGCTGATGTATATGGTGATGGCCTCTCAGTTCGAGTCGTTTCGCGATCCGCTGGTGATCCTGGTGACGATTCCGCTGGGGGCGATCGGTGTCATTCTCGCGCTGCTTCTGACTGATACGACGTTGAACGCACAGTCCTTCATCGGGACCGTGATGCTGGCGGGGATCGTTGTCAACAACGCGATCGTCCTGGTCGACTGCATCAAGCAGAGGTTGCAGAACCAGGGAGACGAAGATTTCTCTGAGGTGATTGTTGGGGCCAGTGTGCGACGGTTCCGCCCGATCCTGATGACGACGTTGACGACCGTGTTGGCAATG
>PBOJ01000031.1 GCA_002724315.1 Planctomycetaceae bacterium | reverse complement strand
CTCAAGAAGGCCTCGAAGGTCAAGCTGGTTGCCCGGCTGGCCGGCTTCAAGGAGTGGGTCACCAGTGTCGCGGTTTCTCCCGACGGCAAGGAATTTTCCGCCGGGTCTTACGGCGTGATCCGTCGCTGGAAGACCGGCAACCGAAAGACTCTCTCATCGACGAAGCTGAAGAACGGCTATGTCCGTGACCTGGCGTACTCGCCCGATGGCAAGTGGCTGGCGGCAGGAGGTTACCAGCGGACGTTCGTGGTCGAGACGGCCACCGGCAAGCTGCTGCGGTCCCTGAAGGGGCAACGCGGGCAGGTCACCGGTGTCGCGTTTTCTCCCGACGGCAAGTTGCTGGCCACGTCCAGCGACGACGAAACGGTTCACGTCTGGAACAGTGCCGATGGCTCGTCGATCCGCGTTCTCGAAGGTCACAGTTTTCCGGTTCAGGACGTGGTCTTTTCTCCCGACGGCCGCCAGATTGTTTCGGCCGCCGGTGACGAAACCCGCTCGACGAAGCGAGGCGAGGTGATCACCTGGGACACCGCTTCGGGCAAACAACTGTCGACGCTGACCGACCACAAGAAGGCGGCCACGGCTGCAGCGTTTTCCCCTGACGGCAAGCTGATGGTCACGACCAGTTACGACGAGACGGTCAACGTGTATTCGTCGGGCCAGGACAAGCCACTGGGGTTCTTCGGCGGACACGGACGCCCCACCACCTCGGCACTCTTCAGTCCCGACGGTCGCTGGGTGATCTCCGGCAGCGGTGGACGCGCCAAGGGGAAGAACGAGATCAAGGTCTGGACGCCGCGGGGTGGCGAGGAACTGGCGACAATCGGTGACCACGCTGCCCGAGTGGCTGACATCGCCATCTCGCCGGACGGCCGACAGTTGTTCTCGGCCAGCTACGACAAGACCGTCTGTGTCTGGGACCTGGCCGCACTGGGCGGCGGTGCCAAGACCGCCGCAGTGGCTACGGCTGCAGCGGCCGTAGCCAAGAAGCCGCGGACTCTCCGTGCGGGGATCATCGGGCTGGATACCTCGCACGTCATTGCCTTCAGCCGGATCCTCAACGACGCGAAGGCGCCGCCGGAACTGGCCAACTGCCGGGTCGTTGCCGCCTACCCCAAGGGGAGTCCCGATATCGAGTCGAGCACGAAGCGGGTGCCCGGTTACATCAAGCAGGTCAAGGAGCTGGGTGTCGAGATCGTCGATTCGATTCCCGCGTTGCTCAAGCGGGTGGACGTGATCCTGCTGGAGACCAACGACGGGCGGCCGCATCTCGAGCAGGTGCTGCCCGTGCTGCGGGCCGGCAAGCCGGTGTTCATCGACAAGCCGATTGCCGGATCACTGGCCGATGCGGTTGCGATTTTCCAGGCCGCCGCGAAGTACAAGGTCCCGGTGTTCAGTTCCTCGTCCCTGCGGTACGGCAAGAACAGCCAGGCGGTACGGGGCGGAAGCATCGGGGTGGTGAAGCGGTGCGAAACCACCAGTCCGTGTTCGCTCGAGAAGACACACCCGGACCTGTTCTGGTATGGCATCCACGGTGTCGAGTCGCTGTTCACCGTGATGAAGGCCGGCTGCCAGACGGTGACCCGCAAGAAGAGCACCGATGCGCTGGAGGTGGTCGAAGGGACGTGGAAGGGCGGCCGGAT
Source organism: Planctomycetaceae bacterium (assembly GCA_002724315.1). Classification (GTDB taxonomy): domain Bacteria; phylum Planctomycetota; class Planctomycetia; order Planctomycetales; family Planctomycetaceae; genus UBA8437. The sequence goes on along the minus strand of PBOJ01000031.1, from coordinate 104,858 downwards.
CGGCATCTTCACCGGCACCCGGCCCGGCAAGGGCTACAGTGGAAAGGCCGAGGGGAGCAAGGGCAACGCGGCCGTCGGATCCTATGACGGTTATGCTCCGCTGGTGGTCGACATCGTGCGTTTCTTCCGCACCGGCAAGTCGTCGATTCCCGAGCGGGAGACAATCGAGATCTACGCCTTCATGGAGGCGGCCGACGAGAGCAAGCGACAGGGTGGCAAGCCGGTGACGATCGAAAGCGTGCTGGCCAAGGCACGCAAGCAAGCCGCGAAACGGTTGGCGGAGCTGGACAAGTGAGAATCGGTGAGGCGATCAACCGTCGAGAGTTCCTGGTCGCCTCTTCGGGGTCGGCCGCGCTGGCCGTGTTGCCGGAGGGTGTTTCGGCCGCCTCCGGTCGATCCCCGATCATCGACACTCATCTCCACTGCTTCGCCGGCCCCGATGACAAGCGGTTTCCGTTTCATCAACGGGCCCCCTATCGACCCGCCGCATCGGCTTCGCCCGAGCACCTGCTGAAATGTATGGCGGGGGCCGGAATTGACCACGCGATCGTGGTTCACCCCGAGCCGTACCAGGACGACCATCGTTACCTGGACCACTGCCTGAAAGTCGGCGGGAAGAAGCTGAAGGGGACGTGCCTGTTCTTCGGGGACCGAGAGGGTTCGCTCGAGAAGATGCCTGCCCTGATCAAGCGGAACCCCGGTCGGATCGTCGCCGCACGGATTCACGCGTTTCGCAAAGATCGCATCCCCGATTTCAGCAGGCCCGGCGTGGGCCGCGTGTGGAAGATGGCCGCCGAGCTGGGCCTGGCCGTGCAACTGCACTTCGAGCCGAAATATGCCGGGGGGTTCGAGAAGTACATCCGTGAGTATCCCCGGACGACCGTGGTGATCGACCACCTGGGCCGACCGTTGCAGGGCACCCCCGCCGAGCACGCCAAGGTGCTTCGCTGGGCCCGGTACAAGAACACGATCATCAAGGTCGCATCGCTACCGGCCGTCGGCGCCAAGACCTCCAGGCCAATTGGCCCGATCATCCGTCAGTTGGTCGATGCTTATGGTCCTGGGCGATCGATCTACGGAGGCGGGTTCAACGGTCAGGCGACCGGTGCGAGTTACCGGGCCTACCGGGAGCGTGTGGCGGGGTATCTGGCAAACCTGTCGAAAGACGACCTGGCACTGGTGCTGGGTGGGACGGCGTCGAGGGTATTCGGGTTCGCGTGAACCGGGTGTCACGCGCCGTATTTTTCCAGTCGTCCGGCGTGAGCCAGTGCCAGCAGCATCAGATGCTGAGCCTCGAACTGACCGAGGCTCCCGGTCCGGCACTGGTCTTCGCCGAACGCGGTCGAGGCGTCGGTGCGGGCACGGTCACTGGTGATCAGCGTCGGAACCGGGTGCCAGCTGTGAGACTTCATTTTTGCCGGCGTGCTGTGGTCGCCGGTGACGATCATCACATCGGGACCCAGGGCGGTGATTCGTGGCACCGCTGCGTCGAGCTGCTCGATCCGTGCCACTTTTCCGTCGAAGTCTCCGTCTTCGCCGGTCGAATCGGTGTACTTGAAGTGGATGAAGAAGAAGTCGTAGTCGTTCCACGTGGCCTCGAGCCGGTCCATCTGAGATTCGAGCGTCGCGCCGGCGTCGAGCACGTCCATCTGGACCAGCCGGGCCAGGCCGCGGTACATGGGGTACACGGCGATGGCGCCAGGATTGAGTCCGTAGACCTCTTGGAATCGAGGAATCTCGGGCAACATGGCGATGCCCCGCATCGTCAGCAGGTTGGCCGGCGATTCGTCAGCCAGCAGACCGCGGGCCTGCTCCAGGAACTCCTTGCAGATTTCGGCCGTCTTCTGCGACGGTTCATCGGCCCCGACCGGCTCCAGCGGCGGCACGCCTGTGGTCTGCGGATCGGTGTCGTTGACCCGGCCCCCCAGGCCCTCGCCGCGAAAGACGATCACCAGCCGGTACTCCTTGACCGGTCGCACGAAGACCTCGACGCCGGGAATCTCGATCGCGTCGAGGATCTCGCACAACCGCTCACCGATTTCGCTGGCGATCCGTCCGGCGCGGCGGTCGGTGATGTTTCCGTCGGAGTCGATCGTGCAGAAATTTCCCCGGATGGCCACGTCGTTGGAGCCGAGTTCGAAGTCGATTCCCAGCGCCTCGAGCACTCCGCGACCGATGTCGTATTCCAGCGGGTCGTAGCCGAACAGGCCCAGGTGCCCGGGGCCGCTGCCCGGTGTGATTCCCGGAAGGACCGGGATACTGCCGCCGGTTTCGCCGACGGAGGCCAGGGCATCGAGGTTCGGCGTGTTGGCCGATTCGAGCTCGGTCTTCCCACCGGCTTCAAGAGGCAGGCCGCCCAGGCCATCCGAGACCAGCAGGACGATCTTTGAGCCGTTGTCTTTCTGGAGGCGACGTGTGAGGTCGTGGACGCGTGTCATCGGCTGGTCCGCTTATAGCTTATAATCAATCCGCCAAGTTCACCCGGCAGCATGTTCCCGTAGTGTAGGCGGACGCCGGACAGGAAACAGCCCATGGAATCGATCGAGCTGGTACCGGGGATCGGACCGGAGCTGACTCGCTGGATGGCGCGGTTGGCGGTCGCCGGATGGACAGCCTGGTTGTTGCTGGCTGTCGCGGGGGTGCCGGCAACGACCCGGCGATGTCTGTGGACCGTCGGGCTGTTGGCCCATCTGGGTCACGTGTTCTGTGCCTTCCATTTCATCCATCACTGGAGTCATGCCGAAGCGGTGTTGCACACCGCCCGGTTGACCGAGCGGGTGACCGGCTGGAGCTGGGGACAGGGCGTCTGGATCAATTACGTCTTCACCCTGGTCTGGGTGGCCGATGCGGCGTGGTGGTGGTGCCGACCGGCCGAGACGCCTCGGCGACCGGGTCGAGCCATGGCGCTCCACGGATTCTTCGCGTTTTTGTTCTTCAATGCCACGGTCGTGTTCGGGCCGTGGATCTGGAAGCCGGTGGGAGCGGGTGTGGCGGTGCTGACGGGCGTGGCCTGGATTCGAAGGCGACGGATTGTCAGTGGCGGGCGTCGACCATCCGAGTGAACAACTCGAGCGACCGCTGGGCCATCCGTTCAGGGCCGAATAGCTCGTGCACCCGGTTTCGACCGGTTGTGGCCAGTTCGATCCGCCGTGACGAGTCGTCGATCAGTGCCTCGAGCGCGTCGGCCAGCGCCTCGGGCTGGCCTGGTTCCACCAGTACGCCGCCCCCCGTCGCCGCGATCATCTCGGGGAACGCACCGTGATCGGGCTGCACCACTGGCACCCCGTTGGCCAGTGCTTCGAGCACGTAAAGGCCCTTGGGTTCGCGGTAGAGGGTGGGAACGCTGAGCACGTCGAGTGACTTCAGGAACTCGATTTTCGATGCCGTGTCCGGCGGACTGCCAATGTAGCTGAACGCGTCACCGAGGTCGGCGGCCACGGCCCGCACCTGGTCAAAGTACTCGCGGTCGCGTTGGCCCAGGTACCCACCGGCTTTCAGCCGAACCTCGGGACGTCGTGCGTGAAGGATGCGGAAGGCGTCGACGAGTCGGTCGAGACCCTTTTCGGGGCAGATGCGGGCGAAGTATCCGACCGTGAAGGGTTCGCCGGCTGTTGTCCCGGGTTGCCCGTCATGTTCGGCCAGGTCGATGCCCAGGGGCAGGGTGTGGAACTTCCTCGCGTCGAGTCCGAGGTAGCGAACCATGTGATCACGGTAGTAGTCGCTGTGGACGATGAACCCGTCGAAGTCGGCCGCCAGATCGTGGATCGCCTCGATCGCCTGGCTGCGATACGGCTCGACCAGATCTTCCAGGAAGACGTCATCGCCCTGGAGAACACACATCAACGGGATGTCGATCTTTTTCCGGATCGCGCGGGCAGTTCCCGCCAGCAGAGCATTGGAGAAGCAGATGACATCGGGCTTGAGCGACGAGCCGAAGGCGTCAGCAAGTTCCAGGACGTGAGTGCGGTGAGGACCGTCTTCGCCCTGGAGCATGTCGAGTGTCATTGCTCCCAGCTGTCGGGCGTCGGTGCTGACACCGAAGCGGGTTGCCAGACGCAGGGCCCAGGGCCGGTCGACCCAGCGGGTCAGGGCTCGAGGCAGACGGCGGAACAGGCGGCTGCGGTGTGCCAGGTAGACACCGACCCCACCGAAATAGACTTCGGAGGTACTGACATCCTGTTCGTCGACGCGAATCGGCGTGTAGGTGGGGACCAGGCTGACGTCGGCCCCCTCGTCGATCAGAGAGCGGGCCCAGGTGTTGTCGTGCATGCACGAACCGCAGAACATCCCGGCCCCGCCGGCGGTGACGATGGCGATGTGCATGGCAGACAGTCTAACCCTCAACGACCGTTTCGACGAACCGTTGCAGCAATCCGGCCGCGTCGGGGGTGTCGCAGAGCGTTGCCGTGAACTCGTCGGTTGTCATCCCCGAGATCCGTTCGATGTACTGGGGGTACGCTTCGACCCGCTGTCGCAGGTCCGCTCGGGACAATTCCGGGTGGAACTGCGTGCAGTAGACCGGGGCCTGTTCGAGCCGGAAGGCCTGGTGAGCGTTTCGGTGAGAGAAGGCCAGGCGGGTGGCTCCCTCCGGCAACGCAGACACGCAGTCCTCGTGGCCCATTTGTGCCAGGAATTCGTGATGGAGCGAAGAGAAGACCGGATCGGTGACGCCGGCCTCGGTCAGGTACAACTGGTGGGTTCCCACCTCGGCGGTGTCGAGATCGTGGACGACCGTCCCCCCCAGCGCACGTGCCATCGCCTGGAACCCCCAGCAACTGGCGAACGTCGGCTGGCGACGATCGACCAGATCGCGGAGCACATCAAGGGAGCGATCCAGCCACCCACCCTCACCTGTTGCCGAGTAGTCCCCGCTGCCGCCCAGCAGCACGACGTCACTGGCGTCCAGCTGCGCGGGGGATGGTCGTGTGGTGAGAAGATCCAGGACCTCGCAACGCTCGACGTCGATTTCCAGTGTCCGTGCAAACGCCAGTCGTTCATGCTGCCGCATTGGATCGTCGGCGTTGCGGACCTGCAGCAGCAGGAAGCGGAGCGATTCGGGTACGCGTGAGGGCATCGGGCCGAGGGTAGGTCTCAAGCGTCGGGTTTGCCACCCGGGACATCCTCATGCTTCCGGATGACGTGTCGACCTCTCCGTCGTTGCCGGTGGTACTTGAGCCCGGGAAAGAAGAAGCTTGCGCCGGAAACCAGTCCGAACAGCGAGATGCTGAAGTCGAGGTCGGCGTGTCGCTGGATCCACGCCATCAACGGAGCGGAGGCAAACAGGAGCACGGCCTGGATGTAGAAGTGGCCCGAGAGGATGCCGGCCTTGACCAGGAAGACGGCCCCGGTGAGCAACCCGAGGATCGGCGAGAGTTCCAGCGGCTGGAAGCCCATGATCGGTTCAACCACGTACAGCAGGACGCTGCCGGCCATGCTGCCGGCCCAGACATGAGCGATCTGGCGTTCGACGAACGTGACCGGTCCGGCCCTCTTGCGGAGATTCCAGAAGATCAGCGCCCACAGGCCGGATCCGGCCCCCCAGACCCAAAGGTACGGCCATGGTGTGTCAAATCCGGCGACCTGCAGCCAGTTGGTCAACACGCACAGCGCCACCAGCACCAGGCTGTGCCACATCCACAGCAGCCCCCAGTTTTCAAGCACCACCGCGTGGTGGGTTTCTCGGAAGGCGCGGCTGAGCACCTGGGAGAACTGGGAGGAGCGGGCCGAGACGGGTTCGTTGTTGAGGAAGGCCTCCAGGTCGTCGCCCAGTTTTTCTGCCGATGAGTACCTGAGGTCGACCGGTTTCTGCAGACACTTCAGCGCGATCATTTCGAGATCGGCATCGGTGTCGGGATTGACCAGCCGGGGCGGAGCAGGGTCCTGTTCGAGTACCTGCAGCATGGTGTCGATCGGAGAAGCGGCCTGGAAAGGGGCCTGGCCGGTCAACAGCGCGTAGAGGATCGCACCCAGGCTGTAGACATCCGTCCGTTCCTCGACTCGACCCCGCTGGCCGGCCGCCTGTTCGGGAGCCATGTAGGACGGTGTGCCCAGCACCGCTCCGGTGCCGGTCAACGTCATCGGAGTCGATGGATCGGCATCGGTGGGGATCCGCTTGGCGAGACCAAAATCGGTGATGTAGGGCGTGTTGTCGTGATCGACCAGGATGTTTGATGGCTTGAGGTCCCGGTGCAGGACGCCCTGCTGGTGAGCCTCGGCGATCGCCCGGCAGACCGGCAGCATCAACTGGGCCGCCTCCCTCGACGAGACCGGACCGTTGACGAGCCGCTCGGAAATTGTCACTCCGTCGATCAGCCGCATGCTGAAATACGGTAGCCCGTCGTGTTCGCCCACCTCGTAGATCGGCACGATGTTGGGGTGTTCGAGCCGAGCTGCACTCTCGGCCTCGCTGCGAAACCTGGCCACGTCCAACGGCGAAGCCCAGTCGCCACGCAGGATCATCTTGATCGCCACATCCCGATCAAGACTGGCCTGGTGGGCGCGGTAGACCACGCCCATCCCGCCTCGTCCCAGTTCGTCGATCAGCTCGTATTCTCCCACCTGCTCGGGCATCGACGCGGCCGGGCGGGCGGGATCAAGATCGCTTTCGGCCAACGTGCTGAACTCGTTCGCCACGTTGACCATTGCCCACAACTGCCGCAGTTCGTCTCCGATCTCGGGTTGTTGTCGAGCCTCGTGGTCGATGTCGATCTCTTCGCCGGAGGCGGACCGGTCGAGCAGGCGCTCGAGCACGTCAGCCAGCAGGGCGTCGGATTCGGGATTGGGGGTGTCGGCAGAAGTCACGTCGCGCGGCTTGGTGAGGGAACCAGGAACGAGATGGGCCTCGTGGCTGTTGAAAGACCCGGCTGCCTTAGATCATAACCACCCCGTGTGGCACAATCGTTGTTCGGATGTCACATCGCAGCCTTCCCTGGAAAGCCCGACACATGTTTCGAATGGCCCTCGTGTCCCTGTTGCTGTTGGCGTTCGCCGGACCGATCCGTGGCGAGGTCGTGAAGCTGGAGATCACCGAGCGAGCGGAGTTTGCCGGCGGACACCGTTTCGGGAACGTGGGACCCTACGAACGGGTCAAGGGCTGGTTGACCATCGAGGTCGATCCCACGCATGCCCTGCACCGGCGGATCACCGACATCGAGCTGGCCCGGACCAACGATCGGAATCGGGTTGAGTTTCGAACCGAATTTTTCCTGCTGAAGCCGCTCGATCCGCGTCGGGGAAACGGCCGGATTCTCTATGACGTCAACAACCGGGGCAACAAGTTGGCCGTGGGCGCCTTCAATGGCCCGGCCGGCAATCGCAACGACCCGAAGACACTGGCCGATGCCGGCAACGGGTTCCTGATGCGGCAGGGTTACTCGGTGCTGTGGTGTGGCTGGAATGGTGATGTGCGACCTGGCGGGAACCGGATCATGGTTGAGTTGCCGGTCGTCAAGAACCGGGATGGCAGTTCGATCACGTCGAAGATCTATGCCGAGATCTGTGTGACGGGAACACCCCGGAGCCAACCGCTTTACTGGGGCAACTCGGTGGCCTACCCCGCCGTCAGTCTCGACAACGGCACCGCCCGGTTGACCCGGCGGCCGTACCGCACCAGTCCACCCGAAGAGGTGCCCCACGACGAGTGGTCGTTCGCGCGGGTCGAAAACGGCCAGGTGGTATCCAGTCCCGGACACCTGCATCTCCGTGACGGGTTCCGTTCGGGCTGGATCTATGAACTGGTCTATACCGGGAAGGACCCGAGGGTGACCGGGCTGGGGCTGGTCGCGGCCCGGGACTGCATCTCGTTTTTCCGTTTCGCCAAGTCGGATGCCAAAGGGGTCCGCAACCCGCTGGCCGATGCTATCCAGAAGGCCTACATCTTCGGGATCAGTCAGTCCGGGCGGTTCATCCATCACTTCCTGTTCGAGGCGATGAACACCGACGAGGCAGGTCGCATGGTGCTCGACGGTGCGATGCCTCACGTTGGCGGCGGCGGTAAGGGCCAGTTCAACTACCGTTTCGCGCAGACCACCCGTCACGGCAGCCAGCACCAGGACAACCTGTTTGCCTCGGACTTCTTTCCCTTCAACAGTGTGCCGCAGGTGGATCCGGTGACGGGCCGAAAGGGCGATTCGTTTGCTGTGCTGAAGAAGCGAGGCCATCTGCCGAAGGTGTTCTTCACCGAGACATCGGCGGAGTACTGGAGTCGAGCGGCGTCGCTGCTGCACACCGATACGGTGGGGAAGACCGATGCGGGGATCGATCCGAACCTGCGGCTGTATTTCTTCACCGGAGCCCAGCATGGCGTTTCGGGTTCGACATCTCGTGGCATTTTTCGGAATCCCGGCAATGACCTGAACCACTATCCGTTGCTTCGGGCGCTGCTCGTGGCCCTGGATCGCTGGGTGACGTCGGGTGTTGAGCCGCCGCCGTCAGCGATTCCCCGGATCGCTGATGAGACGTTGGTCGAGTTGGCAGCCTGGAGGAAGCAGTTTCCGAAATTGCCCGGCGTGACCAGGGCGAGCGTGATGTTCCGTCCGTTGCGCCTGAACCCGGGTCCCCGCTGGTTCACTCGTGGGATCGCTGACAACGTGCCGCCGAAAATTGGCCCGGCCTACAACACGCTGGTTCCGGCGGTGGATGCCGACGGCATCGAGCGAGCGGGGATCAAGCTGCCGACGGTGTCGGTGCCGCTGGGCACGTATACCGGATGGAATGTTCGCAATGCGGCTGCAGGAGCGGGTGGGATGCTGGGCCGTTTCAGGGGCAGTTGGCTGGCGTTCGCCAAGACCCGGGCTGAGCGAGAGTCGGTGGGCGATCCGCGACGGAGTGTCCGGGAACGTTACCCGACCCGGGCCGAGTACATGGCGAAAATCACCGCTGCGGTTCTTGCGCTGCGGCGTCGTCACCTGTTGCTTGACGAAGACGCCATCCGCATCCTCGAAAAGGCCAGCCGTCGTGACCTTTGGTCTGAATGACTCATCGGTTGCTGGACCGCTCTTCGTGCGGCCTCCCAACTGGCAAAGTCTCCATCGCTCATGTCATGATGATTCCTGTTATCGGATCGCATTTTGACTTTTCGGGTTTGAACAAGAGGTGTGGCTGACCGATGGCAGTTTGCGGGCACTGTTCGGCCGAGCTCCCTCCGGATGCGAAATTCTGTTCGCATTGTGGGGAGGCGTCTGTCTCGGCAAACGATCCGCGGCTGGACGCCACACGCCAACTCCCACCGGCTTCGGTGAGTTCTCCGGTTGGCACCGACAGCGTTCTCGACTCGATCGCCGACCCGCCCGTTGTGTTGCCTTCGCCTCCCAAGCCCTCTTCGGGTCTGTCGTCCTTCGACTTGACTGCCTCGTCCCATGGTCGCTTCGTCCCCGGCACGGTACTTGACGAACGTTATCGGATCGTCGGGTTGCTGGGACAGGGGGGCATGGGCGAGGTCTACCGCGCTGATGATCTGAAGCTGGGGCAGGCGGTGGCCCTGAAGTTCCTGCCCGAGGCATTGGCCGACGATCCGCAGCGGCTGGAATTGTTGCACAACGAGGTCCGACTGGCCCGCCAGGTGTCCCATCCCAATGTCTGTCGCGTGTACGACATCGGGGAAATCGATGGAATGCACTTTCTGTCGATGGAGTTCATCGACGGTGAAGATTTGAGCGGCCTGATGCGACGGATCGGGCGATTGCCGGCGGACAAGGGTGTCGACATTGCCCGCCAACTTTGCGGGGGCCTGTACGCGGCTCATGAGAAGGGCGTGCTGCACCGGGACCTGAAACCGGCCAACATCATGCTCGACGGTCGTGGACAGGTGCGGATCACCGATTTCGGTCTGGCACGGCTGACCGACGTGGAAGACACGGCGGGCAATCGAGTTGGGACGCCGGCCTACATGGCGCCCGAGCAATTGGCTGGTGGTGCCGTGACGATCCAGAGCGACATTTACTCGCTGGGCCTGGTGCTGCACGAGGTGTTTACCGGCCAACCAGTGTACCGGGCTGACTCGGTTGCTGAACTGGTGAAGTTGAGAGACGAGTCCTCACCGAGCACGCTCTCCAGCGTGGTTCCCGACATCGAACCGGCGATCGAGCGGGTGATCCTGCGGTGCCTGGAGAAGGAACCGACTCGACGACCCGGCAGCGTGGTGCAGATCGCCGCGGCACTGCCTGGCGGTGATCCGCTGGCGGCAGCGTTGGCTGCAGGTGAGACGCCCTCGCCGGAACTGGTGGCCGCTAGCGGCGAGAATATCGGGTTCACGCCCAGGGTGGGGGGAATTTGCCTTGGGGCCTTTCTGCTGATGCTCGTGGGTGTTGTCCTGCTCTCCGAGCAGGTGTCGTTCGTCGTCCAATCGAAGCTCGCCGACAAGCCAGATGTGCTCGAAGCCAGGGCCCGCGACATCGCCATGGAACTGGTTGGTCCGGATGCCGAACTGCCGGTTCGCGATTCCGCGTACGGGTACTGGTACAATCCTGACCACCTGTTGCGGCAGCACGAGGAGTTGACCGCCAGCGGTGACGGGATGCTCGAGTTCTGGTATCGCCAGAGCCCGGCCTATCTGAGCCCGAAGCATCCGTTCATTTACGCTCGGACCCCGCGCAAGGTTGCGCTTGCGGATCCGTTGCCGACGGAAACAGGGATGGTCGGCCTGCGGCTCAGTGCCCAGGGATTCCTGCGCGAGATCAGTCTCGTCACGCCACTCACCGACGCGGAGCCGTTCAATGCGCAGCCCGGCGACGTCCGGAAGTGGGACCGGCCCTTCGAACTGGCCGGCCTGGACCTGGCCGACTATGTGCCGACCACTCCCCGATGGACTCCACCAGGTTACAGCAATGAGAGATTTGCGTGGGTCCTGGAGACCCCGAAGCCCAAGGGCCAGGAGGTCCGTCCCAGTCGAGTTGAAGGAGCGACGTACAACGGTCGAGTGTCCTATTTCCAGGTGATGCACGACTGGACCACGCGTCAATGGACCGTGCCCTCGCGGAAACAGAATACGCTGGGTGCCGCGGCACAGGTTGAACAATCGCTGGAGTTCAGCAACGCGTTCTTTTTCTTGATAGGGGGCCCGCTTCTGGTGATTTCCTGTGTGCTGGCGCTCCACAATCTGCGACGGGGAAGTGCGGACAAGACCGGCGCGCTGCGATTTGTTGTGGTGATGGCCGTCGTTGACGGGGCAACCGCGTTGATGGAGGCGCACCACAATCTCTCGGTGGGCTTGGAGATGACCACCCTGCTCTCGTGCCTTGTCAATTCGGTCGGACGGTCCATCCGGTTCTGGATCTACTACATCGCGCTGGAACCGCAAGTCCGCCGAATCTGGCCTCGAGTACTCATTTCCTGGAACCGGTTGATCAATGGGCGGCTGACTGATCCCCTGGTCGGTCGTGAGATCCTGATGGGGTGCCTGTTCGGGGCCGTGATGGCCATCCTGGTCCAGTCACGCCTCTACGCCGACGGGCTTCGTCAGCAGGGATTGATGGGTAACCAGTTGTGGATGACCGAGGCGTTACTGGGTGGCCAGGGAATTGCCGTGACCGTCGGCAACATGTTGATGAACTCGTTGACCAACATCTTCTCTCTGCTGGTGCTGCTGGTATTTCGGATCGTGGCCCGCCGGGACTGGCTGGCGGTTATCCTCTTCACCGCGGTGTTCACCCAGATCAACACGAGTGCCAGCGATGGCGTGATGACATACGTGTTTGTCGTGGCGATGCAACTGGTCAACATTCTGGTGGCACTGCGAATTGGCCTGCTGGCGATGATGACAGCTCAACTTGTTCAGCAGGCATTCATCAAGTTTCCCGTCACGAGCAGTCTCTCGGAGTGGTTCGCCCCGTCCGGGCTTGTTGGCCTGGCAATCGCCCTCGGGCTGGCCGCAGTGGCGTTTCATATCTCCCTGGGCGGCCGGTCGCTGTTTGGTGATGCGGTTGCTGATGGCCGGGATGGGAACGCGGTTCCTGTCGACTGATTTCAGGTTCTGCCATGGCGAATTCCTCTGAACCGTCTCTGGATCGACCCCGTTACCACGGACTGGATGCGCTGCGGGCCTGGGCGATGTTCTTGGGCATCGTGCTGCATGCCGCGCTGCCATACATGACCTCCAGCGATCGCGCCAACTGGGGCGTCGTCGATCCGTCCCAGGATGCCACCCTGACCACCTTCGTGCTCTGGGTGCACACGTATCGTATGGAACTGTTCTTCATGATCTCGGGGTTTTTCAGTTGCATGGTGTTGCGGTACCGGGACAACCGGTATTTCGTCCGCCAGCGGATCAAGAAGCTGCTGGTGCCGTTTCTCTGCTGGTGGCCGCTGGTCATGGTCTCCATCGAGGCCGCGCTGGTCTATCACGAATGGGCGCACTACGGGCTCGGCGACGGCGACGGGTACTGGGTCACGTTGGCCGGTACGCTGACTTCGGCCGACTACTGGAGCCGCTACGAACCGACCCCCAACGGCGGCAACTACGGGTACGCTCACCTGTGGTTCGTTCACTACCTGATGCTGTTTGTCATCACCAACGCGGTGTGCGTGGGCGTGTCCTGGCCACGTTCGCTGCAAAGTCTTTGGGAACGGTTGGTTCGGGCTTCCGACTGGGTTTTGGGGCACCCGGTGAGAATCATCCTGCCGGCGATCGTGATGATTCCGCTGGTTGCCGAACCCAAATGGGTCACCTTCTATGAGGCCCCGTCCAGTATCCGACCTGTCTTTCGCTACTACACCTACTACGGCTGTGCCTACCTGGCCGGTTATCTGCTCTACAGCAACCTGCACCATCTCGAGACACTGAAACGGGACTGGATGTGGTACGCGGTGATCAGCCTGGTGGCTTTTCCCGGGATCATGATCCGCGACTGCATCCATCCTCAGTTCATCATGACCACCCAGGCGGGGGCTCGGCATTTCTTTGCCCATGGCACGGTCACGCCGGCCACCGAGTTTGGTGCCGCCGATCAGGCCTTTGTTTTTCCTCCGGTCGGTGCTTTTGCTGACAGCCCGGTGCCGATTTCCCTCGCCGAGTCCCTGTTGCTGATCCCGCCGTTTTCCGTCTCACTGGTCATGCTCAGCACCAGCCTGGCACTGTTCGGGATCGCCTTGCGGTACTTCGACCGATCCAGCGAGCGAGTTCGCTACTGGTCGGATTCGGCTTATTTCCTCTACGTGCTGCACCTGCCGTTGACCATGTTGTTGCCCAGCGTGTTGATCCAGCTTCCCTGGCACGGGCTGGTCAAGTTCCTGGTCACGACCGTTGCCACCACGGGAGTTTCCCTGGTGCTTTACGAGTACTGCGTGCGATACACGTTCATCGGGACACAGATGAACGGACCGCGGCGTCGGCCTGAAGCCGAGGCGGTCGTCAGCGGCCAGCGGGGTCTCGATGAACACGACGCGGCCACTGCCGTCGGGAAACAGCCCGACAGCAGTGGCAACAGCCCGCAACAATCATCCTGACCGGGGGTGCGAGATCGCCGGCAGAACCCCTGCTATTTCGCCGCAGCGAAACAGACGGTCCGTCCATCAATCAGCGTCAGAACCACTCGCCCGTCGCGGTCGATAGCCAGGCCCCATTTTTGGGGAGGTGCGGGCAGTGCCTGGGCCCAGAGCGGTTTGCCGTCGACCGGATTGCGGGCGACCAGCGCCGGTCGTAGTGGTCCGTCCTCCTTCAGCGCTGGCAGTTCGCCCGCGACGATCACGGCGTTGGCACTCAACACCACGGCCTGGGTCCGCGCGAAACTCGAGTCTTTCCAGAGGACCTTGGTTTTCCCGTCCTCGCCCTTCTTGGGATCCACCCGCAGCAGTGTCTTGTCGGTGCCCTGGATGATCACGTCGCCGCTGTTGGCCTGGAGCAGGTACTTGGCCATGTAGCGCGACGGGGGGCCGGGTGTTTTCGCCGAGTAAAGCATGTTGCCGGCGATGGTCACCTTGTTCTCGACCAGGAACAGCTCGCTGCCCCGGCCGGATCGTTGCATCTTCCAGTGATCGTCGAGCGACTTGTCGGGCTTCTGGGACAGCTGGTTCAGGCACTTGCCGGTCTTGAGGTCGTACTTGGCAGGTGAGACCACGTTGCCGCCGGCCATGTGAACGACGCCGTCGTGCAGCAGCATGTGCCCCTGCACGCTGACGCCGACCGATTCGTCCTCGCCCAGCAGGTTGCCCGACCGGTTGTTCTGCCACCGGATCTTGCCGGTGGCGGCATCCAGGGCGTAGACATGGGTGCCGTCGTGGCAGATGATCCCCGCCCCGCAGTAGGCGACACCGTCGGCGACCATCACGCCGCTGGCGACCGGCCAGGTCGAGAGCAGTCGGCCGTATACGGGGATGCGTCGTTCCAGTGGAGCCGCCCGGAAGCACCAGAGCGTCCGTCCGGTGGCCAGTTCGAAGCACCAGGCTCGGCCGTCACCGGAACCGACGTGCACTCGGCCGTCGGCGATGGTTGGGGGGTAGGTGATGGCACCACCGGTATAAGCCGTCCAGCGGGATTTGCCATTGGACGAGTCAAAGGCGCGGACGGATCCGTCAGATCCAGCCACCAGGGTCACGCCCGCCGCCGTCACCGGTGCGGTTGGTTCGATGGTTTCTCGTGGAGGGGTCTGCCAGGCCAGCTTCAGTTTCGTGGGCACGCGGACCGGCGTCGATGCGGTTCGCTGGTTGTTGGCTCGGTAGGTCGGCCAGTCTGCGGCAGTCAGCGACGGGCCACGAGTTGACAGATCGGCGATGTTCTCCAGGCGTTCGCTCTCGATCGCCTCGCGATCGAACTCGAAGTCCCCGGCGGATGTCAGGCTGATGACTCCGACCAGCGAGTGGTTGCAGTCGCACATCCACGGGCCCCAGTACAACTGTCCGTTGGCGACGATCACACCGTCCTGGCAGGCCGGTCGCATGCCGGGCAGCCGCCGAGGTTTCCCGTACGAGACATCAAACCGCATGGTCCCGGTGTGGCGATAGCCCCGAGCGAAGATCGAATCGACCGTTCCGGTCGCTCGCGTGCAGTTGCCGCGGAAGCACTTCAGGTCGGCCAGAACCTGGCCGGTCATCGGGTGGAACTTCTTGCTTTGGCTCAGGCGGCCCATCGCGTACAAGCCGTCTTTGCGAAGGATCAACTGCATGTTGCCGTCCTTGTAGCTCCAGAGCAGTTTGCCCGTCTTGGTCGAGACGGCCACGAGCTTGGTACGGGTGGGCCCGGCAAAAAACAGCGCGTCGTCATTGCACTTGAGGTAGGCGGTGGTGGCGTAACCCAGGCTGGCTGTCTGGGCACGGTGGTGTTCGCCGATCGTGGTCATCAATTTCTTGTCGGATGTCTTCCACGCGGTCGTGCCATCTGTGGCGTTGACCGCCTCGAGGTGGTCCAGGTGGCTGTAGAGGAAGATGCGGTTCTTGTTCATCACCACAGCCCGGCCGTCGATCGGGGCCGTTGCGGTGTGCGACCAGATCACCTTCTTGGTCTTGGCGTCGAAGGCCAGCAGTGTTCGGCCGAAGCCCCAGGTGGCCAGTGATTCCCCGTAGGTCTTTCGGACCGTTGTCCAGGGCCAGCCCCTTTCGGTGCGGGTGCCGAGGTGGACCTGGTGGAGTTTTTCGGAGGGACCGACCAGCGCGTAGAGTACGCCGTTGCGAAGGGTCATCCATTTCCAGGTCTTGCCGTCTCCAGCGTGAGAGTCAGGAACGACAATCTCGTCCCGGACCGTTCCGGTGGCCGCATCGATCAACTTGCACGACTTGTTGTCGGCCAGGTAAAGCGTGTCGGGAGTGGCGACGATCGTGTTGCGATGGATCATGAAGCCGGGGGTCAACAGCTTGGTCCACAGCGTGGCCCCGTTGTAGCCGTTCAGGCAGACCAGCTTGCCAACCATTGGCCACTCGCGGCGCTTGAACGCCAGGAAACCGAAGGCCTTGAACATTCGTCCCCCGGACGAGACGGTCACCTCGGGCATCGGCCCATACCAGGGCGTGGCCAGGAACTTCGTCAGGTAGGGGGCCCGGGCCAGTCGGTCGTCGGATTGCGGGTTGTTGTCGGAGCCGTGGTAGGGGTGGGTCCACTCTCCGGTGCCGTCGGGGACCGGCTTGGCCTGGACGGTTCCGTCCAGGACCAGGCGACCCCGCGGTCGGATCACTCGCATCAACTCGGTCTTCGGCGTCTGGATCGATCCCTCGACGATCACAGCGTCGGCCAGGTTGCTGGCCAAACCGATCCGCTGGGGATGACCGTGGTCGACGTAGATCTGTGTACCCAACAATCCCGCCTTTGCGGCAGCGGCGCGGATGGTCGCGGCGTGGCCGTGAGTTCCGGCCGGAACATAAATCACCAGGTCACTGACCTTCGCCAGCGCCAGGGCCCGCTCGGCCAGGTTGTCGCCCAGCAACACGCACAGCCCGGCATGGACACCGACCTGCTTGTGGACCGCCCGGGCATCGGCCGCCCGGGCCTGCCGAGACGGACTGGCCAGGAGGGTCAGGACAACACAGGCTGTGACGCAGCGAGAGAGAAAACTCATGAGGAAATCCCTGCAGGCGGGGTGGAACCGTGCCATGGTACCCCTCCGGCTGGCACGGAAGCAAAGGTCGGGGAATTCCCTTTCCGTCCCGCTATGATGACGGGATGGAACTGAGGCACCTCAGGACGTTCGTCACCGCAGCCGAAGCCGGGAACTTCACCCGGGCTGCTGAACGGCTCGAAGTAACCCAGGCGGCCGTCAGCCAGCATATCGCCGTCCTGGAAGCCCATTACGGACAGGTGCTGTTCGAGCGTGGATCGCGGTCAGCGACGCTGACAGAGGCCGGTGGGCGGTTGCTGGAAACGGTTCGGGAGATCTTCGATCTGCTGGAGGCCGCCGACGAGCAGATTGCCGGGAGCCGGCCGGTGGTGACCGGGCGGCTGAAAATCGCGTCGAGCACTGTTCCGGCCGAGTGGTGGTTACCCGAGGTGGTTGCCGGGTTTCGTGGAGCCTGTCCCGACGTTCGTGAAACCGTGACCGTCTCCAACAGCCGCACAGCCTCAGCGGCGGTGGCCGGCGGAGATGCCGATGTGGGAGTTGTCGGAGAATTGCCCGGCGATGATCGCCTTGTCGCACGGGCGGTTGCCGAGGATGAACTGGTGCTGGTCGTTGGGCGTGATCACCCGTTGGCCGGCATGGAGCGGATCTCGATGGGCGAACTGCTGACGCTGCCGCTGGTGGTACGCGGGAATGGGTCGGCCAGTCAGCGATGTGTCGATGAGGCGCTGGAGCTGGCCGGGGTGCACAGGGATGAACTGGTGACCTGGATGGAAACCAACTCGGTTGATGCCACGCGGTCGGCCGTGACCCGCGGGTTGGCCGCCGCGTTTCTCAGCCGGGGAGCCGTCATCGACGACCTGGAATCGGGGCGGCTGAAGCACATCCGGGTCGGACGAGTTCGGCCCCGCCGGCAACTGTATCTGGTCACCGCGGTGGATCGCGTGGTGGGAACTCCGCTGAGAGAATTTCTGGAGTTCGTCGAGTCGCGGTGATGAGGGTTATCGGTCCACCTTGTCGCGGAACGCAAATGTCCGTTCGGTCTTTTCGACCGACCAGGTCTTTCCGTCGACCTCGATGTGTGGATAGATGAAGTAGTTGAGCGGATCACCGTCCTGTGCGGGTTCGAGCGTGATGTCACGGCCGATGGTGAACTGGACCCGGTTCTCCGACAGGTTGCCGAAGTAATACGATTTGAGGTCGGGGTGCTTGTCGGCTTCGGAGATGTCGGTTGGCACCCAGCCGTGGCCGTCGACGTGGAACTGGGCCCAGCAGTGGTAACCCCCGATCTTGCCCTCTCCCCGATCCGGTGGCAGCGGAAAACCGATCTCGAAACGTGCCGGGAGATCCTGCGAACGGGCCCAGGAGATGAACAGGCTGTGGAAGTCGGTGCAATTGCCGAACCCACTGTCGCACGCCCACAGGACATCGCCGTTCCCGTACCCGGGTTTTGACTTGTCGTATCTCATGTGACTGTCGACCTGTTCGTAGAGCGAGCGACCCAGTTCTATCGGGTTCTCCCTGGACAGCCGGTTTGGATCGATCAGGGTCAACGGCTTGCCGGCGATCGGCACCTTGAGATTGGCGGCCAGGTAAATTTTCCGCTCCGCGTCACCCAGCCCGGCTGTGGGGTCGACCGTGTCCAGGCCCAGGACCTCGTTGCGAGTGATCTGCCAGGTGACCTGGAAGGTGATTGGCCTGGGCGAGGACGGCTTGAAGTCGAAGTGCAGCATCCGGTTGCCGTATTTCGACTCGGTGGTCTGTTTCGGTTCGACCGGCACTTGTCGCCCCAGTTGGCGGATCTGCTGTGCAGCGGTCGACTGGGGCATGGGCAACCAGACCCTCAGGCGTGAGCCCTCCGGGACGTCGTTGACCGTGACGCCGTAGTCGAGTTCGAACGTTCGAGACTTCGGCTGGTCGGCCGTGTTCTGGGCCACCGTCGACCCTGAAACGGCGGGCTGCTCCACCGGTGATGTGGCGGCGTCTTCGGACTGGCAACCGGTTGCTGCGGCTCCAATGGCCAGCGCAAAGACGAGTATGAATGGCTGTGCCCGATTCGGCATCTCGCGGGCCCCGGAAGAACATCATGAGAACTTATGACACGCAAATTGTTCCATAACCGCAAATCCGTGTCGAGTTCGCTGGTGGTGTCTCTGGCGTGTGGCAACCGGCGGGCAGAGTCGTACACTCTTCAGCGATGGATGTTCCCAGCGAGATTCGTCGGTCGTTCGAACTTTTTGCGGCCGGACGGTTGGACGAGGCGGCGATCGTGGCTGGCGAGGTGTTGTCGGTTTCACCGGAGGAGCCGTCGGCGCACCGCGTGTTGGCCGGCGTGTTCCTGAGGCGTGGCCAACTGGACCAGGCGTTGGTTTCGGCTCGTCGGGCGTGGGAGATCGATCCGTCCGTGCCCGAGGCGGCGGCCAACCTGGCGGCGATCCTGGTCGAGGCTCGACAGGGGGAGGAGGCCGAGCGGATGGCCCGGCTGGCGACCGAGATGGCTCCGGATTTCGTGTCGGCCTGGGTCAACCTGGGCCTGGCCTGCCGGTGTCAGTCACGGCACCATGATGCGGTCGATGCGTTCCGGCGGGCGATCCAGCTTCAGCCCGGTCATCACGGGGCGTTGGCCAACCTCGGCAACGTGTTGTGCGAAGTGGGTGAGTACGCCGAAGCGGCCGAGTGCAGCCGGCGGGTGCTGCAGATGAGACCCGGGCTGGCCGCAGCCGAGAACAACCTCGGCAATGCGTTGCTGAAACTCGGGCAGATCGACGAGGCGATCCTGGCATACGGCCGCGCATTGGCCGGTGGACCGGGCGATCCGGAGATCGAGTACAACCTCGCCATCGCGCTGGAGCAGGCCGGTCGGCTGTCCGAGTCCGAGGACGTGCAGCGGGGCGTGTTGAGGCGTGTTCCCGGTCACGCTCGGGCGACCAACAATCTTGGCGTGGCATTGAAACTGCAGGGTCGCCTGGAAGAAGCGGCCGAACAGTTCGAGCGGGCGGTGCAGCACTCGCCGAGGTCAGTCCCCGCGGTCGCCAATCGGCTGTCAACGATACTCTGCCGTCCGTCCGGCTCGCCCGAGGAGATACTGGTCGCACATCGGGAGTCCTGTGACTTGCTCTGGGAGGGACTTGAGGTGCCAGCCCTCGGCGATGCGAACCCGCGTATGTCCGACACCCCGTTGAGGGTCGGTTTCATTTCGCCGGATTTCGGTCACCACCCGGTGGGTCGCTTTCTGCTGAGCGGATTCGAGTCATTCGACGCAGGCCGTGTCCAGGCGGTGTGTTTCAGCGACCGGATCCAGGTCGACGCCTTCACCGATCGATTCCGTTCTGCTTCAGAGGATTGGTTCGACATTCGCGGCCGGGACGATTCGGTGGTGGCCGAGTGGGTTCGCGATGTCGGGATCGACGTGCTGGTTGATCTGACCGGCCACACCGGCCGTCACCGCCTGGGAGTCTTTGCCCGACGGCCAGCACGGCTGCAATTGACCTGGATCGGGTATCCCTCGACCACGGGCCTGCCGGCGATTGACGGCCTGGTTGCCGACGAGGTGCTGGTTCCCGAGGGGGCCGAGACGGCTTTCTGTGAGCGGATCATTCGCTTGGCTGGCGGGCACATCAGCTATTTGCCGCCCGTCGATGCACCAGACGTCAACGTCGGGTCCGGATCCGGGGAGGTCGTTTTCGGCAGCTTCAACAAGCTCGACAAGACCACCCCGGAAGTGTTGTCCACCTGGGCCAGGATCCTTGTGGGTCAGCCGGGTTCACGGCTGGTTCTCCGCAGCCGGGGGCTCGATGACCCCCGTGTCGCCGATCGGTTTGGTGGACTGCTGGCCGAGGCGGGTGTCGATCGCGATCGGATCTCACTGCACGGCTGGGTCTCTCATGCCGAGTTGTTGGCCGGTTACGGTGAGATCGACATTGGCCTGGACACGTTCCCTTTCTCTGGTGGCCTGACCAGCTGCGAGGCGCTCTGGATGGGCGTGCCGGTTGTCACGTGGGCTGGCCAACGGATGTGCGGTCGACAAACCGCCTCGTTCCTGTCTCGAGTTGGGCTCGATGATCTGGCAGTGGCTTCGGAGACCGAATATGTCGAGAAGGCCCTGGAGTTGGCCGGCGATGTTGCTCTTCGTCGATCATTACGGTCGGAGTTGCGGGGCCGGATGCGGGACGGGCCTCTGTGCGACGGG
The DNA here is from genome assembly GCA_002724315.1 of Planctomycetaceae bacterium. GTDB lineage: Bacteria > Planctomycetota > Planctomycetia > Planctomycetales > Planctomycetaceae > UBA8437. The sequence goes on along the minus strand of PBOJ01000031.1, from coordinate 84,194 downwards.
CGACGGCTGGCCAACGAGTTCACCTCGGCGGTCGAACGGGCTTGGCGGGAATGGGATGTGTTATGATGCAGCGTCGATGACCCGGAAACTGTCCTCGTGACGTTCTTGCTTCATGATGATCCGCTGGTTACTGCTGTTGTTGGTGATCATGTCGTCCAGCCCGTCTTCGGTGCCGGCTGCCGACGGCCTGATGTTCGAGGACGGCGTTTTCGGGCTGCTCAAGACCTATTGCTGGAAGTGCCACGGTGGCGAGGGCCGCCAGGCGGGACTCGATCTCCGGTCACTGCCCCTGATCAAAAGGGGCGGCAAGCACGGTCCGGCCGTCGTTGCCGGGAGTCTCGAGAAGAGCCTGTTGGTGCAGAAACTGGTCAGCGGCCAGATGCCGCCCGGGAAGGAACTGAAACCCACCGCGGCACACATCGAGACGATCAAGGCCTGGGTGGCAGGCGGAGCCCGGGCGCGGTATGTCGCCCGGGGTCTCGATGAAGCTGAGGAGCCGGCCCTGGAGGAGTCCGATCGCCAGTGGTGGGCATTCCGTCCTCCTGTGCGGGCCGATCTGCCCGCGGTAGCGGCTTCCAGCCGGGTGGCCACGCCAGTTGACACGTTTGTGCTGTCACGACTCGAAGCCGCCGGGCTGGACCTGGCTCCCGAGGCGACTCTGACGGCGTTGGTTCGCCGCGTTCACCTCGACGTTCTTGGATTGCCTCCCGACCCCGCGGATGTCGATCGGTTCCTCGCGGACCGGCGACCGGGAGCATGGACCCGGCTCGTCGATCGTGTGCTGGCCGATCCGAGGTACGGGGAACGCTGGGGACGTTACTGGCTGGATGTCGCAGGCTACGTCGACATCATCGGGGCCGACAACGACGCCGGGGGAATCAAGCTGGCCCCGGGTGTCTGGCGGTACCGTGACTATGTGGTCCGGGCCTACAACGCCGACAAACCGTTCGACGAGTTCCTGGTCGAGCAGGTGGCCGGTGACGAACTGGCCGACTGGCGGAACGCCGAACGTCTCACCCCGGACCAGCTCGAGCAACTGGTCGCCACCGGATTCCTGCGGCACGCCCGAGATTCGACCTCCTCGCCGGAACTCAACACCGCCGACATCCGTCACCAGGTGCTCTACGAGACGCTCCAGACGGTCTCGACCTCGCTGCTGGGACTGACGGTCCACTGTGCGCAGTGTCACTCGCACAAGTTCGACCCGATCAGCCAGGCCGACTACTACCGCCTGGCTGCGATCTTCACCCCGTCACTGGACGTGCAGAACTGGATCCAGGCTGATCAGCGGCATCTGCACACCGTCTCGCCCAGTCACAAGATCCGGATCGACAAGCACAACGGCCGGATTGATGCCCGCGTTGGCGAATTGAAGAAACGGGCTGCTGCTGTGCGGGCCAACGTCTCGACACGTCTGAGAGCGGTGAAGCTGGCCTCGCTGCCGGAACCGATCCGGGCCGATACCGGAACGGCCGTCGGGGTTCCTAAGGACAAACGGAATCCCGTGCAGGCGTATCTCGCTCTGAAGCTCGGACCTCTGCTGGCGGTTTCACCCGACGAGGTGAATCGGAATCTGTCCGCGGCCCAACGGATGACGGTGACCACGGCCGAGTCAGAGATCGCTCGGCTGAATTCCACGCGTCAGTCATACGAGACGATCCGGGTGGCCTGGGAAACCGGACCACCTGCCCCGACCTATCTTTATCGCCGGGGCGACTACACGACGCCGGGACCGGAGGTGAAACCCGGCGTGCCGTTGATCCTGGACCCCGTCAACCGGCCGACCTTGATCCCCACAGCCGGTCCTGGCCAGAAACCCGCCAGCAGCGGGCGGAGGCTGGCCTTTGCCCGCTGGTTGACCCGCACGGATCACCCCGTCACTGCCCGGGTGATTGTCAACCGGATGTGGATGCGGTATTTCGGCACCGGCTTGGTCTCGACCCCGGCCAACTTCGGGCTTTCGGGCACCGAGCCCACTCATCCGAAACTTCTCGACTGGCTGGCTCGTGAACTGGTGGACAACGGCTGGAGTCTGAAGCGGGTGCATCGCCAGGTGCTGCTGTCCTCGACCTATCGGCAGTCCACGGCACGGCCGGCTGCCGAATGGAAACGGGCCAGGGCAATCGATCCGGCCAACCGGCTGTTGTGGCATCGGCCTCTTAAGCGGCTGGAGTCCGAAGCGGTTCGTGACAGCGTGTTGGCCGTCAGTGGCCAGATCGATCTCCTCCAGGGGGGGGCCGCTGTGCCGATCAAGGCCAACAGTGACAGCAGCGTAGTGATCGATTCCAGCAAGCTGGCCCGGCCCGGTGACGTCAACCGCCGCAGCCTGTACCTGACCTGCCGTCGCAACTATCACCCGACGGAGTTGAGTGTTTTCGATCAACCGACGGTAGCCAACAATTGTACCCGCCGAGATTCGTCGGCCGTGGTCCTTCAGTCGCTGGTGATGCTCAATGGCTCGTTCGCCATGAAACGGGCGCGGCGGTTCGCCTCGCGGGTTCGGTCGGAAACACCCGGCGGCGACCAGGCGACCCGGATCGACCGGGCGTTTCGACTGGCGCTGAGCCGGTCTCCGACCGAAGAGGAACAGGGGCTGGCCATCGAACTGTTGAGACGCCAGGCGGTCGAACTGTCCGGGGCCAAGAACGCGAATGGGTCGACCGGCCGGCCGCTTGAGCACCTCTGCCACATGTTGCTGAACACCAGCGAGTTCCTTTACGTTCCCTGAGTCGGACCCGCTTCCATGTCACTCCATACCATTCCTTCGACCGGGATGTCTCCGGTGCTGCCGATGTCGCGGCGGCGGATGCTTCAATTGGGCAGCCTGGGCTTCGGCAGTCTGGCGTTGAAGGGACTGCTGTCCGAGTCGACGGCCCGTGCCGGAGTTGCCCAGACACCTCATGCTCGGCCGCGAGCCAAGTCGGTCATCCTGATGATGCAGAACGGTGGTCCCAGCCAGATGGACCTCTTCGAGCGGAAGCCCGCGCTGGAGAAGTTCGACGGCAAGCAGCATTCGATCAAGGTCGAGATGTTCCAGCCCGGGAGTGAGCAGAACAAGTTGATGAACACGCCGTTCCGGTTTCGCCACTACGGTGCTTCGGGCATTGAGCTGTCGGAGGTCATCCCCGGAATCGGCAGCGTGATCGATGACATGACCGTGGTCCGCTCGATGCACACCGGCCACAACAACCACACCGAAGCGCTGGTGATGTTCATGACCGGGAAGATCTTCCAGGATCGCCCGGCACTGGGGGCCTGGATCAGTTACGGGCTGGGAACCGAGAACAGCAGCCTGCCCGGTTACGTCGTGTTGCGGGATCCCTCCGGCTACAACACCAGCGGCACGCTGACATGGACCAACGGCTGGCTGCCGGCACAGCACCGTGGAACCGAGTTTTCCAGCACTGGCACGCCGGTGCTGAACCTCAAGTCGTCGATTCCGGTGTCGGCCAACGAGCAGCGGAACAACCTCGATTTCCTCGGCAAGCTCAACCGGATCCACCAACGGCGACTGCCGGGCGAGACCGAACTCGAGGCGCGGATCCAGAACTACGAACTCGCCGCGAGGATGCAGCTGGCCGCTGCTGATGTGCTGGACATCTCGAAGGAAACCGCCGCCACCGGCAAACTCTACGGGCTCGACAACAAGACGACCGAGCCGTACGGGCGTCGGTGCCTGATGGCCCGCAAGCTGGTCGAAGCCGGCGTGCGGTTCGTCCAGATTCATCCCAAGCCGTTCCAGCCCTGGGATTCCCACAGTGGAACGCGGCAGAACCTGGGCAGCATCTGTGCCAACTGCGATTTGCCGACGGCCGGCCTGATCACCGACCTCAAACAGCGGGGGCTGCTTGATGAGACGATCGTCATCTGGTCGGGGGAGTTTGGGCGGCTTCCGGTGTCTCAGAACGGCACGGGACGCGACCACAACCGCAACGCTTTCAGTTTGCTGGTCGCCGGTGGGGGGTTCAAGGCGGGGTATGCTCATGGAGCCAGCGACGAGGTGGGTTACGCGGCGGCCGTCGACAAGGTCAGTGTGGCCGATTTCCATGCCACCGTCCTGCAGCAGCTGGGCATGGACCATGAATCCCTGGTCTACGAGCACGCCGGACGCGAGGAGACGCTGACGGATCCCTCGTTGACCGGGGCAAGAGTGATCCCTGGCCTGCTGGCGTGAACCGTCTGGTCAAACGGGTTCGGACGTGATGGACACACCACCGGAGGATCTCAGCGATCAGAAGATGCCCCGCACGGGGCTGCTGGTGGCCGTGGTGGTGATCATCGGATTGGTGGTCTGGTCGAGTGTGGAACGCGAGCCGCGTCCGGATGAACAGTCCGGGGTCGGTGCCCACGCGCCGACCCAGAACAGGTTCGTCGGCAGTCGGGTCTGTGCCGGGTGTCATCAGCAGATAGCGGCCGACTACGCACAGCATCCGATGGCTCGATCGCTGCAGCCGGCGGGAACGACCGAGGTGATAGAGGACTTCGCCGCCGATCGAAGACAATTCACGGGCGGCCGGAGGACCTACCGCGTGGAACGGCGGGGCAGTGAGGTGGTCCACCACGAGGTGATGCATGATGACGATGGCGGCGTGTTGTACGATCAGGCCGAGTCGGTTCAGTTTGCGATCGGTGCCGGCGTCAAGGGCCGCAGTTACCTGCTGCAACGAAAGGGACTGCTGTTCGAATCGCCGATCACCTGGTACAGCCAAACCTCCTCGTGGGGACTCTCGCCCGGGTACCCTCCGGATTTGCATTACCGTTTCGGCCGCCGTGTGGGTGAAGACTGTCTCGCGTGTCACTCGGGACGACCCGCCGTGACCTCCGTTGATCGTTTTGTGGCCGAGAAGCCGTTCCACGAACTCTCGATTGGGTGCGAACGATGTCACGGTCCCGGCGGACAACACGTCGACCTGTACAGCACAACGTTCTCCGAAATTCCTGACGATCCGCTGATCGTCAGTTCCGGAAATCTGTCGAGTCACCTGCAGGAAGACATCTGCAACCAGTGCCATCTGGAGGGGAAAATTCGTGTCTTGCGGCCCGGCAAGCGGTTTGCCGACTTCCGGCCGGGTGAGCCGCTGGGGAAGACCTGGACGGTCTATGTGGCCGAGTCCCCGTTTGATGGAGAAGGCCGGCCGTTGTTCACCAGCCACGTCGAACAGATGCACGCCAGCCGGTGTTTCCAGGGCTCCGAAGGGGGGATGCGATGCACGACGTGCCACGATCCGCACCGGGCTCCGGCGCCTGAAGAGCGGGCATCGTTCTACAAGGCCCGCTGCAACGGTTGTCACGACAAACGCGGTTGTGCTCTACCGACCGCCGAGCAGCAAAAGGCTCCGGCCTCCGGTTCGTGCATCGCCTGCCATATGCCGAAGTTGCATTCCCGGGACGTGGCACACACCACGCAGGCTGATCACCGTGTCGTGCGTCGGATGTCGGAAACGCGGGCGGCCAGCGAGATCGAACGCGAACCACTCGGTCGGGAATGGCGACCGTTCGGTGACATGGACCAGCATCTCTCCGACGGGGAGCGCCGCCGGGCGACCGCCCTGGCATGGTTTCGGCAGGCCGCTGATACCGGTGATCAGAAACTGGCCAACCGGGTCCGGAAACAGTTTGACGAGATCCTGGCCGATGATCCGGACGACACCGAGATTCGGGGTCGGCTGGGTTTCGCCTGGTTCCGGGTCGGCAACCTGGTCGCTGCAAAAAAGGAACTCGAGCGGGCCCTGCGAAGCCGGCCGGATTTCGAGCCCTACCTGACTTACCTGGGCCTGATCGGCTACGCGACAGAAGACGCATCGGCAGCCAGGCACTTCCGTCGGTTGCTGGAACTGAACCCCAACGACGGGGAGGCCCACGGACCGTATGCCGACATGCTCGAGTCGGCCGGGAAGCTGGACGAGGCGATCCGCATGGCCGAGCGGGGCCTGTCGCGGGATCCCACGGTGCTGGATCTCAGAAGGTCGCTGGCCCGGTTCTATCGCAAGGCGGGCCGGACCGAGGATGCCCGAGAGCAAGAGCGGAAGGTCGAGCAGATCGGCAAGCGGCTCGGGCGGCGGTAGCCCGACGGACTAGAACAGGTCTGTCAGCGGCTCACCCTCTTCCAGGATCCGGTAAGGCCGACCCTGGCTGTCGATCGCCTCGGGGTTGCCCAGCCCCATCGCGTGGTAGATCGTCTTGGCGACGTCCTCGGGGGCCACTGGCTTGTCGGCGGGGTAGGCCCCGACCTTGTCCGAGGTGCCATAGGCCTGCCCACCGCGGATACCTCCGCCAGCCAGCAGGATGCTCTGAGCGTGGGTCCAGTGGTCACGTCCCTGGCCCGAGACGCCTCCCGAGCGAGGGTCACCAATCTTGGGCTTGCGGCCCATCTCGCTGTTGACCATCACCACCGTTTCATCGAGCAGCCCGCGATCGTCGAGGTCTTCGAGCAGAGCCGAGAACGGGCGATCAAAGCGTGGCAGCAGGTACTTCTCGAGGCAGACGAAATTGTTGCCGTGGGTGTCCCAGCCACCACCGCTCTTGCAGTTGAGTTTTTCGGCGGCCTTCTTGTCACCCTTCCAGAAGACCGACACGAAGGGCACACCCGCTTCGACCAGCCGGCGGGCCATCAGCATGCTCATCGCGTTCAGGTCATCACCGTACCGCTCGCGGACCGACTGGGGTTCCGAAGCGATGTCGAACGCGTCCTTGGTGGCTTTTGAGCCAAGAAAACTGAAAGCCCGTTGCTGGTGGGTCGACCAGTCGACGGTGGCGTAGGAACGGTCGAGTCGGCGGGTGGCGGTGTCGAGTGTTTTGAGCAGGCCGCGGCGGTTCTTGAGCCGGTCGAGCGTGATGTCGCCGTTGAGCGAAAGGGCGGGGGCGGTGAATTTCAGCGGATTGTCGGTTTCGCCGTAGACGTAGACCGGGTCGTGGATGATGCCCAGGTTGGCGGCGAACTGGCCGGGCCGGGTGTACTGCGGAGCCCCGGGTTTCAGTGGCAGCGAAACCGCCTGGGGCAGGTAAGGGTGTGGCGGCATCTGCTGTCCGACGACGCTGCCGATGAACGGCCAGTCGGTCTTGCGCGGTGTGCGGGAGTTGAGCAGCTGGCGGAAGCTGTTGTCCGGAGCCCGTCCGGTGAGGTTGTAGTAGTAACCGGCGTGGTGGTCACCGGTGCCGCGGCGGAAGTGCCCCAGGGACCGGATGATCGAAAACCGATGGGCCTGTTGTGCCAGCAGGGGCAGGTGCTCGCTGATCTCGACGCCAGGTGCCGACGTCGCGATGGGTTCGAACGGCCCACGGAATTCGCGAGCAGCCTTTGGTTTGAGGTCGAAGGTATCGATGTGGGATGTGCCGCCGGAGAGCCAGATCAGGATGGTGGATCGGGCCGGCCGTCGTCCCGGTGCGGCGACATCGGCACTGTCCCGGGCCGCCTGCAACTGGGCCGCATCAAGCCCGTAGATCCCGGTAGCCCCGGCGACCAGAAACGTCCGCCGGGAAAGGGCCTGTGCGATCGGTGAGTGGGGATCGACGTTGCGCATCAGGCCCCCTGTTTCAGCTCGACGATCGGTTCGCCGTAGTAGATCTGGTGGGGGCGATCGAGCTTGTCGTGCCACGCAGCGGTTCTGGGGATACCGAGATGTTCGTAGATCGTCGCTGCCATGTTCTCCGGCTTGTACGTGTTGGCGACCGGGTAGCCACCAATCTTGTCGGTGGAACCGACCACCGTTCCACCGCGGACATCTCCACCGGCGAAGAACACCGTCTGCACCGGTCCCCAGTGATCCCGCCCGGGTGTCTTGGTCCGGCTCGAGGGAACAATCTTCGGTGTGCGACCGAATTCCCCGGCCATCACGATCAGGGTGTCCTCGAGCAGGCCCCTCTCATCGAGATCCTCGATCAATGTCGCCACCGCACGGTCGGTCGGGGGCAGCAGGTACTCGCGCATGTTGCGGAAACAGGCTTCGTGCGTGTCCCACGACTCGTCGTTCCCGAGATTGACCTGGACCAGGCTGACACCCGCCTCGACGAGTTGCCTGGCCATCAGGCAACTCCAGCCAAAACTGTTCCGCCCGTAGCGGTCCTGGAGATCACCGTCGGCCGAGTGGACGTCGAGTGCCTTGTGGACTCCACCGTCGAGTAGCAGTGACACCGCCTCCTGGCGGTAGCGGTCGAATCCGCCTACGGCGACGGTGCGGTCCAGGTGCCGTCGCTGGGCGTCAATCGTATTGAGCAGTCCGACGCGGTCCTTGAATCGTGGAGCCAGTACACCCGGTGGCAACGAGAAGCTGGGGGCGGCATACCGGTAGTTTTCGGGAGTGTACTTTCCCGTGGTGCGGTGGAACCCGTATTCCGGGAATGCTCCGTGATAGTACTGGCTGGAACGGAACTGGTTGGCTTCGATGAACCACGGGTCGTGCTCGGATCCCATCAGTCCGGCGAATTGGCCAGGAATGACACGACCGGTGACGTGCACCAGCTTTTCAGGCAGTACCACCGCCGGGGGCAAGTTGTTGTTGCGCGGCATTTGGGTGCCGGCCACGCTGGCGATACAGGGGTAATCGGTTGCCTGCGGCTTGCTGCCGCTGAAGCCGCGGCCGCGGGGCGTCATCCCCGTCAGCATCGCGGCGTGACCCTGGGAGTGCTCGTTGTACGGGTGGGTCAGAGAGCGCAGCAGGGCCCATTTGTCGGCGATCTGGGCCAACCGTGGCAGGTGTTCGCAGATCCGGATATCGGGGACCGAGGTGTCGATCGGAAGGAACTCGCCGCGGATCCGATCCGGGGCGTCGGGCTTCATGTCGAAGCTCTCGTGCTGGGCCAGCCCACCCGAGAGAAACAGGTAGATCACCGACTTGTGCCGCCGCTTCGACGACGCCTGGCCACCGGCGGCCTGAAGGGCCCTCAGGTGGTTTCCGCCCAGACCGAGCAGGCCGATGGCACCGGCCTGGATGGCGGTGCGGCGTGAAAACCGGGGATGCGCGGCGGGGACGGGTGAGCGATGCGAGGTCATCGGGAGATTCCCACACGTGTTCGAATGGGCAACAGGTCGTCGAATCCGACTCCAACTTAAACCATCGGATCCGATCGATCCAACAGTTTATCCTTTCGCAACCGGTTGGCTCAACACCGACCTGCTCCGGGCACGAACTCGACCCGAAAAGGGCCTAAACTTCGGGCAATTCATACCCCTTTCGGTAGTTCTTGGTGAGCATCGCCGTCGCCTCCGGTGCGTCTTTGAAGACCTGGGTCTTCGGGTCGAAGTCCAGTCGTCCACGGCTGCGGTAGGCCACTTCGCCGAGGTGGACGAGGCTGCAGGAGAGGTGTCCGATCTCGGCACTGGCCCGCGTCTTGAAGTTTCGTGAGCGGACCGATTCGAGGAAGTTGGCCATGTGGGGCGCGTAGCCCCGTTGGGTCCGTGTTTCCTTCGGCTCGGTGGGACCGGGTTTCCCCTTCGGACCGAGAAATGTGCTGAAGGCTCCTCGGCGCGAGAAGATCATGTAGCCATCGGTTCCGTAGAAGGCGTTGCCGCTGTCGTATCCGTGCAGGCCGTAGGGGGTGAACAGCCGATCCTCGTAGATCAGTACCCGACCGTCTTCGTATTCGTAGTTGACCATCATGTTGTCGGGGTACTCGCGGTCGCCGCGATTGTCTCCGCGGTAGACCGAGTGGCTGCCGTGGGCGGTGATACGAATCGGCTGAGTCGTGACGCCGAGTCCCCAGCGGGCCATGTCGAGATCGTGGATCCCGTCGTCTCCGATGTCACCGTTCCCATAATCCCGGTAGACCCGCCAGTTGCTGTGAAAGCGGTTGACGTTGAAGCCTCGGACCGGGGCCGGCCCCAGCCAGCGATCGTAGTCGACGTCGGCCGGTGGCTTGACGTCGGCGACGACCTTGCGGGTCCCTCGCCGCTGGACGTTCCAGGCCTTGGTGATGCGGACCTCACCGAGCAGGCCTTCGTCCAGGAGCTTGCCGGCCGCCGCGGTCACCGGACTCGATCTCATCTGGGAACCGTGCTGCACAACTCGTCGGTATTTTTTGGCCGCCGCGATGATTGCCGGCCCCTCGTTGAAGACGTGGGACATCGGCTTTTCGACATAGATGTCCTTGCCGGCGGCCAGGGCCAGCAACGCGATCCGGGCGTGCCAGTGATGGGGCGTCCCGATGATGACAACGTCGATGTTGTCGTCTTCCACGACATCCTCGAAACGGCCGGTTCGTCGCGGGGCGGCCTTCTGGTACCTCGAGACGACTCCGGCAATCCGGTTCATCTGTCGCGGATCGACATCGCAGAGCCACCCGACGTGGACGTGGGGGGCGAAGTGGCTGAGGCTGCGGGAGTGGGCATTCATGATCCCGCCGCAACCGATCAGTCCGATGCGGATCGTTTCGGACGGAGCAGTCCGGTTGGCCAACAACGAGCCGGTCATGGCCGTTGCCGAGGCGCCCGCCAGGAAACCGCGTCGCGAGCAATCGTGGTCCATGTCGTCAATCTCCTTGGGGTTTGGCCCAGCCTCGCACGATCGACCGGGTGTTTCAACGCCGGTCGGATTCCACGTCGTCTTCTCGTCTCTGGAACTCGGCATCGATCACCGTCGCGTCCTGGTGCGTTCCGACCGTCGGTCCAACCTGACGAATATCAATCCGTGAAACGAGTTTTTTGACCAGTTGTCTCCGGATCAGGAACCGGATCGGTGGCATCAGCAGGGCCAGCCCCACCACGTCGGTGATCAATCCCGGCGTGATCAGCACCGCACCGGCCAACAGGATCAGCACCCCGTCGAGCATCGCATTGGCCGGCAGCACTCCCTGGCCGATCTCACGGTTGAAGTTTCGCCAGGCTGTCAGTCCCTGCCGCTTGGCCAGCGAGGCGCCGATGAGCCCTGTGGAGATCACCAGTCCCACGGCGAAACCGAAGCCCAGGAAGCTGTCGCCGGCCAGTGCCGACAGCAGCCAGAGGTCCAGCAGTGGAAGCACAATGAACAGGGCCAGCAGTTTCAGCATGATCCTGTGCGAAGTCCTTCGGTTCTAGCTGAACAGTTCGTGGACCACTTCCCCGTGAACATCTGTCAGACGGAAATCGCGTCCGGAGTGACGATAGGTCAGTCTCAGGTGGTCGATTCCCAGCAGGTGCAGCAGGGTGGCGTGGAGATCGTGCATGTGCATCTTCTTCTCCACGGCGACGTGACCGAACTCGTCGGTGTTTCCGTAGGCAAAAGCCGGCTTCAGACCGCCGCCGGCCAGCCAGACCGTGAAGCCATCCGGGTTGTGGTCTCGACCCGTCCCCCGATCCTGTGCGTAGGGCGTGCGGCCGAACTCGGCACCCCACCAGACGATCGTGTCCTCCAGGAGACCTCGCTGTTGCAGGTCCTCGAGCAACCCGGCGATCGGCTTGTCGACTCGGCGGGCGTGCTCGGCGTGTTTGGGCAGGTTGGAGTGCTGGTCCCAAGCCGGGTTGGGTGACCCGTCACCGTAAGTGACCTGGATGAAACGCACTCCGGCTTCACTGAGTCGTCGGGCCATCAGACACTGGCGACCGAAATTGGCGGTCTGGGGCTGGTTGATCCCGTACAGGGCCTGGGTCGCGGCGGTTTCTCTCGAGAGGTCCAGCACGTCCGGCGCGTGGCTCTGCATTCGCCAGGCCAGTTCGAACGAGTTGATCACCGCTTCCAGTTCGGTGTCCTTCGTGCCAGGAGGCAGTTGGCCATTGTTGAGGGATCTCAGCAGGTTGAACTGTTGCCGTTGTTGTTGTCGGGGCAGCCGAGCATTGACCAGGTCGCGGATCTTTGCGTCAGCGGTCGGACCGCCGGCTGTTCCCATGGCTGTTCCCTGGAAAACCGGAGGCAGGAAGGCGCTGCCGTAATTGCGAGCCCCTCCGTTTCCGGGGGACGGGCAGATCGAAACGAAACCGGGCAGGTTCTCGTTCTCGCTTCCCAGCCCGTAATTGATCCAGGCCCCCATCGACGGCCTGACGAAGTTGGTGGAGCCGCAGTGCAGGAACAACGTGGCGGGCCCGTGCGCCACACCCTCGGTGTGCATCGAGTGCAGCAGGCAGAGCTTGTCGGAGTGCCGGGCCGTTTCCGGAAACAGGTCCGACACCCAGCGGCCCGACTCTCCGTATTGCCGGAACTTCCACAGCGGTTTCTTCAGCAGCTGCTGGCTACCCCGTTTCCCGGACTTGGCGATGACTCGTGCATCGTCGAAGGGCAGGGTCTCACCGTCCCGTTTCTCCAGCACCGGCTTGTAGTCGAACGAATCGACGTGGCTCGGACCCCCCCGCATGAACAGGAAGATGATCCGCTTGGCCCGCGGGGGGAGATGGGGCTGTCGGGGCCGCAGCGGGTTGGCCGGTTCGGCCGAGGCGGACGTGTTCAGCAGCCCGGTGAGTGCCAGTTGGCCGAAGCCACAGGCTGCGGCCCCGAGAGCGTCCCGACGGGTGAGGATTGCCTGTGACATGTTTTGCGTGTTTTCGTGTTGCTGCCGAGCTGGCACAGGGTCGTTCACCGAAGGTACCGGAAGTCGATTGACGCAAACAGGACCTGGATCACCTGCGCCCATTTTTGGAGCCGCATCTTCCTATCGTCGTTCTCGGAGCCCACGAATGCCAGCATCGACTCCAATTCCGACGGGGTTGGCGGGCGGCCCAGCGTGGCTCGAACGATCAACTGCACTCTGTGGCGGTCGCCGTGTCGAAGACCGAGGACCCGTTCGGCGGCATGGTCGGCCTGCTGCAGGACCCACGGGTTGTTCATCAGGAACAGGGCCTGAGGAGTCGTGCTGGAGTTCTCACGCCGCCCCGTGACCATGCTCGGGTTGGCGAAGTCAAAAACCTTGAAGAGTTCCGGCAGCGAGTTGCGGAGGACCGGCCAGTAGAGGGCTCGCCGGTTGCTGTCGTGGCGATAGTTGTAGTCGTTGGTCGTGCCGGAGCGAATCTGGGGTCCACCGAGATCCGTCCTCAGGCGTCCGCTGACCGCAAGCATGGCGTCCAGCAGGCTCTCGGCGTCAAGACGCCTTCGATTCATCCGCCAGAGCAGGCGATTGTCCGGATCGCTTTCCGACCCGAGCTGGTCATGGCGGGAGGAGAGACGGTAGGTGCGAGTGAGAACCAGTTCGCGGAGCAGGCTTTTGATCGACCAGTCCTGTTGGATCAGACGTGCCGCCAGGTAATCGAGCAACCGGGGGTGCGAGGGCGATTCGCCCGTCGTCCCGAAGTTGTCGGTCGTGCGGACCAGCCCGGCGCCGAACAACCAGTGCCACAACCGGTTGGCCAGAACACGGGCGGTCAGCGGGTTGTCGCGGTGGGCGATCCACTTTCCCAGTTCCCGACGGCCGCTCTGGTTGGACGAGAACGCCGGGCGGTAATCCAGTGAGATCACTTGCAGGAACCCGCGTGGCGCGACGGCGCCCAGGTTGTGGACGTTTCCGCGAATGTGGATTCGTGTGTCGGCGATCGCCTTCTCTTCCTCGACGGACATGTACTTGGGCTGGCCGGGAGCCTGCTGTTGCAGGGCTTTCAGTTGCCGTTGCAGGGTGCGGAGTTTTGCCGGTTTTCCCGGTGATTTCACCGGTGGTGTTTTTGTGGCGACGGGCTTGTTTCCGGAGACTTTGACCGGCAGGAACTGGACCGCGTCGATGATCACCACTCCAGTTGTGCCGGCGTTGGTGACCGCGACCTCGTGAGGGCCGCCTCGCAGAAACCGGTGTCGTCCCAGCGAGATGAAACGACCGTCCAGTGGTGGGGTCAGCTTCTGGTTGATCGTGACTGTCTTTCGGCCATCGGCGCTGATGACCGTGACCGGGACATTGGGGCTGCGATTGCCACCGGGCGTGTAAGCGAAACGCACCTCGTATTTCCCGTCGCGGGGAATTCGGGGGCGAAAGCGAGCGGTCTTTTCACCCTTCTGTTCGCCCTTGTCGTGTCGGTAACCGGTGCCGACATAACTCTTGGTGAACTGGGATGTCATCCAACTCCCGGTGGTCACCGCCTGGAGATCGTCCACAACGACACCGGCCAGTTCCGCCACCGGCAGCGGGGACAGGCCCTTGTTGTTCGTGGTGCCCTGGAGCGCCTTGATCCGGGCCTTCAGTGAAGCCACGGCCTTGTTGTGCTCGCGGATCTGTGCCGTCCGGGCCGGAGCGACCGGCAGCGGCAGTTCGATCCACTTGGAGACGTTGGCGTGGTTGAGCGTCTTGGTGTTGCGAAGGATTCCGGCCAGCGCGTAGTAGTCTCTGGTGGGTATCGGATCGAACTTATGGTCGTGGCAGCGCGCACAGCCGATCGTCTGCGCCAGGAAGGCACGTGAAATGGTCTCGAGCTGTTCATCGACCACGTCCATCCGCAGCTTGGCTTTGTCCTGGTCCTCGAGGTTGTTGTTGCCCAGTGCCAGGAAAGTGGTGGCGACGACGTTTTGCTGTCGCTGCTGCAATGACGTCGCGGGCAACAGGTCACCGGCCACCTGTTCCTGCACGAAGCGTCCAAGGGACCGATCGTCGTTGAAGGTTCTGACCACGTAATCCCGGTACCTCCAGGCCTCGGGGAACAGGAATCCTCGCAACGTGATCGATTCGGCAAAACGAACGACATCCAGCCAGTGTCGTCCCCAGCGTTCACCAAAGTGGGGTGAAGCCAGCAGGCGGTCGACCAGCCGCGTGTAGGCCTCGGGCGAATCATCGTTCACGAAAGTCTCGATCTGGGCGGGTGTCGGTGGCAGGCCGATCAGATCGAAGTACAACCTTCGGACCAGGACGTGGCGGTCCGCTTCGGCGACCTGTCGCAACCGGGCCGCTTCGAGACGGGCCAGCAGGAAGGTGTCGACGGTCGATGAACCGGCCGGGCCGGGGTGGTCTGGGACGGCCAATTTCTCGAGGGGCCGGTAAGCCCAGTGACCGCGTCCGGCGTCGATGTCGATCTTCGAGATGGTTGCTGCGCGGCCTCGACGGGGATCAGGGGCTCCGCGAATGATCCATTCACGGAAATCGGCGATGACCGCGGCCGGCAGCTTTTCCTTGGGAGGCATCTCCAGGGAATCGTAGTTCAGGGCTTTCAGCAGCAGGCTCTCGTCCGGTTTGCCCGGGACGATGGCCGCACCGGTTTCTCCCCCCTTGAGGAGACCCTGGCGGTTGTCCAGCCACAGCCCGCCCCGCAGTTTCTTCACCTGGGCGGCCTTGGAGGAATGGCATGCGTAACAGTGAGCCACGAGGACCGGCCGAATTTTCTTCTCGAAGAACGCGATGTCACGAGGTGACAACGACGGCCCGTCGGCGGCTGAGGCCGGGCAGGCGAGCGCAGCCGCGGCCAGGCAGAGTCGTGTGGGCAGGCCGATCATGGAGGTGTCCGTGTCGGAATCGTGGCGGCCGTGTTGTCCTGTCGTGCGCGTCGCCCACGTGGTTGTGCCGCGATCAGCAGGTCGGATCGGCCGGGTTGGCAGCCAGGTGAACTTGAGGAGTCATTGACGGCAGTCCGGGCCGGAACCCGAACTGGCTTGTCTCGTCGAATGTGCCGTGGACCTCATCATGTGACGCGGCCGCGGAATTCGAGTTGAGGGGGAATGAGAACCTGGGATCGCGACGAGATCGATTGTCACGGTTGGACAGGGTCGAGGCAATGACAGAAACGGTTTGGCCGTCCACCAAGAAAACAGGACCGACTCACAAAAGGCTGTGAGCCGGTCCTGCTCGTTTGGCAGTGAGAATCAGTGCCCGCGACTACTTGGTGCCGGGAGCCTGCTTGCCACCGGATTCGTCGCCTTTGGCGGCCTTCTCGAGAGAAGGCTTGGCGTTCTTGTCGACGACTTCTCCGGCAGATGGATCGGCATCCGGCGAGGGCATGTTGTCACCGGATTCTGTGGGATTCCCTCCACAGCCAAGGCTAAATGTGGTCAGCAGGGCACCGCAGAACATCGTTAGAAGCAACTTCTTCATTTTCCGTGTCACCATTCTCTTGTGTGGAAAAAAGACAGCGGCAGAACAGAGCTAGGTGCTAGTTGCCACCGGGAGGAGGACCACCACCCCGGGTCGGGGCCAGCGGATCGGCGTCACCGCCTTCTCCTTGCATTTGCATGACGTCGTCGTTGCTGACGCCGCCTTCTTTGTCGCCGGTGTCCGCGTCCTGCTCGATCGGCGTTCCGTCACCGCCAGGGTTGGCACCGCTGGTGCCGGGGCCGGAGTCGCAGGCCATCGGAACTGCAGCCAATGCAGCGATTGTCATCCACGTCGTAAACCTCTTCATCGTGCGTCCTCTCTGTGATGTCATTGACCGAAGTCGTTGCGGGGAGCAAACCAAGCGCCTATTCCAACAACTCCGATTCGCTTCGGCTAGCGTGTATTCCCAGTTTCAGGGGAAAAATGCGAGGTCGGGCTAGAACGGAGTTTCGGCCAGGTCGTTCATCGAGATGGTGCACAACGCCTTGAGGATCGAATGATCGATGTTCTCGTTGAGGAATCGAACACTTCCGTCGGCGAATATGGCGTGAGCTCCCGCATCGTGGCGGCTTCCGGCTCCCCAGGCATAGGGTACGCCCTGGCCCTGGTAGTCGTAGTTGATTCCGTACTGGATTGGCAGGATCGGATGCGTGTGCACGTACGACTGGAGGAAGGGGCCGTAGGCCGCGTGGGTTTTCCGAAAGGGCGTTTCGATCATCAACAACGTGGCGGTGTGCGGATCCAGGATGTCCTTCATCCTGGCCGCACCATTCTTGCCGAACGCTGTTTTGTTGTTGGCCCGATCGGCCCGGTACGTGTTGACCTCGGCGTATTCGTGGTTGCGATGCACGAACCCGTAACTGACCCGGGTGCCACCGGTGATGGCGTACATGTTCCCGGTCAGGACCGAAGTGCCTCCTGCCACGTGGAACTCTTTGGTGTGTGGGTCGTCGTAATTGGGATCAGACGGACAACGCAAGATCGGCAAAGCCATTTCTTCGAGCACCGGCTGGCTGTCCCCTCCGCCGACCGAGTGCCAGTCGGCTTTTCCGGTTGCGCGGTTCCAGTCAATTTGTCCTGAGAGCGCTCCCTCTTCGAGGTGAGGAAGCAGCATCAGGTAACCGGTGAAATTGCGGACCTGGCCGGTTGCGACATAACTCCTGGAGTGCCATTCACCGCCGTTGATGTAGGAAGGGGGCAGGACCTTGTTCGTGTCGTTGTAGTTGAACAGGGCGAGGCCGATGTTCTTCAGGTTGGCGCGGCACTGTGCCTTGCGAGCCGCCTCGCGGGCCAGCTGGACCGCTGGCAGGAGCAGGGCGATCAGGATCGCGATGATCGCGATCACGACGAGCAACTCGACCATGGTGAAGCCGGGAAGGGTTCGGGAGGTGCGGCGTGACATCGAGAGAATTCCTGGAGTTTTCCGGGAGAATCGGCGGCCGGCCGGGGCCACCAGGCCGCCTGCAGTCATCTTCCCAATTCGATCAACAGGTCGTCAACAGCCGTCGTCGGACGGTTTCGAATCGGCTGAGGGTTTTGCTGGTGGCTTGTCTTTGGGTGAAGGGAGTTTTGACGAGAGGCTGAAATTGAAGTCGTTTTCGCCGGGCTTGACGAATTGGCGCAGGGTCGAGTTGACGTTGTAGACCTCGCGAATCGTCTCCTCACCGTCGGCGCCGGGCTTGGAGATCACCACGCGGTTGGGACCAACCACGGCCCCGGGTCGCGTTTCGGTGAAGACCAACTGGTACCGCCCTTTCGGATCGGTAACACCTCGGGCTGTTCGGTCTTGTTCGGCCTGGAACTCGATCTTCGCTCCCGACAGCGGGTTGCCGTTGAGCAGCACCAGCCCGGTCACTTCGGCCACCTCAGCGACTTCACCGATCCCCTTGGGCGTGGTCAGGTGAAAACTGATCACGTTGTGGCCTTCGTGAACGGTTGTTTTCAGAATGGACTTGGTGTTGTAGATCGATGGCAGGGGCTCGTCGGTGGGATCCTCGGAGTTGTTCCCGAACAAGCCGACGCTGACGGAGTGTTCACCGACGGGGGCACCGGCCGTCCGGCGGTTGAACTTCAGTTCGTAGTATCCGTTCTCGTCGGTTCCGGCCGAACAGGTACGCGACATCTTGTTGTTGAAGTCGATCTGGGCACCGGCCAGGGGTTGTCCATCGAGGGTGACCCAGCCGACGACCTTCCCCAGCGCACGGCCATCCGGTGCGGTGTGCCGACGTGGGGCGTCGTTACTGCAACCGGTGAGGCCGGCGACCAGCGTCAGTACGACAGGGGTGATCAGCAGTCGGAACGAGAAATGAGCCATCGAGAAATGCTCCGGGGTCGCAAGTTGGGACGACACATTATCAGGTTCCTCCAGCACCAGGCATCATCGGTGGGCTGGGGAACGGACACGACAAATCAAAGACGCCGGGCACGGGCCGCGTGCGACCCGTGCCCGGCGGTAACAGTCTTCATCCATCTCAAAGGTTGCGATGAGATCCGGAGTCTAGAACGAGTTCGGAATCTCGACCGCCTCACGTCCTTCGATGGTCGTCAACGCGTTGGTCAAGCCTCGGTCGGTCGATTCGTTGACGAATGTGACGCGACCATCTCCGAAGAGAATGTGGCATCCGCCGTTGTGACGGCTGCCGGGGCCCCACGCGTAGGGACGACCTGAACCACGGTAGTCATAGTTGATACCGTACTGCCGTGGCAGGATGTTGTGGGTGTGTGTGTAGGCCTGCAGATACGGGCCATACGCACGCGACCACTTCCGGAACGGGGTTTCGATCAACAACATCGTCTGGGCAGCCCCATCATTGATGTCGCTGAGCTTCGCAGCACCGTTCTTGCCGAAGGCGGTCTTGTACCACGCGTAATCCATTCCGTAACAGCGGTAGATGGCGTACTCGTGATGACGGTGAACGAACCCGTAGCTGACCCGGCTCGAATTGTGGATGGTGTACATGTTCTGCCATCCGTAGGAGTGCGGGTCATCGAAGTTCGCGTCAGACGGGCAACGCAGCACTTCAAGCTTTTTGCCCTCGATCTGGAGCTGCCTCTGGCCGCCCCCTCGGCTTCGCCAGTCGGCCTGGCCGGTCGCGAACCGGAAGTCGATGGCGTTGTACATCGGCTGTTGGTCGATGTAGGGCAACAGAAGCAGGTAACCGGTGTGGTTCTTGATCTGGCCGTAGGGCAGATATCCGTAGCTGCGGACCTCGCCACCGTTGATGTACGACGGCGGGAACACGTTGTATGACTCGTGATAGTTCATCAGAGCCAGGCCAAGTTGCTTCAGGTTGTTACGACACTGGCTTCGGCGAGCGGCTTCGCGGGCCTGCTGCACAGCCGGTAGCAACAATGCAATGAGAATGGCGATGATGGCAATCACCACCAGCAACTCGATCAGCGTGAAACCACGCTTTCTCATTTGTTGTTTTGACATTTGGACAAGTCCTTTCCTGGTCTCGCAAGGAGACCGCAGAGGGTCGCGTATAAATCTGATCAGACGATGAAGTCCGTTTCAGTCTTCCCGGGATCATTCGGATCTGAGAAGACCAGTTCCTGTGCCTGTGAGCGAGTTTGTCACACCCGCACTCCCGCGAGGGGAGAATTGACGTCATCAACTTGCGAGATGAAAAGAAGGAAATAAGGAATCGTGAAGTCGTCAGGCCACGTCGTATGTGGTATCGGCCGATGAACGTGAGATTCTCACGGAATAAAATGGAATGAATAACGGGCCGAACCGAACTGCTGTCGTGGGTTGTACTGACAGGCGGTCAACTGATTTCTTGTGCCCAAAACCACCCGGGACGCCGATGACATGTCAGAATGGTGTCCGAGGGTCGCTCTGTTGCTACGTGATCGATCCGATTCGGCGACAAGAGCGCCGGGGAGCAGACCACGCCGCACCCGGAGGTGGCGGTACTCTCCTTTCGATCAGACCGGATTGTGTTGAGTGAGTGTCCGGGTGGGGAGAATTCCCCACTCCACATTAGAACGTTCTTCCCCTATTGTGCCGCCAAGGCAAACAGAATGTCAAAGCCAATCAGGTCCGGAGCGGATTTTGTCCCTCCCGTGGGCGGTCGCCGGCGGCCGGTACCGGTCTGGGCTGTTTTGGTGGTTCTTTCGGTTTCCATCGCCGGATTTGCATGGCTGCTGTCACCCGATCCCGACGTCGCGAGCCAATTGGCCGAAGCCCGATCGGCTCTGGACGGCGGGAACCTAGAAGATGCGGCTCGCCTGTCGGAAGCGGTTTTCGAGCGGTCCGAGCAAGACGGGTCGACACGTGGTCAAGCGGCGATGCTACGGGCCCGTATTGCCGAGGTCGGTGAGCAATGGGATGTGGCGGCCGAATGGTACGACCGCGTTCCTGGCGGGGTTCTAGAAGAAACCGCTGCTCGAGCATCAGCCGGGTCTCTTTATGCTGATCGACTCGATCGACTCGGCGATGCGATCCAGCGGTTCACCGTTCTGCATGAGCTGGACCCCGACAGCTTGCAGGCACGCCGTCGCCTGGCACAGTTGCTGGGCTTGGCCACCCGAAATCACGAAGCCGAGTCGCACCTGGTCGCCCTGGTCCGACTCGGAAACATCTCGCATCTCCAGTTGTTGCTGCTGGTCCTGGGCGAGGAGACGATCGACGATGCCGAGGTACTCGAGAGATTCCGTGCGGCTGCTCCCGATGACCCTCATCCGTTGATAGCGCTGGCCCGAGTGGCGGAACAGGCCGGCGAGATTCCGAAGGCTCGAGAGTGGCTCGAGTCAGCGATCGCGGCCGACGGTGAACTGGTGCAGCCGGTGGTTCGGTTGGGCCAGTTGCTGGTCGATGCTCGCAACGGGCCAGCCCTGGTGGCCTGGCACGATTCCCACATGTCGTTCTCCCTGGGCCTCCATCCCGGTGGCCAGCTCGTCCTGGGGGACATGTTCCGCATGGCCGGGCGATTGCCTCTGGCGGCCCGTTGCTACCACGAGGCGGTTCGGCTGGACCCGAATCGTCCCGAGGCGTGTTATCGCCTGGGCCGAATCCTGGTCCGGCTGGGTCGTTCCTCCGACGCTGCCGAGTTTCTCGAGCGGGCCCGGCAGGTCGAAGCCTATGTGCAGGCGGCCAAGGTGGCCAAGACCCCCGATGACATCGTCGACGTGGCGCGTCGTGCCGACAAGTTGTCTTTGCCTTGGGAGCACTATGCCTGGACCGCTTTGCTGGCCGCGGTTCGACCGGACGATCGCGGTCTCGCCGAGCGGTTGCCCCGGCTCCGGGAATCGCTCGATGGGTTGCCCGAACGCCGGACTCGGCCTGGTGCCAACCCGGCTCAGCGGCTCGACCTCTCCGATTTCCCCGTCCCCCGTCTCGATGACCAGGCCGTCGCCCGGCTCAACGAGAAACGGCCCTCCGCGGATCGTGCCGATGCAGCGACTCCGGAGATCCGATTCGAGGAGGTGTCGGAGGCTGCCGGGCTGGATTTCCGGTTCGTCAATGGGCCGGGGCGTGCCGACGACATTCGTTTCATGTACCAGACGACTGGCGGCGGAGTCGGTGTCTTCGATCTCGACCGCAACGGGTGGCCGGATCTTTGGTGGACCCAGGGGGCCGACCGGCCGACCGACGACAGCGGACGCCACCGGGACCTGGTGTGTTTGAACACCGGCGACGGCCAGTTGCTGGACGTCAGCAGGCAGGCCAAGGTCCTCGAAACCCGCTTCAGCCAGGGCCTGGCCGTTGGCGATGTCAACGCCGACGGTTTTCCGGATGTGATGGTTGCCAACCTGTCGGCGAACCGCCTGTGGCTGAACAACGGCGATGGGACCTTCAGCGACATGACATGGTCCGGGTCATCGGGTCGCTGGACCACCAGTTGCCTGGTTGTTGATCTCGACGGTGATGGCCTGCCCGATCTGTATGAGGTCAACTACCTGGCTGGCGAGGATGTTTTCACCCGCCGCTGCGAGGGCCCCGATGGGTCACGGGGCATCTGTACGCCTCAGACCTTCTCGACCGCGACCGATCGTGTTTTCCGCAACACCGGTGATGGCCGGTTTGAGGACGTCTCGGCTCGCTGGGGCCTTGACCGTCCGGGTGGTTCGGGGTTGGGCATCGTCGCAGCGCGACTTTTCCCGGAAACCCCCGCCGGAAGTCTTGATCTGTTCGTCGCCAACGACACGCGAGCCAACTTCCTGTTCAGGGCGTCTGCGTCTGAAGATGGGACGCCATTGGCCCGCTGGGACGAGATCGCGCTGGGCCGGGGCGTGGCACTGAACGACTCGGGGCGAGCCGAGGCCTGTATGGGGATCGCCGTCGGCGATGTCGATGCCGACGGTCACCTGGATCTGTTCGTGACCAATTTTCTCGACGAGACCAACACGCTGTACCGGCAGGACGCGCAGGGAGGTTTCGCCGATCGCACACGATCTGCGGGACTCGAATCGGTGAGCCGTCACCAACTGGGTTTTGGCACACAGTTCCTCGACGCCGACCTCGATGGGGTACTCGACCTGGTGGTGACCAACGGTCACATCGAGGAAACCGGCGAGGAGGGTCGGCCGTTCCGCATGCCACCTCAATTTTTCTGGAATGACGGTTCCGGTCGCTACCGGCAGCTGTCGGCAAAGGGCCTGGGCGAGTTTTTTGGGGGAGCGTACCTCGGCCGTGGTTTGGCCCGGCTCGACTTCGACCGCGACGGGGCACCCGACGTGGCGATCAGCCACCTGGATCGCCCGGCAGCGTTGTTGGTCAACCGGAGCGCTGGGCGAGGTCATCGGGTGGTGGTGAGGTTGGTGGGAACGGTCGGTGGTCGCGACGCGATCGGCACGACGCTGTCCTACCGGTTGGGCCCACGGCGGGTCATGAGACAACTGACTGCCGGTGATGGGTTCCAGGCGAGCAACCAGCGTGTGGTAGTGCTGGGGCTGGGAACGTCGAAAAGTGTTCCGGAAGTGCAGGTCACCTGGCCGTCGGGGCGGCAACAGGTCTTCGACGGATTGCCACTGGATGGAGAGGTGGTGTTGGTCGAGGGGCGTGCCCGGGTGTATCGCCTACCGGGGCCGGAATCCCCCGGGCGGTAACCGGCGGGCCTCGGACCGGTGTTTCCGGGCGAGGGCGTCGTCTCCGGCACTCTGGTACAACGGTGCCAATGCCTGGTGAATGGCACCCTGGCCGGGTGCGATCGTCAACACTTTCTCGAATGCCGCTATCGCCTCGGTTGTCTTCCCGGTTTTCGAGTGGCAGTGACCCAGCAGGGCCCAGTCGATCGGGTTCCGCCGCAGTCGGGTCAGTTCCTCCAGCAACGGGACCGCTTTGCGGAGGTTTTGTCGCTCGAGCAGAATCTGCACCTTGACGTGCAGGGCCGCGGCACGTGTTTCGGGTTCGACATGACTTGAGGAGATGACCTCATCAGCCAGCCGCCCGGCTTCAGCGACTCGTCGAGCCTCCCAGGCGATTTCGGCGCGAGCTGCGGTCATCACCGTATCACCGGAAATCTTTTTCGTTGCGGTCGCCAGCAGCCGGTCGGCTCGCGCCAGGAACCGGTCGTGTGACCAGGGTCGCTGGAAATGCAGCCGGTAGTAGCCCAGCCCCAGGATCCGGTCCCGTTCGATGTCGGAAAACCGGGACAGGTCCTGGATGGTCTTCAGTTCGCTGTCGTCGGACAGGCCGGATTTGGTGTCGCTGGTTTTCCGGTGGACGGCAATGCGGTGGTGAGTGAAGGCAATGTGCGGGATGTCGGTGTCGACCTGGGGCATGTGGCAGACCGTGCAGGAGTCGGCCAGGGGGAGAGTGGCCTGCCGACGGGTGTCGTCTTCACCGCAGGCGGTCGGCTGATGGCACTCCAGGCACCGGTTTCGTCCGAATGTCGCCTGGGCCAGGGGGTCACGGGGGTGATGTGGGTCGTGCGGGTCGTGGCAGGTCATGCACGAAAGCCGTTGGTCCTGCTGGTAGCAGCGACTGGCCCGCAACTGGTCGACATGGCCGACGACGGTCATCTCGGAACTCGCACCGGTCAATCGGAACTCGATGCGTTGGTCTGAAAGAGGCAGTCCGGGTCGGAAATCTCCAGGCCGACGTCCGCGGACGGTCACCTTCACGTCTCCCTGCAGGTGGCACTGCTGACAGATCGCCTCGGCCAGTGGTCGATCCAGTCGGCCGGGGTGGACGATCGTGGGATCCTCGGGGTGGCTTGGTCCCGCGGCATCGGGTGAACGTTTCGGCACCTTTCCGGCGTGTCGACGGGCATGAAGAGACCCCGGTCCGTGACAGCGTTCGCAGCCAATCGACAGTTCGTTGTGCGGAAACGTGAAACCCTGTGGCTGGCGGGGTTCGACCAGGCCGGCGTGACACATCAGGCAGCCGTGTGTGGCACGGCGGCGAAACGAATCGTGGATCATGTGGTCGTAACCCGGTGACATGTCCCAGGCCTTCCGCTGTGCGTACCACGTGACGGGGGACTCGACGAGGGTTCCATCGAGTTCGACAAGGTAGGTTCTTGAGAAACGGCCGGACCCGACGAGGTAATCGACCTGATGATCGGCCAGTGGCACACGGGTGCCGTCCTGGAGCACCAGCGATTCGCGGTGGTGCAGCCGGGATTCCACCCGGACCACCTCGTAGGCCCGTCCGCTCTTGTCATGGGCGAACTTCGTGTCCGGTGGTTCGTCTTCGGGTGTGACCCTGGACATTGACCGGGAGTGCGCGGTCTTGGCCCAGGTCGCATGCTGATTGGCGTGGCATTGGGCACACCGCTGCGATCCCACGTAGTTCACGTTCTCACTGGCGTTCCGGAACCGGGATTTCGAACGTGGCGGAACCGGTGTTGCCGTGGCGGAAGTGTCGCCGTCACCGGGGGCTCGGTCGGCGGCCGATCGGTTCGAGTCGGCCCCGTCACCACACCCGATCACCACCGCGGCGGTGACACTCAGCACTCGTGCGAGTCGAGTCACGACGGTTGAGGTCATGAACGGGGGCTCTGTGGGGGGAGGTGTCCTGGCGGAGGATCAGTTCTTCCCGCCGAGGATCAGCGGCTTGCGGCCTTCAATCACCTTCAGTGTGCGATCGGTCTCGACAGGTCCGAGATCCTGGTCGAGTCCCGAGGGCCAGCGGATTGAGACGGCGTCAAGCCGGTTGACGGTGCCGGTTCCGATGACCAGTTGTTTCTGGTTGCTGACCAGGTATCCGTCTCCGGCGGTCAACTGGGTCACCCAGGTTCGCTTGCCGGCACGGGCGGTAACGGTGGCACCGATGGCGTCGCGTGACGATGAGGTGCCGACCAGGCGGAGCACCAGGCGGTGGCCGGTCCTGGGGGTGGTGTTGGTCAGCAACGCCAGTGGTGCGTCCAGATGCGTGATCACCGCGTCCTGTCGGCCGTCATTGTTCCAGTCGAGCCGGGCCAGGCCGCGGCCGATATAGTTCCCGGCGAAGTACTTGCCCAGTTGTCGGGCTGGGACGACGGCGAATCGACCCGTGCCGGAATTGCGGTAGCACAGCGGTGGCATTTCCAGCCGTTCCCCTTCGCGGACGTGTCCGGCAATGTGGCCGTTTGTGATCAAGAGGTCGAGGTCCCCGTCGAGGTCGGCATCGAGAAATTCGGTGCCCCATCCGACCAGGTCAAACCCGTTGTCGAAGAGTCCGGCCGAGCGGGTGCGGTCGAGGAAGAAGCCGGTAGCGGGGGCTGGTCCGTCGGGCTGTTCCAGCGAGTACAGCGTGTTGGACTGCCCGATGTAGTTGGTGATGAACAGGTCGAGCGTGCCATCGCCATCGACGTCCCCGACGGCGATTCCCATGCAACCCTCGGGTTCCCCTTCGGCGCTCAGGGCCAGCCCGGATTTCATCCCGGTCTCCAGCAGCGAGACGCCCTTGCCGGTCATGCCGGTTCGGTTCTGGAACAGGAAATTGGCCCGGGTGTCGTTGGCGATGAACAGGTCGAGTCGCCGGTCATCGTCGAAGTCGGCGGCGATTACACCCAGTCCCTTCCCGTCAGGACGGGCTATCCCGCTGGATTGGGTCATGTCCCGGAAGCCGCCATCCCCGGTGTTGATGTACAAGCGGTCCTGTGCCGCGTCGAAGTCACCCGGAAAACAGGGCCGTCCGTTGCTGGCATCCGGAGGGCACGAGGGCATGAAGACGTTGTCACCGGCCAGGTAGTTGACGACGTAGAGATCCGGCAGGCCGTCTCCGTCGAGATCGGCCAGCAGGCCGTTGATCGACCACTGGTTTCCGGCGATTCCCGCGGCTTCGGTCTCGTCGCTGTAGGTCCCGTCGCCATTGTTGATCAGCAGGCGATTGCCTCCAACATTGGCCACGTGAATGTCGTCAAAACCGTCGCTGTTGACGTCTCCGACACTCACCCCCTGTCCGTAGGCCGTCTGGAGCACGCCGGCCTGGTTGGTGACATCCTCGAACCGGCCGTCGGCGGTGTTCCGGAAGAGACGGTCACGCGGCGGGGTTTGCGGGGCCTTGACCAGTGGCCGCGTGGTCGGTTGATTCGGATCGACCGGTTTGTGGCTGCCCTGTGCCAGGTAGAGATCGGGCCAACCGTCGCCGTCGAAGTCGATCACTCCCGCGCCGCCCCCGACCGTCTCGGGCAACCGGCTCTTCTCGATCGGATCGGCTGCGTCACTGTAGTAGAGGAAGTCGAGTCCGGTCGCCCGGGCGTCTTCACGGAAAGCGATTGGGCCAAAGGCGGTCTTCTCGGGATCGGTGTCCGGCTTCGCGGCCGTCGTGGCGTCGGCCCACTGGGGAGCGGGAAGATCCGAGAGGTCGACGCGAGACAGCGGGGTGAAGAGCTTGATGGTTCGCGGTGTGCCCTTCTTCTCGATGTAGGGCCGGAGATCTTCGAGATGTTTTTTGGGCCACTGGAGGTCCTGGTTGTTGCGCAACACGAACATCGACCACGCCACAGCTTCCCAGGCCCGTCCCATCTGCCGATTCAACTCGACGAGCCGCTGGACGCGCTGCTCGGTTCGTTCCTCGCCGAAACGCGGATCGCCTGCCAGTCCACGGAGTAGTGTGACCAGTTCCGAGAGCTGGGCAGCACGGCGGCGGAAGTGGTTGGCATCGGCGGAGCGGCCGAGTCGATCCAGGGACTGGGCCAGCTGGAGGTTGGCGGCCAGGTGGTTGGGGTCTCGGTTGAGACATTCCCACAGGCAGCGTGCCCCCACGCGTTCCTCGTTCCGGTGTTTCGCCCAGGTGGCCCGAGCGAACCACGTTCGTGCGTCCTGTTCGGCCGATTCCGGCACCCGGGAGTTCCAGTCGAGAAACCGCCGGGCATCTCCGGTGCGGGCCAGCAGTTGGCCGAGCATGGCCCAGGCCTCGTACTGGTCGGGGTCGGCGGCCAACACGCTTTCCAGGAGTTCGATGGCCCGGGCGGACTGGTTCTTGACGTCGGCCAGGCGCGCCAGTCCGATCACCGGGACCGGGTCGTCAGGGACCGCCTGCCTGGCTCGCTCGAGGAACTCCTGGCGCTGGACCTTCCTGTCTCCCTCGCGCGTCTTGAACGACAACGAGTTGATGACCCATTCGGAGTTGCCCAGCAGAAACAGGTGCTGTTCGGTGGCCTTGGCGTCACGGATCACGCTCAGCAGGATCTCCTCGGCCACCTGCCGTCGCCCTTCGGCGGCCAGCAGGGTGATGAGTCCCCGTCGCGCGTTGTCCTCGTTGGGTTCCAGCTCCAGGGCCTGCCGGTAATGTGTCTCGGCTTCACCCAGCCGGTGCAGTCGCCGGGCGAGCACATCTCCGGCCAGCGCATGGGCCATCGCCTGCCGGTCCGGCTGCTTGCTCAGTTTCACCACCTGCAGGAAACACTCGACCGCTTCCTCGAATCGCCCCTGTTGAACGATGGCCTCACCGCTGACGATCCAGGCTCCACCCTGGATCGTCGTGCCCTTGTCCAGGGCGTCGCGGGCCAGTTTCTCGGCTGTGGGAAAGTCACGACGGTCGAGAGCCTTCTTGGCCCTGGCCAGCACGATGTCGGCGTCGGTGAGGACCGGTTTTCGCTCGATCAGGCCGGCACACATCGCCACGATCAGCACGCCACCGGCCAGCACCAGTGAAGTGACGATCAGCGGTCCGCGGAAACGGCCGGCCATCTAGATGTGCTCCGTGGCTTGTGAGGGATGTCGTTCAGACGACGGAATTCGCACCGCGGCAGAAGAGTGATGCCCGTGACCTTGCTGGAAATCTCGTCTCCATCGCGACATGATTTCACGATAATGTCGGCCTCCCGCTCACGCAATCGGTGTCGAGTGGATCCCGGTGTTGATGCGGCGACTCCCGCCGCCCCGGATTTGAGGTTGTCTGAACGGTTCGGCAGGACAGCTGACCGAGAAAATCCGTTGACGCACAAAACTGATCAGGACAGACCGTTTTGCTCACCTGGAGAGACCATCGAGATGACGACTGAAAACGACAACAACGTCGGCACGGTTGGCCAGGGCGACTACCGCTACGAACCTTTGCCCGGATGGGACCAGTTGCCCGAGGGGTGGAATTACGGGGAAGTGGTTGGAGCAGCCACCGATTCGGCCGGGAACCTGTACGCTTTCAACCGCAGCGAACATCCCGTCATCGTCTACTCCTCGGACGGCAGCTTTGTGGGCAGTTGGGGCGAGGGCCAGTTCGAGCGGCCGCACGGAATCTGGATCACCGACGACGACCGGATCTGGCTGACCGATGATCACGGTCACGTGATCCATCGCTACACCACCGATGGCCGTCGTGAACAGACGCTGGGAATTGCCGGGGAGTGCAGCGACACGGGCGTCGAAGACATGAACTACCTGACGCTCCGGCAGCCGGCCGGTCCGTTCAACCTGCCGACCAATCTCGCAGTGGCGCCCGACGGCCGCCTGTTCATCACCGATGGCTACGGCAACTGCCGGGTCCACAGGTTCTCGGCCGACGGCGAGTACGAGATCAGCTGGGGGACGCCTGGTGACGGTGACGGCGAGTTTCATTTGCCGCACGGGATTGATGTCGCCAGTGACGGAACGGTTTTTGCCTGCGATCGTGAAAACAGTCGGATCCAGCTGTTCGACGCCGACGGCGGTTTCATCGAGGCCTGGACCGACGTGGCCCGCCCCTGCGAGGTCTTCATCGACGGCGACGACGTGGTCTATGTCGCCGAACTGGGATGGCACGCGGGACTCAACGACCAGCGTTTCGACGACACCGGCGGTCGGGTCAGCATCTTCAGCCGATCGGGGGAATTGCTGTCACGATTCGGGGGCGGGGCCAATCCGTACGAACCGGGCGATTTTGCCGCGCCGCACGATATCTGGGTTGATGGCAACGGGGACATTTACACCTCCGAGGTGATTGCCTCGGCGGCTGTCCCGAAAGGGCTGGTCGAGGCTGACTGCCCGACGCTGCAGAAGTTCCGTCGCGTCTGAGACTTTTGGCCAGACGACACGCCCTCTCGACTCATTGATCTCCAGTACCATCCGGAAACACACGGCCATGGAACACCAGTTCACACCGACCCACTACTTCACCACCCTGGGGCCTCACGAGCCGGTGTTGACGGTTCAGCCGGGTGATTCGATCGTCACGACGACCGTCGATGCCCGTGGCCGGGATGCCAATCGTGACCAGGTCACACCGCGCGGCAATCCTCAGACGGGTCCCTTCTTTGTCGACGGGGCCGAGCCGGGTGACACGCTGGTCGTGAAGCTCGACTCGATCGTTCCCAACCGCGACTGGGCCTTCTGTGGAACCAGTGTGGCGGCCAACGTTGTGCGGCCCGATTTTGTCCGCGAGCTGCCCGAGGCGGGGATGGCCGAGTGGGATGTCGATGTCGAGCAGGGGACCGCTACGCTGACGACCCCCGAATCGAAACTCGGCCGCATCACCCTGCCGCTGGATCCGATGATCGGCTGCTTTGGTGTGGCGGCCAAGGGGACGCAGGCCATCTCGACGGCGACTTCGGCCGAACACGGCGGGAACATGGACTACCGTGGTTTCCGGCAGGGTGTGACGGTCTACTTCCCGGTCTTCGAATCCGGGGCGCTGTTCTTCCTGGGCGACGGACACGCCCTTCAGGGGGATGGCGAAATTGTCGGCTCGGGACTGGAGATTTCGATGGACGTTCGAGTGACGCTCGACGTGATCAAGGACCACGAAATCGGCTGGCCGCGGGGTGAAAACGCCGAAGAGATTTTCACCGCGGGCAATGCCAGGCCGTTGGACGAGGCGACGCAGAACGCGACGACCGAGATGCTGCGGTGGTTGGTGCAGGACTACGGACTCGACCCGCTGGGAGCCAACCTGCTGTTGGCCCAGTGTGTCAGATACGACCTGGGCAACATGTTCGATCCCGCTTACACGATGGTCTGCAAGGTGCCCAGGGAATTCCTGCCGTCTCCAACCCCCTCAGGGGGCTGAGTCGGATTGTTCCGGATCCCGCAGCAATGTTTCCAACCGCTGGGTGATCACTCCGGCGGCGAACTTGTGTGCGATCTCGTTGGGATGCGTGTCGGTCGGATGGACCCACAGCTCCGGCGTGTTGTTGCCGGCACGACCGGCCAGGGTTTCCCAGAGATCGATGATCTCGGTCCGTGAACAGGTGTCGGTGATCGCAAGATGCACCGGGCGGAATGGGTGAGCTGCCAAATCAAACAGCATGGGGAATACCACGACCAGCGGCGTTGGCTCGATCTGTTGCAGGGCCTCGAGTTGTTCGCGACAGGCGTGCCAGTGCGGGGAATATGACGCGTTCAACTCGCGGTAATATCCAAGGGTTTTGCGGTCCAGTTTCCAGCCGGCCTGGAGTTTCCATGCCAGGCGGGCCAATCGCGATCCGGTCCACCAGCCTTCGGGTTGGCTGGTCCATTCTGTCCAGCGGGCTTCGATTGAACGGGGAATCCGAGTGGGCTGGCCGGATGTCTGCTCGAGCCGAAACAACCGTGGTTCAGCGTCGTTGAGGACGAAGGTGTAGATGACCAGGTCGGGATCGAGATGGCGGGCGTATCGTTGCCAGACCCATCGGGCGTCGGATGTGTTGTGACCGCCGACACCGAAGTTGTAGACCTCGATGGGGCGACTCAACCGGGTACTCAGTCCCCGGCCCACCCGCTCGACAAATGTGTCAGAATCGTGCACTCCCTCGCCAAATGTTACCGAGTCGCCGAGAAACACAATTCGCAACACGCCGTCGGGTTTTTCGCCGATGGCCTCGATGCCCCCATCACGTGTCTCCACCAGCGGAAATTCCCCGCCACGAAAGCCCAGCGAATTGGTGGTGTGACCGACTGTCCGGTCGGTACCGAAATATTCTCGCGGGTCCGATTCGTAGCGGAATCGGATTGTCGTCGACGGCTTGTTGACGTGGCGAACCCACCCCTGGGCGTCGGGTTCACCGACCAGCATGAACTGGGGTGGGAAGGTGTGTGGTACGGGAAAGCGGGGCTGGTTGGTCAGCCACAGCGTTGCCTCGGCGACCAGCACCGCCACGATCAAGCCGATGGCGGTGGCCAACAGTCGCGGCCGCTGACTGGTCGCACCCTCCGGTCGGTTCGAATCGCTGCTGTCGGCGTTGGTCATTCCGGCGATCCTCCATTACCGAGCACCGGTTCCAGGATCTCGATCACCTGTCCGGCGATTCGCGAGTGTGCGGCCGGTGTGGCGTGAACGATATCCAGAAACTGCGGTTCCTGGTCCGGTTCGTCGGCCCACCGCTGCAGCAGGGGGACCAGGTCGAGCATCGGGACCCGATGCCGTCGGGCAAATCGGTCGAGTTCTCGTTGCCAGGGTGTCCGTTCGTCGCGATCGTCGGTCACCTGGAAGCGTTCGCACCACGAGATCAGCGCCAGGCGGGCGCCGAGTTGCCGGGTGCGGGTCCGGATGCGGGTCAACAGGCCGCGGAATTCGTCAGGAGAAACACGTGGTTTTCGGGCAGCAGTCCTTTGAGCCGACGACGGATGGGTCATTCTCCACAGACGGCCGGCCAGGCGGCATCCGGACATCCAGCCCGGAGGTGCTAGGGCGGCGTGTTGCAGGTCACTCAGGCCGTCCCACTCGGAACGGTCGTTGAACCCGAAACAGGCAACCACCACGTCCGGTTTCACCATGGGCCCCTCGTCATCGAGCACCTGGAATCCTTGGTACAGCGAATAGCCGGGGACACCCGCGTTGATGCATTCAAATCGCCGGACTTCGGACCGGTTGTTGAGACGGTCTTCACACACGGCCGCGAATGTCTGGTCCCAACCCACCCCGTAGCCGAAGGTGCAGGAGTCGCCCAGGAACAGGATGCGGGTTTCCTCGGCGGACTTCTCGGGGGCGATGTCATGATTCTCGCGAAAGCCGTCCCCGTTGGAGATCACTCCGAAAAATGGCCCGTCCGTGTCCGACCCGGATTCGGCCAGGCGGCTGTGGGGTGCCAGTCTCCAGAACCGAATCGGATCGTTGATCAACACGCCACCGAATTTGTCCAGTTGGAGCTGTTGCAGTTCCTGGGTGTCCTGGGCGAAACGGATGGTGATGGGTTCGGGAAAGGCGATGCGGAGGATCACTTCGGCGACGACGAGCATGCCGACGACAGTGGCAGCGGCCAGCAGCAGGCGTTTGCCCAGTGGCGTGCATGGAGCGGGCCGGGGGGGCGAGTTGACAGTCACGCGGGTGAGTCTACTGCAAGCTC
Organism: Planctomycetaceae bacterium; assembly: GCA_002724315.1. Classification (GTDB taxonomy): domain Bacteria; phylum Planctomycetota; class Planctomycetia; order Planctomycetales; family Planctomycetaceae; genus UBA8437. The sequence goes on along the minus strand of PBOJ01000031.1, from coordinate 51,684 downwards.
GGCGATTGCGCCGAGGGCGGTGGGTGAGGGCAACGAACCCGGTGACCCGGTCTTTGTTGCCCCGGCGTTGATGCCGTATGCTCGAACCGACCAGTTCCCATTGGCAACAGGACTTCCGTGTGGCCCAGAACGGCGAATCGCTGCGAGTCAACCCACGGGTTGCTGCCGGGTTGCTGGTCGGGCTGGCCGTGGTGGCCCACCTGCCTGGCTTCGGTGGTGAATTCATCTGGGATGACGACGCCCACGTCACCGAGAGTCCCGCAGTGATTGATCCGGGCGGGCTCCCGGCGATCTGGTTCGAACCCGGAAGCGTCCCCCAGTACTATCCGCTGACCCACTCCAGCTTCTGGCTCGAGTACCGTCTCTGGAGTGACAACCCCACTGGGTACCACGCGGTGAACATCCTGTTGCACGCCGCGTCTGTTGTCGTGCTGTGGAGGTTGCTGGCGGGGCTGGGACTTTCCGGAGCGTGGCTGGCAGCGGCCCTGTTCGCCGTACACCCGGTCCATGTCGAGAGCGTGGCGTGGATCAGTGAGCGCAAGAACGTGCTCTCGGGATTGTTCGCCCTGTTGTCGACAATCGCCTGGCTGGGTTGGTGGCGTGCGGAACCCGGGACGGCCAGTCGCCGGTGGTGGCTGGCTGTTGTGCTCTTCATCGCGGCACTGTTCTCCAAGACGGTCACCGTCACGTTGCCGGCGGCGTGGCTGGTGATCTGTTGGTGGCAGGGCGGTCGTGTCGGTCGCCGCGAATGGCTCGGCGTGTTGCCAATGCTGTTGCTGGCGGTGCCGATGGGATTGGTGACGATCTGGAGCGAGCAACGACACATCGGGGCGGGACACCTCGATCTGGGCCTCTCGGCCCCGGATCGGATCCTGGTCGCCGGGCGGGCGATCTGGTTCTATGCCGGAAAGCTGTTCTGTCCGACCGAACTGGCTTTCATTTATCCCCGCTGGAGGATCGACTCGGCCTCAGTGCTCCAGTGGCTTTACCCGCTGGCCGCGGTGCTGGTGCTGTTTGCGCTTTGGTGGCGGAGATCCCGGGTCGGCCGAGGCCCTCTGTCGGCGGGATTGCTGTTTGTCGGCACGCTGGCTCCCGCCCTGGGCTTTGTCGACATCTACCCCATGCAGTTCTCGTTTGTCGCCGACCACTTCCAGTACCTGGCCAGTATCCCGTTGCTGGTTGCGGCCGCCTGGCTGATTGTCACTCGCTGGTATTCCTCTCTCGGTGGCGCGGCGTTGTTGATCCTGCTGGGCCTGGCCTGGGTTCGTGGTCCGGTGTTTCTGGACAACGCGAATCTCTGGACCGATACCGTCGCCAAGAATCCCCGATCACCGCTGGCGCTGACCAGCCTGGGCAACGAGCTGGGTGCGGCAGGCAGTCACAAGCTCGCCGAGCGTCGGCACCGCGAGGCGATTGCCGTCGACAGCGAATTCCCTGACGCCTGGGTCAACCTGTCGGTTGAATTGCAGGTCCAGGCGAAACACGACGAGGCGTTCGATGCGGCACGACAGGCGGTGCGTCTGGCTCCCTGGCTGCCGAAGGCCCGGGTGAATCTGGCGTTGGGGCTGACAGATCGAGAACGTTACGATGAGGCGGTTGAACAGCTCGAGGCGGCCGTCGCAACTGACAGCCGGTTCGCCGCCGCGTGGGCCCACCTGGCACGTGTCGAGTTGCTCAGGAACAACCAATCCGGATTCGAGACCGCCGTCGAGCAACTCCGACGTCTTGACCCTCGTCTCGCACAGGACTTCGAGCCGAGTCCATGAACCAGGCGACCGATCCGTTGACCGAAGAGACCGGTCCTGGACCGAGCCGCCGAGGTTCCCGGCGGATGAAACTGCTGGCGGTCTCGTTGCCGTTCCTGCTGCTGCTGGTGCTGGAACTGGTGTTTCGTGTCGCCGGGCTGTTTCCTGACACCAGCACCAGGTTGAACCCGGTCGGATTTGCTGCCGGAACCCGCTTCTTTTCCCAGTGGGACGAGGAGATCGAGCAGCCCAAGCCGGAGGACACGCTGCGTATCTTCACCCTGGGGGGATCATGCACCTACGGATTTCGGGTCCAGCGGTCGTTTTCTGACCTGATGGTTGAGTCACTCGACGAGGATGGCAGGCGGGTCGAGGTGATCAACGGGGGTTACCCGGCCTTCGGCAGCCATCGCGTGCTGGCCATCGCGCGTCGCGCGGCGGAATTTTCTCCGGACTGGTTCCTGGTCTACATGGGGCACAACGAGTTTCTCGAAAACGTCTTCTACGATCCCGAGGGACTGGTGGCGAGGATGGAGCAGGCGGGTGAACTGGCCCGCAGCCTGCGGGTGATCAATGGCACCCGGGCCCTGTTGGGGGAGCCGGTCAACGTGGTCCGCAGTCAGTTGCCGGCCGAGTTCTTCGGAAACAACAACTACCCGTTGATCAAGTCAGAGGCCGAGGTGTCGTTGCGGATGGCCTTGTTGCGCGAACACGTGATGCGAATCGTCGAGGTGGGCCGGCAGGCCGGAGCTCGCGTTGTGGTCGTTCCGGCGGTGCCCAACCTGTTGTCTCCACCAGGCGATTCGGTCCACGGCCCTCGGGCCGACGTGGGATCGGGCCAATGGAGTCAGCTGGACCACGACGCCGACCGGCAGTTCAAGGGCAGGGACTGGCAGGGGCTGGGTGAGACGGCCGAGACGATGATCGCACTGGACGAGCATTACGCACTGGCCCATTTCTGGAATGGCCTGAGCCTGCTGGGTCGTGGTCGAATCGAAGAGGGGAGAGCGGCGCTGGTCGAGGCCAATCGGCGGGATCGCCGGGGCACGCGGGCCAACCCCGCGGTGATCGAAACGATCAGGCGGGCGACGGCCGATGCCGGTGGCATACTGGTGAGCGTGGACGAGGTGTTTCACGGTCCGCTGGAGGCCGAGTTCCAGCGGATGGCTGCTGGAGGAGTGCGGGAGCTGTTCGTCGACCACTGCCACCCGACGGTCCAGGGGCATGCTCTGATTGCCGCGGCGCTGGTGGAGGTGGTGACATCGGACAAGGCGGGCCGGTCGTCTACAGGCTCTCCAGGAACCTCACCAGGTCCCGACGTTCCGCGTCGGTGAGTTCCCTGGGCAACTGGTGCCCGAATCGCCCCAGGACTTCCGCGATCGACTTCGCGCGGTTGTCGTGAAACAGCCGCCGTCGCTGAGAGACCCCTCGCAGTGACGGCGGGTTGGCCTTGGGGCCTCCCAGACCGACGTCGTAGGTGTCCGGAGAGGTGTAAAGCGGTGGAGTGTGGCAGCGTCGGCAGTTGAGCGTGTCAAACAGCCGGCCTCCGCGGGCTATCGACAGCCGTTGACTCGGTGAATCGGCGGCCCGGCCCGGTGCGGGGCGTTGGAGTCCATTGATGAAGGTGACCAGGTCATTGAGCTGGCCGGGTGTCGGGCGGCTGCCGCGCATGGTCGTCGTCACCGAGTGCACAGNCTGNTCGCGGAGNGTGCCCATTCGGCCGTCCCACGCCCAGGGACCGGTGTCCAGAGTGCCCAAAAGAGAAAGCACCCGCTTGGCGTTNCCGTAGTGACCGTCACCGAGCGTGTCGGCCAACAGGCCGTTGGTGTGNCCGTCGATGTGGCAACTGTGGCAGCTCATCCAGCCATCCCGTGACAGGCTGGCGTCGAAGAACAGACGCTCGCCGCGATCGTACGACGTCGATTCGGGTTGCGGGCCCAGCGAGATGCCGGCCAGTGGGCGGGCCTGTTCGATGTCGATGAGGTCGAGACGGTCGTCGAGTGTCGAGGTCACGACGGCCCGCCGCGTGTCGGGAGACAGCCACAGGGCGGTGGGCCGCTGTCCTGTCGAGATTCGGGTCAGTTCGAATCTTCCGGGATGCCCGATGCCGACCTGGTGCACGCCCGACAGGGCCACCACGAACGAACCGTCTGGTCGGATCGACAGGCCCGCGGGGTCACCAGCGGCGTGGCCGGCCTGTCCGAGCATCACGACCGATTGACGTCGAACGGGCAAGGGACTCTTGGAGAGCAGGTCCTTCATCCGGATGCGGCGAAGATTGTTGGTCATCAACAGGCCCCAGAACACGTCGTTGTTGGTCGTGCGTGCGGCCGAGTTGAGGATCTGGTGCGAGATGACCAGGTGGCGGCCGTCGGGCGAGAGTGCCAGGCCGCCGATGTTGTGGGCCGGCAGGCGGTGGACGAACCGCACCCGGGCAGCCGCGGTGTCGACAATGGCCAGCTGTCCGCCAAAAGCGTCAGCGACCACCACCGATCTGGTGCCCGGAAGCCAGGCCAGGTGCCGTCCGGCCACCGGCAACGGCAACCGGCGTGGTTTTGATGAGGGGGTGATCGGCAAATCGACCAGGATCAGCTGGCGGGACCACTTCGATGTCACCGCCACGTGTCGGCCGTCTCGATCGATGGCCAACCGTGTGGGTTCTGCGGGCAGGTCGATGCGGGTCGAGGGTTCCGGACGCCCTTTTCCGAGACGGCAAAGAATCAACTGGCGCCCGCCGGCATCGGCCACCAGGAGATGGTCTCCGTCCGGTGCCAGGACCATATCCGCAAGCCGCTTGCCGATGGGCGTTTCGTCGAGAACTCGTCTGGCCAGGATGTCGACGCGGCTGATCGTTCCACTGTCGCGGTTGGCGACCAGGAACTGTCGCCCGTTGTCGACGGTGGCCAGTGCGATCGGTCGCCGGAATCGTGCCGCGAGCGGTTTCGTCTGCGGATCGGCCGCAGATGTCCAACCCGGTCCGGTCAACAGAATAATGGCCAACAGGGGCCAGTGAGTTCTGCGAAGCATGGTCCGTTGAGTCTAGCAGATCACACGCCGGTTCCCGGCTCCGGTTTGACACCCTGCTCTGCCCGTGGCTAGCTTCGCCTGTATGGGAGTTGTCGGTTGGACACTGGTCGTCGGGATCAACGCCGCGATTATCGCGTACGGCCTGTGGAAGTCACGAGAGACGCATCGGGCTGTCGACTGGATGCTGGCAGCCCGTGGGCTGCCGTGGTGGATGGTCGGATTGTCGATGTTCGCCACAGCCGTCGACAGCGGTGATTACGTGGCCGTTGCCGGAGCGGCTTACCAGAACGGGATGAACTTCATCACCGACTGGTGGCTGGGTATCACGATCGGGTGGATGCTGGTGGCCTGGGCGGTCTTCCTGCCGATGTACCGCAGCGGGATGTTCACCAACGCCGAGTATCTCGAACGGCGTTTCGGACCGTCGACCCGCGTCATCTCGGTGATCGTCCAGGTGATCTACCGCACCAATGTCCTGGGCAATGTCGCTTACTCGCTGTTCCTGACCTTCAACATTCTGACCGGCTGGGGGCACCTGACCTGGTATCTGGTGGTGGCGATCGCTGCCGGCGCGGCCATCTACACCTCAACCGGCGGGTTGAAGTCGGTAGCACTGACCGATTCGATCCAGTCGATCGTGATGCTTGTCGCTGCGGTGGTCATGTGGTGGATCGTTTACGACAAGGTCGGTGGCTTCGCAGGAATGGAACAGACGCTGGTCGAGGCGGGAGTTGGAGAGGACGTCCAGTTGGCGATGACCCACGTCGGCAATCACCTCGAGGAGGGCGTGCCGGCGTGGCTGGTGATTCTCGGCTGGATCATCACGCTCTCGGCCTATTGCATCGTCAATCACAGCCAGTCGATGAGGATGCTGGCCTGTCGAAGTGAGTGGGACGTGAAGATGGCCGCGGTGTTCGCCGCGGTGGTCACTGCAGCGGTGATGTGGTTCAACGTCACGCTCGGGATCCTCGGCCGCGGTGTGCGACCGGATTTGCCGACCGAACAGGCCGACCAGATATTCCCGATACTCGTCTCCGAACTGCTTGTGCCGATGGGCGGCGTGCTGGCCGGAATCGTGGTCGCCGGGTTGCTGGCCGGGGGGATCTCGACATTCGATTCGATCGGCTCGGCGCTGGCCGTCGTCTTCACCCGAGACCTCTATGCCCGCTTCCTGGTCCGAGGTGCCGAGGACCGTCACTATCTGTGGGTTTCGAGGATCACCACCGTCGTCGTCATCGGTCTCTCGTTTGCCTACATCCCCTTCCTCAAGATGGGCATGGTCAAATTCTATCTCGAGATGGTCGGCATCACCGTGTTGCCGTTGATGACGGTTTACCTGGCGGGAATCTTCACACCGGCTCACCCGGCCAGCGGTCTGATCGGACTGTTGGTCGGCAGCGGGGTCGGTCTGACCCGGTTTCTGAGCGTCCAACTGGCCGATCGTTTGCCGGAGTCGTTGATCGAGCGATTCGGCGGCGAATTGCCGATCTGGTGGGCGAACAAGTGGTACGGGTTTCTCTGGAGCATCGGAGCGGCATCGCTGGGGGTCCTGTTGACGACCCTCGTCCTGGGTGTTGCCAGCCGGGATCGACTGCGGGGCCTGGTCGTTTGGTTGCCCAAGCCGCCGGACGACGATGCGGAATGGGACGACTCCGGACCACAGAGCAACTGGCTGGAGCAGACACGGAAGGAACTGGTCAGTCTTCCGAGTCACCCATTCGATGATCCCGGTGTCTCGCTGCCTCTCTGGAAGAGACCCTGGCTGTGGACGGTTGTCGTGCTGGGTGTACTTTCGTGGTTGAATCTGGTTGTTCTCTGGTGATGACACCATCCTGATCCGGAACGCGTTGTGATGATCATTCCCACCGACCATGCCGGGAAAGAGTACCGGCTCGAAGATCGTGCCGGACGGTGGCTGCTGCTGGTATTTCACCGTCACCTGACCTGACTGCCCTGTTGCGAACACCTGCTGCAGTTGCAGCAGGCCGCCGAACAGATCGGGCAGTTGCCGCTGGACGTGATGGCGGTGACGTTCCAGTCGGCCGAGGTGGCCGGAGCGTATGTCGAACAGACGGGGTGGCCGTGGCCGATGCTGGTCGACACCGACAGAGCTCTCTACAACGCCTACGCGATGGGCCGTGGCGGAATCTGGGCGATCTGGGGACCGAAGTCCTGGTGGGGATTCCTGAAGCTGATTCTCAAGGGACGTCGCCCGAGACCTCCGGCCGGAGACGTCTACCAGTTGGGCGGTGACGTGCTGCTGGATCCTTCCGGCGGTGTGAAATTGCACCACGTGATGCGGGTGCCGGTGGACCGCCCCGACGTGAAGTCGATTCTTGACCTCGTTCTTGCGTGATATCTGCGACCGGTCCTCGCTTGTGTCTTATCAGGACATTTGCCAGCACCATCGCCAACGACAAGGACTGACCATGCTCGACATTCACACTCATGTCTTTTGTTGGGGTGAGGATCCTCGGCAGGGTTTTCTCTCCGAAGAAACCCGGCGGCGGTGGCTCACGCGGCTGATCGTTCGTCTTACTGGACTGGACCGCGAACCTGGCGAAACTCGCAGCGACCAGATCCGGAACCGGCTGGTGAGACAGCTCGACGAGTCGAGTCTTTCACGAGCGGTGGTTCTGGCCCAGGACGCCGTGTACCGGGATGACGGGGAACCTGACACGAAGCGGACTCACTTCTACGTTTCCAACGACTACGTGCTCGAGTTGGCGGGGCGCCACGAGAAGATCCTGGCCGGATGTTCGATCAATCCGCTGAGGCGTGATGCGCTGGAAGAGCTGGAACGTTGCGCCGCGGCAGGTTCCCGGCTGATCAAGGTTCACACGGCGATCCAGGGTGTTGACCCGTCCCTGCCCGCGTTCGAACCGTTCTACCGACTGGCAGCCGAACTCGACGTGATCCTGATGTTCCACACCGGCTACGAGCATTCTTGCCGGGTGATCTCGCAGAAATTCACCGATCCCCGCCGCCTGGTTCGGCCACTCGATCACGGCCTGAGGGTGATCGCCGCTCACTGCGGAACCTGCACGTCGTTCGACCGCGAGGATTACTATCCGGGTTTCGTCGAGATGATGCACCGTTACCCGAATCTTTTCGGTGACACCTCGATCCTGGCGACCTGGCCGCGTTGGCGGGCGTTGGGGAGATTGGCTCGCGAATCCGAATCGCTGCGAAGTCGTTTGCTGCATGGCAGCGACTACCCGTTCCCCCCGGCTCGCGGTCCCTACATCCGGCGGGCGGGATTCCGTCCCGGTCTGACACGGAACCCGCTGGATATCGACCTGGCGATCAAACAGTCGTTCGAATTTGGCCCCGACTACGCCACCCAGGGGTTGGCCTGGTTCGAGCCGCAACCGGTCGACGAGTTGTCGGGCCGTCAGCCGTCAACGGCCGTGGCCACAGTCGAATGTGGTAGCATGGCCGGTTCCTGAGAGGCGGAGATCGGTGGACAATGAACGACGGCACAATCGGCGACGTGACAATGGCCGGTGCGCGAACCGTATTGGCCGTGGCCGATCAGTTCGATCGACTCAAACGCTCGGCCAGCATTCTTGCCGAAGCGGCCGCATCGAGTGAGCGCGGTTACTTCACGCCCAGTGAAGATGAAGAGGTTCGTCACTTACTGGTTTCGTACTGGCAGAGCCGCAACGCGTTGCTGGAACTCGTCGAAGAGATGAGGGACGCGCAGCACGTCGACAGCAACTTCCTGGTCGGGTTTGCCGGTGCCCTGGTACTGGTCGATGCCGCCCGGTTTCTCCGCGACCAATTTCACGACCGTCCCGTTGTCCGCGGCAAGCTCAATGAACCGGCCCCCCACTTCGGGATTCCCGAGCGGCTCTATGACACCGTGCAGTCTTCGCTGACCAATCCGGTTCACACCTGGCATCTCTACCACGCGACGAAGTACTTCGACGAGAACCACGAAGCACTGACGAAGCTGGTTGTGGGTACGGAGATTGAGCGCCTGCCGTCTCTGATCGAACGGCTGCAGGCGGCGACCGATGTCTCGCTGGCCAACTACGCGGTGTTGCGTGCCCGGGTCCGCGCCAGGCAGGTTGTCGAGGTGATCAAGGGCGACCTGCTCACACGGGCGCTCTATGGCCTGCAGAAATCGGTCTCGAGTGCTGTCTCCAATCGCTACACCGTCCTCGGTCATCAACCCGGTCTGCCCGATGAGATCGAGAATCAACTCCGGGATCTGCTGCGCCCCGGTGATGTGCTGGTCGTCCGCAAGGAACATGCTCTGACCAACTACTTCCTGCCCGGCTACTGGCCGCACGTCGCTCTCTATCTCGGTACCCGCGACGAGTTGACCGTGGCGGGATTCGGAGAAAACGAGCATGTCCAGCCGCACTGGGAGTACCTGCTCGGGTGCGACGAGGATGAAACGAGTCGAGTGCACGAGGCATTGAAGGACGGCGTGCTGGTGCGGTCTTTGAGTTCACCGTTTGCCAGCGACGCGATCGCCGTGCTCAGGCCACAGCTGGAACTCGACGAGATCTATGATGCGATGGCGCGAGGGATGTTCCATACCGGCAAGTCCTACGACTTCGATTTCGATTTCAGCCGTGCCGATCGGCTGGTCTGCACCGAGGTGGTGTACCGGAGCTATGAGGGCGTGGGAGGAATCCGTTTTGACCTGACTCGCCGTGCCGGTCGCTTGACGCTTTCGGCCGAAGACCTGATCGGGATGGCGATCTCCGGCACGCACTTCGACGCTGTGGCGACCTACGCTCCACCGGACTACGCCGAGTTGAAGACCGGGACGGAGGCGGCGGAGGTCTTGAAGGCGACCGCGGCGTCGTTGTAGCCCAGGGGCAGTCTCTTGGCAGTCCTCGGTGCCAAGTGTACGGTCGAGGGGGCCCGGGTTCTTCTCGAAGGTGACCACCGTGCTGCGGTCTGCCACAGTCCTGCTGTTGCTGGCAACGACATCCTGCGTGGCACGGGGGGACGAAGTTGTTGAACTGGCGACGGAGATTGACGGCCTGATCCGGCGGCGACTGGCGGCCGAAAATGTCACGGCGGCTCCGGTGGCTGACGACGCCGAGTTCCTTCGTCGCGTCTTTCTCGACCTCGGTGGCCGTATTCCTCCCTCGACGCGAGTCCGGCGGTTCCTGGCCGATCGTGATCCCGACAAACGGCGGAAGGTTGTTGACGAACTGCTCGACAGCTCACTCTACGTCGTCCATTTCTCCAACGTCTGGCGAAAGGCCCTGCTGCCCGAGACGCAGGCTGATCCGCAGACGCGGGTCCTGGTTCCCGCGTTCGAGGCCTGGCTGCGTCAGAAGTTGACCGATGACACCAGCTACTCGGAGATGGTCCGCGAGATCGTGACCGTGCCATTGGCCGCGTCGAGAAACCCTCGGGAGATTCCAGGACAGGCCGATCGGCCTTCGCCGCTGGCGTTCTACCAGGCCAAGCAGATCAAGCCCGAGAACCTGGCCGCCAGCACGGCCCGGACATTTTTGGGAATTCGTATCGAGTGTGCTCAGTGTCATGACCACCCATTCGACAACTGGAAGCAGAACGAGTTCTGGAGCTTTGCGGCATTCTTTGCGGGGATGGAACGCCAGGGACGTGGTGGTTTTCTGGCAGCGATTCGCGAGGTGGCCGATCGCCGGAAGCTGAAGATTCCGGGGACCGAAACGAGTGTTGGACCGGTTTTTCTCGATGGGTCCCGGCCACTGCCGACACAGACCCGTGGCGCCCGTCAGCTGTTGGCCGACTGGATGATCACTGCCGAAAACTCCTATTTCGCCAAGGCTGCGGTCAATCGCCTGTGGTCTCAGATGTTCGGGATCGGCCTGGTTGATCCTCCTGACGACTTCACGGCCGACAATCCGCCAAGCCATCCGAAGCTGCTGGATCTTCTGGCCTCCGAGTTCGCTTCACACAATTTCGATGTCCGCCATATCCTGCGGTCGATTGTTGCCAGCGATGCTTACCAGCGGACCAGTCGGCAGACCGATCCCTCGCAGCAAAAGCCGAGGCTGTTTTCGAGGATGGCCGTCAAGGGGCTCTCGCCCGAGCAGATCTTCGACAGCCTCGCCCAGGCGACCGGTTATGTGCCAGCGGCAGTCGGCCGCACGTCGACCGGACCGGGTGCCCTCGATTCGGTTCGCAGTGAGTTCGTCGATTTGTTCGGCGACGATTCGAGCCGTCCGACACAGCAACGCACCACGATCCTGCAGGCCCTGGCACTGATGAACGGTGGCTTGGTCGCCGAAGCCACGAGCCTGGACCGTAGCCGCACTCTCACGGCGGTTGTCGAGTTTCCGGCACTGGGGACCGGCGACCGTGTCGAAGCCCTGTTCCTGGCGGCACTGGGGCGGCGGCCCGGTGCGAAACGGCTGGCTGCGCTTGTTGCCTATGTCGATGCCGGTGGAGTCACCAAGGATCCGGCAGCGGCCCTTGCCGACGTGTTCTGGGCACTGCTCAACTCGAGCGAGTTCCTGCTCAACCATTGAGACGACCAGGTGGATCATGACCCCGTTTTCCGGAATGTCACGAAGGCAATGGTTGGCGCTGGCTGCCGCCGGCGCGGTCACGCCACCGGCTTCTGGGTTGTTCGGTCGAATTGCCCACGCTACAGCGGCCTCGCGTCGTCGACGATGCATCCTGTTGTGGATGTCGGGTGGTCCAAGCCAGATCGACACGTTCGACATGAAACCCGGCCATGCCAACGGGGGGCCTTTCCGCCCCATTGCGACCACCGTTGCCGGCCTGCGGTTTTCCCAGCATTTGCCGAAGCTGTCCCGTCAGGCCAAGCACCTGGCCGTGTTGCGATCGATGGCGACCAAGGAGGGCGATCACCAGCGTGCGACGTTCAAGATGCGAACCGGGTACCTGCCCCAGGGTCCGATTCACTACCCCACGCTTGGCTCGTTGTTCAGCAAGGAACTCTCTGATGGCACCTCGCCGCTGCCCGATTTTGTCAGCGTCGCTCCCTACCGATTTCTCAGTCCGGCCGCCTTCGGACCGGGTTTTCTCGGTCCCGAGTTTGCTCCACTGATTGTCGGTGATACCAATCCTGTCGCGATGGGTCCCGGTGGCGTGGTCGATGAGTCGCGGGCTCTCCGTGTGCGGAACCTGCAGCAGCCCGAGGGGATTGGCACCGCGCGGGTTGATGCTCGACTGAAATTGCTCGGTCAATTCGAGGCCGACTTCGGAGCCGAACGACCGGACGTGCCGGTCCGCAGTCACCGGACCGCATATCGCCAGGCGGTGAAGATGATGCGGTCCGAGTCGGTGACGGCCTTTGATCTCGATGACGAACCCGCCGCGATTCGTGACGCCTACGGCCGCAACGGGTTCGGCCAGGGGTGTCTTCTGGCCCGCAGGCTGGTCGAACGTGGCGTGCCATTTGTCGAGGTGTCACTCAACGGCGCCGATGCCCAGATGCAACTGGGCTGGGACACACACCAGAACAATTTCGACACGGTCAAGCGACTCTGTTCGACGCTCGATTCCGGCTGGGCCACCCTGCTGGAGGATCTGGGAAGTCGCGGCCTGCTGGAATCCACGTTGGTGATCTGGATGGGAGAATTCGGTCGCACACCGAAGATCAATCCCAACCGGGGCCGGGACCATTTCCCCAATGCCTGGTCGACGGTGCTGGCCGGCGGGGGAGTCCGGGGTGGCCAGGCGGTGGGCCGGACGGCCGCCGACGGGACCGAGGTGGCCGACCGTCCGATCACGACCGGTGACCTGCTGGCGACCGTTTGTGGTGCGCTGGGGATCGATGCCCAGAAGCAGAACGTCTCGAATGTCGGTCGCCCGATCCGGCTGGTCGATCCCAGGGCCACTGTGGTCGAGGGCGTGCTGGGGTAGAACCGGCGACTAGAAGTCTTTTCGTGACACGTAGAGGCACGTCAGTGCCAGCACGATGATCAGGAAGATGGCATTGGAGATCAGCGGGGTCTGGATGTCGATCTCGACCTGGTCGGCCTGCAGGTCGTCGTTGTTGCCCGATATTGCCACGGTGCTGTCTTCCTGGAACAGCCGGGTGATGACGTTGTTGAGCTCTCCCGGCTTGGGGAAGACGGTGTAGATCGGCAGCAGGGCGTAGCGGTAGACGCTCTGGAGAGTCGACAGTGGCGGGTCGTAGCTGGCCTCGACCGAGAAATCCGGCAGCTTGTAATTGGTGGCTCTCATGAACAGGTCACCCACCACCAGCGAACTGTTGTCGGTGAAGGCCATGGCGCGAATCTCACCGGAAATGGCGGTGTTGGTGACCGGTTGACCGTTGGCCACGTCGTAGAGCCAGGCACTGGAGCCGTGAGACAGGACGGCCAGGAAGCGACCATCGGGCGATCCGGCCGCCCACCGCGGCTTTTCGGGACCCTCGAGGGTCGTTTTCGCTTCCAGCGTTGTGGCATCCAGCAACCGATAGTCGCCGTCAGCCAGGGCCACCAGCAGTGTGTTTCCGGCGACGGCCATCAGGGCCGCCTCGTCGGTTTCCAGATCGCGATTGGCTCCGGGCGTGTAGACCACCCGATCGCCGTTTTTCTCGGGCGACAACAGCGACAAGGTTCCGTCACTGTAAATGACGACGTGGCCGCGATTCTGATCAATCGTCGCTGCGAACGGGCTGTTCCAACGAGGCATTTCCTCGGGGGTGGCTTCGACGAAGCGTCCGGCATCGGACCGGCTGCCCAGGTCGAGACCGAAGACCCGGAACGGCCGTTGCGGGGTCTCGGCGTCTCCGGTGAACCGTTGCAGTCCGGCCGGGCCGGCTGCGAGGATCTCGCCCTCCGGAGAGAGGAAAATGGACCGCGGAGACATGCGGAGCATGGCGCCGCCGCGCCGGGACCAGTTGTCGTCGGGTCGCCCGATGTACATGCGGGACGGTCCTCCGCCGGGCATGAAGACCGGCGTTGGCTTGGTGATCGCAATGATTCGCTGTTTCCGCCTGTCGTAGATCGGCCCCAGGAAGGGGAATCCCTGCTGGGCCCTGATGGCCATCGCCGCCACGCCGCCGAGACGTTCGCTACCCGGATCGAACACCCGCTCCCAGGTCTCGGATTCCGTCGACCAGATCTGCAGGTCACCGGCGGAATTGGAGGCCAGGAGTGCATCGTCGACCGGCACGATCGTGTGGATCCGCGATCCGTTGATCTCGAACTGCTCGGCGGTGTCCTTGGCCGTACCGACGACAAAGCAGACGAACCAGAACAACCCAACCATCACGACCGAGATGATCGGTCCGCGGAAGACAACGCCGGTTGCGGCCGAGACTGAGTAGTAGAGAACGAACAGGAACAGGTAGACCGGCAGGCTCAACAACAGCCCGTTGCTCCAGACGTCGAACCGGATCCCGATGATCAGCCACATGCCGCCGATCAGGAATGCGGCATTGACGATCGTGAAGGCACAGCCGCCGAAGAATTTCGAGAGGAACAGCAGGGATCGCGAGACCGGCTTGGAGAGCAGCAGGTCAATGGCTCCGGGCTCGAACATTCGCGGGACGATCGGCGCGGTGACCACGATGGCGATCAGTGTTCCCATCACCGAAACGAAGAAGAAGATGAAGACCTGCAGGGCCGTGTTGATCACCTGGGTGAGTTGTTTCTGGTCGAGCGTGAAGTCGTCGAAGATCTCGAAACCGATGTAGGTTGGCGTCATCACTTCGCCGGGACTCGGGCGAATGTCATTGGGCAGTGCGGCTTCGAGCACCAGGCGATTGAGCCGTTGCCGTGTCTTTGAATCCATGTTCTCGCCCTGCCCGACCAGTTCGCGAGCCTCGTCGGAGAGATTGTCCTCGGGCACGACGACGGCGGTGGCGAAATCGTCGGAGTCCAGTTGCTCGTTGAGTTGACGCCGGAGATCGCGAAAGACTCGTCGGTTCTCGCCGTCGAGCTTGAATTTGCGGAGATTGTCCTGCAGTTCACTGGGAAATCGGCCGCGGAGTTTTCCTGCCGGGCTGTCGGCTTCGGCGTCGCGCAGACGGGTGGCCAGTTCGGGCCAGTCGAAAACGTCGGGAAAATCGAGTCCGGTACGTTCGGCAGGTGCCACCGAGAGTCCGGACAGCAGGACCAGGAACAGGGCGATCATCACGATCAGCACCCAGAGGATCTTCGAAGAGAACGCCTCGCGGAAGGAGTCCTTGATCACGGCCAGGTAGGCTCTCATGACTCATCCCCCGATGCGCCCCTGACCAGCCTCAGGAACGCCTCCTCCAGGGTCAGCTTCTGCCGCGTGATCGTGGCGATGCTGATTCCTGCGGTCCGGAGTTGATCGACCAGGGAGTCGATGCCGTCCTGGTTCAGCGACGCGATTGTCACCCGCCAGCGTGTCTCCCCCGTCTGGTCGCGACTTCCGACCGTTTCGGGCAGCAGCCCGGCAATCGTCTCACCGTCTCCCTCGAGTTCCAGGGTGATTTCGGAGGAGCCAGCTTCGGTCAGGTCGGTCACTTCCTCAACCGGACCCACCTTCAGCACCTCCCCCTGGAACAGGATCGCCACCTGGTCACAGACCAGTTCGATTTCCTGCAGCAGGTGGCTGTTGAGAAAGATGGTCTTGCCCCTGTCCTTGAGGACGTTCAGCACTTGCCGAATTTCCGACCGGCCGACGGGATCGACGCCATCGGTGGGCTCGTCGAGCACCAGCACGTCGGGTTCGTGCAGCATGGCCTGGGCCAGCCCGAGTCGTTGCAGCATTCCCTTGGAGTATTTGGTGACGACGGTTCGTCCCCAGTCGGAAAGGCCAACCATATCGAGCAGTTCGGCGCGGCGGCGGCGGGTATCGGCAACCGACATCCCGCTGAGACTGCCGTAATATTCGAGCGCCGTGTTGCCGGTCAGGTGCCGCGGAATCCGGTGACCCTCAGGCAGGTAGCCAACCCGTTTCCGGCCGATCCGGCGTCCGGCCGGTTGCCCCAGCAGCCGTGCCTCTCCTGCCGTCTTGTGCACGATGCCCAGCAGGATCTTGATCAGCGTGGTCTTGCCGGCCCCGTTGGGGCCCAGCAAGCCGAAGATCTCACCTCGCCCCACCTCCAGCGAGACCTTCCTCAGGGCCTGGATCTTGCGGCGGCGGAACCAGCCGTCGCGATAGGTCTTCTGGAGATCGCTGACCTGGATGACCGGCTCGTGGCGTCCGGCGGTGTCGGGCAAGGCCGCATTCACTGGAGGAGTGTTGGGAACGGTCATTTCGAGAGAGCCTCGGTTGACGTTCCGCAGACCGGGCAATCTTCGCGCTTCAGCAGACGGCGACGTTGAAAAGTCATATCGCGGAGGTCACAGGTCAACAGTGTACCGGCCAACGGTTCCCCCACGTCTCCCAATACCTTGATGGCTTCCATGGCTCCGAGGCAAGCCACCGTTCCCGAGACCGCTCCGAAAACCGGAAATTCGCGACGCCATGCCGGGGGGTCTTCGGGAAACAGGCACTCCAGGCAGGGGGTCTGACCCGGCAGGATCGTGGTGATCTGGAACTCGCAGTCGTACATGGCACAGTCGACCAGCGGTTTGCCCTGCTGGATGCACTGGCGGTTCATCGCAAACCGCTCGGGGAACAACGGTGCACAATCGACCACCAGGTCGACTTCGCCGACCAGCTTCGCGGCATTCTCTTCGGTGACGTTCTCGGGAACGGCCACGATCTCCAGCCTCGGGTTGAGTTCCTTCAGCCGTCTCTGTGCCGATTCGACCCGGGAACTGCCGAGCCCGTCATGAGTCATCAGCAACTGTCGGTTCAGGTCGCTGGGCTTGATGTCACCGGCGTGGGCCAGCACCAGGCGACCGATTCCCGCGGCGGCCAGTTCGTAGGCCACCACGCTGCCCAATCCGCCGACTCGGGATACCAGTACCGAGGCGTCCTTGAGAGCCTGTTGTCCGGCTTCGCCGAATCCGGGCACCCAGATCTGCCATTCATAAACGGCTTTTTCGTGGTCAGTCAGCGGAGCCATGGCAGCCTGGTGCAGGTTCGGGACTAGCCGCCCGAGACGGGCGAGAGCAGTGTGATGGTGTCGCCGTCGGAGACCACTGTCGAGGTGTCATCCCAACGGACCTGGTCCTCGCCACGGAAAACCAGGATCGAGGGACGGGGTTGGCCGTTCTCATCGAGCAGGATCCCGGCCAGGTCTTCGCCTCGAGCCGAGGCGACTTGACGGGCGATGTCGGCGACTGTGCACGGCCCGTCCAGCTTGATCACCTCCCTGGCCAATCCGGCGATCGACTTGATCTGCGCGGTGTATTCGACGGTGACCTGCATGGCATGTCCTTTCGGGGTCTCCCCGATCGTCCCGACTCGTTGCTACAACGACAACCCACGAGAGCCCCAGATCCGGGCGATCACCAGAACCAAGACTGCGCAGGCGACCATCAACAGTGAAACGGCAACCGCTCCTTCCAGGTTCCCGATACTCAGTTCGAGAAACACCGTGGTCGAGAGCACTTCGGTCTTCATCCGCGTGGCTCCGGCGAAGATCAGCAGCGGGCCGAACTCGCCCAGCGAGCGGGCCCAGGCCAGCGTGCCGGCCGTCAGCATCCCGTTGCCGCACTGTGGCAGCACGACTCGCCAGAAGGCCTGGGACTGATTGCAACCCAGGGTCAAAGCCACCTGTTCGGGTCGGGGATCGACCTGGTCGAACGTCGCTCGCATCACCCGTACCGCGAACGCGGCAGCGACCATGAACTGGGCCAACACCACCGCCGGTACCTGGAAGACGATCGCGTTTCTCAGGCTGTAGGTGTCCCCTCCGATGCTGATGTCCGGCACGAATTGAAACAGGATCAACAGGCTCAGTCCCACCACAAGCGGGGGCAGCACGATGGGGATGTCCAGGATCGCATCCAGCAGGTTCTTGCCGGGGAATTCGTGTCGACTGAGCAGGTAGGAGGTGGGAATGGCGACGAACAACGAGAGCAGCGCCGAGAACAGGCAACTGATCATCGTCAACTGGACCGAGTAGCGAATCTCGGGAGTGCCCAGTGTGGCCACCATCGACAGCAGAGGCCGTAGTGCCGGTCGCGACCACTCGAGCCAACCGGGCAATTCCACGGTGTCGGCCAGGTTTCCGGTGGCGATGTAGGCCACGTCACCGATCAGCAACCCGATCAGCAGCAGGACATAGACACTCGAGATGATTCCCAGGCCGACCAAAAACGGAGTGTCCGACGGCGGGCGGTACGCCTGTTCGGCTGCATCGACGTTGGCGGTGGACGACATGGTTTGGATGTCGAATGAGCAGGTTTCGAAAAGCGGGCCGCAATCGGCGAACCGTCTAGGAACCGGAGCCGTCGGTGTCGAACCGCCAGTGGAATCCGGCCGCTTCGAAGTCGGACCGGGCCCTGGTGATCGCGCGAATCAGGCGTCGGGCGAGGTGCTTGTTGCGGCTGGTCTTGGAGATTCCCATGGGCTGGATCGCCTTGGCGGCCGCCGATGTGATTCTGACGGCGTCGACCTTTTCCGCTTCGGCCGTCGTGTCCGTCAGGTACGCCAGTGAAGCGTCGGCGGCTCCGGTCGACACCGGGGCGATCAACAGTGCCGAGGTGGCCGTCTGGGTCACGACGTTGGCCATCACCTGTTCGTAGACTTTCTCAGCTTCCAGCACCTGTCGGGTCAGCACGCCTATGGTGCACTGGTCGGGCTGTCCGACGGCGACTCTCACGCCGGGGCGGGCCAGGTCCGCCAGGGACTTGATCTGCTTGGGATTCCCCTTGGGCACGGCGATCACGACCTCGGTATCGGAGATCTCTACCGCGTCCTGGAACAACCCGTCGACGATTTCCAGGTAATACTTGTCGCAGGCCATGTAGGTGTCCGGGAAGCCGGTCAGTTTCTTGTCGGTGATCGTCTTCATCTGCGCCGTCAGGATTCCGCAGCCGTTGAAAACGGTGTTGACCTGCACGCCCTCGCGGGCCTGGAAGCTTTTGATCGCCTGTTCAACCGCTCGGCGGTTGACCGATCCGCAAAAGAAGGTCAACTCGGGGGTCTCAGACCACTTGTCGCCGTCGACCGGCGTGAAGCCGAACTTGCGGAATTCCTTCAGGCCGCGGTCCGATGCGGCCAGGTATCGGGCGAATCTCAGCGACTCGGTCGGATTGACCGCGCTGGTCAAAACACCCACGGTGACCAGCACCTCTCCCTTGTCCAGTTCGGGGACCTCGATCGCTTCGATCCCGTCGACGATCGTGGTGGTCGTGTTCCAGATCACTGCTGCGTCGGCACCGCCGATCTTCACCGTGTTGGCCACTTCGGGCACCGTTGGCTGGAAGGTGCCCGTCTGCCGGACCAGCGCTTCGAGTTTCGTCCAGTGTCCCGACGCTTTCAGGAGCTTTCGGGTTCTTTTGCCCACGGCCGCCTGGTCGGGGTTGCCCAGCACGGTGCGGACATCCTCGCGAAGTAGGTCTTCGATGCGGGTGATGTTCTTGGGGTTGCCGTCGGCCACGGCGATCACCGGCTTCATTCGTGCCAGCGAAAGCGACTCGGCCACCAGTCCCTTCTTGCGGGCCGAGTTGATATAGCTCTCGTCGGCAGCCAGGTACAGGTCCCCGGTCTTGGCCGTGTCGATGCGACTCAGCAGGGTGTTGGAACCGCCATAATCCAGGTTGACCTGGACGCCGTATTCCTCGAGGTACCGCTTAGCGACCGCCTCGACCGGCTTGCGGATTCCTGCGGCGCAGAAGAATGTCAGCGAGGTGGTGGCTTTCTCGTTCCCGCCGGCCGATTTGGCCGGTTTCACCTGCCCCATCTGACTCAACAACACGCCCAGGCTGACCAGGACAAGCAGTCCGATGATGGCCATCACGGCGTGGTTGCTGACTGCACCGCGGCGGCGGTCTGATTCCCGTGTCGTGGACAGCATGATCAGTCTCGAATCGCTCCGATTGCGTGACACGCCCAGCATAGAGGATCAAGTGGGGTGGTGACCAACGTGGCCGACCAAGAATCACTGCACCACATGAATCTCGACACCGCTCAGCACCGGGGGACGCGAGCCGGCCGCCGGAGTCAGTTTCACGTCCAGTTTCCCCTCGACCTCCACCGAATCGATGTCCACCGTCAGTGTCTTTCCGACGCCGACAGAGGCAGCCAGGTCGAGATTGCGATGGATCAGTTTTCCGCCGACGTGAATCGAAAATCGTCGCTCGCCCGGCTGGATGCGGTCGGGCTCGGTGAAGTGGAGACTCACCTTGTAGGTCGCTTTTCCCGGCAGCCCGATTTCGATCGAGTGGATGCCGCGAGCACCCGAGGCGCCTACCCAGGTTGGCCCACCCCCCGGTCCCACATCGATCCGTTCCGAGTGACCGAGGAACCATTTGACTGATGCGGGTTTCACCGTCACCTGGAGTTTCGGTGACGGTCCGCCCACCACAGGGTATTCGAGCCACAGCGTGCCGTCGTCGTCGGGCCGGTCGCCCGGAGCACCCAGGTTCAGTCCCAGGTGTTTCAGTGGCGCATTGCCGATTGTCAGCTGGTTGAAGGTCCACATCTCGATCCGCGGATCGTGAACCAGGGCCAGTGAGGACTGGTTCTGGTACGAGCAGTTGCAGGTGCGGGTGTAGTCGGGAGCATTCAGCACTCCGTCGGCACAGATCAGGTTCGACGAGCAGCTCGAGCGGAATCCGCCCAGGTTGCCCGTCCCACCGTCCCGAGTCAGATCGAAGTAGCCGGCTGCTGCCGAGCGAAATGTCAGCAGGTGTCGACTGGCCACTGCCGAATTGCAGCCGTAGTTGCGGGTGTAGCCCCAGGGTTGTGTGAGTCCGGTCAGGGGGTTGGTGCGAGTGATCGGTTCACCGGTCAGCAATGACACGGCTTGGCCTTGCGTGATGATCGTCTCGCCGCGCAGCAGGCAGGGCCCGCTGTAGGCCAGTTTCTTGTCCCAGCGGATCTTTCCGGACCGGGCCTGGTAGACGATCATCCGGTCGTCGGGTTCGCTGGTGAGCATGTCGCGTGCGGGGCGGCCGCATTGCAACAGCAGGTTGTGTTGTGTGGAGAGTCCCAGCCAGGTGCCAAAGACATTCTCGGTGGTGCTCCAGGCCTCGCGGCCGGTCCTGGCGTTGAAGGCAACCAGGCGGGGTTTGCCCGTCGGCTTGCGACCGCGGCGAGCCATCAGCGCGATGATGGTCTCGGGCAACCGATCGATCACGTACAGCAGGTCCTTGCTGGCGACAATCGCGTTGTGGCCGAAGGCGTGGTGGGCCTCTCGGGTCCAGAGCACCTTGCCGTTGTGGCGATTCATCACAACCAGGAAGCGGCTCGTGGTGCCGTCGTGGGTGTTGCTGCCGATCCGCTTCCCCTCGTTCACCAGCGGTTCGGCCCCGGCGATCAGCAGGTCACCGGTGACGGCGATGTAGCCCCATTTCGGTTTGGGCCCGCTGCCCAGCGGCGGCAGGGGAAACTCGGCGATCACTTCCCCCGTCGCCGAATCCAGTTTGACGCACCGGGATTGGTAGGCGACGTAGACGGCGTCTTCGGTGCTGACGTAGTTGCTGCCGGTGGCGTTGGCTCCGGGCTGGTGGCCGGTGAAATTGAAAGCTTGCCCGACACCCGGCAGCGAGACCTCCCAGAGCACTCGTCCGGTGTAGACATCGACGGCTCGCATCAGGTCGGGGCCCTCGATGAACAACCGGCCCCCGACCACCTGTTCGGTCGGGCCGTGGCCGTGCCGTGGCAGGATGCCGTGGTTGGAGCTTCCTCCGAACCACAGCAGTCCCAGCGGTGCCTTGACCAGGTCGTCGTTGGAGACCGAGGTGTTGCCCACGTCGGCGTACTGGTGAGTCCAGGCGGCCGATCCGGGAAGCGGTCCCGGACGGGACAGGATGGTCTGGCCCTGGGAGGAAGCCAGGCGGTGTCCGGGGCAGCGTTGACTGGCCAACGCGACGGCCAGACTCTCGTTCTGTGTGTTGGAGAGTGGCAGCAGGGCACGGCCGCCATAGGGACGCAGTACGCCGAAGACCCGTGCGGCGAATCGCTCGGTCTTGTCGAAACCGGACGCCTCGAGATTCTCGGTGGTGACCAGGTGGGCCAGGTAGGGGGGCAATCCGATGGTGAGTGGGTCGGCGTGGTGCACCGCCACCCGGTTCCGTGGGACGCCGGCGGCGTCCAGGCTGTGACGGATCTTCTCGACCCGCCGGGCATCGCCGTCGATGCCGATCACCTGCCACCTTGGGTGATGTGCCAGTCCCCGCATCAGGTTGCCGTCGTCCAGGCCCAGCACCACGGCGATGCCACCGGTCGGGGACGACAGCGTTTCGATCATGGCTTCGGCGGCCTGGACCGAGGGGTCGTCGTTGGCCAGTGACGTGGGAGCCGGCAGGCCGAACTCGACAGGGCTCTCAACCTTGTCAGCCCCGTAGCAGGAGATCGCTCCCTCGGTGGTCACCACGACCAGGCGGCCGTCAGCGACCAGCATCCCGGCGACCGAACCCTTGGCCGAGACCCCTTCAAGTGGCTGGGACCAGGCGAGTTTCGCCGCCCGCGTGTTCGTCGGCGGATCGATCGCCAGTAGCGTGCGGTCGTGGCTGCCGTAGAGTCGAGACCCAGCTTTCAGGAACAGTCTGCACTTGATTGGTGTCGTCCACTTTTCCGGGAAACTCACCTTGGTCTGCTGGACGCCTTTTTTGTTCACGGTGGAGGACACCTCGGGATGGTCCACGTCGATCGCGGTCACCCGGTTGCCACTGGTGTAGGCCAGTCCGTCGGCGAGCACCGGACAACCGGTCGCCTCCAGCTGGATGATTCCGAGGCCGGTCTTCAGGTCGAACGCAGCGCCGCCATTGAGAAACACATTGCCGGAGATGGCGACTTGATCCCCGCCGCTGCTTCGGTGCAGCGACAGGCGAAAATATTCGAGTTGTCCCGTCTTGCGGTTCAGTCGGGCGGGCACGCTGCGACCGTTGGGAACGATCAACGCATCTCCGGACGCGGCCAGGTACCCCTGTGGGGCCAGGCCGGCGAAGGCGGGGCTGTTGTGTGGCTGCAGGATGTACGTCGAGCCCGTGCCGTCGTTTCGCCAGGTCACCGTCCCGGTTTGTGCATCGACGGCCTGGATGAAGATGCCCATGAAAGGCCAGATGCTGGCGGCGAAGTAGACCTGTCCGTCGGCCAGCACCGGTCCACCTCGGGCCGGCCAGGCCGAAATCAACCGGCTGTTGCCCAGCACCCGTTGATCACGCGGGGCTGCGCAGACTCGGAACAGCTGTCTGCCGCTGGCCAGCTCCAGGCAGTACAGGCACCCGTCATCGGCAACCAGGTAGACACGGCCGTTTGCGGCGGCCGGGGCGTAGCGGATCGGCCCGTCGGTGTAGAACCGCCAGCGGAGGGTGCCGGTGGCCAAATCCCAGGCGGACAGGCTGTCGTCGTGGGAGGAACCGATCAGCAGCAGGCCGCCGGCGGCGATCGGCTGGTAGACGGCGTCGGTGGTCAGGGTGTCCTGGTCGAGCCAGGCTCCCTGGAGCTTGGGCAGGTGCCGTGTCCATTGCCGATGAAGGATGGGAGCAAGTGATTCGGGGGTACTGGCTGAACGACGTGCGTCGTGACGCCACATCGGCCAGTCGGCCGCGACGGCCGGCCGAGTCAGCAACGACATCATCATCAGCAGAATTTGGTAGCGACCGGTGGATCGCACTGGTAGTTTCCCCAATCCGTTCTTAGCTCTCCGAAGAGGCCAGCTGGCCTCCCTGCAGCACGACCTGTCGTCCGGCAAATGCCACGGCATCAGGATCGTGTGTCACCAGCAGCACGGCACCGCCTTCGTCAGCAAACGTCTTCAGGGCCTGAAGCACCTGTTCACTGTTGTCGCCATCGAGGTTTCCGGTCGGTTCATCTGCCAGGATCACGCGGGGTTCGTTCAACAGGGCCCGCGCCAACGCGACTCGTTGCCGCTCACCGGTGCTCAGCTGTCCCGGTCGATGTCCCAGACGGTCGGCCAGGCCGAATCGTTCCACGAGAATCCCGGCGCGTTCGCGGGCCGATGTTTCGCCTGTCACCAGGGCCGGCGCCATCACGTTGTCCAGGATGTTGAGATAGGGGACCAGGTGGAATTGCTGGAAGACGAACCCGATTTGTTCGGCCCGAAAGCGGGCCCGTTGCTCGCCGGAAAGAGAGTAGGGATCGGTGCCGTCGATGCTCACCTCACCGTTCTCGGGTCGCAGCAGTCCGCCGGCGACCAGCAGCAGGGTGGTCTTGCCGCAGCCACTTGGGCCCACCACCGCCACGAATTCGCCTGCCTCGACCGACACGCTGACGTCGTCGACAGCCACGATCGGACCGGCGTCGCCGGTGTAGGTCTTGGTGATGTGGTCGAGAGAAATCAGCATGTGGTGCCGAATGGAAATGGTACGGGTTTATTGTTCTTGCAGCACGACGGCCGGGTCCTGGCCTGCGGCGACCAGGGCGGGCAGCCAGGTGGCTGCAGCCGAGAGGGCCGGAGCCATCAGCAGTGCGGTCAGCAGCCAGTTGAGGTCGAAGAGGCTCTGGTCGATCGGGCCGCTGTACCCAGTGCCGACCAGGTACCCGACGATGTATCCGATGGCTCCGCCGGCCAGTCCCACCAGCAGGGCTTTGCCAAGAAACAGCACCAGCACATCCCGACTGCCCATGCCGATGGCCCGCAGAATGCCGATCTCGCCGCGGCGCTGTCGGGCGTTACCCACGGCCAGCAACACGATCCAGGCGAAGCTGCCAACCACCGCCAGGGGAACGAGCACGTTGGCCTGGGCCTTGCGGCTGGCGATCATCTGGTCGGCGTTGGCCTGGCGGCTGGCGATCATCTGCTCGCCGGATGTCCGCGCGGCTTTCAGTGACGCCTCGGCCGTTTTTTTGGCCTTGTTGCGGGCCTCGGCTCGCGCCAGGGCCTTGCGGCCGCGTTCCAGGATCTGGGTTCCCGGCAGCACCTTGGCGATCTCACCACGGATCTCCGCGATTCGGTCCACTGTCGCGCAGTTGCACTCCAGCGCCAGAATCGCGTTGACCAGGTTCTCCATGTCCAGCATCTGCTGGGCCTCCTCGAGATTGACCCAGGCGGTGACATCGTCGACCGAACCGCGTTCGGGATGGCACTTGACCACCTCCAGTTCACGGCCGTTGATCGTCAGCTTGCTGCCCGGCTTCAGCTTCCGTGGGTGATGCAGCCGGTAACCCAGCACGACCTTGCCCTTGGGGACCAGGTCCAGCAGCGGTTTCTTCGGGTCGCGGTGAGCCTGCGGAACCTCACCCCTGGTCCCGGTCAGAACGATGGTCTGTTTCTCCTCGGCCCACTCGACTTTCTTGGTGACAATCGGCAGCAAGTGATTGATGACGACGATCGGCGACTTGGCCAGCCGGTCGACGTACTCCTGAGGCATCGTCCGCGTCGGCGTTCCTTCGGCGTGGAATGCCGCGATGTCCTCGTCCTCGGCCAGCACGACGATGTTGAAGCCCAGCCCCTTCGTGATTTTCCGCATCTCGTCGTTGAGTTGTTTTCCGGCGTCCTTGACCTCCTTTTCCCGCTTGGCCACCAGCCGCTCAGATTCGGTTTTCCCCTCGGCCACCAGTTTTTGTGACTGGATCTCGCCGGCGTCGATCATCGTGACCGAGGCAACCAGGCAGGCGACGGCGATCGAGACACCGATGACGGCGAGGACGAAATTGACGAAACGATGAGCGATTTCCTGGACGACCAGTCGTGAGATCTTCATCGGGCAGGTTCCGGTGGAGGAGTCCGCAGGCCGGAGAGCCTGGGAAACGGGTGAGCACAATCGGACCGGTTGCGAGGTTTCGGCTTAGCTTCAACCTTTGCGGCCGATCACGAACCACGTGCCGAACAGGACCACGCCGGCGATCAGGATTATCGGCAACAGGAGGAAGTTGTTGGAAGAAACCGAGGTGGTGGTCCCGGCGGCGACGGGGGTTGTTTCTTCGACAGCCGGAACCGCGGATGCGGCCGGCGGATCGTCGGTCGGAGTGGCCGGCTGGGACGATGTCTCGGCGGGCTCGTCGTTCTTGTCGGTGGCCGAACCCTGTTGGTTGGTTGCGGGCTCCTCTCCGAAACCGGTCAGGCCGACCAGCGGAGGCAACGGCTTGTCCGCCTCGGGCAGCCGCTCGACCAGTTCGTCCCAGGCCACCGGCATCAACATGTCGATCCCGGGGTTCTGTTCCTTGACCGTGCACGTGCAGGGGCCGGTCAGATCGGTGCCGGCTGCATCGATCGTGTCGTTGTTGATCCCCTTGCCGATCAATGCGTACAGGGCGCGACCCCGTCCGAAGATCGGGAAGGCCATCGGCAGGGGCTTGTCCTGGCGGAGATCCTCTTCGCTGGAGAGCAGCATCTCGACGAACATCGCCTCGGGGACGGTCTTCCTGGAGAGCCGGACCAGCGAGAATTTGACCTTGAGATCCTCGGGATCGATCAGCACCAGTCCCTGGGCAATGTCCTCCTCGGAGATCTCCGGCAGCTTGAGGTTCGTCTCGAGGTGAGCCAATCGTGTGGTGAGCGTGGCGGCGGCCTTGTCGTCGGCGGCCTTGTCCCCGCTTTCCAGCAGCACCCAAACCGCCGTGTGGCCCTTGACCAGGCGGTCGGCGATCGTCTTTCTCAGCGGCGACCCCAGTAGCGAGGTGATGTTGGAGTCTTCCAGCGGGCCCTTCCAGACCGGGGTGGGATTTCGAGAGGCGACCGGGTAATGCACGACCATCCACGGGGTCGTTTCGGTCTGCTGGGCCTTCCAGAGTTGCAGCAGATCGGGGTCGGGCTCGTTGTCGAGGTCGCAGGTGGTGACACGCACGTTGGCAAATGTCTTGCCGGCTTCTCCCTCTCGGGTCAGCCGGTCGACCTGGCCCTGTTGTGGAGCGGTCAACGGTCCACGGTGAAACACGAACACCTCGTACGGGTCGGCCTGCCAGCGTTCCAGGGCATAGCGGAACACCGGGACCGAACAGGCTTCGGCCACAACGGCCACCAGGACCAATGCGACGGCGGTCTTCAATAACCGGTCGACAGTGCCACCGTGATTGCGACGCATGAAAAATCCTCCGGGTGAATCAACCCACAGACTAAAATGCCCGGCCATCGCCTGCAACAAGAACCGGGTGGGCCAGGCCCGCCGTTGTTGCGGCTGGACCAGTGTTCCCGGAACGTTCTGCGAGCTTCGGGTCCCGTTCCCCAGGTCCGGAGGATGCTCGGTCCGGTGTCCGGTGCACGGGAAAAGTCCTCGCCTGGTGGAAAAAACCTCGTCGATGGATGTCCGGATCGACTGATTTCTTCGGGCAACGAGCGTGCTGGCTGGGGCACAAACCGTCCGAAGTCCACCCGCTGAGTGGCTCACACTGTTCTATTCACCCCGACATGCCGACTAAGATAGAAGGCTCGAGTAGAGCTGGTCGCAGGGGGACGCCAGCAGAAGGGAAGATCAAGATGGAGTTGGCAGCTGAGATCCGTGATCTCCACAAGTACTACGACCTCGGCGCAGTCATCGTGAAGGCGTTGCGAGGCGTGAGTGCCGAGTTCCCCAAGGGTGACTTCGTTGCGATCATGGGGGCATCGGGAAGTGGCAAGAGTACCCTGTTGAACATCCTCGGTGCTCTCGACCGTCCGACTCACGGTCAATACATCCTCGGTGGAGCTGACACCTCGGTTCTCTCCGATGACGATCTCTCGGCCATCCGCAACGAGATGATCGGGTTCATCTTCCAGTCCTACAACCTGATCCCGCAGTTCACTGTGCTGGAGAACATCGCCGTACCGCTGCAGTACCAGCGGAACGGAAAGGGCGTGGGCGTTTCGGAGATGAACTGGTGTACCGAACTGGCCGAACGTGTCGGGTTGTCCGACCGGCTCGACCACCGGCCCACGCAGTTGTCCGGTGGCCAGCAGCAGCGGGTGGCGATTGCCCGGGCGTTGGTCAACGATCCACAGATCATCCTGGCTGATGAGCCGACCGGTAATCTCGATACCGAGACCGAAGCGGAAATCATGCAGGTCCTGATCGACCTGAACAATGAAGGCCGGACGATCCTGATGGTCACGCACGAGACGTCGGTGGCCGGCCTGGCCAAGCGGCAGTTGCACCTTTCCGATGGTCAGAAGGTCTTTGACGGTGTTGCCACCAGTCAGACGGTGATGCCCGGGTCCTTGCCGGGCGCCGGAATCTCCTCGCCTCCGACCAGTTCGGTTTCCGACGGTGGCGATGTCTACTCGGTTGATGGCGCGGACGGCGACGACGGCTCGGGCAATGACTGGGACAGCTAGGACGAGGGACGGCGGGCCATGAGCACCGAGTCTTCGGCCAGCGATGCACTCGGCGGTGTGCAGATCGTCTTCCAGCTGCCCTACCACGTGGACGAGTCGATCGATTTCGACACTCTGGGACTCGAGATCGACCACGTCTTTGCTGCCGGCGCCGACGGGCTGGTGATGGCGATGGTGACCGAGGTGTTGAGACTCACCGAGGCCGAACGCCACGAGGTGGCTGGTTTCACCTGTCAGGCGGCGGCCGGACGTGGGCCGGTGGTTGTCAGCGTGGGCGCCGAGAGCACGCGGGGAGCCTGTGGGCTGGCCGAGCAGGCCGAGTCGGCCGGGGCATCGGCGGTGATGGCCATCCCCCCGGTTTCGATTGGTGTCGACGAGGACCAGTTGCGGAACTACTACGAACGGATCCTGCAGTCGATCTCGCTGCCGGTGATCGTGCAGGACGCCAGCGGCTACGTCGGTCGGCCGATGTCGATTGAACTGCAGGCGGGGTTGATGAACCAATGGGGTCCGGACCGGGTGCTGTTCAAGCCCGAAGCCAACCCGATCGGCCCGCGGTTGACGGCGTTGCGTGAGGCGACCGACGCGCGAGCCCGCGTTTTCGAGGGCAGCGGAGGAATCGCGCTGTTGGACAGCTATCGCAGGGGAGTGGTTGGCACGATGCCCGGGGCCGACCTGGTCGAACCGCTGGTGGCCCTGTGGAACGCCCTGGAGGGCGGTGACTGGGATCGTGCCACGGACATCTCGGAACCGCTCACCGCGCTGGTCATGCTGCAGGAAAGCCTCGATTCGTTCATCGCCGTCGAGAAGCACATCCTGGTTCGCAAGGGAGTCTTCTGCAACGAGGTGATCCGCGGACCGGTCGGGTTCGTGCTTGATGCGGAAACCCGTGCCGAGGTCGACCGGCGATACGACAGGTTGATGGCGGTCGTGGGATGAGCCGTCAGGCCAATCCCTCGGCGGCGGCCACCAGCGTGCGGACCATACACCCGGTCGCACCACCCTCGCGGTGAGGCTTGTTGCTCGAGGCGAAGCTCGGGCCGGCGATGTCCATGTGGACCCAGGGTGTCGAGTCGACGAAATTCTCGAGGAATTTTGCCGCGGTGATGGCGCCGCCCCAGCGGGGCCCGACGTTCTTGATGTCGGCCACGTCGCTCTTGAGCAAGTCACCGAACAGGTCGTCCATCGGCATCGGCCAGGCGAGTTCCCCCGCTTGTTTGGCGGCCGATCCCACCGCCTGGCTCCAATCGTCACAGTTGGAGAATGTCCCGGTCACTTCCTCACCAAGTGCCACCACGCAGGCTCCCGTCAGGGTGGCCAGATCGATCAGGCGTTCGGCTCCCAGGTCGACCGCGTAGGCCAGGACGTCTGCCAGGACCAACCGTCCCTCGGCGTCGGTGTTGAGCACCTCGATCGTTTTTCCGTTTCTGGCGGTCAGCACGTCGCCGAGCTTGAATGAGTTGCCGTCGGGCATGTTCTCGACCAGTCCTGCCAGCCCGATCACGTTGACCGGCAGACCGAGTTTTGCGATGGCCGTCATTGCGCCCAGCATGGTGGCTGCGCCGGCCATGTCGCATTTCATCGACTTCATGCCCTCGTTGCTCTTCAGGGACAGCCCTCCCGAGTCGAAGGTCACGCCCTTGCCGACGATTGCCAGGGCCGGGGCCCCCTCGCCGCCGCCGTTGTGCCTGAGCACCACCACCCGTGGTGGTCTCACGCTGCCCTGGGCCACAGCCATCAGTGAACCCATTCGCTCGTCCCGCAGACGGTTTTCGTCGAGCACTTCGCATTCGAGTCCGCATTCGGTTGCCGCCGCCGTCGCCCGGTCGGCAAACGTTTCGGGGTAGACCTCCATCGCCCCCCGGTTGACCAGTTCACGGGTCAGATTCATCGCCTGCCCCAGCACGCTGCCACGAGCCACCGCCTCGGCAGAACCCTCGACATCGCTGACCACCGTGGCTGCCGAAAATGCGTGCCGGCCCGGTTTGGCCCGGTACAACCCCTGTCCGACGCAGCCGACCTGCAGGGCAACGGCTGCCAGGCTCATTGCCTCGGTGTCACTGATCGTTTCGCTGTTGAGCTGTGGCAGTGCGATGGCCGCGCTGACCTCCGCTGACTTCGAGGCGCGGCGGGTAGCCGAGACGAGGGCTTTTTCGAGTTTTCGCGACGTGAGTTTCCCAGGCGCGCCCAGACCGACCAGCAACAACCGCCCGGCGGCGAGCCCCGGCACGTCCGCCAGGAGGTGTGATTCGGAGAGCTTGCCGGTGAGGTCGCCAGCGGCAACCAACCGGGAGACGGCACCACCGAGGGCCTCGTCGAGATCGGACAAAGGAGCGTCGAGTTCGCCGGAGGAATCGGTTGCGGTGTAACCGACGATCAGCCAGTCGGCTTCGATTGTTGTCAGCGGGCCGCTTGTCGAGGAGATGTCCATTTCGAGGTCTTCTTGGGGTCGAAGGATTTACCGCCGCAATTGGACTGGAAGCGATAGGAAGCCGCAAGCCGTCCCGAACTGCAACCCGGCTTCCCCGCTGGAAATGCGTCACCGTGACTCATATCATCATGGGCACGCTGTTTCTCCAGACGTGCACTCGAGACTCCACGATGCCGACGATCAAGTTCACACGGGAAAAGAAGTCCGTCGAAGTCGAGTCGGGCCAGAAGATCCGCAACGTGGCTTTGCAGGAGGGCATCGAGGTCTACCCGTGGATGCACCGCGTGCTGCACTGTCCGGGGCTGGGCATGTGCACAAGTTGTCGCGTGAGGATCAAGAAGGAAGACAACGCTCACTGCGCCAAGCCGTCGTTGTGGGAGAAGCTCAACATGTTCCTGAACCCGTTGAGCTTCTTCGCTCGGCTGGATTCCGGCGACCCCAACACGCTCCGGTTGAGTTGTCAGACCAAGGTGCACGGGGACGGTGAGATCGAGGTTGAGACGCAGCCTGAGTTCAACTGGCACGGCGAGAATTTCTGGAGCTAGCCGGAGTGGGCGGCCATGCGTGACATCCGGATTGCCGCTGCGCAATTCGAACACCGCGACGGCGACAAGGCCTTCAACCTGGATCGAATTGATCACTTGGCCGGTCTCGCGGTTGCAGCCGGTGCCGAGGTGGTCAGTTTCCACGAGGGAGCCATCACCGCCTACAGTTTTCTGCAGGCGGCGACGCGAGACGAGTTGCTGGAGGTGGCCGAGCCGGTTCCCGACGGACCCAGTTGCCGAACCCTGGCAGACATCTCGGCCCGACATGGTGTGCCGGTGTTGGCCGGGCTGGTCGAACGCGATGGCGACAGCATCTACAACACCTACGTCTGCATGACCCCCGACGGGCTCGCTGCCCGGTTTCGAAAGATCCACGCGTTCCTCAACCCTCACCTCTCCAGTGGCAGCGAGTACTGTGTTTTTGACCTGCTGGGTTGCCGGGTCGGGATCCTGATCTGCTACGACAACAACTTGGTCGAGAACGTTCGGATCACGGCACTGATGGGGGCCGAGATCATTTTCATGCCGCACGTGACCGGTTGCCTGCCGTCGGTGATGCCCGGCCGGGGGCTGGTCGATCCTGAACTGTGGGCCAATCGGGACAACGATCCGGTCAGCCTGCGTCAGGAACTCGACGGCCCCAAGGGGCGGGGATGGTTGATGAGATGGCTGCCGGCCCGGGCTTACGAGAATGGCGTCTACGCGGTCTTCACCAACCCGATCGGGATGGATGGCGGCGAGGTTCGAAATGGCAACGCGATGGTGCTTGATCCATTTGGCGAGGTGATTGCCGAGTGTCGACGGCTGGGAGACGACATCTGTGTGGGCCTGTGTACCGACGAGAAGATCGGCGTATCAAGCGGCCAGCGGTACCTGCGAGCAAGACGACCCGAGATGTATGGGAAACTGGTTGAACCGCCGGAGGTGCCGCCGGAAACGGCACCGGGATGGGAGCGGAAACGGCCTGCCGACGGTTGAATTCCGAGACGGTGATCCCCGTTTTCCCGGGGTGGAAAGGCCTGTTTTCTCAGTCAGAAGACCGGGGTGGCGAGGCGACCGGTGCGCGACTAGACTGGATTGTTCGTCCGGGTGACGGCATTCGGGCGGCGAATTTTGGACTCGAGGTGTGCGCCGATGCGACCTGTTACGTGGAAAGCCGCCGTGTTGCTGGCCGCGGCTGTGCTCTGGCCGCTGAACGGTTGGGCACAGGACGACGCTGACAAGACGGCCGAAGGCAAAACGAAGCCGGTCAGTTTTTACCGTCAGGTGCGGCCGATTCTCCAGCGGCACTGTTCGGGATGCCACTTCCCCGCCAAGAAGAGCGGAAAGTTGTTGCTGACCAGTTATGCCGATTTCAAGAAGGGCGGCGAGAACGGCGCAACGTTCGCACCAGGCAATCCGACCGAGAGCCTGATCCTGGATTACATCTCCGGTGATGATCCGGCGATGCCCCTGGGAGCCGATCCGCTTGACCCGCGACAGATCGACGTGATTTCCAGGTGGATTGCCCAAGGGGGCAAGGACGACACTCCGCCGGCTGTCAAAGACAACATCAGCGCCGAGAATCCCCCCAAGTACTCGCTGCCGCCAGTCATCACCGCGTTGGCCTACACGCCTGACAGCAAGACGCTGGTGATCAGCGGTTACCGTGAAATCCTGCTGTACGCCGCCGACGGCAGCGCTCCGGTCGGGCGGATGGTCGGCCGCTCGCAGCGGATCGAATCCGTGGCGGTCTCGCCGGACGGCAAGCTGATCGCTGCCACCGGAGGAACGCCGGCGTTGTTCGGCGAAGTGCAGTTCTGGGATGCGGCCACCAGGAAACTGGTTCGCTCGATCACCGTCAGCTATGACACGCTCTTCGGTGCCAGCTTCTCGGCAGATAGCAAGAAGTTTGCTTTCGGAGGAGCCGACAACGGCGTGCGGGTGCTCAATGTTGCCGATGGCAAACAGGTGATGCGAATGGATGCCCACTCCGACTGGTCGTTTGCGGCCACGTTCTCGGTCAAAGGCACGCACGTGGTCTCGGTCAGCCGTGACCGCGCGATGAAGCTCTCGATCGTGGAAAGCGGACAGTTCGTCGACAATGTGACCAGCATCACCCCCGGGGCACTGAAGGGCGGACTGATGGCCGTTCAACTTCGTCC
This sequence comes from Planctomycetaceae bacterium, assembly GCA_002724315.1. Classification (GTDB taxonomy): domain Bacteria; phylum Planctomycetota; class Planctomycetia; order Planctomycetales; family Planctomycetaceae; genus UBA8437. The sequence goes on along the minus strand of PBOJ01000031.1, from coordinate 18,607 downwards.
CGGACAGGAGCAGGTGCTGACGGGAGGTTCCGACGGCACCCCCAAGCTGTACAAGATCTTCCGCACACGCAAGCGGGTCATCGGTGACGATTTCAATCACATCCGCAGTTTCAAGCCGATGCCCGGACGCATTTTTGATCTGCAGTTCAGTCCCGACGGCAAGCAGTTTGTGGCCGTTTCGAGCACGGGCATCAGCGGGGCGGCTCGAGTCTACTCTGTTGGTGACTACGACACCCCGAACATCAACAACAAGGGCGGCCTGGGTGATGTCCGCAAACAGATTGCCGCCCGGTCGGCCAAGTCGAGGCTGTTGCACGAACTGTCCGGCATCGATTCGCCGGTTTTCGCCGTGGCCTACAGGCCGGATGGCCAGCAGATTGCCTTGGGCGGATTCGACGGCAAGATCCGACTCTATGACGTCAAGACCGGAAAACAGGTCAAGACGTTCGTTCCGGTCAAGGTGACGCCGGCGGTTGCCGCGACGAAATAGTCAGCTGCGTTTCCCACACAAATTCTCAATTTCCAGACACTACGTTCGGTCCCCACGACTCTCCGGGTACCGGGACCCACGACACGCAAATGGTGAGACGAAACATGTCGACAGTCTCCGGACTTTTCCGATCTATCCCCCGTCACTTCCCGGCCGTGTTGGCCCTGGCCGTGTTGGCTTCTCCTGCGTTGTCGGCCGAGAAGACCAAGCCCGCTGCGGGCAAGACGCCCGCCGTTCCCGTCGTCGAGAAGCTGACCGTCTACCCGTCTCGCCTGGAACTTTCGGGCAACCGCGACAGCCGACGACTGATTGTCAGCGGCACCGCCGCCGACGGGCGGGCGTTCGATCTCACCGCCTTCGTCAAGCTCGCCGCGGGCAGCGACCATGTCGCGATCGATCGCGACGGGTTCGTTGTGCCGAAGAAGGCGGGCAAGACCACGGTCAAGGTCACTGTCGGAGCGAAGTCTGTCGACGTGCCGGTTGAGATCAAGCATGTGACCAATCGTCCGGTCAGTTTTATCCGTGATGTGATCCCGGCGATGAGCAAGGTCGGCTGTAACGCCGGCACCTGTCACGGTGCGCAAAAGGGCAAGCGGGGCTTCAAGCTGTCGCTGCGGGGATACGATCCGCTGTACGACTACCGTGCCCTGGTCGATGACCTGTCGGGTCGCCGGTTCAACCGGTCACGTCCCGAGCAAAGCCTGATGCTCTTGAAGCCGACCCAGGGTGTTCCGCACGAAGGCGGATTCCTGTTTGACGAGAAATCCCGAACCTACTCGGTGTTGAAGCAGTGGATCGCCGAGGGGTGCCGTTTCGATACGGCCAAGCGGGTGGCCCGGATCGAGGTCTTTCCGAAGAAGCCGCTGCTGGAGACCACCGACAGCCAGCAGCAGTTGATCGTCATGGCGCATTTCCCCGATGGCACAAGCCGCGACGTGACTCGCGATGCGGTGTTCGAGACGAGCGATTTCGAGGTGGCGACGGTCAGCAAGACCGGTCGCATCGAGGCCGTGCGGCGGGGTGAAGCGGCCGCACTGGTTCGCTACGAGGGTCTCTACGCGGCGGCTCCGGTTGCGATCATTGGCAACCGGGAGGGCTTTGCCTGGAAGGCGGCCCCCGAACGCAACTACATCGACAAGCTGGTCAACGCCAAGCTGCAGCGAATGAAGATCCTGCCCTCGGGCACCTGCAGCGACGCAGAGTTTCTGCGGCGGGCATCGATCGATCTCACCGGCCTGCCGCCGACCGTCGAACAGGTCAAGTTGTTCCTGGCCGACAAGCGGCCGACGATCGAAAAACGCAACGCGAAGATTGACCAGTTGATCGGCAGCCCGCAGTTCATCGAGCATTGGACGCTGAAGTGGTCGGACCTGCTGCTTTCCAACAGCAAGTTCATCACCGAGAAGGGATCGTGGGCATTCCGCAACTGGATTCGGCGCGCGGTGGCCACCAACATGGCCTTCGACAAGTTCGTCTACCAGTTGATGACGGCCAACGGCAGCACCTTCGAAAATCCCGCGGCCAACTACTACCGCATCTCACGGGAACCGAAGGTGGTGATGGAGAACATGACACAGGTCTTCATCGGAACCCGTTTCCAGTGCAACCAGTGTCACGACCATCCATTCGAACGGTGGACGCAGCGGCAGTATTACGAGCTCTCGGCGTATTTTGCCGGAGTCGGCCGCAAGGCGGGGCCGGTCAAGGGTGAAGAGATCATCTACTCGCTGGCCACCCCGACCGACATCAAGCATCCCAGCACCGGCGAGACCATTCCCGCCGCGTTTCCGTTCTCCAGCGATCTCGACAAGAAGAACCCCGACCCGAGAGTCCGCCTGGCCGACTGGTTGACGTCGTCGAAGAATCCCTACTTCGCCAAGAGCATCGTCAACCGCTACTGGAGCTACCTGCATGGTCGCGGCATCATCGATCCGGTTGATGACATTCGGGCCAGCAACCCGCCGTCCAACCCGCCACTGCTTGATGAGTTGACCCGCCGGTTCATCGCCAACGGTTTCGATCTGAAGCGGCTCATCCGGGAAATGGCACGCAGCGAGACCTACCAGCGGTCGTTCCGGCCGAACAAGTGGAACGATGACGATTCGCTGAATTTCTCGCATGCGTCTCCGCGGCGACTGACCGCCGAGCAGTTGTTCGATGCCCTGCACGTGGCGACGGGTGCCCCGAGCCGGATCCCGGGTGTGCCGGTCGGATTTCGCGCCAGCCAGATTCCCGACCCGAAGGTCAAGATCGGGTTTCTTGACATGTTCGGTCGGCCGCCTCGTGAAAGTCCCTGCGAATGCGAACGCAGCAGCGATGTCAGTCTCAGCCAGACACTCAACATGATCAACGGGCCGACCGTCTCCGATGCGATCATTCATCCGGAAGGCCGCGTGGCAAAGCTGGTTGCCGCCAAGGCCGACGACAAGACGATCGTCGGTGATGTTTACCTGGCGGTGATCTGCCGTCCGCCGACCGAGGCCGAGTTGAAACAGGGCGTGGCGTACCTGGCCGGGGTGGGCAATCGCAGTGAGGCAGCCCAGGACCTGATGTGGGCGCTGGTCAACAGTCCCGCGTTCCTGTTCAACAGGTGACGCGGCCAGATGCTCCGCCAGCCGCTTGGCCGCACCGGCCTCGACGTCACCCGCCTGGGCTACGGCAGCATGGGACTGCGTGGCCCGAGGACGTGGGGGGTCCGGACGATCGATGACCGAACGGCCGAGATGATGCTGAACGCCGTGCTCGATGCCGGCATCAACTTCATCGACACGTCACCCGACTACGGAGTCAGCGAAGAACGGATCGGGCGGTACATCAGCTCCAGACGCAGCGAATTTCACCTGGCCACCAAGTGCGGGTGTGTCTACACGCAGTGCGACGATCACCTGGAACTCGATCACGTCTGGTCGAAGGAGGTGATTGAGCGAAACCTCGAGACCAGCCTGAGACGGTTGCAGACTGATACGATCGATGTCCTGCAGTTCCACGGCGGAGACGCGGAGACACTCGAGCGGGCCGGCCTGATCGATCTGCTGCGAGACTTCCGCGACCAGGGCGTTGTGCGGCACATCGGGTCCTCCAGCAAGTTGCCCGATTTGCCGGACCTGATCCAGCTGGGCGTCTTCGACACCTTCCAGGTTCCCTACTCGTGCCTGGCTCCCGAACACCACGACTGGATCACGCGCGCCGCCGAGGCCGGAGCGGGGATCATTGTCCGGGGTGGGATCGCTCACGGAGGCCCCGACGCGGTGATCAGGCGTCCCGCTCTCGAATCCGCCTGGGAACGCGCTGGGTTGGACGAGCTGCTTGACGACGACACGTCGCGAGCCGAGTTGATTCTGCGACAGACCCTCTCGCATCCGCACGCTCACACCATCATCGTCGGCACCTGTGACCCCGAACATCTCGCTGAAAACATTCGCGCCCTGGACCGTGGGCCGTTGGCCGCGGATCTGCAGGCCGAAATCGCCAGGCGGGTCTCGAACCTGGCAGACAGTTCCGCCTCCGGGTGAATCGGTGGTCGTGGATTGAACTCGGGCGTGTTGTGAGAGTCGTCTTGATCGAGGTGAGATCGGCCGATATCTTCCGCGCTCCGTGGACGTCGTCGTCAGGCGAGGGCGCAGGAGCAGAGGGTGATGGTGCGGTTGGTGATCGCCGTTCGAGTCGTCGCGCCAGTGGGTCGTCCCACCGAGACTGTTGATGCGCTGGTCGCCGATGGACTTCAGCCACTGCTGGAACAGTTTGATTCGTTTCCCGGGTTGTCTCTCGCGTTCTCTGCCGGTGTCCCCGTCTGGGAACAGCTTGACCGCAGGCATCCCGAAGTGGCGTCACGAGTCGGGGAACTGATCGGGACGGGACAGATCGAACCTCTGGGAGGACCGGCCTGCGACGTGGTGTTGGCCGCCGTGCCCGGCCGCGACAGGATCGGCCAGGTGAAGGCCCAGGGCGACTGGTTGGAGACGCGCTGGGGTGTGCGGCCCACCTGTGGCTGGGTGCCTCACCAAATCTGGGAACCGATGATGGCCGACGATCTGGTCGAGGCGGAGCTGGAGTCGGTCATCCTGTTGCCGGATCCGGCTGAGAAAAGTCGCTCGCGCCGTTCGATTCGGTCGGGATGGTTCTACACCGAATCCGACGGCCGACTGCTGGGCGTACTGCCGGCCGACGAGACCCTGGCGGAACTGGTTGCCGATGGCCGGGTGGATGATCTGCCTGACCGATTTGAAACGAGTCGCCAGCAACTCGGTGCAGGCCCCGTGGTCGTGGCAACGCTGTGGGGCGGTGATCGACCGAGTGGGCGTCCCCTGGTGCGGCTGTTGAAGTGGCTGGCCGCCGGGGATGGCTGGGACCTGGTGACCCCGTCGACCGCGCTGGAGCAGACAGAATCTCGCGGTCGCTACAGTCTGCCGGAGGTCGGAAAAACCGGTGGCCTTTGGAGGCTGGAGCGAGACCGAGACCCGGTCGCATCGAATCTCCACGCACGCCTGCTGGATGTCAGCCGGAGGATTGTTCGACCCGAGTCGGCGTCCGGAGATTTTCTGGATCCGGCACACCGCGCGGCCCGGTGGGGACTGTATCGGGCCCAGGGTGCCGCGGCATCGGAATTGAGCGGGGTGCCACGTCCCGAGTCGTTGGCTGAAGCAAGACGGTTGTTGCTCGAGGCCGAGCGGCTGGCTGATCGGCTCGAGGATCGTCAGGCGGGGTGGGTTGATGTGATGGCCGAGGACTTCAGCCTCGATGGGCGGACCGAGGTGAGGCTGCAGAGTGAGCGTTTGACGGCGTGGATAGATCCTGTTGCCGGACGTGGTCTGCACGAACTGGAGCTGCGAGATATCGGTTTGTCGTTGCCTTTACTGACCGGACATGCTGGAGATGGCACGTCGGGTGGACCACCCGCATGGTTGCTGAAACCCGGGGCAGATCGTGAGAGTTTCATTGACGGATCCAGTCGACTGGTTTCGGTGGCTCCCCGTGAAGGGCAGTTCACGCTGACACGTCCTGGCGGATCGGCTTGGTTGATCTGGGAGTCGGACGACGAGGCTGGCGGCCCACGGATGGACTGGCGGATCGGGATGGAAGCCGGCGAGGGGGGGCGATTGTTGTTCAAGGGGTGTGTGGCGGGCCTGGAACCACGTACGTTCCACCACCTGGCGATCGAGATGCCGCTGGGAACCGGCTCGAAAGACGATTGCTACGGTTACGACCGCCAGGGCCGATGTCACGACCTGGAATCGATCAACGAACTGTCCGAAGGTGACTGGGTGGGACTGATCGAAGAACAAACGGGTGTCGATTGGTCACTGGGCTGGTCTCCTGCCACACCGGCGTGGCGGGTGCGGGGTGCGGCCACCGAGCTGATCGTGCCGCACTGGACTTTCCAGGCTGATGAGGCAGGGCGATGGGAGTTCCGCGTCGAGTTGACCGTCGACACGTCGGCCGCCCAGGCAAGACAACTGGGCCGCGCAGCCTAGACGCACAACGGCACTCGGATCAGTCGCCTTCGATCTGTGAACTGTCGAATGCGACCTCGAAGATCGTGGTCACTCCCCGACCGGAATCGCTGAATCCCTTGCGGATGTGGACTCGCCAGAGCAGGGGTCCGGTCAGGTTGGCCAGGCCGTCAACGCCGGTTGGCACATACGTCTCGAATGATTCGCCCGGCTTCAGCACCTTGCCCTGGAGACCGTCAGAGGCCTGGCCTTTCCAGTTCCAGTTGCCGTCTTTTGGGTTGTCGTGCAACAGCGTGCAGATTGTGCTGCCGACGGGCCGGACGAAGTTGTTGGCCGCGACCCGGTCGTTGTCGTAGAGCCGTGAGAGCATCAACGTGCGGTCCAGGGGCGCGATTTTCTGGTCACCGGAAGCGTTCTCGAGTTTCAGCCACAATTTCAGGACCGGACCGATCGATTCACGGGTGGTTCCGGTGCCGAGTTGCTGGAACGGTTCGAACTCCAGCGGCTCGCGGCTGACTTTGAGTGGTGTCACATGGATGTGACCGAATTTTTGTCTTTGGCCCAGGGTCAACGTGTGTCCGGTTGGCATCGTGCTGTTGACGGCGACCAGTGTCAGTCTCCGTCCGCCAGCCGCCGCCGATTCCACCGGATCGGGCAGCCGTTCGAGGTTGTTCAGCGGAGCATTCTGCAGCTGGTAGAACAACCAGAAGCACGCCAGGGTGGCGGCACTGGCGTAGCTGAGGAGGAACAGAAAGGCCCTCTTTGAGACCGTTTCGTTTCGCCTCGGCCGACTCACCGGCTCATCGGCGGGCTCGCCTGCTCCAACCGGTTCCGCCTCCGAGGATGCGGGCTCGGCTACGGAAGCGACCGGATCGGCAACGGAAGCGACCGGATCGGGTACGAAAGCGATCGGTTCGGGCTCGACCACCTCGGGCGACGGGTCGGGGTCTGTCGGGCTCTCCAGCGGGTCCGGCAGAAGCACGTTGGAGCGTGCTTCGGTCGCGGTGGAGTCGTCCGGATTGACGGGTGTTTCATCAAAGATGCTGCTGGAGGCCGCGTCTTCAGAGGGATCCTTGTCGATGGGTGTGTCGGGTGAGGTGACCAGGGTGTCGTCGGTTGTCTCGACCGGGAAATCGGGAGTCGTCAGGTGGTGCCCACAGTGAGGGCAGGCGACGACAACACCGGGGGTTTCGACCACCAGTCGGCCCTGGCATGCTCCGCAGGCAACTTCGAGAGACATTGTGGTGATGTCAGATGAGTTGGGGACCTGAAACCGTTGAGCGAGAGCTCCCGGCGCGCCGCCCGCTCCGAAAATTGCCGAAACACCCGGCTATGTTCGACACCCGGCCAGTTCCGACCAATCGATTGTCGCGGTGCCGTTGGACGGACGCAAGGCGCGCTCTCCGTGAACGACATGTCCCAGAACATCGACGTTGCCGTAGTGTTCGATGGCCCGGGCGTTGGTTTCCAGCGAGCGATCCAACGGGTCGGATGGATCGGGATGATTGAGCACCACGCCGGCGATTTGCAGGTCCCGATTGCGGGCCGCCTCGATGGTCAACAGCGTGTGGTTGATTGTCCCCAGGCTGTTTCGGGCCACGATCACCAACGGCCAGGCCAGGTCCACTGCCAGGTCGACGATCGTCTCGGTGTCCGTCAGTGGGCACAGCAATCCGCCGACGCCTTCGACCAGCAGCACCTCGACCCGCTGTTCCCACCACTCGATCCCGGTCCTCAACAGCACGGGGTCGACCGTGAGGTTTTCCTGTCGAGCCGCTTCGGGAGGAGCCAGGGGGGCAGCGAAACGCTGCGGACAGATTCGCTCCTCGGGAAATCCGCCACCCACCGCTTCACTCAGCGACACGACATCGGCCCACCGTCCGTCGTCGACTCCGCTGGCCGCCGGTTTGTAGGCTCCCACGGCGATTCCCTGTGTCGACAGGTGTCGAGCGACTATTGACGTCACCCATGTTTTGCCGATATCCGTATCGGTTCCGGTAAAAAACAACCCCTTCATCGTCGAATTCCGCCCCTAATTGACCAGTTTCCGTCATTGGCATAAACTGAAATCCGCACGGCTGTCAAACCTTGTGGGGTTGCGTGTCCTGTTCGGAACGGCCTTTGAGGACCCTCGGCATGTCTACAGAATCTCTTCAGATCCGCGGGTGTGGGCGATTGGCTGCGTGCCTGCTCGCGTTGTCTGTTCTGGCTCAATCCGGGACGCTTCAGGCTCAGCAGGCCCGCAAGTCGACGGCCAAGGAGGATCACACGGTTGCCAGTGCCAGGGATCGCTGGCCAATTCATATGACCTATTACCCGTCGCGGCTGAAAGAGAAGGCCGCGGTTGTGGTGCTGTTGCACACCAAGGGCGGCAGCCGGCTGATCTGGACCCGCAAGGGAGGGCTGGCCGAGCGGCTGCAGAGCCAGGGATTTGCGGTGATTGCCGCTGACCTGCGAAAGCATGGACAGAGCAAGCCGACGGTTGGGGCTGGCGGTGCTGCCGCCAAGGCCGGCAAGAAAAATCGTCGCAAGAAAGGTTCGGGGACCAGCCTGACCAAGGGTGATTACGGCCTGATGATCACTGGCGACCTGGAAGCGATCAAGAAGTTTGTCTACACCGAGCACCAGAAGAAGCAGTTGAACATGAGGAAGCTGGCGGTGGTCGGGGCGGAAATGAGCGGCCCCTTGGCAGTGGTCTTTGCTGCCAACGACTGGGCCAAGAAGCCTCACCGCGACGCGCCCACAGTCTCCGCCCAGACCCCCCGTGGCCAGGATGTCAAGGCGTTGGTGTTGTTGAGCCCCGACGGAAGCTTGCCGGGGGTGACCATCAATCGCTCGATGAAGTTTCTCAAGGGCAAGGTCGCCTTCCTGATCTGTGTCGGCAACCGCAAGGCGAAGGGACCGCTGAAGAACGCCAACCAGGTCTACAACTACCTCAAGCCGATTTCCAAGGACCCCAACAGACGGATCAACTGGATGAACCCGTTCCCGGTGCAATTGCAGGGGACCGACCTGCTGGGCAAACAGCTCGGGGTCGAAAACGTGATCGTCGGGTTCTTGAAGAAGTACGTCGGCGAACTGAAGGATCCCTGGAGAGACCGCCGATCGAGGGCCGCCCGCTAGGCTTCGTGCCTACTGCACGGCCAGTTCGCTCTTCGCGTCGGTACCGACCGCCACCGCCTTCATCTCGACGGTTGTCTCGGTTCGCTTCTCGAACTTCTCCCTCGGATCGGTCTCGCGTTTTCTGGATCGCGTGATCTTGACGTTCCAGCGTGCCAGGCCGAAGGGCACCTCGCGGCTGAGCCAGATGGTCGAGGAGTGTTCCGAACGGCTGACCCGGCTCTGCAGTGCCTCGCCACCAAGCCACTTGATCGCGTTGACCGCCCCCAGGGCGGCGAGTTCCGGGTCCTCGGGCTGTCCCGTTTCGGGACGAAATGCCTTGTAGTGTTTCAGCAGAGAGATGGCCGGGTAGATCTGCAGGACCTTCGTCTTGATCGGTTCCTCCTTGCGGTTGCCCAGCTTGCGGTAGCCCCGGATGATCGGCAGGAACGACACGGGAATCCCGTCGGCGTCGACGCTGTTGTTGTTGATCAGGGTGCCGAAGATCCGTGCCTCGGGGATCAGCACCTTGTAGAGCCTGGCTCCGCCGGGTCCGGTGTCGAGACCCTGTTCGCCCGGTTTGCCCGTCTCGACCTTGATCTCGATCCACCGGCAGGTCACTTGTTTGCCCCGGTACATCGCTGTCTTGTGTGCGTCAGGCGTCACCAGGGACTTGATCGTCACGTTTCGCCGCCAGTTGAAGGTCTGGTCTCCGGTGGCGACGCCCGGACGGAACTCGACCTGCTTGTATTCTCCCTCGTAGCGCACCCACGTTCCTTCCTGTTCCGGCAGAGACCAGATCAGTCCCTGGGCTGACAGGATGGCGGGCGAGGCCAACAGGAACGCCAGGGCCAGCAGGACCTGCGTACGGATGATCATTCGCGGTGTGGAGATGGTCATGAGTTGTCGTCCTCGAGGGATCCACAGCCAAGATGTGCGGGTCGAATCTCGCACCGGGTCGTCAGCGATCCGGGGAGTTCCTGCCTGTCTGAAGTCTGCCACAACACCCGGGGGTGGGCAAGGTGCTTTCGGGTCCTCCGGGGGGCCTGGATCGGGGATCAACCGGACCGGTCGACCCAGATTCCCCTGCTTGCGGTATCGGAATCGGTCGGCTTATGCTGGTCGCACCGAATCTGCCACCCGTTCGGTCCCGGCTGACCCGTTGGTCGAGGCCGATCCCGTTGACAGGAGGATCTGGTGATGGTGCTGCAAGATGTGCTGCGGTCGTTTCTGGTGATCCTGAGCGGTCTGTGGGTGGTTTCGCCCGTGTTTGGCGAAAAGCCGTCGGTGGCCAAGCCGGCCAAGCCGCCGGTGGTGCCGACATCGGTCGCGGTCTTCGGATTGGGCGGTGCTGTGTCGGAGGGCCCCGGAGGAGGTGACCTGTCGTCGTTGCTGTCGGGGACGGCTCCCGAGAGCCTGCGGTCGCTGGTCAGCCGCATGGATCGGGCCGGCCGCGACAAGCAGGTCGCGGCCGTGGCCCTGCTGTACAACGGCCCGGTGGTCGGCTCGGCACAGCTCGAGGAACTGGTCTCGGCGGTTGATCGCCTGCGTGAGACGGGCAAACCGGTTTACCTGCTGGCGGAGTCGATGGGGACCGGTGGCTACGTGCTGGCCTCTCACTGTTCTCACCTCAGTGTTGTCCCCGGCGGGGAACTGGCGCTGGTCGGGCTGGCCACCGAGTCGCCCTACATTCGTGGGTTGCTGGACTGGCTTGGTGTCGAGCCCGACTTTCTGACCTGCGGAGATTTCAAGAGTGCCGGCGAGATGTACATGCGCGAGGGGCCCAGTCGCAATGCGGCCGCGATGGGTGACCGGTTGCTCGACAGCCAGTACAGGACGTACGTCGACCTGATCGCCAGTGGCCGGAACGTTGACAGGAAGCAGGTGCGTCACTGGATCGACCAGGGTCCGTACACGGCCTCACGAGCCAGGGCGGCCGGACTGATTGATGCGGTTGAGCACCGCCGTGAATTTTACGATCGGATGAGACGGGCTCACGGCCAGGCGAGCCGGCTGCTGACCCGTTACGGCCTGCCACCACGGCAGCAGGTCGACCTGTCGAGTCCCCTGGGCCTGATCCAGTTCTACTCGAAGCTGCTGCAGGGGCCCGGGCGGGTCGTCAATCGGGGTGATACGATCGCGATGGTTTACCTGGAAGGGACCATCGTCGGCGGGTCGATGCCGATCAGTCCTACCGGAGGTGCCGCGGCCTCGAGCGAAACGTTGAGAAAAACGCTCGCGGTGGTCGAGCGGGACAAGGCGATCAAGGCGGTGGTGCTGCGAATCGATTCTCCGGGTGGTTCGGCGCTGGCCAGCGAGGTGATCCTCGACGCGGTCCGAAAGGTCCAGGCCAACAAGCCGGTGATCGTTTCGATGGGCAACGTCGCTGCCAGTGGCGGGTACTACGTCGCAAGTTACGCCGACGAAATTCTTGCCCAGCCGACGACGATCACCGGGTCGATCGGCGTCGTCGGCGGGAAGTTCGCCACCACCGGATTGTGGGACAAGCTGGGAATCAAGTGGGCCTCCCGTAGTCGCGGTGCCAATGCCACGTTGAATGGAACGGCCGCGGTCTTCACCGACGACCAGCGGGACCGGGTACAGGAACAGATGGACGAGATCTACGGCACGTTCAAGCGACACGTGGTCGATGGCCGTGGCAAGAAACTGAAGAAACCGATCGAACAGATCGCCGGTGGGCGGGTTTACACCGGGCGGCAAGCGCTGGAACTGGGCCTGGTTGACCGGATGGGGGGCCAGGTCGATGCGATTGCCGCGGCGGCAAAGCGGGCCGGAATCCGGAAATACACGATCCGAGAGTATCCTGAATCCCGGGGTCTGTTCGACTCGTTGATGGGCACACGCCAACCCGACCGGCCTGGGCCCCTGGTCGGAAGGAGACGCAGTCGGCGGGAGGGTGTCCGGTTGCTTGACCGGGTTGTTCCATTGCTGGGAACATTGGAGCCACAACGTGCCGAGGCGATCCGCCGGATCGTCGGGCACCTGGAACGTCTGCAACACGAACGCGTGTTTCTGCTGGCGCCGGAGATTCGAATAGATGACGGACGATAAGACGATGAACACCACCAGGTTGTTGACCGCGTTTCTGCTGGCGTTGTGGGCCTTGGCGGGTGAGCCGACCCGTGCCCAGGAACTCCGCGGACCCTCACCCCTGGGCCAGTACTTTGGTTTTCGTCCGGTCGAGATCTTCAAGCTGGAGCGACGGTCGAGCAACTTGCTGGCCCGTGACCTCGATCGCGACGGGCTGGTTGATCTGGTCCTGGCTGACAACAGTCACAGCCGCATCGATTACCTTCGCCAACGGAAGAAGAAGCCCGACGTCGCGGCTGCCGCGGATTTCGACGAGGACATCAACCAGGTCAAGAACGACTGGCGTTTTGAGCATCGCAAGATCCCCGTGGACCGCCAGGTCTCCGCCTTGGTGGCCGGCGATTTCAACGGCGATGGTCGTCCGGACCTGGCTTACCTCGGTACACCCAATTACCTGGTGGTCCGGTTCCAGCCCAAGGACGGGGAATGGTCCGAGAAAGTCGAGTTCCGTATTCCGGACATCAACCCGATTCGTGGCAGCCTGGTGACCGGTGACCTGGACGGCAACGGTCGTTCCGACCTGGTGGTGCTGGGCAAGTTCGAGACCTTCATTTACTACCAGTCGAAGGACGGCAAGCTGGGCACACCGCGGTTGTTGATGAACACCTCGGCACAGCTCGGCCTGGCCATCGTCGGTGATCTGGACGGTGATGGCCGCGAGGACCTGTGTTACGCGACCGTCGAGTCCCAGAAGCGGTCATTTTGCGCGCGGCTGCAGGACAAGACGGGTCGTCTGGGTCCGGAAGTCCGTTTCGAACTGCCGGCCCACCGAGATGTCCGGTTGCAGGACATCGATGGTCGCCGCGGTCAGGAACTGGTTGTGGTGGAATCGTCGACCAACCGGGTCAAGCTGCTGAAGGTTCAGGGTCCGGCTGCCGACGGTGATGGACCGAAGACGAAACAGCGACTGATCCAGTACGGGTTCGGTCGCCAGGGTGCGGCTCGTACCGAGCAACTCCGCGATGTGGCGACCGGCGATGTCGACGGTGACGGTCGCACCGACGTGCTGGTGTCGGACCCTGCCGGAGCCAGGGTGATCGTCTTTCGCCAGCGTCCCACCGGTGGACTCGACCTGGGGACCGCTTTTCCGGGACTCGAGGACACGCGGCATGTGAAAATCGGCAACGTTGACGGGGCTGCGGGAAACGAGGTGATTGTCGTCAGCGTGAAGGAGAAGACCCTGGGGATCAGCCAGATGGCCAACGGTCGCCTTGGGTTCCCGAAACCGTTGGCCGTGACAGGGTCGCCACTGGCCTGTGAACTGGTCAACCTGGACGGCAAGCCTGGGCCGGAAATCGTCTACGTCGCCAAGCCGGCCAGCGGCAGGGGCTACGTGTTGGGCGCCCTGGCGAAGGGAAAGAACGGTCAACTCTCCGCCCGCTCCTTCGGAAAACTGGCGCAGGTACCGGTGCCGGTCAAGGGAACTCCCCAGTACCTGGTCGCCGTCGATGCCAACCTCGATGGGCGGCCTGACCTGCTGGTTTTCCAGGACCTCGAACAGCCACCGGCGCTGATGATCGGGCAGGCAGACGGCGGAATGAAAGCGGTGTCTGGCAGTGGCGGAATCCAGTTGGGGAGCATCGACCCGGGCCAGCTGTTTGTCGGCCGACTCGAGAAACAGTCGATCCTGGTGGCACAGCAGAAATTTGCCCGCAACCTCGCGCTGACAACGTCAGGTGGCTGGCAGGTGATTGACCAGTACAACGTGACCGAATCGAACGCCAAGATCGCCGGTGTTGCGGCCCTTGACCTGGATGCGACACCGGGAAAAGAGATCGTGCTGGTCGATACCGGTGTCCGCCAGCTGAGAATGATGCGGCAGGAAGGGAAGGGCAAGTTGTTCCGGCCGTGGCGCGAGGTCGAACTGGGGACACTGGCTTACCGGACCAACCGGATTGCCGATCTCGACGGCGACAAGCGAGAGGACCTGCTGCTGGTGGGGAACGGCAAGTTCGCGGTTCTCTACAACGGTCAAACGGGACCTCGGCTCAAGGAGCTGGCGTCGTTCGAACCGCGACGAAAGCAGGCGCTTTTCTCGACGACCGTCAGTGGAGATCTCAACGGTGACGGACGTGTCGACGTGGCGGCGATCGACAAGCGGTCCCATCGGATCAGCCTGCTGGACCATTCACCGGCCCGGGGACTTCGGCACGCACTGGACTTTCGCGTGTTCGAGCAGAAGTCGTTTCGCGGTGCGGCCGGAGGGGGCGCGGGCAGTGAACCTCGTGAGGTACTGATCGCCGACGTGACCGGCGACGATCGGCCTGATCTGGTGATGCTGGTCCACGACCGTGTCCTGGTTTACCCGCAGGATGCCGGTGACGCGGCGAAGCCGAAGAAGCCCAAGGCCAAATAGCCTATTGCTGGTCCCGCATGAGGACCCGCTCACCGCGTCGGCATCTTGCCAGCGAATTCCTTCTTGAGGGTGGCCAGCGGGAACAGCTTTCCGGGGCAGGCCGTCTTCTTGATCTCGCCGTGACCGATCAGCCCGGTCGTCGGAATTGCGTGTGCTGTCTTGAGATGAAAGACCAGGCGTCTTAGCGAAGCGAGTTGCGCGGGGCTGGGCGGCTGCTTGTCGAAGTGACCGATCAGGGCGATACCGATCCCATGTTGGTTCTGGGCCTGTTTCCCGGCATGGGCACCGTGCAACTGGTCGCGCCAGCGGAATGTCGCTTCGACCGCGCCGTCGGCCATGCCCTTGCCGTTGCCGATCACGAAATGATATCCGATTCCCAGCCACGGCTTGCCGTTGGTGATGCGCTTGCGATGTGCGGCGTGAATCGACTTGACGCTGCCGGCCTCGGTCGCCGTGTGGTGCAACACGATCGACTTCCATTTGCGGAGCGGCTTGGCTGGCTGCCAGGAGGCCGGGAAACCTGCGACGGCGGTGGGGGCCGGTCGGTTGATCGAATCGGACGTGACCCGAGGTGAGCCCAGGCATCCGCCGATCAGAATCGCCAGGGGCAGCCCGATGGCAGCGACGGACCAGGCGGGCCGCCGGGAAAACGGGCTTTGCGGGATCGTCATCGACACGAAGGACTCCGGGTGAGTCGTTGGAGTACAGCCACGCCAGCGGCCGGACTGTAGTGCCGGCTCCGTCGGCGTGTCAACGGACGGTGGGCCGGGGTGAATTGTCGACCCCCCGCAACCGCTCGACCGTGGTGACCACCTCCTCAACCGCTACCGCGATGTCCTCCTCGGTGTTGAACCGTCCGAGTCCGAACCGGAGACTGGCACGGCTGAGAGCTTCGGGAACTCCCATTGCCGCCAGCACGTGACTCGGTTCGGGATTGGCCGTGGTGCACGCCGACCCGCTGCTGACGGCAATCTGACGCAATCCCGCCAGCAACGCGTCTCCATCGACGCCCTCGAAGCCCAGGTGCACGTTGCCCGGCAGACGATCGGTCGCGTGGCCGTTGATTCGCACACCCGGCAGCCGTGACCGAATTCCCTCGACCAGGGTCCCGGCCAGTCCAGACAACCGGTTCGATTCGGATTCGAGTGCCTCCCGGGCGAGCCGACAGGCGGTGCCGAATCCGATCACCAGTGGGACTGGCAGCGTGCCGCTGCGAAGATGCCCCTCGTGGCCCCCGCCTTCGATCTGGGGGGCCAGGCGGATCCGTCTCGTGCCACGACGAACGATGAGTGCCCCGATGCCCTTGGGGCCGTAGATCTTGTGGGCTGACAGCGAGAGCAGATCCACGGCCAGGTTGCGGCAATTGACCGGCACACGACCGGCCGCCTGCACCGCATCGGTATGGAAGATCACTCCTCGGTCATGGCACGCCTGGGCGCAGTCGATGACCGGATTGATGGTTCCCACCTCGTTGTTTGCCCACATCACGCTGACCAGCACGGTGTCGGGCGTGAGGGCGGAAATGACGGTTTCGGGATCGATCCGGCCGTCGGCGTCGCAGGGAATCCGAGTCAACTGGCAACCGTCGCGTTGCAGGCGTGCAGCCGGGTCAAGGATCGAGGGATGTTCAACCGTCGAAACGACCAGGTGGGCGTTGGTCGGGGATGTGCCGAGAACGCCCTTGAGTGCCAGGTTGTTCGCCTCCGTTGCTCCGCTGGTGAAGATCACCTCGACGGGCTCGGCCCCGAGAAGTTCGGCCACCTCGGCACGGGCTGTCTCGACCGCGGCGGCGGCATCATCGCCGAAGGCATGACCGGTACTGGCCGCGTTGCCGAAGCGTTCGCTGAAAAACGGCAGCATCGACTCGACTACCCGCGGGTCGGTGCGGGTGGTGGCGTGGTTGTCGAGGTAGCGGGCGGTTGGTTCGGCCGGCATGGTTGGTCCCATCCCGTTTGACCGGTCCGCGGCCCGGGTCACGTCAGGATGACGCGGTGGGATCGGGCAGGTCGGTTTGAATCGACAATTCGCGGAGCTGGCGGTCGTCAACCGGTGACGGGGCTCCGCTGAGCAGGTCGGCAGCCTTCTGCGTCTTGGGGAACGCGATCACGTCGCGGATGTTGTCGTGGCCGGCAAACATCATCACCCAGCGATCCAGTCCCAGGGCGATTCCTCCGTGGGGTGGGGCACCGTAGCGGAGAGCCTCGAGCAGGAAACCGAAACGCATCTCGGCTTCTTCCGAATTGATGCCCAGGAGATCAAAGACCTGTTGCTGGACGACGGGGTCGTGGATCCGGATGCTGCCGCTGCCCGCTTCGTAGCCGTTGCAGACCAGGTCGTAGGACTGTGCCCGCACGGCGCCCGGATCGCTGGCCAGGGACTCGAGATCCTCCTCGACCGGGAAGCAGAACGGGTGATGCTCGGCATCCCAACGCTGCTCATCCTCGTTCCAGCCCAGCAGGGGGAAATCGACAACCCAGGCGATCTTCAGTTCGCTGGGATCGTAGAGTTCCAGTTCCACGCCGAGCCGGTTCCGCAGCGCGGACAGGGCAGATGACGTGACCGAATCGGAATCGGCGACGAAGAACAGCAGGTCGCCCGGCTCGGCTGACAGGCTCTCGATGATCGCCTGGTGGTGCTCGTCGTCGAGGAACTTGGCGATGGGAGAATCGAGTGATCCGTCGGCGACACGGAAGAACGCCAGGCCCTTGGCGCCGTACTCGCTCACATAGTCGGTCAGTTCGTCGATCATTTTTCGACTGTAGGTCTCGGCGGCACCGCGGGCGTTGATCCCCCGAACCCGGCCGCCGGATTCGATCGTGTTCTTGAATACGCCGAATCCGCAGGCACCGGCAATTTCGCCGATGTCGATCAGTTCCATCCCGAACCGCAGATCGGGCTTGTCCGTGCCGTACCGCTCCATGACTTCGGCGTGGGTGAACCGGGGCAGGGGCAGGGCCAGTTCTTCTCCACGGAGTTCCTTGACCAGGTGAGCCATCAGTCCATCGATGATCTCCAGGATGTCGTCACGCTGGACGAAGGCCATCTCGACGTCAACCTGGGTGAACTCGGGCTGCCGGTCGGCTCGCAGATCCTCGTCTCGGAAGCAGCGGGCCATCTGCACGTAGCGGTCGTAGCCGGCGATCATCAGGATCTGCTTGTAGATCTGAGGGCTCTGTGGCAGAGCGTAGAAGCTGCCGGGGTGCACGCGGCTGGGTACCAGGTAGTCACGAGCCCCCTCGGGCGTGCTGCGGCCCAGCATCGGGGTCTCGATCTCAAGAAAATCGTTCTGATCGAAGAAGTCGCGGGCTGCCTTCGTCATCTTGTGCCGCAGCACGAGGTTCTTCTGGAGCTCGTCCCGCCGAAGATCCAGGAAACGGTACTTCAACCGCAGTTCCTCGTTGGGCAACTCGGCCGTGGTCGGCTCGAACGGCGGTGTCTTGCTCTTGCTGAAGACAACCAGCCCTGTCGACTTGATCTCGATCTCCCCGGTCGCCAGCTTCGGATTGACGTTCTCGGAACGGCTGATCACCTCGCCTTCGACCTGGATCACGTCCTCGCTGCGCAGGGCACGAGCCACTTCCTGCATCTGCTCGTCGTGCGAGAGATTGAAGACGATCTGGGTGATGCCGTAACGGTCCCGAAGATCGATGAAGACCAATCCGCGATGGTCACGGTAATTCTGGACCCAGCCGCCGAGTGTCACGGTCTGGCCGATGTCATCGGATCGAAGTTCGCCGCAGGTGTGGGAACGCAGCATGGGAGTGTGATGGAGAACGGGGGGAGGATCGCCCGTTGCGGACGCGAAGCGACTGATTATAGAGATTGCTGGTGGTACAGCGAAGGGAGAGTGGAAATCAGTCGAAGAGTCCCCCGAGGACCTTGCCGAGGGCTTTGGCGACGCCGGACAAAGGCTTGGTGACGGACTTGAGTATCTTCGAAGACGGTTTGGCCGGCGGGTTCTTTTCGTCGGCCGTCACTTTCGCAGACTTCAATGCCGTCTCTTTGGCTGCCGCTGCTTTGGCTGCTGCTGCTTTGGCTGCTGCTGCTTTGGCTGCTGCTGCTTTGGCTGCTGCTGCTTTGGCTGCTGCTGCTTTGGCTGCT